>NZ_KQ961028.1:0-297546 GCF_001562555.1 Agrobacterium bohemicum
ACCGGTGTCCTCCTCCTCCCGTTGCCGCCGGGGGGATTGCTGCCGGACCCCGGTGACAGAGAGGATGCGTAACCTCCTTATCACCAGCGCCGGTCCCGCCTCGCCGCAACGCCTTGCGGTGTATCCGAGGGCGGAACGGGGTGATTGTGCGGGTGATTCGCGGGAGGTGGAGAAAACTGCGGGAGGATTTTGATGTTTTTGCGGGATTTCGGTTAAGGGATTGATTTGGTTGGGAAGTATTTTTGTTTTGGGTGTTCGAATGTGCCGCTCACCCCCCTCTGCCCTGCCGGGCATCTCCCCCTCAGGTGGGGAGATTGGCTGGGGGCAGGCTCACCGGACATCTTGAAGGGTGCGGCGGGGACGACAGCATGTTTTGCCGGTGCATCCCTCTGACGGCTACGATTGGAGCAGTGAGCGTGCCTTTTACCGATCTCCCCACCTGAGGGGGAGATGTCCGGCAGGACAGAGGGGGGGTGAGCGGCATACGCCGACCTCATGCTGAAGTGGTGCGCGGCGCCCTCGAAGCATCCGCCGCACCCTCACCCACACAGAAGTTCTTGACCCGCAACCCTTCCCCGTGGCACCTGTCCGCATCCAGAGTAAGTGGGCACTTACCGACAACAATCGATGGCCGTGATGACTGCAATGACCGACGTTCCAGACCATATGAACCCGAAGCGTTCCTTTCAGGCGCTGATTCTGACGCTGCACAATTACTGGGCCGACAAGGGCTGCGCGGTTTTGCAGCCGTATGACATGGAAGTGGGCGCGGGTACGTTTCACCCGGCCACCACATTGCGGGCGCTGGGACCGAAGCCGTGGAAGGCCGCCTATGTGCAGCCATCGCGCCGTCCATCCGACGGTCGCTATGGCGAGAACCCGAACCGGTTGCAGCATTATTACCAGTATCAGGTCATTCTGAAGCCCAACCCTTCCAATTTGCAGGAACTCTATCTCGGCTCGCTGAAGGCCATCGGTCTCGACCCGCTGCTGCACGATGTGCGCTTTGTGGAAGACGACTGGGAAAGCCCGACGCTGGGCGCCTGGGGTCTGGGCTGGGAGTGCTGGTGCGACGGCATGGAAGTGTCGCAGTTCACCTATTTCCAGCAGGTCTGCGGCATCGAATGCTCCCCTGTTGCGGGTGAGTTGACCTATGGTCTCGAGCGGCTGGCCATGTATGTGCAGGGCGTGGATAATGTCTACGACCTGAATTACAACGGTCGCGAGGGCGACGAGAAGATTTCCTATGGCGATGTTTTTCTACAGGCCGAACAGGAATATTCGCGTCACAACTTCGAATATGCCGACACCGCCATGCTTCACCGCCACTTCATCGATGCGGAAAAGGAATGCAAGGCGCTGCTGGACGCAGGTGCGCCCGGGGAGAACGCCAATCATGTCCTGCACAAATGCGTGTTTCCGGCCTATGACCAATGCATCAAGGCATCCCATGTTTTCAACCTGCTGGACGCGCGCGGCGTGACTTCCGTGACCGAGCGACAGAGCTATATCCTGCGCGTTCGCACACTGTCCAAGGCTTGCGGCGAGGCCTTTCTGATGACGGATGCGGGCGGTGCGAACTGGAATAAAAACGCGGCCTGACGTGTTGTTTGACAGGCGATGACATGGCGGGCCGGAACGACTATCGTTCGGCCAGACCATAAGGTTTCATGAGGGGGACTGGGACATGTATATCGCACTGGCAATTATCGCGGCAATCGCCATCTATGTCGTCTTCATCTATAACGGTCTCGTCACCGCGCGGCAGATGAAGGAAGAGGCATGGTCGGGCATCGACGTGCAGTTGAAGCGCCGCGCCGACCTTATTCCCAACCTCATCGAAACCGTGAAGGGCTACGCAGCCCACGAGAGAAGCACGTTTGAGGAAGTTGTTGCCATGCGCAACCGCGCTCAAGCCGTGCCAGCGGGTGATGTCGAGGGGCGTGCGCAGGCGGAAGGGCTTTTGAGCCAGGCGCTGGGCAAGTTGTTTGCGCTGGCGGAAGCCTATCCCGATCTCAAGGCCAATCAGGGTTTTCTGGAATTGCAGGCATCGCTGGAAACCATCGAAGGCGAAATCCAGATGTCTCGCCGCTATTATAACGGTTCGGCGCGTGATCTGAACGTCAAGGTGGAGAGCTTTCCCTCCAACCTCGTGGCGCGCAATTTCGGCTTTACCAAAGCGCCGTTTTTCGAGATCACCAACGAAGCGGACCGCGCCGTTCCCACTGTTAAATTCTGATGTCGAGAACCAGCATTTTTGCTGGGAGAAATTGATAGAACCATGATCGAACTGACCATCACCCCGCCAAACCATCCTCTTTCCGGCAAGGTGGAGCCGCCCGGTTCCAAATCCATCACCAACCGCGTGTTGCTGCTGGCCGGTCTCGCCAAGGGTAAAAGCACGCTGACCGGCGCGCTGAAAAGCGACGACACGCTGTATATGGCGGAAGCGCTGCGCGCCATGGGCGTTGATGTGACCGAGCCGGATGCGACGAGCTTCGTGGTGGAAAGCAGGGGCGTGTTGACGGCACCGGCCAAGCCGCTTTTCCTTGGCAATGCAGGTACCGCCACGCGGTTTCTGACGGCAGCGGTTGCCTCGGTTGATGGCACTGTTGTTGTCGATGGTGACGAGCATATGCGCAAGCGGCCGATCCAGCCGCTGGTGGAGGCGCTGAACGCACTCGGCATCGACGCGGACGCGGCAACGGGCTGCCCGCCGGTGACGGTGAAGGGCAACGGACAGGGTTTCACCAGGGACAGCGTCACCATCGACGCCAATCTTTCTAGCCAGTATGTCTCGGCCCTTCTGATGGCCGCACCCTGCGGAGCAAAGCCGCTGGACATCATTCTGGCGGGTGAGGATATTGGCGCGAAGGGTTATATCGACCTGACCGTGTCGGCCATGGAAGCCTTCGGCGCGACGGTGGAGCGGGTGAGCAACGCCATCTGGCGCGTGCATCCGACAGGCTACAAGGCCACGGATTTCCACATCGAGCCGGATGCCTCCGCCGCCACCTATCTTTGGGGCGCGGAGCTGCTGACGGGCGGCCAGATCGATATAGGCACACCTGCGGATGCCTTCACACAGCCGGATGCCAAGGCCTATGCCGTGATGGCGCAGTTTCCCAACCTGCCTGCCGAGATCGATGGCAGCCAGATGCAGGATGCCATTCCGACGATTGCGGTGCTGGCCGCTTACAACACCACGCCGGTGCGTTTCGTGGGCATTGCCAATCTGCGGGTGAAGGAGTGCGACCGTATCCGGGCGCTGTCTCTCGGCCTCAATGGTATCCGCGAAGGGCTGGCGGAAGAAGACGGCGACGATCTGATCGTGCATGCCGATCCGGCACTGGCGGGACAGACAGTGTCTGCCTCGATCGACACGTTCCACGACCACCGCATTGCCATGAGCTTTGCGCTGGCGGGCCTGAAAACTGGTGGCATCGCCATTCAGAACCCTGTTTGCGTGGGCAAGACCTATCCCGGTTACTGGAAAGCTCTTGGTTCACTGGGTGTGGAATACAACGAAACCGGACAGGACTGAAACGCCAGAAAGGGCCGACCGTGAAGACCATTGCGGCAAGATGTCTCGCACTTTTCGTCTTCATGCTGGCGGCTCTTCCCGCTGCGGCCGAAGAGTTCATCAGCTCCTATCACTCCGTGGTGGATGTCGCCAAAAGCGGCCAGCTGACAGTCACGGAAACGATCACGGCCCGCTCCGAAGGCGACCGGATCAAGCGCGGCATTTTCCGTGATTTTCCGCTTTATGCGCTGGACAAGAACGGCAGCCGCACCAAGGTCGGCTTCGGTGTTTTATCCGTGGAGCGGGATGGTTCGCCCGAGGACTGGCGCACCGAAAGCATCGATGGCGGCATCCGCATCTATACCGGCAATGCCGACCGCTTTTTGGCCGATGGCGATCATGTTTTCCAGATCACCTACACCACTGACCGGCAGATCCGCTATTTCGATGGTTATGACGAGCTGACCTGGAACGTGACCGGCAATGGCTGGCAGTTTCCGATGCGCGACATCTCGGCCACCATTTCCCTGCCTGAAAACATGACGCCGACCGACACCGCCGTCTTTACCGGAAAGCTCGGCGCGACGGGCAAGGATGCCCGCATCATGACCGAGGGCAACGAGGTGTTCTTCGCCTCGACGCGCCCCTTCTATCAGGGCGAAGGCATGACGATTGCGGTGAAGCTGCCGAAGGGTGTCATCGACGCGCCGACGGCTGCGCAGGAACGGAGTTGGTGGTTGCAGGACCATCTGGGTCTGCTGATTTCCGGCATCGGCCTGCTCGTCGTCATCGCCTATTATTACAATGCCTGGGCAGCGGTTGGCCGCGACCCGGCTGAAGGCCTCATCGTGCCGCGCTGGGACCCGCCGGAGGGCGTATCCCCAGCGCTGGTCAACTATATCGACAACAGAGGCTTTTCCGGCGCGGGCTGGACGGCGATTTCGGCCACTGCGCTCGATCTTGCTGTCAAAGGCTATGTGGTGCTGGAGGATTTGGAGACATCCATCGTCATCCGCCGCACCGACAAAAAGATCGAGGACAGCCTGCCCGTTGGCCAGCGCACGCTGCTGTCCTCCATCGGCGCGCCGGGCGATAGCCTGACCATCAACAAGGCGAATGGCGTGAAGGTTCAGAAGGCGGGCGACGACTTTCGCGCGGCCATCGAAAAGGAACATCGCGGCAAATATTATCGCAGCAATTTCGCCTACATCGTCGGCGGGTTGATGCTGAGCATCACGATCATACTGGCTGCGCTGATCACCGGTAATTTCGATGAGAACGAGATTGGTGGCGTCATCACGCTGGTGATGACGGCGGTGTTTTTTGCCATTGGCGCAACGATCTTCGGAAAGATGCGCAAAAGCGGTAAATCCCTACTGTCGCGTATCGGCAGTATTTTCTTCATGGCCGTTGCAGGCTTTATCGGTTTTACCATGATTGCAGGCCTTCTGGCATCGGTGTTTCTCGACCACACCCATGATTCCGGATCTCTGGCGGTCGCGGCTATCGGCCTGATCGTTCTTATCAACGTACTTTTCCTGTTCCTCATGGGTGCTCCGACACCGCTGGGGCGCAAGCTGATGGATGGGATCGAAGGGCTACGCCTCTATCTAACCGTTGCCGAAAAAGACCGGATGAACATGCAGGATGCGCCCGCCATGTCTCCGCAACATTTCGAGAAACTGCTGCCCTACGCTGTCGCGCTAGGCGTCGAAAAACCGTGGAGCGAGACATTCGAGACGTGGCTGGCGAGTGCTCAAGCGGGAGAATATTCGCCCGGCTGGTACAGCGGTAACTACAGCAATTTCGGAACCCGCATCGGCGGCTTCTCCTCAACCATGGCATCGACCATCGCCTCGACGATACCGGCACCGGTGAGCTCGTCTTCGTCAAGCTTTTCCGGTGGCGGCGGTTCGTCGGGGTCTGGTGGCGGTGGTGGTGGAGGGGGCGGCTGGTGAACAGCCACTTGAGGTCTGGTCAGACCTCGTCTTCCTTCTTGACGCGGTATTCACCGGTCGTCGGATCTTTGATCAGCGTACCGGTGGCACCTGTTTCGCGTTCTTTTTCCTGTCGTTTGGTTTTCTCCGACAGTTTCCGCGCATCGCCGACGAAACGTTTGTAAAGAATGATCGCCCCGAACATGAGCAGGGCGAGCGTTATCAATTGGGCCATCTATCGTTTGTCCATCAAAATCCGTAACGCGCCCACAATGCCTTTTCTTCCGCCACCTCCGCAAGCCCCGAAGCGGCGGATGCAGCGATTGACTGTGCGTGAAGATCGACGCCCGGCAGTTTCTTGCCGACGAAATTGCGCGCGCCGCTGACCAGTTGAAGCTTGACCTTGTCGCCATAACGACGGCGCAGCACATCGCGCATATCGCCCAGACCATCGATGAGCCCGAGATCAAGGCCACGCATGCCCGTCCAGAACAGGCCGGAGAAGAGCGCCGGATCGTCCTTCAGCTTCGAGCCACGGCGCAGCTTGACCATATCGATGAAAACATTATGGATTTCGAGCTGGAGCGACTTCAGATATTCGATATCGCCTTCTTTTTCCGGCTGGAAGGGATCGAGGATCGCCTTGTTCTGGCCTGCTGTATAGACGCGTCGTTCGACACCGATCTTCTTCAACATTTCAGGAAAACCGAAGCCGCCCGAGACGACCCCGATGGAGCCGACGATGGAGGTCGGGTCGGCAATGATCTCATCGCCCGCCAGCGCAATCATGTAACCGCCGGATGCCGCAACGTCCTCTACGAAAATCAGAACTTTCTTGTTCTTTTCTTCGGCCAACTGGCGAATGCGATTGTAGATCATCCGCGACTGGACCGGGGAGCCGCCGGGAGAATTCAGCGTGATGGCGACGACGGGCGCTTCCTTCATGCCGAAAGCCTTGTCCAGCAAGGGAGCGTATGAGGCGAGATTGAGCGCCGGACGAAATTGACTGCCGCCTGCCATGATCGCCCCGTGCATACGCACCACGGGAATAATCAGCTCCGTCTTGCGAAACCGCTTCGGCACCAGTCGTTTCAAAAATCCGGCCATTTTATCCTCATCGTCATTCCTATGTGAACCGATGTGGGTATGGCTGGGGCAAAGACAATGGGCCGGGGCGGTGATAATTTGGTGAGGTGGTGGTTGGCCGTTTCCCCTAGGTCCGATTCCGCGCATCATTGCGCCGATAGCCAAAACGCCCATTGCTCAAATCATCTACCGCCTGCAAAAACGCGTGGCTGTCATCGGCATGCATGGTCAGCGGCGCGCGAAATGTAAGCCTTGCGCGAGAGCCTTTGATGGCTGTGACGAGCATTCGTACCGCGTCTTCGCCTGATCTTGGGTGGATGAGGGTAATTTCAAGGCCGCCGAAGCGGCGACCACAGGCGGTGATGATATCGGCTATGGATTGGGGGCGGGCGATGAGGGAAAGTTGGCCGCCTGGAACCAGGATGGCCGCGGCGGTTCTCAGCCAATTTTCGAACAGATCGTCCGTCATGGCATGGGCTGCGGCCTTCAATACGTCGGGCGTTTTACGGTCGCTTGCGTCGTTATAGGGCGGGTTCATGATGACGTGGTGGAAATGGTTGTCCAGCAGCCCCGCCTCCCTGCGGGCATCGGCTCGCAGGGTAACGTCTGCCTGTTTGACGCGGATACGATTTGCTAACGCCGCATTTGCAGCAAGCAGCAGGCTTCGATGCGCAAAATCGACCATTTCCGACGAAAACTCGAACAGGGTAACATCAGCCTTTTCCAGACGAGAGGCCACCGCCATGCCTGCGGCACCGGCACCCGCACCCAGATCGGCCACGCGGCACGGGGTTTCATCGGCGACCAGAGAGGCCAACAGCATGGCGTCCATACCAGCCCTGTGTCCCCTGCCCTTTGGCTGCAAAATCTGGAAGCGGCCGCGATGAAACGCATCGACTGTTTCGGAAACGGTGGCTGCCATGGGTTTTCAAGCCTCGTCGTCGCGAAGCTCGTCGGCAAGTCCGGCATCGGTCAGAATTTGGCGTGCCTCGTCGCCCCGATCTTCCTCCACCAGCAAACGGCGCGGAAGAAGCCCGAGAGAACCTTCCAGAATGCTCATTCCCTGATCGGCAATGAGGCAGTGGATGCCAGCGTCTTTCATGAGGCTCTCCGAGAAGGACAGAAGAACAGCATCGTTTGTACGGATCAGCTCACGCATAGGTCAGTTTCCACGTTAAATCCCATCTTTTTGAAGGGTGTGAGGCAATTCGCCCCTTGCCGCTTCCATCGACGCTTTCTATTGTCGGCCCCGATAGTGAACAGGAGTCCGGACCGTTGGGCGTCGTCATACCGCTTGAAGAAAGCAAAAACAAACTCGCATCCGTCAAGCCGCTTGTCGACCTGACACGTCCTGACATGGAAAGAGTGAACCAGCTTATTCTCTCCAAGGCCGGTTCAGATGTCCAGATGATACCCGAAGTGGCCAACCACCTGATTTCATCAGGTGGAAAGCGCCTGCGCCCCATGCTGACCCTCGCATCCGCCGCCATGTTCGATTACAAGGGCGACCATCACATCAAGCTGGCGACCAGTGTGGAGTTCATGCACACCGCCACCCTGCTGCATGACGATGTTGTTGATGAAAGCGATCTGCGCCGCGGTAAATCCACGGCCCGCACCATCTGGGGCAATCAGGCCAGCGTTCTGGTGGGTGACTTTCTTCTCGGTCAGGCATTCCGCATGATGGTGGAAGTGGGTTCGCTGGATGCGCTGGATGTGCTGTCCACGGCGGCATCGGTGATTGCAGAGGGCGAAGTTCTTCAGCTGTCCGTCGCCAAGAACATGGAAACGACCGAAGACGATTACCTTCAGGTCATTCGCGCCAAGACGGCAGCGCTTTTCGCTGCTGCTGCCGAAGTAGGCCCCATCGTTGCCAAAACCGACAAGGCTACCCGCAGCGCGCTGAAATCCTACGGCATGAATCTCGGTCTCGCCTTCCAACTGGTGGACGATGTGTTGGATTATGGCGGTAAATCGGCCGATCTGGGCAAGAACACCGGCGATGATTTCCGTGAAGGCAAGATCACGCTTCCCGTTATTCTCTCCTACCGGCGCGGCACGGTGGAGGAGCGCGCATTCTGGAAGCGGGCGATTGAAAACGGCGATAGCACCGATGAAAATCTGGAGACGGCGCTTGGCCTCATCCGGAAATATAATGGCCTTGCGGACACTATCACCCGCGCCAACCATTATGGCACCATTGCCCGTGACGCGCTTGCCCCATTGCCGCAAAGCCCCTGGAAAAACGCACTGATGGAAGTGATCGACTTCTGCATCGACCGGGTGAACTGAAGGCTTCCATTCATCGCGAAACCACCTAAGCGTTTCGTGATGCCGACATCTCACGAGTCCGAAATAACAAGCAGAATTTCTTGCGGGCTTGCTTCAAAAAAGCCATTCTATCGTGACGTGGTGCGTCATCGCCTGAATCGTTTTCGGTTCGGACAGTACAATCCAGTTCAAGCATTACAGGGTCAAGGTGCATCTGCGTGCGCCGAACTGTAAGGCAGCAGCGGAAATTTCGGTGCATATGCACAAAAGCAAAGGTTCCTTCATGCGGCGCAAACCAGCATTTCGTCTTTTCTGCGGCGCGGCTTTTATTGCCGCTCTCTCAATCAGTGCTGGCCCGACCGCCGCCTTTGCCGAGACCAAGCCTGACGAAAAGGTACAGGAAGCCGTCATTTTCGATCCCGCAAAGGTCAACACCTTCTCCGGCGCGTTTCTGGCAGCGCGCACAGCGGATGTGGATCAGGATTTTGCCACCGCCATCACGCTTTACCAAAAAGCGCTGGAATTCGACACCGCAAACGTGGAAATCCGCCAACGCCTGATGATCGCTCAACTGTTGAGCGGCGATTTCGAAGCTGGCGCCAAGATTGCCGATTCGTTGAAGAACGATTCGTCCGTGGAGCGCGTCACGACGATTATTCGCGCGCTGGCAGCCATCAAGCACAAGGAATTTTCCGCTGCGGAAAAAATCCTGAAATATACCGGCCCCAACGATCTGGACCGCATGGTCAACACGTTGCTGACCGCATGGGCTCGCGCCGGCGCTGGCAAAGGCAAGGAAGCCTTGGCGCTGGTCAATGGGATGAAGGGACCAGGCTGGATCTCGATCTTCCAGAAATACCACGCCGGTGCCATCGCGCTGGTTACCGGTAATACCGAAGCCGCCCGCAAAAGCCTGAACGACGCCGTGGCTGACCGCGAAGGTGGCGCGACCGCGACCGATACCTATATGCGCGCCGTGATGGCGCTGGCGCGGCTGGAAGCCAAAGCTGGCAACAAGCAGAAGGCGCTCGACACCATTGCCGTTGGCGATACATTCGCGCCAAATTATGCGCCGCTGAAGGCGTTGCGCCAGAGCATTGAAAAGGGTGAAAAGCCGCTTCAGCAGGTCGAGACCGCAACCGAAGGCGCGGCTTCTGTGATGTTTTCCATTGCCGGTGCGCTGAACCGCGAAGGTGCGGAAGAAATCGTGACGCTCTATCTCCAGACATCTCGTGCGCTGGACCCGAAAAGCGCCGATACGCTGATTCTGCTGGGCGGACTTGCCGAAGCTCAGAAGCAGCCGGACCGTGCCATTGCGTTCTACCGCGAAGTCCCGCTGGATTCGCCGATGCACCGCATCTCCGAATTGCAGCTTGGCCTGACGCTGGCACAAACCGACAAGGTGGAAGAGGCGCGCAAGCACCTCAAATCCCTGCTAGAATCCGACCCTACGGATATCCGCTCCTATCTCGCCTATGGCTCGGTCCTTTCAGACGCCAAGGACTACGCCGCGATGGCCGCCAATTACGACAAGGCCGTCGAAGTCATCGGTGCCGTGCCGAAGAAGAGCGACTGGACCATCTTCTTCCAGCGCGCTATTGCCTATGAGCGGTTGAAGCAGTGGGACAAGGCCGAGCCGAATTTCAAACGCGCCTTGGAGCTGAACCCTGAACAGCCGCAGGTCTTGAACTATCTTGGTTATTCCTGGGTCGACAAGAATATGAACCTCGATGAGGGGATCGACATGATCCGCCGTGCCGTGGAGCTTCGTCCGAATGATGGCTACATCGTCGATTCGCTTGGCTGGGCGCATTTCCGCCTTGGCGCGTTCGATGAGTCGGTGACGGAGCTGGAGCGGGCTATCGAGTTGCGCGCTGGAGACCCGACCATCAACGACCATCTGGGCGATGCCTACTGGCGCGTAGGCCGCAAGATCGAAGCTGTTTACCAGTGGAACCGGGCTCTCATCGGCGATAGCGACGATGTCGACAAGGCCAAGGTGAAGGAAAAGATCGCCAACGGCCTGCCTCCGCTGGAAAAGGAAGCGGAAAACACCGCCAAGAAGGAGCAGGCACCACCGCCGCCAGTGGCTCCAACGCCAGCGCCGGACAAGAAGTCCTGATGCATTATGCCTGCGCATGAGCCTAGCGGAGCGGTCAAAACGACAGAGGCCGCTCCCGCCAAGATCAATCTCGCTCTGCATGTGACAGGTCAGCGGGCAGATGGTTATCATCTGCTGGAAACGCTGGTGACCTTCACCGAGGCAGGCGATGTCATCCACATTCAAGACGCGGCAGAAGATGGGTTTTCCATGTCCGGCCCCTTCTCCGACATTCTCACCCGGGACGATGCTGGACACAACCTCGTGCTGAAGGCACGGGATCTTCTGCGTCAGGCATGCGGAATGGAATGCCTGCCGGTTGCCATCCATCTTGAGAAAAACCTGCCCGTTTCATCGGGTATCGGCGGCGGGTCGGCGGATGCGGCAGCCACCTTGCGCGGCCTGTGCCGCCACTGGGAACTCGCACTAGCGCCCGCCAAACTCGCCGAGATCGCCCTTAAACTGGGTGCAGACGTGCCGATGTGCCTTGCCAGCCAACCGCTGATGGCGCGTGGTATTGGCGAAGACATCGAGATGATTGATAATATGCCCGTGCTGAACCTTGTTCTCGTCAATCCGTTGAAGGCTGTGTCGACGCCGGAGATTTTCAGGCGCCTGGCAAACAAGAACAATCCTCCTCTCGGGCAGCGGGGCGATGAACCATGGATGGCCTTCATCGGCAAAAGCCGCAATGATCTCGAGCCGCCGGCGCGGGCGGTTTTGACAGAGATCGGCGAGGCTTCCACCCTGCTGTCAGAGGCCGGCGCGGAACTGGTTCGCATGTCCGGTTCCGGTGCGACCTGTTTTGGGCTTTTCGACACGATGGAAAATGCGCAATCTGCCGCTGCCCGCCTTCGCCAACAGCGTCCCGGCTGGTATGTTCAGGCAACAAAAACCATAGATGGGCTGCCAAGATGAATGCTGAGCGAACCTTTATTCCCGTCGGCATTGCGGTTCTGACCGTCTCCGACACGCGCACGCTGGCGGACGACAAATCGGGCGATACACTCGTCGCTCGCATTGCCGATGCTGGTCATCTTTTGGTGGACCGCGCCATCGTGGCAGATGACAAGGCAGCCATTCAGGCACAGGTGCAGGGCTGGACGCTGTCCGAGGAGATAGACGTCGTTATCACCACCGGCGGCACGGGTTTTACCGGACGGGATGTGACGCCGGACGCGCTGGAGCCTTTGTTCGAGAAACGGATGGACGGCTTTTCTGCCGTTTTTCACCGCATCTCCTATGACAAGATCAACACGTCCACCATCCAGTCGCGGGCGACGGCTGGGCTTATCAACTCCACCTTCATCTTCGTGCTGCCCGGCTCTCCCGGCGCCTGCAAGGATGCGTGGGATGGAATCCTGAAGGCGCAGCTGGATTACCGACACATGCCCTGCAATTTCGTGGAAATCATGCCGCGTCTGGATGAGCACTTGAAGCGCGGCAAGGCGCAGGGGTGACTAGCGCGCCGCGCGCAGCACCCATGAGGGTATGAGCTCTGCACTCAGCCGACGGGTTTTCTGTGATTTGGGGAAATGATCGAGCGGCATGCTTGATCTGGCGACCGACAGCGCTTCCTGCTTGGTCAGCAACAGGCCATATTCCAGCGGCGGTCTGCGCCGGATGAAACGCGACAGAAACGATGGGCGGTAGTGGCGCGAGGGAGCAAAACGTGCCGGCATCTTGCTCAGCGCCGTATATTCGCTGATGTCAGCGATCCAGCCGCTTTGCGGGCGGCTGCCCGGCTCCATCATCAATATCCACTCGCCGCGTGCCGAGCCGATAATATCCCTGATGTCCCATTCCGTATGAAACCGGCAGCCCGCGGCCTCGGCCACACGCTCCGAGCCGTCGCTGGAGGCGTGATCCAACACGATGACGTCACTGATCAGCCCCTCCACGGCACCTGAAACGAGCGTGGAAAGGGTATGAGCAAGCTCCGGCTCCTGATCCCGGCATTCCATGATGACTGTCAGCATATGTCTATCAGCGTGTGATCCCTCATGATGGATAAAATAGCAAAGCCCGCGCAGCCACAACATTTCATCGATAAAATTTCTACCGCAACGCAAAAGAAATTGCTATCACCCGTTTTATCATTTTGTTCTTGTATTGTTCTCATTCGTGGTTTAAGAATCGGTGCATCCACCAAGCCGGTTCATACCGGTCAGGAGCATCCAGATGAGACAACATGTGCTTTCCGGGCAGGCTGCATTCCAGCCGGGCCACACGCCAGATATTGCCAATGCGCTGGCCGATGCATCCGGCCTGCGGATCGAGATCGACCGCCGTCGTGGGCGTGGTGCGGGCATCAATCCCGGTGGGCGTTTCGAGACGTTGCAGCACGAGCCTGTCGACGATGGCTGGCAGATCATCGAGGAATTGCCGGAGTTCCGCACCGAGGTTCAGGTGGAAAAACCGCGAAGCATCATTACCCGCAACGATTCGCCGGATATCCCCTTCGACCGATCCATCAATCCCTATCGCGGCTGTGAGCATGGCTGCATCTATTGTTTCGCAAGGCCAACCCACAGCTATATGGGGCTTTCAGCAGGTCTGGATTTCGAGGCCAAGCTGTTTGCCAAGCCCGATGCCGCAAAGCTTCTGGAACGGGAACTGGCCAAGCCGGGATACAAGGCGCGGGTGATCGCCATCGGCACCAATACCGACCCCTACCAGCCGATCGAGCGGGAATGGCGCATCATGCGCCAAATCCTCGAAGTGTTGGCCAAGGCCGAGCACCCTGTCGCCATCGTCACCAAGTCCGGCTTGATCACCCGCGACATCGACATTCTGGGTCCTATGGCGGCCAAGGGTCTGGTGAAAGTCGGTATATCGGTGACGACACTCGACCGGAAGCTGGCGCGCAGCATGGAACCGCGCGCGGCAACACCCACCAAGCGGCTGGAGGCAATAAAGACGCTGACGGATGCAGGCATTCCAACTGCGGTGATGATGGCACCCGTCATTCCTGCGCTGAACGACCATGAAATCGAGCGGGTGCTGGAGGCCGGAAAGGCAGCGGGGGCGACCGAGGCATCTTATGTCCTGCTTCGCCTGCCGCTGGAAGTCAGCCCGTTGTTTCGGGAATGGCTGCTGCGCAACTACCCGCATCGTTACCAGCATGTCATGTCGCTGGTGCGTTCCATGCGGGATGGCAAGGATTACGATGCTGAATTTGGCAAGCGTATGAAGGGGGCAGGTCCTTACGCCTGGCAGATTGGCCGCCGCTTCGAGATGGCGACCAAGAGGCTTGGCCTGATCCGACGCGGCATTCAGCTTCGCGACGATCTGTTCATAGCGCCAGGAGGTGCAGGCGTGCAGCTCTCACTTCTGTAGCACACGGGCGTGCCGTCGTTCGACTGAACGATCGCGACACACGTGAAGACAAAATTGCATCACGCCATTGGCCTGATGCGCGAGAATATCCGTAGCGTCTATGCCCTGCGCTACGGGTTATGCCCCCGGTAATCTGCCGCTTCGCATGCGTTCAGCTCTTTTGCCCCAATTGAAAGAGCTCAGAGGTCATGAGACCTCGTGTTAACAGCCACCGCCCCTTGGCTGTTGCAAACACGCTGCGACCGGGGGCTTGCGGGAGATCGGTTGCCTGTGCGAGTTTCTGCCGCATGAAGCAACGCACAGCATCCGATTCTCCCGCACTTTTTGACATGCTCGATAGTGGCCCGGATTTCAGTCTGGAACTTGAAGCGAAAAGGCGCGGTCAATGGCCGGTAGCAGGAACGGATGAGGCGGGACGTGGCCCTCTGGCCGGTCCCGTTGTTGCAGCCGCGGTTATTCTGGACCCCGACAATATTCCCGATGGCCTGGATGATTCAAAGAAGCTTTCAAAAGCGCGTCGGGAAGTTCTGTTCGAGAAAATTCTTCAAACCTCCATCGTATCAGTTGCCTCGTCCGGCCCTGTTCTGATCGACCGCATGAACATCTTGCGCGCAAGCCTGGATGCGATGCGCCGGGCTGTGCTGGGACTTCACGTCGCTCCCGCCATCGTGCTGGCAGATGGGCGCGATATCCCTCCCGGTCTTTCCTGTGCAGCAAAGGCTGTCATCAAAGGCGACGGTCGCTCGGTGTCCATTGCTGCCGCGTCGATCATCGCCAAGGTTACCAGAGACCGGATGATGGAAAAGGCCGGATTGTTACATCCGGCCTATGGCTTCGAATCACATGCAGGGTATGGAACGCCAGCGCATTTGCGCGCTATTGAGGCAAACGGCCCCTGCCCGCTTCATCGGATGAGCTTTCGTCCGATGAGAGTAGATGCAGGTGCTTAGCTGGCGCGTCTCATCTCATAGGAACCATGATCCCGGCCTTGTGATGGGTTCGCGGCGAGTTGGAATTTTTGCAACAATGTGCGCAGCTTGTCGCTTTCGCTGGCAAGAGCCGACGTAGCGGACGTCGTTTCTTCGACCATCGCAGCATTTTGCTGAGTCGTCTGATCCATCTGGTTGACGGCGGTGTTCAACTCGGCGAGGCCTGTGGCCTGCTCCTGAGCCGAGGTGGCAATCGCACCCATGTGTTCGTTCATCACGGTCACATGGCTTTCGATGGTCTTCAGAGCATCACCTGTCTGGCGCACGAGACTGACGCCATTCTCGACTTCTACCGACGACTTGCTGATCAGTTCCTTGATTTCCTTGGCGGCTTTTGCCGAACGCTGCGCCAGTTCACGAACCTCCTGCGCGACCACTGCAAAGCCCTTACCCGCCTCCCCGGCACGCGCAGCTTCTACACCTGCGTTCAAAGCCAGAAGATTGGTCTGGAAAGCAATCTCGTCGATCACGACAATGATGTTGGAAATCTGCCCTGATGATTGCTCGATCCGCTGCATGGCATCCACTGCGGTCGCAACCACGTCTCCTGACAGCTTTGCGGCACGGTTGGCTTCGGTGGCAGCGCCACGGGCCTCCTGGACCCGTTTCGTGGAACTGGCGACATTGACGGTGATCTGGTCCAGAGCTGCCGCTGTTTCTTCCAGCGTCGCCGCTTGCTGTTCTGTTCGTTTGGAAAGATCCACCGAGCCATGGGCGATCTCACGTGTTCCGTCATTCATCGTTTCGATGGAAAGCGAGATTTCAGACAGCGTGCCACCCAACTGCTTGAGCGAGCGGTTGAAATCGTGTCGTAGCGATTCGAAATCCGGCGCAAAGACATCATTGATCTGAAACGCGAGATCACCGGCGGCCAGGCGCTTCAACCCATCCGCCAATCCGGATGTCGCCGCTCTCAGTCGCTCGTTCGCATCGGCCTCTGCCTTCTCCTGCGCCGCCAATCGGTCAATCTCGGTCTGTCTACGATCACTTTCCGCTTGCGCTTCCAAGCGCTTGTTGTCGATTGCACCAAGGCGGAATACCTCAACAGCTTGCGCCATTGCACCGATCTCATCTTTACGTTCACGGGCCGGAATGGTGATGTTGGTATCGCCATCGGACAGGCGCCGCATGAGATCAGTCATCCGCACCAATGGTCTTGCAAGATGGAAGTTTCCAAATAAAGCCGCGCATGTTCCAATTGCAAGAGCAATGCCAAGCGAGATGTAGTTGAGCAAGACGGCAGATTCTGAGATCTGCGTTGTGGTATCACCCTCAGCTCTGACATCACTCTCCATGTCGTCGACTGCGCTCTGGAGAGCCAATTTCGCGTCGTTGTACGCAGCCAAGGCCTCGCCCACAAATTTCGATCGTGCTTCTTCCGGCTTCCCGCTTTTCAGGGATGCCTCAACCTCGCTCCAGCGCGCTTCGGACAATTTCCATTTTTCTGCGAAGGTAGCAAAATGCGTCTTGTCTGCCTCGTCTACAAGGTACCCTTGATATTCACGGAATTCAGCATCCAGCGCCGTCCGCGCAGCTTGCATCTGCGTCTCGAATTGCGCCCGGCTGTCTGGCGTCGAACTGACGATGGAGCTCTGCGCATTTCGGATATTACCGACTTCGCCATTCAATCTGCCGAGCAGAATGAAAGCAGGAACACGTTCACCGACGATCGTGTCGATCCCGGATCTGATCTGGTTCAGGGAGGAAATCGAAAAACTTCCCTGCACGCCTGCGACGAGCAACATGATACCAGACAGACCGGCAAGAACAACACCTATGGATATCTTCATGAATAATCTCCCGTCGCGGAATGGTCCGACCGCTTCAAATGTCTGCTGGATAAAAATTCGCATGCACAGAATATTTCAGACGGTTGAGAGTTAGCCGGAACTGGAAAATTGAAGCTTCCCGAGTATCAAGGCATTTCATACTATACCGTGATAGATATATTCCATCATCATAGTTGAAATTTTATTAATATTTGAACAATTGACGATGTGCAGTTTTAATAGTCCAGATCGAGTGGATTTCTTGTCTTGATGGTCAATATCATTGGAAATATGCAACCTTATCTCGCATCATCCAGACACATCTACTCCGCACTGTTAAAAGTTATACAAAATGATAGCTTCCTATCTTACCCGCACAGGCAAACTCTGAGGTCCAAACCAAGTTGTTGCATCTGGTATCTAAGTGCGGGCTTAAATCCATTCCTTCGACGTAAGCTACAAATGAGAAAAACCCCCACCGATTTCTCGGCAGGGGTCTCATACTTATCTACGACAGACGCTTTAATGCGTCAGGCTTCGTATGATCAATTCAAACGCGCCTTGACCTCGCCAACAGCGTTGTTGAAAAGACCGGCTTTGGTAGCGGCTGTCGTCTTCTCAGCGATCAGCTTTTCAGATGCGGCGATGGCAAGATCGACAGCAGCAGAGCGAACGGCGCTGATGGCGTCGGTTTCGGCTTGCTTGATCTTCTGCTCCGACAGAGCATTGCGGCGGGCGACGAATTCTTCCGTCTTTACCTTGGCCTCTGCCGTCAGGGCTGCGGCTTCACGTTCGGCAGCCGCAATGATGTTGGCTGCGTCTGCTTCTGCTTCCTTGCGCTTGCGCTGATATTCGGCCAGCAGGTGCTGGGCTTCTTCACGCAGACGCTTGGCTTCCGCCAGTTCTTCCTTGATGTTGCCCGCCCGCTCATCGAGCGAACTTGCCAACATGCCTGGCACCTTCAGGTAGGCAATCAGAACAAAGAAGAGAACGAGGCCGACGAGTGCGAAAAATGTTGCATCAAACGCCATATCAAACCTCCTTCACTGCGGATGCGGCGGCAACGGCTGCTCTGGCATCTGCATCTGTGACCTTGGTGCCGATCAACTGATCGACAATCGCAGTTGCTGTTTCTTCAGCAATGGCACCGACATCGGCGAATGCCTGCTGCTTGATGGTCTGGATCCGTGCCTCGGCAGCGTTCACCTTCTGGGTCAACTCAGCTGCGATTGCGGCACGGTCGGCATCAGCCTTGACCTTCGCAGCATCGCGGGCGGCGGCGGCAATGGAGCCAGCCTTGGCGCGAGCAGCGGCAAGTTCTTTTTCATATGTTTCGATAGCAGCGTCAGCTTCGGCCTTCAGCCGGGACGCTTCATCGAGATCCTGTGCGATACGGCCGTGACGGTCTTCAAGAATACCGCCGACACGTGGCACGATGACCTTTTTCATGAGCACGTAGAAAAGGCCGAACGTAATGGCCAGCCAAAGAAGCTGGGATGCGTAAGTGGACTGATCGAACGGTGGGAACACAGGAGATCCGTGACCGGCATCATGTGCCACTCCCGTTTCCGTATGCGTTGCTTCCGGAGCGGTCTGACCGACAGCCGGAGTTCCGGTATTCGTTTCACTTGTCGCCGGTGCTGACTGGGCCAAAGCCTCGGTCACGAACATGCTCACCTCCAGGGGTAGTGCAAATGCGAAGGATCACGGCACGCTGCTGCGAGCCGTGATCCATACCTGATGCCGATATTAGACAGCGAACAGGAGAAGGAGAGCCACGAGCAGCGAGAAGATGCCCAGAGCTTCCGTAACGGCGAAGCCGAATACCAGACGGCCGAACTGGCTGTCAGCGGCAGACGGGTTGCGCAGTGCGCCCGACAAGAAATCGCCGAAGATACGGCCGAGAGCGAGGGACGTACCAGCCATGCCGAGGCATGCGAGACCTGCGCCGATGTACTTTGCTGCTTCCGCTTCCATGTTAAGCTCCTTAGAATGGTTGTTTGCGGCTATGTTTGACACCCGATCTTGGGGTCAGCGACTTTACTTCTCAGTGACCGCCATGCACGGCGTCGTTCAGGTACATGCAAGTCAGTACCGCGAAGACGTATGCCTGCAGGAAGGCGACGAGAAATTCCAGACCGGTCATTGCGACCGTCATGATGAGGGGCAGGATTGCGCCACCGATACCAAGTGCGCCCAAGGCACCCATGGAAGCGACGAAGCCCGAGAAAACCTTCAACGTGATGTGACCTGCCAGCATGTTCGCGAAAAGACGAACGGAAAGACTGATAGGACGCGACAGGAAGGAAATGATTTCAATGGACGACACAAGCGGCAGAAGAACCGCCGGTACACCCGTCGGCGCAAAAATTCCGAGGAATTTCAGACCATGTTTGTAGAAGCCGTATACGACGACGGTTCCGATAACGAGGCACGACAGCGCAAATGTCACGATGATCTGGCTGGTGACGGTGAAGAAATACGGGAACATGCCGAGAAGGTTGGCTGTCAATACGAACATGAACAAGGAGAACACGAACGGAAAGAACACCATGCCCTTTTTGCCGGCGCCTTCGCGCAGCATCGAAGCGATGAATTCGTAGGACATTTCAGCAACGGACTGCATGCGGGTTGGGATCAGACCGCGGTTCGACGTTGCGAAATACAGGAAACCGGACGCTGCTGCGACCGTTGCGACCATGAACAGAGACGCATTGGTGAACGAAAAATCGACGCCGCCGATCTCAATCGGGATGATCGGCGTAACCATGAACTGATGGGTCGGATCGTTTGCCAACGTATGCCCTCTTTACCTTTTGCCGCGAAAGGCGACACTTTAACGTCTCATATGGAGAGCAGCGATATCAATCGCCCTGCTTTCCACTCTTGTCTTGTCCCAGCCCACCTTCGAGAAGCGGCGGCTTTGCCACCACTCCGGCAGAACGCAGAACGTTCAATACGCCAGCACAAAATCCGAGAAGAAGAAGAACGATCATCCCCCACGGTGACGTGCCCACAAAATAGTCCAGAAGATAGCCCAGCATGGCGCCAACGATGATGGCAGAGATGAATTCTGAAGACAGCTTGATCGCAAGTGCAAAGCCTTTTCGGCTCTCCTGCGCATTCTGCTCGCTTCGTCTCTCTGCCTCGTCATCCGACTTCACCTTGGCCAACTCATCGGCCAGGTGCTTGCGGCGCTCTTCCAGACTATCGTTACGGTTGCCGGTCATTTTCAAATCCTGCCTTTTTGCTCCATTCCGGTCGTGCCAGAACTCTTTGGAGTTGTAAACGGCAGGGCTTTGAGCATGTTCCAGCCCGCTCTGAAGTCGGGCGCAACATAGTTTTAGGGACTTCGCTAGTCAAGGCACAGAAGGTGGTTCACAATGTACAAAATTACATCATGAAAACAAAGGCTTGGCTAATTTTCGCAAATTCGTGACGTCGTTAGGCCGTGGAATCGGCAATTTTGATACTCTTATCCCGGTAAAAAGCCCGAAATATCAGCTCCATCCACCGCCATAGGTCCGGTAGAAGACGTGCAAACCGATTCTACCCACCTTTTTCATGGACTTCCCCCAGGCTGGGCGGACGTAAACGGCATGATAGTGGGTGGCAGAACCGACTTCGTTCAACCATATCTTGCCAGCCGAGGTTGCGATGGCAACTTCTCTCGCCATTTTCCAGTGACGCTCGGAGTTGATCCGGTCCTTGATATTGTCGCAGGCGAAGGAAAACTGGCAGCGATTGCGCCAGTCCTTGTTCTGATAGACCACGCCGCAGATGGTTTTGGGATAGGACGGGTTGCGGACACGGTTGAGAATGACCTGCGCGACGGCGGCCTGACCCTTGACCGATTCGCCCCGCGCCTCGAAGTAAATGCCGGATGCCAGGCATTGCTGCTCGGCTGCTGAAAACACTTCCGCTGGCAGCGGCGTCGCCGCCCAGGCGTGGTCGTCGGCAGATATCTGCGGAACGAAGCGTCCGGCGTCGGGCTTTTTGAGGATAGCGTCGAAGGGCGATTCGCGCGCGAAATCCGGTTCTGGCGGCGCGTAGGCGGTTGCCAGTATATCGGCGGAGCGATTGGTGATCAGTTCCGCCACCATAGGCGAAACGCTTTTCTCGGTCTTGGTTTCATCACGGCGGAAATAGAAGGAGGCAAGCTCGATGTCATTGCTCTTCTTCGGCTTGACGAAAGCGGTGCGATCTTTCCGCTTCATCGGTTCGACATCCAGCATGCTGGTGCGTTGCAGAACCGATCCCGCAGTGAACGCTTTCGGCGGCTGCATGACCTCCGAGGAGACAACGCGACCCTTCTTGGCGGCGCGGTTGACGCGGTCGCTGTCCGGCGTGGTTTCCTTGCCGTTCTTACCCGTGACAAAGGCGACCTTGCGGCCATCGGGTGTAATCATCCCTGCCCCGTTGAGCGCTGGCGCCGCATCGGCGTCGTTGAATGCCAGTGAGGCGCTGTGAACCGAACCCGCAGGAGAATTGGTCAGGACCATTCGCCACTGCTCACCCCCGGCATCGAGCCCTGCCAGGAGGGACGCCAGATCGGCGCGTGCGGCGAAGGAGGGAAAGGCAAGCCAGGCGGCAAGGCCGAAGACAACAGGCGATGTCCATTTCTCAAACGAGAAGAAGAACCCGCGACGCGATACTTTCTTTGAACGCAAAACCAGTACTCCGGACAACGCAACACACTGCTACACAGCCGAATAATCTCTCATTAACCTTGATGCTTGGTTAACGGGCCAGACCCAAATGCCTTCACGTTAACGTGTGGCGATAACGAAAAAGCCGTGTCGTCAGAAAAGTGACGGTTTTAGATCACCACGTGTGAACCGAGTTCCACCACGCGGTTGGCCGGAAGTCTGAAGTAATCAGACGGGTCTGCCGAGGTTTCCGCAAGGGCGATGAACAGACGGTTCTGCCAGCCCGGCATGCCGGATTTGGGGTCAGGCACCAGTTTGCGTCTGCCCAGATAGAACGACGTGGACATGATATCGAACTTGTAACCGGTGCGGCGCAGATAGCCCAAGGCCTGTGTGACGTTCTGGGTTTCCATGAAACCGAAGTGAAGCTCGACAACCACGAAACGTTCGCTGATCTTGGTGATCGTGTAACGCTTGTCCGGGTGGATACGGGGCGTGTCTTCGGTGCGGATCGTCAGGATGACGTTCTTGTCGTGCAGAACGTGATTGTGTTTGAGATTGTGCAGCAACGCCGCAGGTGCCGTTTCAGGGTCGCCCGTGAGGAAGATGGCTGTGCCGGGAATACGCACAGGGGCATGCGAGCTTTCCTTTTCGACCGAGGCTACGAAGGCTTTCAGCGGCACGTCGGTGCGGCGGGTTTTCGCAAACAGGATTTTCGATCCGCGCTGCCATGTCATCATGATGATGACGAAAGCCATGGCCAACAACACCGGTACGTAACCGCCATCGTGGATCTTCAACAGGTTGGCACCGAGGAAGATGAGTTCAAGCGAAATGAACGGGAAGATCACCAGCATGGCCAGAGACTTCGACCACTTCCAGTGACTGCGGGCAAATTGGAAGAACAACAGGCTGGTAACAACCATCGCGCCGGTCACGGAGATGCCGTAGGCGGTGGCCAGTGCGTCCGAACTCTTGAACGTCAACACCAGCGCAACGACGCCGAACAACAGAACAGTGTTGACCGAAGGCAGGTAAATCTGCCCCGTATTGGTCTCAGACGTGAAGAGGATTTCCATCCGCGGCAGATAACCGAGGTGGATGGCCTGACGCACGAGCGAGAAGGCACCTGTGATAACCGCCTGACTGGCGATGATGGTGGCGGCTGTCGCCAGAATGACGGCGGGAAGCAGCGCCCATTGCGGGAACATCAGATAAAACGGATTGGACATTGCGGCCGTGTCTTTGAGAACCAGCGCGCCCTGACCGAGATAATTGAGTGTGAGAGCGGGAAAGACCAGCACGAACCACGCCCATTGAATGGGTCTACGGCCAAAATGCCCCAAATCCGCATAGAGGGCTTCGGCACCGGTGATCGTCAGGAAGACAGCGCCGAGAACGACGATGCCGTAAAACCCCTCGGCCAGCAGAAATTCGACGGCATGGTATGGATTGAAAGCATAGAGGATTCTGTAGTCATCCGAAATATGCAGGAATCCGACGAGACCCATAACCAGAAACCAGACGGCTGTAATGGGGCCGAAGAACTTTGCAACGACTTCAGTGCCATGGGACTGGATGGCAAACAGACCGACAAGAATGACGACGGAGATGGGGATGATAAAGGAATCCATCTCTGGCGTGACGAGTTTCAGACCCTCCACCGCTGACAGCACGGAAAGCGCTGGCGTGATCATGGCGTCACCCATGAAGAGTGCGGCTCCGATGAGCCCCAGCATGATCAGCACACCGCGCTTGCTACCAGCCGATTTCATCAAAAGCGCCAGCAGCGACAATGTGCCGCCTTCGCCATCATTATCCGCCCGAAGCAGAAAACAGATGTACTTGATGGTGACGATGATGGTCAGCGCCCAGATCATCAGCGATATGAGACCGATGACCTCAGCCTCGGTGATGCCGTCATGTGAAATCGGTTTCAGTGCTTCGCGAAAGGCATAGAGCGGGCTGGTGCCGATGTCGCCATAGACGACACCGATAGAGCCCAGCATGGCCGCGAACAAGCCCTTGAGGCGGTGATCATCCGCTTCCGGCTTGCCGAGGTCTTCCTTATCCAAGGTATGAGACATTGTGATTCTGACCGGTTAGAGCCAGCCCTTCCAGCGGAAAAAAATGAACGGAATTATTGCCGATACAAGCATGACGACGACTGCCAGAGGATAGCCATAGGACCACTGCAACTCCGGCATGACGTTAAAGTTCATTCCGTAAACGGATGCCACGAGTGTTGGCGGCAGAAAAACGACCGACGCGATGGAGAAAATCTTGATGATTGCGTTCTGCTCGACATTGATGATGCCAAGCGCCGCATCCAGCAGAAAGGTCAGATTGCCGGAGATAAACGAGGCGTGCTCAGACAGAGACTGAATATCGCGGCCGATGGAGCGGCCCGTTTCCTTGGCTTCCTTGTCCTGCTGCACGTTGGGTGTTGCCTGTAGAAACGATTGCAGGCGAGCCAGCGATGCCAGACTGTCACGCACCTTCGATATCAGCCGGTGATAAGCGGAGATATCTGCGATCTTGTCTTCGAGATAGCGCGGCGCCTTGCGTTTGCTGCGCGCCTGCTCTCCAAAAATACCAGCCGCGACCGTATCGATGCCAACGACGGAATTTTCGAGAATTTCTGCGGTGCGATCCACGATGGTTTCGAGCAGTTTCAACAGAAGGGCAGCACCGCTGCGCATTTCATGCGGCACACGTGTGATGGCAGCAGTGAAGAGGTTGAAGGACTTCGGTTCCGCATAACGAATGGTAACGAGCCGGTTGCCTGCCAGAATAAAGGCGACGTCCGTCAGCCGGGGATCGTTGGAATTTGCGTTCCATACCAGCGAACCGGTCATGAAAACATTGCCCTCTTCCGTGTAGAGGCGGCTGGACGGCTCGATGTCCTTCAAATCCTCGCGGGTCGGCAACTCGACGCCAAGCGCTTTTTCGACGAGAGTTTCTTCGGCCCTGTCAGGGTTGATCAGGTCGATCCAGACAATATCGTCCGAAATCTGCGTGACCGATTGGTCCGCCGACAGGCTGATTGCCTCGCAATTCGAGCGATAGGCTTTGATCAATCAGTTTCTCCGGTCAGCACACCGACAAATGCCGGTAGGCTGCTCTAACACATCATGTGTGGCTTCCGCAAACGTCCGGATGGACGGCGGATCAAACGGCGCGGCCTATGCTCCCTATGCCCGGAAGAATCAAGGAGTATTTTTTTAAAGCGCCAGTCCAACCGATGCGACACTCCGCAAAAAGCACACCGGACCACGTTGGAGAAACCATCACAAAAACATGCTAATTTTTTTGATAAAAACCAATATATTTCAGTATATTAATAGAAAAACACAAAGGGCGCTGCGCTTTGGCACCTCTCGTTAAAACAGCAATTCACGACAGAGTTCTACCTAAGCGAGGCCCTGTCAAGCCGTACGAAAGATCAAGTGCTATGCGCACCGTGCATCGATAGCTGCTTATTATTCGAACACGATCCGAGGCGCCGGCCTGCGGACATCAGCCCCGACCTGGGTCCATACCCTTTGCGCAATATCACGGTAAATCTGCGCTTGTGGTCCATTCGGCTCTGCCACGACGACTGGCGTTCCGGCATCTGACAACTCGCGAATGGAGATGGTCAGTGGCACTTCCCCCAAAAAAGGCACATCAATACGTTCGGCCTCTGCCTTTGCGCCGCCATGGCCGAAAATATCATAGCGGGCACCCGTATCCGGCGCGATGAAATAGCTCATATTTTCGATGACACCCAGGATAGGCACTTCGACCTTGTTAAACATGGTGACGGCTTTGCGGGCATCGATCAGCGCCATATCCTGCGGGGTCGATACGATAACGGCACCCGCCAGCGCCACCTGCTGGGCAATGGTCAATTGCGCATCGCCTGTGCCAGGCGGCATATCCAGCACCAGCACGTCGAGTTCTCCCCAGGCCACCTCGCGCAGCATCTGCAACAGAGCTGATTGCACCATCGGCCCGCGCCAGATCATGGCGGCTTCTTCATCCACCAGAAAGCCCATGGACATGACCTTGAGGCCATAGTTTTCCATAGGCATGATGGTGCGGCCCTCGCCCTGCTGCGGGCGGCCGGAAATCTTCAGCAATCGAGGCAGCGAAGGTCCGTAAATATCGGCATCCAGAATGCCAACGCGCAAGCCGAGCGACTGAAGCCCGAGCGCCAGATTGACGGCAGTCGTCGATTTTCCGACGCCGCCCTTGCCGGATGCCACAGCGATAATCGCCCCGATACCGGGCACACCTGCCTTGGTGCGCGGCTGCGGCGGCGATTTCGGGGGAGCCGCCGCTGCTCTTGGCGAAGGGGCCGAGCCCGGCTTGCGATCGGCCGTCAGAGCGACCATGGCCGATTTTATGCCGTGTACGCCAAGGGCTGCCTTTTCGGCTGCAAGTCGCAACGGCTCCATGTCGTCGGCCTTGTCCGCTGGAACGGTAATGGAAAAATAGGCTTTTGCATCCGCAATGAAGATTTCCGACACCATGCCCAGCGCGACAATGTTTTTATCGCTGCCAGGATAGACAACGTTTTCCAACGCCTGCTCGATCTGCTTCTTGTCGCCCTGTGTCATGCCGGTATCCATCGCGCCCGATGCGCCGGTCTTCAATACCCAACCGCGCCTGTTTCGCCAATGGTAAAGCATAAAATGGTCGGAACGGGTAACAGCCGCGTCTCAGTTTTCGTTGCCGGGCGCTATCTTTTCGGGGTCGAAGATGCGCCCGTCGAAAAAGGCATCTGGCCCCAGAACAAGGCCGGACCGCGATGCACCGACGTGAACCGGCGCCTGCAACGTGCCCTCAAGCTTCATATTGGCTGCGGGAACCGGCGCGAAGATCGGCTTCATCGCGTTACGGAACAGGTCTGGGCGAAAGGCCTCGCATGCGGCCTCATAGGCACTCGCATCTCCGGCGAATTCCGGGGGGCAATCGTTCCACCGTAACATCTGGCTGTAGAACCACAGCGCTTGGCTCTGCCAGGGAAAATTCGCAGCCTTATTGCTGGTCGAAAAAAAGCCGGGGCGTTCCAGCATCCTGGCGGGAGAATGCGAGATAAAGCCTGTGAGGGCGGGCAGGATGAGATCACCATCCACGTCCAGATAATGTGGAGCAGCCAGAATACCCGCGAGTTCCTCGATATTGGCATGACTGGCGCACCATTCGCCAGAGCGATAAAGCGCGCGTAACAGCGCCTCCAGTGTCGCTGGCTGGGTGCTTGCCCAATCGCGCGACACAGCCAAAACCTTTTCCGGCGCGTTCTGCCAGATATGGGACTTTGTCGTCACGATGCGCGCCGTACCCTGAAGAACGGCAGATGTCCCGTGGGGCTCTGCGACATAGAACCCGTCAATATCGCCCGTTTCCAGCATTTTCGGCATATCGACGGGTGCAGCTACGACGAGGTTGACGTCATGGCCGATGCGCATATGCGCGCTATCCAACAGGTAACGCAGTTCGAACACCGAAACCGCCAGACGATGTTCGACGGCGAAAACCAATGGCTGGAGCTTCGCCGTCTGCCGCGACGCCGCTACACGGGCAAGAGACCGCGCAAGGGTGCCGGGATCAGGTATCTTCATCCCCTGCTCGGCGAGGTCGTCGTGCAAAACCTGCGATACGGCGAAGGTTGCGCCGCCCGTGGCCAAAACAAAAGGCGCGACGAGATTGGCTGGCAGATCAGGCAACCCAAGCGCAGAGGCAACGGGCAAGGTTGCAGACAGATGGAGGCCTTGGAGATCGATCGTTTCCCAGTCGGCCAAAAGGTCAGCGGTGGACGGTCTTCTCACCAGTTCAAGAGAAAGGCTCTCGTCGGTGGCGAAGCCTTTTTCGAGAGCAACAACAAGGACTGCGCAATCAATCGTCGGAGAAAATCCAGCCTTGAAGCGTTTCGATGCCGCCAAACGAATCTCCCCTGCCGCGAGTAACCCGAGAATTGCTTAGGTCCCTGTAGATAACAATCATAAAATCGAAAATATTCCTATTTTATGATGCCAATACGCAAGGCTCTTGCGACCGCCTGCGTGCGGTTGACTGTATTGAGCTTTTTGGTTGCGCGGTTCAGGTAATGATTAACGGTATGCTCGGACAGTGTCAGAATCTCGGCAATTTCAGCGCTGGTTTTGCCTGCCGCAGTCCAGTTCAGACAGTCTATCTCCCGATCCGTCAACGTTTCCGGAACCCGGGCATCGAGACTGCGGACATAAGCTAGGCGGCTGAAAACATGTGCCGCAATAAACGCAATTTCTGCGATGCGTTTTGGCTCTAGATTGAATGTTTCGCCATGAAACGAGACAGCACCTCTCTGACCGGATGGGTCTTGGACCGGACACCATAGAGAGTTGCCCATGCCAAATCGACCAAAGAGCTCCGAAATTTTCTTGGCAGTAGCGTCGTCGTGGCCGCGCGTGGTGAATTCCATATCGACCGAAAATGGCACAGATGATTGCTTCAGCGTCCGAAGCACATTGCTGCGCGAGAGCAGTCCCTCATGATCATACTGGTGCAGCAACTCCGCGGGCCAATTGGTAATGACCGTATATTGCGACAACTCCTGCGCCACATGAGAGGGGATATTGAGGACCATGAAGGCCTTCATTCCCCAGGCTTCAGTTAGTTTTTTCAGAAAGCGGAATATATCGAATTGGGTTTTCAGCTCTTCCACATCGCGCGCGCATTCTGCACCAGGATGCGAAGAGTTGCAAAATTCAGAGTTCAACATCGTTTTTGTTTCTTCACAAGATCGCGTAAAATAAAATATTAACTATCAGAAGATTGTTAACTCATGAATATCAATGGGCCATTTTTTGCAAATAAAAGTTGATTGTATCCATACATCGCACTTTTTTTTGCATCAGCTCTTCTTACTGGTCATTAAATCCCAAATTATATTAGATTATTGACGTATTGGAGGAAGGCGAACAAATAGATCCGATGCGATATTCTGTGCAGCTTCACAAACAATATCGGACCAGCTTGCAAGACGCTCTTGCGTCAAACGATAAGCCGGACCGGTTACTGAAATCGCCGCGTAAAACCGTTGGCCGGGTGCGATTATGGGCACCGCAATGCACTGAATCCCAGTCTCATGCTCCTCCAGATCAAAAACAAAACCAAGGCTGCGGATATCTTCAACCGCCGTTTTGAGACGGGTTGCAGACAGGATCGTATTCGAGGTGTAGGCATGAAAATCCATGGTTGCAGCAACGGCATCAAGCTCTGCGTCCGGCAGAAGCGACAGGGCAGCTTTGCCAACTCCCGTGCAATAGGCGGGCGAAACGCGACCGATCTGCGAATACATCCGCACCGCATGCTTGCCGTCGATCTTGTCGAGATAAACAATTTCTGCGCCGCGCAGCACACCTAGGTGAACGGATTCCTGTGTTTTTTCGTGCAGAATGCGAAGATGCGGCGCTGCGATGGAGCGCAGGTCATTTCCACTCCACGCCTGCGACGCGAATGTCAGGAGCCTCAAGCCCGCCACGTAAGTCTGATCATCCTTCTGCTCCAGCAGGCCTTCCTCCACGAGATGTCCGAGTTGACGGTGAAGCGTGCCACGGGGTTGTTCGCACAGCTGAAGAATATCGGTAAAGCGAAGTGGCTGCGGCGACAGAACAACAAGTTCCAGCAAGGATATCGCCTTGCCAAGCGTTCCGGTCATCTTTTCGCGATCGGCGGACGCCATGGTATTCTCCACGCGCGCAATTGCCGCGCTTGACATTGCCAAGAGGGCAAGGGCACTATTCCATCAAATGAAACTTAGTTCCAAATAATGGAACTTTTAATCCTTGCCGGGCGTCATGTCGAGCGAATATTCTTCACAAGTTTCCGAATTCGAGAATCAAGGCATACTTATCACCGGTGGCGGCTCCGGCATCGGCGCTTCTCTGGTGACTGCTTTTGCACAGCTTGGTGCGAACGTCGCCTTTATCGACATCGATGAAGCGGCCAGCAGAAAACTTGTCGATACGCTGTCGGGGCGAACACGGCATCCGGTGTTTTATGCCCACGCAGACCTCCGTGACCAGTCGCAACTGGCACAGGCGGTGACCGTGGCGGCGGAAGCGACAGGCGGCATCAAGGTTCTGGTGAACAACGCTGCCTGGGACGACCGGCACGATATAGACACCGTGACCAGCGACTACTGGGATGCCAATCACGCGGTCAATCTAAAGCCGGTTTTTTTCGTCACGCAAGCGGCGCTGCCGCATCTGCGTCGAGCGGAAGGTGCATCGATCATCAATTTTTCGTCTATTTCCTATCTGTTGAATATGGGGGCATTGCCCGCCTATGCTGCGGCAAAAGCCGGTATCATCGGGTTGACGAAAAGCCTGGCCGGACGGCTCGGTCCGGAAAACATTCGCGTCAACGCAATCCTGCCCGGCATGATCGTGACGGAGCGGCAGAAGGAATTGTGGCTGACGGATGCGTCTATTTCTCAGACCATGAACCGCCAGTGCCTCAAGCGTGTCCTGACCGCTGAAGATATTGTCGGTCCCTGCATATTTCTGGCCTCTTCGGCGTCTGCCGCCATGACGGCTCAAACAATCATCATCGATGGAGGTCTTTTGTAATGTCCGATGCCGCATTTGTTGCCGTAGACTGGGGCACGACCAGCTTCCGGCTCTGGCTTATGAGCAACTCCGGCGAGATTCTCGGCGAACGGCGCAGTGCCGAAGGCATGACCACAGCCATGCGGACCGGCTTTGCCAACGTGCTGACATCACATCTTACCGCTCTCTCCGCACCCGATGGCCTTCCCGTCATCATCTGCGGCATGGCCGGGGCGCGTCAGGGCTGGGTCGAGGCAGGATATGTCGACGTTCCCGCTGATTTGTCCGATGTATTGAAGGGCGCAGTCCGTGTGTCCGGGGAAGCCAGCGATGTCCGCATTTTGCCCGGACTTGCGCAGCGCGCGATAGATATGCCTGATGTCATGCGGGGCGAAGAAACCCAGCTTCTCGGGGCGCTTTCGGCAGATTACAGCTCCGGTCAGCAACTTGTCTGCATGCCGGGAACCCATTCAAAATGGGTGAGTGTCAGCGATTTGAAGGTGACAGGCTTTTCCACTTTCATGACCGGTGAAATATTCGACGTCATCTCGAAACATTCCATCCTTTCCCATGCCATGACCGATGCGGCGAATTTCACTGGCGACTTGCCCGCCTTCCAGGCTGCCGTAGCCGACAGCTACAAACATCCGCAAATGGCAACGAACCGGTTTTTCACCGTCCGATCGGGGCAGCTTCTCAACGGTCTCTCTGCCACGGATGCGAAGGCCAAACTATCGGGCACCATGATCGGCCTGGAGATTGCTGGCGCCCATTCCACTGCGCCGAGGGATGCCAAAGTCGTGCTGATCGCGTCAGGCGCGTTGGGCGAACTCTACAAGGCAGCGTTCGCTGCACTATCTATCGAATTCATAACAATTGATGCGGATGAAGCCGTTCGCCGCGGGCTTGTTGCAGCCGCCAACGCCATCTGGCACTGAGGAGACTTCTAATGCGTATTCCCTTCCCACCCATGACCTATCCGCTTGTCGCCATTCTTCGCGGCATCAGGCCGGAAGAAACCGAGGGTGTCGTAACGGCCCTCCTGGAAAGCGGCCTGCGGGCCATTGAAATCCCGCTCAACTCACCGGATGCGTTTCGCTCCATCGAAATCGCGGCAAAGCTTGCGCCTGCGGATGCGCTGATCGGGGCCGGCACGGTGCTGACGGTGGACGATGTCGCAAAGCTTGATGCGGCCGGCGGCAAACTGATGGTCAGCCCCAATGTCGATGTCGAGGTCATCACGGCTGCGCGGGAAAAGGGCATGGTCACGATGCCCGGCGTACTGACGCCAACGGAAGCGCTGCTGGCTTTGAAAGCCGGGGCAACCGGCCTGAAATTCTTCCCGGCAAGTGTTCTGGGGCCATCCGGCATCAACGCGATCCGCGCCATTTTGCCTAAGGATACGCTGGTTGCGGCGGTTGGCGGCGTTTCCGACAAGAATTTCGGCGATTATACCAGCATCGGCATGACCGCTTTCGGCCTTGGGACAAGCCTCTATAAACCTGGCATGACGGCGGCAGATGTGCGCGAGCGCGCGCTCGTGACCATCAAAGCCTACGACGCTGCGATAGGAGCTTGAACCATGACTGATATCCATGAATTTGCAGGAACGGTGCTTGATCCCACACCGATGCTGCTCGGCGAAGGTCCAAGCTTCGACCCGATAACCAACTCACTGTTCTGGCTCAATATTCTGGGAAAAGAGCTTCACGAACTCGACCACGCAACCGGTAAAAAAACGGTGCATGCCCTGCCTTTCATGGCAAGCGTCGTGGCGCGGATCGATGAGAAACGCCAATTGCTGGCTTCCGACGAGGGTCTGTTCATCCGCGACCGGGCAACGGGCGACCTGTTCCTGCATTCCGATTTCGAACCCGGCAAGCCCGGCAACCGCTCCAATGACGGACGTGTTCACCAGAGCGGCGCATTGTGGATCAGCACCATGGGCAAAAAGGCCGAAACCGGTGCGGGCGCAATCTATCACGTGGCCAAGGGCGTGGTGACAAAGCTTTTCGACGACATCAGCATTTCCAACGCCATCTGCTTTTCACCCGATGGCGCGACGGGATATTATGTCGACACGAAAGTGAACCGGCTCATGAGCCTTCCTCTCGATCCCACGACCGGCCTTCCGAACGGCCCGGCTACGGTGCTGATCGATCAGGCAGGACAGGACGGCGGCATGGACGGCGCGATCTGCGATGCTGATGGCCATATCTGGAACGCCCGCTGGGGCAAGGGTGCGGTCGATCGCTATTCATCAACCGGGACGCATCTCGACCGATATCAGGTGCCAGCAAAGCAGGCCACATGCCCGGTCTTTTTTGGCGCGAAGGCCAACCGTCTGGCCGTGACGTCTGCTTGCGAAGGTCTGGACGAAGCGACGATCAAAGCCAATCCACTTTACGGTGCGACTTTCGACCTCGGTATCGAGGTCAATGGCGTACTGGATGCAGCCTACAAGGCTTAATATGCGCGCCTCAGTATCATCATCCTCGGGCTTGTCCCGGGGATGATGGAGGAGAGGTTTGGGTTCTCTGGAAGAGCCTACGAACTTCCTATCCGAATTCGCGGCCAGAGGCTGACATGTCGCGATAATTTTCCTGAAGATAACGATGGGTGGCGGCTGCATCAACCGGGCGGCCGTAGAAATAGCCCTGCCCCATGGCGCAACCGAGGTTGCGCAATTTCTCGGCTTCCGTCTTATCCTCGATGCCTTCTGCAACGACCTCAAGATCCAGCCCGTCGCACATCGCAACGATAGCCTTGATGATGTGTTCTGAGGGACGGTCCGTGCTGATGCGGGAGACGAAGGCGCGGTCTATCTTGACCTTGTCGAAGGAAAAGTCTCTCAGACGGCCCAGGCTTGATTGACCGGTACCGAAGTCATCCAGAGAAATGCGCACGCCCGCCTGCTGAAGTTCACTAATGATGCGCTGGGCGGTATCGGCCGATGTCATGACCGCCGTTTCGGTAATTTCCAGTTCCACACGGCGAGGATCGAGGCCGACGCGCCGCAGGATAGACAGGATGTTCTCAGCCGTAGTCGGGTCCATCAATTGCGCCGACGACAGATTGAAGGACAGGAACAGCTCTCGCGGCCAGGAGAGTGCCGTCTGTGCGGCTTTTCGCAACAGCGTTTCCGAGAGAGCATCGATGAAGCCGCGTTCTTCCGCCAGCGGCACGAACACGGCAGGTGATACGAAACCGAGATCCGGATCGTTCCACCGGGCCAACGCTTCAAAGCCTAGAACCGTGGCATCGCTCAGACGGACGATCGGCTGGAAATGCACGTCGACGGCATCCGTGATGATAGCGTTTCTCAAAGCCTGTTCAAGCTGCGTCGCGCGTTTCATCTCCTGCGCAATTTCACGCGAATAAACGGTGATCTGACCGCTGCCGCGACGCTTCGAACGATAAAGAGCGGTTTCCGCGCTCTTCAGCAAATCTTCGAATTCTTCGCCCGCAAAGGGGTAGATTGCAAAGCCGAAGGAGGAGGACAGCCGCACGTTCCGGTCACCCAGATCATAAGGCGCAGACAAAACATCCTTGATCATGTAGCCAATGCGTTCAGCGCCGGAGCGCTCGAAGACGAGCGGCAATACGAATGCGAATTCATCGCCATCGTGACGGGTGACCACGGCACCATCCGGCACGCAAGCCTTGAGGCGATGGGCAACCTGACAGAGAATTTCATCCCCGGCTTCGACACCGAAAAGATCGTTGATTGGCTTGAAACCGTCGATATTCGCAACACCGATCGTGAACGGCGCCGGGTCACTGGCCCGTTCTGCGGCCAACATGCGGATCTTGTCGCGGAGCCTGTAACGGTTTCCCAGTCCCGTCAGCGGATCGCTGTAAGCCATAGCCTGCAACTCATGCTGGCTTACCTGCGGCGCATCCGGCTCTAGCAATTTCATGCGCGCATCCTGACCCAAGGATTGTGGGAAGTTTCGATGACAATGCGGTTTTTCTCTTAAGAAACCACTATCGCTAAAGTCTGCGAAATAGCCATCGATTTTCACTGGAATTGCGTCCCTCGCGGGGGTTATGACGTCGGTCAACCGCGAATGCGATCTTGGCTGTGCGGCATGTGCCGCTTGAACAGCATTTCCACCATGTCGGGGCTAACAGGCTTCAACAACATGTCGTCCATACCGGCATCCAGACAGGCTTGCCTGTCACCCTCGAAGGCCAGCGATATGACGCCGATGATCGGCGTGGGGTTGGGGGCCGCTACCATCATCTTGCGCAAGCGACGGGTTGCTTCGAAACCGTCAAAATCCGGCAGCGTCGTGTCCATCAGAACGAAGGACGGTTTTTCCTGTTCGAAAAGCTGCAATGCCTGCTTGCCGGTGGTAGCGATTTTGTAGCTCAGCCCCAGACTTTCGAGGATTTGTGCAAAAACAATCTGGTTGATATTGTTGTCTTCCACCACGAGCACATCCAGCACGGCCCTGCCCAGAGGGGTCGGCGCGCTTCCGGTGGAAATCTCGGGGCTTTCATCCGCCAATGCCAAGGGCAGCGCGTGATCATGAAAGCGGAAATGACGGGTGATCTGGTTGATCAGCGAACTTTCCAACTGGAAATCATCGACAGTCATGGCATCCAAGCCATAGCTCTGCGGCAAGTCCAGACAGGCGATGTCCAGTTGCACGTCGACAATAACCAGATCGATCCGCACGCTGGCCGACGCGGCAAATTCCATGAAGGCTTTCATTTCAGCGTGGCTGGCCGCGACCGCGCAATCAACACCGACGGTGACCATTTTCCTGTGTGCCAGCTCTCCCAGATGGGCGTTGGGCGTGACAAGGAGAATACTGCGACCCTTCAATATCTGTAAGGACTGGTGATGTTCGTCCTCCAGATAGGACGACGGCGTGAACGCCATATGTTCCAGCCCGCGAATGACGCTCTTGCCATCGGCTTCGGCCGTTGCAAAGGTCGTAACGTCATCCATCGTGGTCACGAGGAAATAGCGACCGGGCTTACCCACCCGCTGCTTTCTCGTGATCACAAGGACTTCCTCACCTGTCAGACGCGTAACCCGTTCGGGCAAAATCGCCGGGTTGCCCGTTTCGAGAACATGACGATCCATCGTGTCGATCCGCGAAGCCAGCGGGTCGGCGTGGATATCAAAAACGGTGCGCCCTAGAATGAGATCGGCAGACGTTTCCAGCAGCGTGCAACCGGCCTTGTTGACGGCGACGTAGGTGGTGTTACGATCCTTGACAAAGATCGAAAGCGGCAGCGTATCCAGAATTTCTTCGGTCAGTTGCACCCGCTCGATATCGGAACGCCACTGGTCTTCGCGCTGCTTCTGCTCTGAAATGTCCGTGATGACGCAAATCCCCATACCCGACGGGAAGCGTCTTTTGACGAGGCGCAGCCATCTGCCACCGGCACGCGGCTCAACCGTTTCGGAACGCTCTTTCCAGTGTGATGAGAGTTGTTCGGCGATCCAGTCTTCACGCTCCACACCACGCGGCAAGGAGTCGCTGTCGATTTTCCTTCGACCATCGTAGACAGCCGCCAAAAAGTCCCGAAGCCGGGTGCCGACCTTTAGCTTGGTTTCACAGACAGGTAGATAATGAAGAAGGCGATTATTGATAAAAACGATATGATCGTCGCGGTCATAGATGATCAATGCGGAGGATATCGTATCGCAAACAGCGTCAAGCATGGCAGTGTGAATGTCTGCGTAAACCGCCGCCTCACCTTTCATCGCAAATCCTCACACGCACGTCCCAAGGCGAAGTACACTCACAAAATTGGCCAATGACCACCGGAAATGGCTAAAACGATCGGACATGCGGGCTAGAGCTCGAAGCAGACTTTTCACGATAATGCGACGGCCCCGACTTTCCGTCACACACCCTTGGCATAGCCGAAGGGAAATAGATGCTGCACTCATTTCAAGCTGGTTGCACCCTAGAAGCTTTCCCTTAAGAGGCGCTTAACGTTGTTTCGCAGAAATATTTAGCGGGACAACCAGTGCATCTTCGCCAATCCGTCTGATTTCCCTTTCACAAGACGGGCGAATCCACGAAAATAGCGTCATGTCCATCAAACAGCTTTCCGAAACCCTCATCAATCAGATTGCCGCAGGCGAGGTTATCGAGCGCCCCTCGAGTGCTGCCAAGGAACTGATCGAAAACGCCATCGACGCCGGCGCGACACGCATCGAGATCGCGACTGCCGGCGGTGGCAAAGGGCTTGTGCGGATTGCGGATAATGGCAGCGGAATGTCGCCTGATGATCTGGAACTGGCAATCCGCAGGCATTGCACATCGAAGATTTCGATAGCGCTGGACGATATCCGTACTTTGGGTTTTCGGGGTGAGGCCCTGCCCTCCATCGGTTCAGTGGCAAAACTGACGATTACCAGCCGTCAGCAGGGCGCGTCCGAGGGTGCGATTATTTCGGTGGCAGGCGGCAAGGTTTCACCTGTTCGGCCCGCCCCTTCAAACACCGGCACCATCGTTGAAGTCCGCGACCTTTTCTTCGCCACGCCCGCTCGTTTGAAATTCCTGAAGACAGAAAAGGCAGAGGCGGCAGCCATTACCGAAATCGTCAAGCGGATGGCGATTGCGTTTCCGCATATCCGCTTCGTTCTCTCAGGCACGGACCGCTCGACACTGGAGTTCCCGGCAACGGGTGACGACCACCTGGCGCGAATGGCACAAATTCTTGGAGCCGATTTCAAGGACAATGCAATCGAGATCTATGCCGAGCGCGAAGATGTGACACTGACCGGGTTTGCGGGTTTGCCGACCTTCAATCGCGGTAACTCAGCGCATCAATATATGTTTGTGAACGGGCGCCCGGTGCAGGACAAGCTGCTGCTTTCCGCCATTCGCGGTGCCTATGCCGAGACCATACCGCACGGCCGTTACCCGATTGCAGTTCTGGCTTTGCAGCTCGACCCCGCACTTGTGGATGTGAACGTACACCCGGCAAAGTCCGATGTTCGCTTTCGCGACCCCGGACTGGTGCGCGGGCTGATCGTCGGCGCTGTGCGTCAGGCCTTGGCGCGGGAGGGAGACCGGGCCGCAACCACCGGGGCGGCGCAGATGATGAATGCGTTTCGTCCAGGATACAGCCCATCGGCGGTGCGGCCCTTTTCATCGCAGGCATGGTCGCCAGCCAACTCTCCGTCCCGTCCCCTTTCCGTTTCACACGGCCTGTCTCTGCACGAAACCGCACAATCGCGCTTTACCGACATCACCATGCCGACGGCGCGTGCGGATCATAGCGACATGGCTGAGAACACGACGACGGTGACAGAAGCGTCGCGCTATCCGCTGGGTGCGGCACGGGCGCAGGTGCATGCCAACTATATCGTTGCCCAGACGGAAGACGGGCTTGTGATCGTGGACCAGCACGCGGCGCACGAGCGTCTGGTGTTCGAGGAAATTCGCAAGGGTCTTCACGCCAAACGCCCCGCTTCACAGGTTTTGCTCATTCCTGAAATCATTGATCTGCCGGAAGAAGATTGCGACCGGCTGATGCAGCATGCAAGCGGCTTTGACAGCATGGGGCTTGCCCTTGAGCGCTTCGGGCCGGGTGCCGTTGCCGTGCGCGAAACGCCTGCGATGCTTGGTGAAGTCAATGTGCAGGGGCTGGTGCGACAACTCGCCGATGAAATCGCCGAGTGGGATACGGCGGGCAGCCTTGCCAGCAAGCTGGAATATGTCGCGGCGACGATGGCCTGTCACGGTTCCGTGCGCGCAGGCAGACGCATGCGGCCCGAAGAGATGAACGCGTTGTTGCGGCAGATGGAAAATACGCCGGGGTCCGGCCAGTGCAACCACGGACGCCCGACCTATATCGAACTGAAGCTTGCGGACATCGAAAAGCTGTTCGGCAGAAGTTGAGATATTCCCGGTATCGCGGCTGGTATTCTCGCTGCGGCAAAGCTAAAAAGACCGGGCGTCAGGAGACAATACAGATGAACAGATTTGAAGGCGGCAGCAATCGCGAGGCCAAGATCGATTACCTCGATGGCGATATTCGCATCGTGCAGACCGGTTCATATGTCACCTGCGCCATGTCCGGCAAACATATTCCAATCGACGAACTGCGTTACTGGAGCGTGGTCCGCCAGGAGCCATACGCCGATGCAGCTGCATCGCTCGAGGCAGAAAAACGGGCGGGCGCCCTGCCAAATCAAAAACGCGGCGCTTGACGTCTCGGTCCCGAAAACACATTTCCAAAATTAATTGAAGTTGTGCGCAATCGAGCAGGAACGATCGCATCCGGCGCTGGTTAGCCCGGAGTGTGATGCAAAAGCACGATTTTCAATGGGAGATGACCATGGCCGAGAAAACACTCGACGATCTTTTTTACGATACGCTGAAAGACATCTACTACGCCGAGCGTCAGGTGCTGAAAGCGCTGCCCAAGATGGCGCGTGCAGCAACCGACCAAAAGCTGAAAGCGGCATTCGAGAAGCACAAGGAAGAAACCCAGGGGCACATCGAGCGGCTTCAGGACGTTTTCGAGCTGATCGGCAAGCGCGCTCAGGGCAAAACCTGTGAAGCCATTCAAGGCATCATCGCCGAGGGTGAAGAAATCATCGAAGACTACAAGGGTACCGCCGCCCTCGATGCGGGCCTGATTTCTTCAGCACAGGCTGTCGAACACTACGAAATCACCCGTTATGGCACCTTGAAGGCCTGGGCCGAAAAGCTTGGACACACAAAGGTCGTACCGCTTCTCGACGCAACACTGAATGAAGAGTCCACAACTGATGAAGCGCTGACGAAGCTGGCCACTGCTTCGGTGAACGCGGCGGCTCAAAAGGCTGCTTGACCTTCTTTAAAAGCTAAAGAAAGCCGGGCATTTTGCCCGGCTTTTTTCGTTATGGGGTCGTGGTGTTCGTGGAATTCGGGTTTTTGTCCGTACCCTCTGTCGGCGGTGTCGCGCCTGATGGCGTGTTGTTATCGAAGGTATTCGTGCCTTGCGCGCCCGGGTTTGGCGTTGTTACAGGGGTACCGGGACCCGGCGCTGGCGCGACTTCCGATGTCGCAGGCGCCGTCGATTCTCCCCATGTTTCAGCAACGATCCATACCGCACCTGCAAGCAGAAGGCTTATCACCAGAATGACAAGCACCGGGCTGCCGCGAAAGCCCTGCCGACTTTCACGCGGTGTGAATACTTTCTTCTCGACCTTGTCTTGCGCCATCGTTTTCTCCTCACACAGTCCAAATTTGAACACGTCATAAAGAGAAGCGCTGCGAGCCGCGATTGTTCCTCGGTGAGTTCAAAAACCGGACATATGCGTCAAAGTCTACGGCGACGGTAATTTTCGATTGCAGTATCGATCATCAAGCCCGGTGCGGTCGGATCATCGAAAATCATGTCGATTTCGATGACCAGACTTTTTGAAAGCAATGAAGCACTGGCGCCGTGATGGCCGGTCAGGCGCACCGCATCTTTGGCTGTCGTCACCGGCAACAGATCGAATTTGGCCGCATCATTCATGACGTTCTGGACGTCTTCATCGCTGAAATGATGATGGTCCGGGAAAGATCGCTTTACGACAACCTCGCCTCCCAGCTCTTCGACCGTGCGATAAAACTTGTTCGGGTCGGCAATTCCCGCATAGGCCAGCACCCGTTTACCGGCAAAATCCGGCTGCGGCCGGGGCTGAATGGAGGAGACGAAAACAGGCTTTCCGGCGCGCGATGCGGTTCGCACGATGGCATCTGCCGCCTGCCCATTACCGACCTTCAGAATGGCCGAGAGCTGACGCATCTGTTCAGCCATCGGCGCGCGAACGGGGCCGCCCGGAACCAGGCGGCCGTTACCGACGCCGCGCTGGGTATCAATGACGACAAGGGCATAATCCAGCGTCAGTCTGGCGCTTTGAAAGCCGTCATCCATGATGATGAGGTCAACGCCTTCTGCGACCAGCCTGTGTGCACCGTCGACACGCTTTCTCGAAATCACGGTCGTTGCCTCTCGTGCCAGCAAAAGCGGCTCGTCGCCGACATCGACCGAACGGTGGTGGCTGGCATCGACAAGCGTCGTGACATCCAGCGTTCCACCGTAGCCACGGCTGAGGAAACCGGGTTTCAGACCTTTGGCGATTGCAGCCTTTGCGATGGCGATAGCCGTTGGTGTCTTGCCTGCGCCACCCACGGTAAAATTGCCGATGCAGATGACGGGGACCGACACAGATGCACGTTTCGACGTTCGCATCTGCCGTCCGGCAACCTTGCCATACAGAAAAGAAAACGGCGACAGAGCCCATGCTTGCCAGCCGGGCTGTTCCCACCAGAATGGCGGCGCTTCTGAAACCATCAGTCTCCAAACTCCCGCTTTGCCAATGTGGTATCAGCAGCTATCTCGCAGAAAGGTAAGGATTCTGCAAAAGACAGCGTCGCATAGACTGAATTGGCGCGTTAACCGCCTGCCTTCAGTGGCAACAGGTCTTCGAGACCGGTGATATCGTCAAAACAGTAATCCGAATCTGCGGCAAGGCTCTCTTTCGAGCCGGTCCCCGTCAACACGGCAACCCGCAAACCGGCACCAGCATTGGCGGCCATGTGCAGATCGTGATTGTTATCGCCCACCACGGCCACACGATGCGGCGGCAGACCTGTGGCTGCGCAAAAACCCAGCACCATGCCCGGCTGCGGCTTGGTGCCATGACCGCTATCATAGCCTGCCACGAAATCGAGATTCTGTTCAAAACCAAAGCGTTTTGCTGTTTCGCGAATAGAGGCCTCGTTGTCGCTCGACGCGATGCCGAGCTTGTAGCCCCGGCTCTTGAGCCGGGCGAAGAAGGCTTTGAGATCGGTTACAGCAACTGAATTTCCAGCCGCATCTGTGAACAATCGGTCTAGACGTTGCGTCAGGTCCGCAAGGTCGCAGGAAGAACCCGCAGCCAACAATCCTTCGGCAATCTGTACCGTATTTCCGGCGGCAAGCAGGCTGTCGGGTTTGACGTGACCGGTAACGGGGTCCATCCCGCAGGCAAGCAAAAGTCGGTCCGCCAGTTCGGGATCACCCTTTGCAGCAATCGCCGCAAGCTCACGGTTGACCGGACCCCAGCTCGCATCATAGCCGATCAATGTCCCGTCCTTGTCGAACAGAATTGCTGAAATTTCAGCAGCCGATCTTGCAGCGGACTTGGTATCCACGATCAACCAACCGCACTGCGTGGCTGCAGCTTCGCCGTTACCGTCAACGGGTTGATGTAGGGTTCCAGCGCCTTCACCGTGGAAGACAGTGCGCCGCGCATGTCCTGGATCACCTTGCCGCCGGCATCGATCATCTTGTATCGCTCGTTATCGTTGACCAGCAGGTAATGCACCGCCTTGGCCAGCATTTCCACGTCGCGGATAATACGCCCGCCGCCGGACCGCAGCAGCTTTTGATAGGCTTCGCGGAAGTTTTGAACATGTGCGCCCGACAGAACGGCGCAGCCCAACATCGCCGGTTCCAGCGGGTTCTGACCGCCTTCCGCCGTCAGCGATCTCCCGACGAAAGCCAGTTCCGTCAGCCGCAGATACAGCCCCATCTCACCAATGCTGTCGCCAAGGAAGATATCCGTTTGCGGTGTGATGACATCGTTGCGGCTTCTGCGCGCAACGGTCAGGTTCATGCCCTTGAGCATGGCCTCGATATCATCAGCCCGTTCCGGGTGGCGCGGCACGATCAACGTCAGTTGCCCGTCGCGCGACTTGATGGCGTTGTGAACGGTTCCCGCCGCCTTCTCTTCACCATCGAATGTCGAGATTGCGGCCCAAGTCTTGCGATTGCCGATCTGGCGACGATAGGTATCCAGCAGAGCTGCATCACAGGGCGGCGGGTCGGTGTCACCCTTGAGATTACCCGACACGACGACTGGCCATGAACCGAGATCACGGAAGCGCTCCGCATCGACATCGGACTGCGCCACCACCAGAGCCAGCTTGCTGAACAGCGCTTCGGCAAATTCGGAGTGGCGTTGCCAGCGACCAAAGGAACGATCGGACAGGCGCGCATTGACACGTATCTGCGGGATATGCCTACGCTCGAGTTCCATCATCGTGACAGGCCAAATCTCGGACTCAGCAGTAATCGCCGCATCCGGCGCCCAGTAACTCAGGAAACGGTTGATGGAAATCTTGATGTCGAGCGGCACATATTGGTGAATGACGTCATCACCCAAACGCGTGCGGCTCAGTTCTGCCGATGTCACCGTCCCCGTCGTCAGGAGAACGTGAATGTCGCGTTTGCGAATTTCGCGGATAAGCGGAACGAGAGCGAGCGTTTCACCAACACTTGCCGCATGGAACCAGACCAAAGGACCACGCGGGCGATCCGCGCTGGCATGGCCGAAGCGTTCCATGCGGCGCCGCTTGTCTTCCTTGCCTTTGGTGGCGCGATACATGAGGTAGGGTCGGGCAAAAGGATATGCGGCAACGCCGGCAATTCTGTAACCTGAAAGAGCGAAACGTGCGATCCGGCTATTCATGACATGCTGCCTTTGATCAGTGCGCGCAATGTGTTCCCCTGTGATCGATACAAGAACGCTGCGTTCTCAATGAATTGCAGCTTCGTCCTGTCGTTCGTTTGAGCATCAATAGTCCAAGGACAGCGCCACATTCCCTGGCTCGATGGCGTGAAGCCTACTTCTTATTAAAATGCGTCTTTTTTGTCTCAAGCAGAAAGGCCAACGAAAAATTGATGGTGTGGCCAGACGAGTTGTGCGCGTCCCCGCAGAATCACACAACCTCATATGCATCGAGGATAGTACAAATGAAGTAGGAAACCAGCGATTATTTGTTCTGTGGATCAAGCAAGCGGTGCATATGCACTATAAAATAACGCATATGTGCGTTATCCACAGTCTGTTGTGCCTTAGACTTCCATGCCGTCAATGCCGTTGCATAGTCTGGAAAGATGCCGACGATGTCGAGCGCCTTCAAATCGCGGAACTGTACATCCTGAAGATTTTCCAGTTCGCCGCCGAATACAAGGTGCAGAAGCTGTTTTTCGTTGCCCGCTACGGTCATAGTGTTCTCTTCCTTCTCATCGTTCAAAGCCCTGAGACCAGACGCATGCAGCTCTTGTTGAGCCACCAACTCCCTGACCTTCGTCAAACCTGGATCGGGACCTAACGCGACAAACCCGGATCGTCTTTCGCAGTCCCATTCTGTGAGGCCTCCATCTGCGGGATTTTCCCGTGAAAATCAACCTCTGGCTGGTGACTTCAACCGCTCCAGCAGGTCCGGCAGCAAATGATTTGCTGCAGCGCACAATTCGGGGTGGCTGACATCGTGACGATTATAGGTCAGCGGAGTTCCGTCAAGGTCCAGAAGCTGACCACCGGCGCGCTCCAAAATCAGGTCAGCTGCCGCCAGGTCCCAGTCATGAGAATGGGCTTTGACCAAGGTGCCATCAATACGGCCATCCGAAACCATGGCGAGCCGATAGGCAAGCGACGGCACATGCGGAATGCGGTGGACCCGAGATTTCAAATGTGCAGGAAGCTGTGCGATCACATCTTCTGGTGCCGCAAGCTTGATCTCACCGTTGTTTGCATCCGAGACAGAGAGTATCTTACCATTCTTCGTTGCCGGCCCGGAGACAACGGCGGCAAATTCCTCATTAAAGGCGGGAGCGACGAGAGCGCCGGCAACCGGCCTGCCACGATGGACGACGGCAACGCTGACGCACCATGTGTCCTTGCCTCCGATAAAGGCCCGGGTTCCGTCAATCGGATCAACGACGAACAGCGTCTCGGTTGATAGCCGGTCCGCATCATCGTCGGTTTCCTCCGAGAGCCATCCGTAGCTAGGTCGCGCCTTGCGAAGGATGGTCTCCAGCGCTTCGTTGGCGGCGTAGTCGGCAGCGCTGACCGGCGAATGGCCCTTCTTCCACCAGACCTCCGGGTCTTTGCGGAAAAACTGCATGGCGACGCGACCAGCCTCGCGAGCGGCATCCAGAATGAGGTCGAGATCGGAGCCCCAATCGGCTCCCGTAACATTTGTCATATTATCGTCGTTCACTACGCGGTTTCCAGTGCATCAACATGCACCGTCCCTCGCCCCGAAGGCAACCGATGAATGGCGCTATCAGCGTCCCGCTATCGTCATGCCTTCGATGGCAAGCGTCGGTGCGGCGACACCATATTTGCGGTCGATGTCGTTTGCAGGTGTGATCCGCATAAACATATCCTTGAGGTTGGACGCAATCGTGACCTCGGAAACAGGGAAGGCCTTTTCGCCATTCTCGATCCAGAAACCGCTTGCCCCACAGCTATATTCGCCCGTCAACAGATTGGCACCATGGCCGATGAGTTCGGTCACGTAAAAACCAGCACCGATCTGGGCGATCAGATCTTCCGGCGAGATATCGCCCGGCTCCAGCGACAGATTGGTGGAAGACGGAGATACGGAGGTGCCACCGCGCACGCCGCGACCGTTGGTTTCCAGGCGGATTTCACGCGCCGTGGAGGTGGAAAGGAACCAGTGCTTCAAAACACCGTCCTCGATCATGACAAGCTTTTCACCGCGCACGCCTTCACCATCAAAAGGACGAGATGACGCGCCGCGTACGATCTGCGGATCGTCGGTGATAACAAGGCCTTTTTTCAACACCTGCTGGCCCATCTTGTCGCGCAGGAAGCTGGTCTTGCGTGCAACGGATGCACCGTTGATGGCACCTGCAATGCCGCCGACGAAGCCGCGGGCGATGCGTGGATCGAACACCACGGTCACATTGCTGCCAGTATCGACCTGCCGGGGGTTGATGCGTTTGACTGCTCTCTCACCCGCGCGGCGTCCGATGTCTTCAGGTTTGTCGAGATCGGCGAAATAAAGGCGGCTATCATAATCGTAGTCGCGCTCCATCTTGGTGCCTTCACCGGCGATGACGCTGACGGAGCGGCCGAAGCGGCTGCCCATATAGCTCCCGGAAAAGCCGTGCGATGTGACCAGAACCAGACCGCCCATGCCGCTGGATGCACCAGCGCCGGATGAATTGCTGACACCCCTTACAGCCAGTGCCGCTTCTTCTGCCGCAAGCGCGGCCTCGCGCAACTGGTCCGAAGAAACCTCTGTCGGGTCAAACAATTCCAGATCATCGTATGAATTTGCCAACCGATTGCTATCCGCAAGGCAGGCATAGGGGTCTTCCGGCGACACCTTGGCCATAGCCACCGCACGTTCCGCCAGTGTCTTCAGGTCGAAACCGGGATTGGCCGAGACGCTAGCGACGCGCTTGCCGACGAAGACGCGCAGCGAAAAATCATCGCTTTCGGAAGATTCCGTGCTTTCCACCTTGCCAAGCCGAACGCCGACGGATTGCGAGCGCGAGCGCACGATGACGGCGTCGGCCTCATCGGCACCAGCGCGGCGGGCCAGATCGACCAGTTCGCTGGCGCGCTCGAGAAGCTTGGAGGAATCGATATCTGAGGACATGGGCTAGGCCTTTCGTTGACCTTCATTTATTGCGGCGCACCTGCCGCATCAAGGCCAAAGCGGCATTTCACCGGTAATTGAGCGAAATGCTTACGCGTCCACGCCGTGGCCGCGATGATAAAGCTCTACCTGCATCTCGATCTGGCGCTTCAGATCGTCTTTGCTGACCTGGGATTCGGCCAGCACCTCGTGTGCCTTGCGGAAATCCAGCACTTTGAAACGGTTGACCGGCGGCCGCAGGAAAATATGCGGCGGGTGCATACGCAATTTCAACGAGATGACGGACTGCATCATCAACTGACTGGCGCCAAACAGGCTCTCAAAACGGCTTGGCATAGTCGTGCCATCACCTTCCGGCCCGCCGACCACGTCTACCGCGATCACGATATCCGCCTTATCCAGCAGATGATCATAGGGGACCGGATTGAAAATGCCGCCATCGATCATGATGCGGTCGTTCATGCGAATGGGCATGAAAAGGGCGGGAATGGCGGAAGAGGCTGCCAGCGCCTGACGCAAATCTCCGCTTTCAACGATGACCTCCGACTGCGCGTAATAATCCGTGGCTGTTACCTTCAGAGGGATTTTCAGCCCTTCGAAAGTCTTTGGCATGGCCGATGGCAGGAGAGCATCGAGAACGAGCTCCAGATTGAATTGCCCCAGGCGAAAGCCGAAGACGGCGTGGCGCATGGAAGCGGGCCCGAGGCTCCAGAGCTTGTTGGCGACGCTGCCCTTTTTGCCCATCAGTTCCAGTGTGTATTCTCTGATGTCGCGGCCGCTCATGCCTGCGGCCATGCCGGCACCGATGATGGAGCCGATGGAAGAACCCGCAATGGCTGTCGGACGAATACCGAGCTCATCCAGCGCTTCAACGATATTGATATGGCAGATGCCGCGTGCGCCACCGCCACCCAGGGCCAGCGCAAATGTCGGATCGCGCACTTCTCTCACGCGGGCTTCTCTGGCAGCTTCTTCGCGTTTGCGCTTTTTGCTAGAGAGTTTCTTTTTCTTTTCAGCCACGGGCGCGGCCTCTCCTTCAAGTCATTTCGCTTCCCGCTCTATGACACAAAGACGACAGGAGAGTGACGCACGAGTGCAACGTCGTGCATCACGACCTGTAAAGACATATCAAGGTTCGTAACGGTAAAAATGCATGATGGAATCGCCGAACGTGCGGCTTTCCATCAGCTTGAACGCCGGATCGACGGTAACGAGAACATCGGCCCGCTCTTCAAGAATGGCCAGAGCCCCCGGCACAAGCCAGCCGCCGAGATGCGCCGCTACAAAGGCCTTTTCGCCCTGCCCTTGTGCATAGGGTGGGTCTGCAAACAACATATCGAAGGGTTCGATATTATTGACGCTGCCGAGCTTGGTGGCATCGCGGCGCAGAATGCGCGCGCGACCGTGCAGGCCGAGAGCATCGATGTTTTCCCACAAGAGGCCCCTGCCCTCGACGCCGTTTTCGACGAAGAGTGCAACCCGACAACCGCGTGACAGAGCTTCGAGCCCCACCGCGCCGGTTCCGGCAAACACATCGAGAATCCGCGTCCCATCCAGACTTTCCGGATAGGCATGGCTCAAGATATTGAAGAGGCTTTCACGCGTACGATCGATAGTCGGCCTGATTGCATTCGATTTCGGAGCGGCCAGTGACCGGCCGCGAAACTCACCGCCTACGATCCGCATTACGCGTCATTCCCTTGCCTCCAGAAGGTTTACCACCTGGGCCTTTGCCCCCGGGTCCATTGCGATCCGGGCCTTTACCACCGCCCGGTCCCTTGCCCGAAAAGCCGCCCTCGGAGCGCTCGCCGCGCGGCTTGCCGAACGCTGGCTTGCCAGCAAAGCCACCCGGCTTGCCGCCGGAAGGTCTGCCTTCGCGAGGCTTATCGCCAAACGGTTTTGCGCCACGGGGCTTGTCACCGAAAGGACGCTCAGCGCGAGGACGATCTCCGTCCTGCCTTGGCTTGCGGTCGCCGTAGGGGCGTTCGCTGCGTTCACCGCTGCGAGCCGGGCGGTCGCCAAATGATCTTTCTGGACGCGCGGGGCGGTCACCAAAGGGTTTGGCACCCCGGTCCGGACGATCTCCGAAGGACCGTTCACCACGAGGACGCTCTGCGCGATCGCCACCTTCACGCGGCTTGCGATCACCGTAAGGGCGATCACTGCGTTCGCCGCCACGGGCTGGACGATCACCAAAGGGTTTGCCACCACGGTCCGGGCGATCCCCGAACGATCGTTCGCCACGGGGACGTTCTGCACGGTCGCCACCTTCACGCGGCTTGCGGTCACCGAATGGACGGTCGCTGCGCTCGCCACCACGCGCTGGACGATCACCAAAGGATTTGCCGCCGCGGTCACCACGGTCGCCGCCCTTGCCGCGTCCACGGCTTTCATCCTGCGCGGGCTTGTCGGCGCGGATCCATTCGCCATCGACATCCTTGTGTCTGACGATCGCGCGGCGGGCATCGGCTTCTGCTGACGGTTTGAAAACGGTTTCAGCTTCGTCCCGGTAAGACTTGCGTTCCTTGCCGTCGCGGGTTGGCCTCGCGCCCGGCGCCATCCAAACATTGGCGGTGCGGTTGCTGCCCATCGGTGGACGCTTGGGACCACGATCTTCCTGACCTTCATCACGACCCTTGGCGAAAGGCTTGGCACCTCGTTTTGCGTCAGGCCGGCCGGGAGCGCGTTCGCGAGGCGCGTCGCGCTTGTCATCAAATCGTGGCGTGCGTGGATTTTGTTCCGCATCTCCACGCTTGGACCATTCGGACTTGACGGGACGCGGAGCCGGAGCTTCGTCTTCGTCAACAACCGCGTCATAGATCGGTGCATCGAAATTGGCGCCAGCCGCTTCGATAAGGCGTGGACCCAACTGGTCACGCAACATGCGACCACGCACTTCCACGACCTGGCTTTCCGGCAGATCGCCTAGCTGGAAAGGACCGTAAGAAATACGGATAAGGCGGTTAACCTCAAGGCCGAGCGCGCCGAGCACGTTCTTGATCTCTCGGTTCTTGCCTTCGCGAAGACCCATGGTGATCCAGACGTTGCGGCCTTGCGTGCGGTCCAGCGTCGCATCGATTGCGCCGTAGAGTACGCCATCGACGGCAATGCCCTCTTTCAGCTTGTCGAGTGCGGCCTGATCAACCTCACCATGGGCGCGAACGCGGTAGCGACGCAGCCAGCCAGTTGTCGGCAGTTCGAGAACACGCGAGAGGCCGCCGTCATTGGTCAGCAGCAGCAGGCCTTCGGTGTTGATATCCAGACGCCCGATGGAGAGGACGCGGGGAAGCTCCTTCGGCAGGTTGTCGAATACGGTAGCACGTCCCTCCGGATCGGAGTTGGTCGTCACCAGACCTGAAGGCTTGTGGTAGAGCCACAGGCGCGTGCGCTCTGCACCACGGATTGCTTCGCCATCGACCTCGATCTTGTCATCCAGGGTGGCGTTCACGACCGGGCTGTCCAGCTTCACGCCATTCAGCGAAACGCGACCTTCCATGATCATCCGCTCGACGTCGCGGCGCGAGGCCACGCCTGCTCGGGCGATGATCTTGGAAATGCGCTCGGGTTTTGCCGCTGCGGTTTCCGCGACAGCACTCTCCGTTTTTGCCACGAACGGCTTTTTCTCGCGCACCGAATCCGGCTTGCCGGAGGACTTCGGCTTGCTATCCCGGTCGAATGTCTTGGCCCCAGCGCGCTTCGGCTTGTCTTTGAATGTCATTTGTTGTTTGCCTGTTGTTTGGCGTGTCCTATCAGGTCACGCGGCACTGGTTAAGAGGAAATTGCACGAACAATGGCGGAAACGACGCATTTCATGGACCTGGCGCTTGCCGAAGCGCAAGCGGCGAGCTTCCGTGACGAGGTACCCATCGGTGCAGTGCTGGTGCTGGATGGCCGCGTCATCGCCCGTTCCGGCAACCGAACCCGCGAATTGAACGATGTAACCGCCCATGCCGAAATCGCCGTCATTCGCATGGCCTGCGAGGAACTGGGGCAGGAAAGGCTGACAGGCGCGGACCTCTACGTCACGCTGGAACCCTGTACCATGTGCGCCGCCGCCATATCCTTCGCCCGCATCCGCCGCCTATATTATGGCGCGAACGACCCTAAGGGCGGCGCAGTGGAAAGCGGTGTGAGATTTTTCAATCAGCCAACCTGCCACCATGCGCCGGAGGTTTATTCAGGAATGGCGGAGATGGAGAGCGCCGAGATTTTACGCGGTTTTTTTCAGGGGAAGCGTGGGGAGTGACACTGTGTGTCGCTGACCCCAGATGCGACGTCATCCTCGGGCTTGATCCGAGGATATACCATGTTGGATGTCGGGGTTCGTTAGATCCTCGGGTCAAGCCCGAGGATAACGGAGGTTGGAGCATGGGCTTCCAAGAAGCACTCCCGCCCGGCGATAAATTCGCCGCTGCCAACAACTAACCCTTACTGGAACGGGTTCCACCAGTTCTTGCCGGTGCCAGCCATGGCTGCATTCTTCTTGCGCTCTTTTTCCTTCTTCGCTTCCGGCTCGCCGAGGTCCGTCAGTTGGTCCTGTGAGACACTGCGATATTCGACCGGCGGGTCGGTGAGGAATTTACGCTGGTTGTTGTTGACGATCGATCCGCCCTTCGCATCAGCCTTGGCCTTGCGGAAGGCTTCCCACTTCTGGGTTTCGGTCATCTGACCGTTGGTGCCGTTACCGGCCAGAAGTGGCGAACGATAGTTCGGGTTGTCCCGGTTGGCGTCGGCCTCCTCGCGCAGACGCTCACGCGCTTCTTCCGGTGTTTCCGGCCATTGCGGGTTGGTTTCGCGGTTGGCGAGACTCTGCTGCGGCTGGGTCAACTGATCGGCGCGCACTTTGGCAGGCACGACAAGGCCGGGGCGCGGATTGTATTTCAGGTTACGCTTGCTCTGGTCGCCCGTGATCGACGTCGCGTTGCCAAGGTCGTCTACCAACTGTTCGGCAGACGTCTTTCCCGTGCCGTAAGTCGGGCTGGTGCATGCGCCAAGCGCAAGGCAAACAGTGACTGTGCCCGCAATCGTGCCGTACATGCGAAAACTCTGCGTCATGCTCATGGAAACCCTTCCGCCCAAGCCGTCCAGACGACCGTCAGCCCGCATTGGTGCTAAAATCCGGCCATTTTCAGGCAGGTTTACCGGATGAACGCTCAAAGTGCAATTCACCCGGCACTTTTCTTAGACGGCAACGCCCAGTTCCCGCAGTGCTGCGGCATCACGCGCCGAGACGTCGGGAAACGCAGCGTCCGAACCAACATCGGCGGTGATCCGCCAGGAACGCGCGCATTTGCGTCCCTCGGCCAGCTTCTGCTCGACCGACACCTTCTGGACCTCGCCCAAACGGAAGGCATCTGCCGGGCCTTCACCCGAGACGACCGAGATAGCCGAGGTGATGCAGATTTCAGCGAAATCCTGACCCTCGAGCGCTGCCAGCAGTTCCGGATCGGCAACATGCACGACAGGCGCTGCTTCCAGCGAAGAACCGATGCGCTTTTCGCGACGCTCGACTTCCAGAGCGCCGGTGACGACGGTGCGCACCTTGCGTATCTTGTCCCACTTGGCTTCCAAGGCCTCGTTCTTCCATTCCGCAGGCACACCCGGGAACTGCACGAGATGCACGGATTCCGCATCCGAGTAACGCGAAAGCCATGCCTCTTCCGTGGTGAAGGGCAGCATCGGTGCCAGCCATGTGACGAGGCAATCGAACAGCTTGGCGATGACCGATAGAGATGCACGGCGCTTCAGCGACGACGGGGCATCGCAATAGAGCGCATCCTTACGGATATCGAAGTAGAAGGCCGACAGCTCGACATTGGCGAAATCGATCAGCGCACGGGTGATCTTCTTGAAGTCGAAGGCGTCGTAACCATCACGCACGACCTGATCCAGCTCGGACAGGCGGTGCAGCACCAGCTGTTCCAGCTCGGGCAAATCAGCGTAAGCGATGTCTTCGCCCTTGTCATGCGCCAGCGTGCCCAGCATCCAGCGGATGGTGTTGCGCAGCTTGCGGTAGGCGTCGATGTTGGTCTGGATGATGGCCTTGCCCAGACGCTGGTCTTCCCAATAATCCGTGGTCATGACCCAGAGACGCAGGATATCGGCGCCGGATTCCTTCATCACATCCTGCGGTGCCACGACATTGCCGAGCGACTTGGACTGCTTGCGGCCCTGCTCATCCATGGTGAAACCATGGGTGACGACCGCGTTGTAAGGCGCACGACCGCGCGTCGCGCAGCTTTCCAGCAGCGACGAATGGAACCAGCCGCGATGCTGGTCGGAGCCTTCCAGATAGACGTCGGCAGGCCATTTCAGGTCCGAGCGATCTTCCAGCGTGAAGGTGTGCGTGCAGCCCGAGTCGAACCAGACGTCGAGGATATCGCGCACCTGATGCCACTTGGCGTGATCGTGGTCGTTGCCGAGGAAGCGTTCCTTGGCACCATCCGCAAACCAAGCATCCGCACCTTCGGCCTCGAAGGCCTCCAGAATGCGGGCGTTAACGGCCTCGTCCAGCAAAACTTCGCCATGCTCATCAGCGAATACCGCGATCGGTACGCCCCATGCGCGCTGGCGCGACAGCACCCAATCCGGGCGGTTCTCGATCATGGCGCGCAGGCGGTTTTGACCAGCGGCTGGCACGAAACGGGTGTCATCGATGGCGGAAAGCGAGCGCGAGCGCAGCGTGGTGCCATCGCCCAATTCCTTGTCCATATAGACAAACCATTGCGGCGTATTGCGGAAGATGACCGGCTTCTTGGAGCGCCAGCTATGCGGATAGCTGTGCTTAAGACGGCCACGGGCAAACAGGTTGTTGGCCGCAATCAGCGCCTTGATGACACGCTCGTTTGCGTCACCCTTCTTGCCGTTGTCGTCCATCACACGCGCAGCGCCACCTTCGGCAGATGGGCCAAAACCGGGGGCGTCTTCGGTGTAGAAACCATCGTCGCCAACCGGGAACGGGATCTTGGACGAGATGCCACGCGCTTCGATCTCACGAGCCTTGGACGTCCATGCGTCAAAGTCTTCACGACCATGGCTTGGTGCGGTGTGCACGAAGCCCGTACCGGCATCATCGGTGACGTGATCGCCATCGAGAAGCGGAACCGCGAAATCGTAGCCGAGGTGAGCCAAAGGATGGGCGCAAGTGATCGCGCCGAGTTCTTCCGGCGTAACGGGGCGAACGAACTTGAAGGTCAGCTTCGCCTTCTTGGCGGCTTCGTCAGCCAGCTTTGTTGCGAAGATCAGCTTTTCACCCGGCTGCGGGCCGAAGTCGTTCTCAGCCGTTTCCACTTCGAACAAACCGTAAGGGAAGCGCGAGGAGAAGGAGATGGCGCGGTTGCCGGGGATGGTCCACGGGGTTGTTGTCCAGATGACGACGGAGGCACGTTCAAGGTCATTTAAAGCGTTGACAAAAGGCATTTTTGCGTTCGTATCGGACAACCATTCTGCCTTCGCCGCGCCTTCCACGACCACCACCGGGAACTTCACCCAGATCATGTCGCTCTCGACATCCGCATACTCTACCTCGGCCTCAGCCAGAGCAGTGCGCTCGACAACCGACCACATGACCGGCTTGGAGCCGCGATAAAGCTGGCCGCTCTTGGCGATCTTCAGCAACTCGCCAGCGATACGCGCTTCCGCGTGGAAGTTCATGGTCGTGTAGGGGTTTTCGAAATCGCCTTCGATGCCCAGACGCTTGAACTCAGCCGATTGCTTCTCGATCCAACCTGCGGCGAATTCGCGGCATTCCTGACGGAATTCGTTGATCGGGACCTCGTCCTTGTTCTTGCCCTTGGCGCGGTAGGCTTCCTCGATCTTCCACTCGATGGGAAGGCCGTGGCAATCCCAGCCGGGAACGTAATTGGCGTCGAAACCGCGCATCTGGAACGAACGGGTGATGACGTCTTTAAGGATCTTGTTCAGCGCATGGCCGATGTGGATATTGCCATTGGCATAGGGGGGGCCATCATGCAGCACGAATTTTTCGCGGCCAGCGGCGGACGCACGCAGCTTCTTGTAAAGGCCCATCTGCTGCCAGCGGGCAACGGTTTCAGGCTCTTTTTGCGGCAGACCGGCGCGCATCGGAAAATCCGTCTGCGGCAGGTAAAGCGTCTTGGAATAGTCTGGTGTTTGTGCGGTGTCGTTCATGATCATACCGTTATGCGGCGCCCCGAATGAGAACAATCTCAGGGTCACGCCGTCTTGAGTGCAAGAGGGCTAAAGCGGAAGGCGCTCAAGGCAAGCGCCGAAATCCCGGACCTTTCGGCTGCTTACTGCGCGCGAAAGGCCGGGCCAATAATTCGGGATATGAACGTCGACCGAAATTGGTGCATGGCCGTCTGTTTATGTGTTTTTTCAGCGTTTGAAAAGGGAATAGATGCCACACAAGCGTCCACGCGCTTAAAATGCGATACGTGCATCCAGTTCTCCGAGCGGCGTTACCCCCAAGAGCAGAGCCCTCGCCTCTTCCTCGTCTCGCTTGATCTGGGCGACCAGAGCTTCCAGCCCGTCGAATTTCAGCTCGTCGCGCAGATGGCCGAAGAAAGACACAGAGCAAATCTCGCCATAGAGATCGCCGGAAAAATCAAAGAGGAAGGTTTCGAGAAGGGCTGCGCCATCCTCTGTCACCGTCGGGCGATAGCCGAAGCTGGCAACGCCATCATGGAGCGATCCGTCTGCGCGGCGGAACCGCACGGCGTAGATGCCGGGTTTCAGTTCCGTTTCCGGCGGTAGCGCCATGTTGGCGGTGGGGTAACCCAGCGTGCGGCCGAGTTTCTGCCCGCCGATCACTTCCGCTTCGACGGTGTAACGATACCCCAGCAGACCGGCGGCACCGGCGACATCGCCCTGCGCCAGCAATTCCCGGATGCGGCTGGAGGAGACGATTTCGGCACCCTCATCGCGGAAGGAATCGATCAGCATGACATCGAAGCCGTGCCGTTTGCCTGCCGCCATCAGATAGGCCGGGCCACCTTCGCGTGCCTTGCCGAAGTGGAAATCGACGCCGGTGACGACGGCACTTGCACCCAGCCAGTCGACCAGAATGGATTTGACGAAATCTTCCGCAGAGCGCTGCGAGAAATCCCGGTCGAAAGGATATTCGATGACGGAGTTGAACCCTTCCGCTTCCAGAACTCGCGCCTTGACGGACGCAGGGGTGAGGCGGAAAACCGGCGTTTCGGGGCGAAAGACTGTGCGCGGATGCGGCTCGAATGTCAGCACCAGGGCGGGAGCATTGCGGGATGCGGCAAGCTCCAGCGCATGGTCCAGCACCGCGCGGTGGCCGCGATGCACGCCATCGAAATTGCCAATGGCGATGACGCCGCCCTTCAGGTTTTCGGGCAGCTGCTCCTTCTTTTCATTGCGATGAAACACGGTCATGGGCAGACTCTATTCCGATGCCACACAATTAGGCAAGACGCGGCATCCACCAGCCGGGGGCTGCGTTCTGGCCTTTCAGATAGGCATTCATCAGCGACTCGTCGGTTTCACCGTTCAGCGTATATTCCGCCGCGTGAATGCCGCCGCTGATATACAGAAGCTGGAGGCCCGCATTGATGGCACCCTTCACATCCGTCGGCATGCCATCGCCGATGGCCAGCACGCGGTCTTTTGCAAATTCGCCGCGCACCTCTTTGGCCGCAGCCATGCAGGCCTCGTAGATCGGTGCATGCGGTTTGCCGGCGATGCGCACTTCACCACCAAGCTGCTCATAATAGGCGGCCATGGCACCGGCGCAGGGAATGATGCGCTCACCGCGCTCAACCACCAGATCCGGGTTGGCGCAGATCATCGGCACGGAACGAGCAATGAAGCCCTTGAGCATATCCGTGTAGTCTTCCGGCGTTTCGGTTTCGTCATCGAAAAAGCCGGTGCAGACAACGGCCGTCGCTTCTGCTTCTGCGGCGACCTCGACATCCAGACCTTCCAGCAACGGCAGATCGCGCTCGGGGCCGAGGAGAAAGATTTTCTTCGGCCCAACGGCGATCAGACCGCGCGTTACATCGCCAGATGTGACGATACGGTCATAGGCGCTATCGGAAATGCCGAAAGCCCGCAATTGCGTAATGACGCCGGGTGCCGGGCGCGGTGAATTGGTGATGAGCACCACAGTCTTGCCCGCCTTGCGCGCCGCTTCCAGTGCAATAGCGGCGTCCGGAAAAACAGACACACCATTGTGCAACACCCCCCACACATCAGACAGAATAACGTCGAACTGAGCGGTGATGTCGCCAAGCGTGGCAATGCGATGGGCCATTTAATAATTCCAAGCGTTCCGTGAATTCACGCTGTGACATCGCAAAGCGGGATGGCGATGGCAAGCGAAAAAGCAGGACTCCGGCCCGGTTATGTCAGCCAGAGCCTCACGAAACCCGCCGTGATACACAATCCCAAAACCGGCAGCATGCCCAGTTTCAGCCGGAAAAGCGTGGTGGCCGAGACGATGAACAGGCAAAGCGAAAACAGATCAAGCGTCTGCCAGGCTGGCCACGACACATGGAGATTGACCGCGGGCAGAAGCGGAATTCGTTCGACTTCGGCAAAGAGCACGTGAAGGCCGAACCAGACGGACAGGTTGAGAATGACCCCGACAACCGCCGCAGTAATGGCCGCAAGCGCTGCCGACAAAAGGCGGTTGTGGCGCAGTTTCTCCATATAGGGCGCGCCTGCGAAAATAAATATGAAGCTCGGCACGAAGGTTGCCCATGCCGCAACGCTGGCACCCAAAATGCCCGATGTCATCGGGTCGAACAATCCGGGATGGCGGAAGGCGGCAAGAAACCCGATGTAAGACAGCACCAGCACCAGCGGACCCGGTGTCGCTTCTGCCAGCGCCAAGCCATCAAGCATCTCGCCCGGCATCATCCAGCCATGCGTATCCACCGCCACCTGCGCAACATAGGCCAACACCGCATAGGCACCGCCGAACGTCACCACAGCCATTTTGGAAAAAAATATCTGCAGATCGACGAGCGTGCCGGGTCCTGTCATCACCCACAGCAGCAGCAGCGGCAATTGCCAGATCACGACACCGAACAGGAGGCCTAGAACCAGCCGTTTCCATGATGGCGTTGCTGTCATCTCCCCACCTTTTTCCAGTGGCGAAAGCGCACTTCCCCTGCCCTTGGCAAAGCCGATAATCCCGGCCGCGAGAATAACGAGCGGAAAGGGGATGCCGAAGAAAAACAAGGCGATAAAGGCCGCAGCCGCGATGACGACCAGCGACCGGTTGGTCAATGCCCTTTTGGCAACCCGCAGCAATGCCTCCAGGACAATGGCCAGAACACCCGCTTTCAAGCCGGACAGAAGTGCCGGCAACCAGTGCGTATCCTGATAAAGCGCATAGGCTGACGCCAGCGCGACGATGACCAGGAATCCCGGCAGAATGAACAGCGTACCGGCGACGATGCCACCCCGCCTGCCATGCAGCAACCAGCCGGAATAGGTTGCCAATTGCTGGGCCTCCGGTCCCGGCAAAAGCATGCAGTAATTCAGGGCATGGAGGAACCGTTCTTCGGTCAGCCAGCCCTTCTCGTCCACCAGCACACGGTGCATCAGGCCGATCTGTCCGGCAGGGCCGCCGAAACTCAGCAGGCCGATGCGACCGAACACGGCGGTCATCTCCCAAAAGGAAGGGGGTGGCGGGGAAATATCGTTGTGTAAAAATTCTGTCATGCGGTGGTAGTAACCATTTTACATGAAATTTTTCCGACAGTCCGTCCTTGACTCAGTCCCATAGCCTGCTTATCTCCGTCTCGCTGGCACTCCACAACAGGGAGTGCTAACAATCATCACTCGGACCTTTTTGTGAGGTTCGTTCAGGTCATTTGATCGAGGGATTAGACTAATGACAAGCACAACATTCCGTCCGCTGCATGACCGCGTCGTTGTACGTCGCGTCGAGTCTGAAGCAAAGACAAAGGGCGGCATCATCATTCCTGATACCGCCAAGGAAAAGCCACAGGAAGGCGAAATCGTCGCTGTTGGCACTGGCGCTCGCGATGATAGCGGCAAGCTCGTTCCTTTGGACGTCAAGGCTGGCGACCGCGTTCTGTTCGGCAAGTGGTCCGGCACCGAAGTCAAGCTCGACGGCGAAGACCTTCTGATCATGAAGGAATCCGACATCATGGGCGTTATCGGCTGATCTGGCCGGTTCTTCTCACTTTTCCATGACAACCAATGGGCAATGAGCCCGGGAGTTTGCTACAATGGCAGCTAAAGAAATTAAATTCGGCCGCACAGCGCGCGAAAAGATGCTCCGTGGCGTCGATATTCTCGCAGACGCAGTGAAGGTAACGCTTGGTCCTAAGGGCCGTAACGTCATCATCGACAAGTCCTTCGGCGCACCTCGCATCACCAAGGACGGCGTTTCTGTCGCCAAGGAAATCGAACTTGAAGACAAGTTCGAAAACATGGGCGCACAGATGGTCCGCGAAGTTGCTTCGAAGACCAACGACATCGCCGGTGACGGCACCACGACTGCGACCGTTCTTGCACAGGCCATCGTTCGCGAAGGCAACAAGGCTGTTGCAGCCGGCATGAACCCGATGGACCTTAAGCGCGGTATCGACCTCGCAGTGACCGAAGTTGTGAAGGACCTTCAGGCCAAGGCCAAGAAGATCTCCACATCGGAAGAAGTTGCACAGGTTGGTACGATCTCTGCAAACGGCGACAAGCAGGTCGGTCTCGACATTGCTGAAGCCATGCAGAAGGTTGGCAACGAAGGCGTCATCACGGTTGAAGAAGCCAAGACCGCCGAAACCGAACTTGAAGTCGTTGAAGGCATGCAGTTCGACCGCGGTTACCTGTCGCCTTACTTCGTCACCAACCCTGAAAAGATGGTTGCTGACCTGGAAGACGCTTATATTCTTCTCCACGAGAAGAAGCTTTCGAACCTTCAGGCCATGCTGCCTGTTCTCGAAGCTGTCGTTCAGACCGGCAAGCCACTCGTCATCATCGCTGAAGACGTCGAAGGCGAAGCTCTTGCAACGCTCGTCGTCAACAAGCTGCGTGGCGGCCTGAAGATTGCTGCCGTCAAGGCTCCTGGCTTCGGCGATCGCCGCAAGGCAATGCTCGAAGACATCGCGATCCTGACCGGCGGTACCGTTATCTCCGAAGATATCGGCATCAAGCTTGAAAACGTCACGCTCGACATGCTCGGCAAGGCGAAGAAAGTTTCGATCACCAAAGAAAACACAACGATCGTTGACGGTTCGGGCCAGAAGTCCGACATCGAAGGCCGCGTTGCGCAGATCAAGGCCCAGATCGAAGAAACATCTTCCGATTACGACCGCGAAAAGCTGCAGGAACGTCTTGCCAAGCTCGCTGGCGGTGTTGCCGTTATCCGCGTTGGCGGCTCCACGGAAATCGAAGTGAAGGAAAAGAAGGACCGCATCGACGACGCTCTCAATGCGACGCGCGCTGCTGTTCAGGAAGGCATCGTCGCTGGCGGCGGTACTGCTCTTCTGCGCTCTTCCACGAAGATCACCGTAAAGGGTGCAAACGACGACCAGGAAGCTGGCATCAACATCGTTCGCCGCGCTCTTCAGTCGCTGGTTCGCCAGATTGCTGAAAACGCTGGTGACGAAGCTTCCATCGTTGTTGGCAAGATTCTCGACAAGAACGAAGAGAACTACGGCTACAACGCCCAGACTTCTGAATATGGCGACATGATCACCATGGGTATCGTTGACCCGGTCAAGGTTGTTCGTACAGCTTTGCAGAACGCAGCTTCGGTTGCTTCCCTGCTGATCACGACAGAAGCCATGATTGCTGAACTTCCTAAGAAGGAATCGGCAATGCCACAGATGCCTGGCGGCGGAATGGGCGGTATGGACTTCTAAGAAGTCCTATCTTCTGAAATACGGAAAGGCGGTCCTCACGGGCCGCCTTTTTTTGTTGTGGCTTTACAAGCAATGATGAAAACGCTCACTGTCTTCAAATAGTGAACAATTAGTCTCTACTTGTTCATCTATTCCGAGGCGGCAATTTGGCGCATATGTCGGGCATACATTCATGCCATCCGGCACCATCTTTGGAGACTTCCATGTCCAGCAGCCAGAACGCACTCGTGCTCATTGCACGCATCCTTCTTTCCTTCATCTTCATTCTCTCGGGCTTCGGCAAACTGACCGATCCTGCGGGCACTGCCGGTATGATCACCGGCGCTGGTTTGCCCGCGGCGACAGCTCTGGCCTATCTTGCAGGCGCGTTTGAGCTGGTCGCCGGTCTTGCCATCCTCGTTGGCTTCCAGACCAAGGTTGCCGCTTGGGCGCTTGCCGTCTTCTGCGTCTTCACCGGTCTCGTTTTCCACAGCGGCACGGTTGTTGTTCCAGGCTGGCCGGATGCGGCTCTCGGCTGGATCAACACGCTGAACGGCATCATGCTGATGAAGAACATCACGCTTGCCGGTGCTTACATCCTGCTCGCAACTTTCGGCGCAGGCGCTTACTCGCTCGACGCCCGCCGTGGCCTCAGCCTCGCTCGCGCATAAACTGATCTTCAATTCGTAAAAAAGGCCGCTGGATTGCTCCGGCGGCCTTTTTTCATCCCGTGTAGTCTTTTTCGTAACCCGGTAGATGCTCGATATCGGCTAACCAATCCACGGCGGAACGGGTCCATATCTGCGCCTTGGGGACCAGCGCGTTGCGCTCATTGATGCTGCCCCAGCGAATGCCCCATTCCTTTGCCTCATCACCCTCGCCGCTGGTGAACAGAGGCGAACCGCACTCCGGGCAAAAATGCTGGTTGCGCGGGCGGCCGTTATCGCCGGTTTTCCGATAGACCTTCGGCTGATGATTCCCGATTTTAAGGTCGGAGCGTTTGACCAGCAGCGTGACCCGAAAGGGCGAGCCGGTCAGCCGCTGGCAATCCGTACAATGGCAAATGCCAACGCGATTGGGATCGGCTTCTGCCTCAAACTGGATATGGCCGCACTGGCACTGGCCTGTAATATGCATCATGACACTCCTTCTCCAAGGAGACCATCATAAAGCAGCCCCTGAATAAACCAAGGATTAGACGGCGGATTGAACGCGCGCGATGATGTCTTGTACTACCGCGTCACCCTCATGTTCTGGCTTTCGCGCCCGCACGAAGCAGGCTTCCGAGCGCAGAATGATGCCATCGGTCAGGATTTTCAGGTGGTTTGCCTTGAGCGTCGAGCCTGTGGAGGTGATATCAACGATGATATCCGCCTGCCCTGCCGCCGGTGCACCTTCTGTCGCGCCAAGGCTTTCGACAATGCGGTAAAGCTGGATACCGTGCTGGCGGGAGAAGAACTGTTGCGTCAGCCGCCAGTATTTCGTGGCGATGGCAAGGCGGCGTCCGTGGCGGGCGCGAAATTCGGCGGCGACATCGCCCAGATCGGCCATGCTGTCCACATCCAGCCATATCTCAGGCACGGCCACGACGACATCGGCATGGCCAAAACCGAGGCGGGCGCAGAACTCGACGCGCTTATCCACATCACTCAAATCTTCACGCACGAGGTCTTCGCCGGTGACGCCGAAATCCACGGTGCCGTTGCCGATCTCGCGGGCGATTTCGGAGGCCGAGAGATAGGCGATCTCGATATCGTCGCGCCCTTCGATACGGCCGCGATAGGAGCGGTCATTGCCGATGGCAACGACCTTCAGCCCTGCGCGCTCCAGAATGGCGGAGGCGTCTTCCTTCATGCGACCCTTGGAGGGCAAGGCAATGGTGATGGTCATGGTTTGGCCCTCACGGCTTCGATACGATCCAGCCAGAGTGAAAAACCGACCGCCGGGATTTTGTCTTTTGCGCCGAGCAACGTCATCAGCCGGTCGAACCGACCGCCACCTGCCAGCACTGCCCCCTCACCTTGCACGCTCACTTCGAACACCAGACCGGTGTAGTAATCCAGCGGACGCCCGAAGGCTGCGCCATAGGTGATCGTATCCAGATCGACACCACCATTGGCAAGCGCTGCAACGCGGGCGTCGAAGGCAGACAATGCGGCCTGCAATTTCAGCTTGGCCTTGTCGGCAAACTCGGCAAGCGTCTGCGATGCCTGCGACAGCGGTGCCTGGAGGCTCAGAAACTGCTTTAGCAGCTCGAAACTTTCATCCGGCAGGCGCGTGGCGGCCAGCGCCAGCTTTTCGCGCAGACGGCGGGCGATTTCTTGCGGGGAGCGGCTGGCATTGGTGGAATAGCCGGTGTCTTCCATGACACTGTCGATATAGTCGACCAGCACCTTTTCCTCACCCGTGGCCAGCAGGCCCGCAACGCGCGCGTCAAGTCCTGTCATCGGCTTGGGGCTGACGAGGCTTTGCAGCAGCGCTTCCAGTTGCGCGATATCGCCAAACGCCTGCACCAGCCGCTTCTGCCAGCCGAGCGGCAGACCGAGGGCTGCCACAACGGCTTCGAACACCTGCTGATCGCCCAGCGTCACAGTTAACTTGCGTCCCGGAAGAAGGCGGGTCAGAATTCCGATAGCATCGCTAACGGCGCGAGCATCGGCGGCGGCGATATCCGTATCGCCCAAATCCTCGATCCCAGCCTGATAGAACTCGTTTGCACCTTCGCGACGCTGGCGGAACACTTCACCCAGATAGGAATAACGTTTCGGTGTGCCTGTTGCGGTTTCGATGTGACGCAGGCAGACCGGAATGGTGAATTCAGGGCGCAGGCACAGGCTTGCTCCCGTTTCGCTCTCCGTCAGGAAAATCCGGCGACGCAGGTCTTCCCCAGCCATATCCAGAAACGGTTCTGCGGGCTGGATGACCGGTGTGTTGACGCGGCTGGTGCGGCGCGCACGGAATTCATCCAGAAGCTCACCGGCAAAATCCGGCATGTCTATCATGGGCATGAGATGGCTCCTGTACGGCGAGTGACATACCCCCCTCTGCCCTGCCGGGCATCTCCCCCACAAGGAGGGAGATCGGCAAGACGCTTAGCCCCCGCTCTTCCCGCAGCGTTACCGATGGGCGAGAGGTTACCGCGATTCAATCTCCCCACCTGTGGGGGAGATGCCCGGCAGGGCAGAGGGGGGCGGGCTAGGCTCATCGGCTTAATTGCCTTGCGCCCGCAGCCGATCCTCGGCCTGAGCCGCCAGAATCTCTTTCACCTTGGCAACCAGTTCCGCTTCCGGCACCGTTTCCTGCGCCACGCGGGCCTCGCGCCATGCGGCGTTGTCCTCGATTTCGCCGGACAGACGCTTGCCTTCGATCAAATCCTTGATCTGCACAATCCCGGCGGCACGCTCGTCGCTGCCCTGAATGATCGCCAGCGGCGCGTCCATGCGGTCGGCATATTTCAGTTGGTTGCCGAATTTCTTCCAGTTGCCCTGGTACATTTCAGCACGAATGCCTTCATTGCGCAGCGCCTGCGTGAAGCGCTGATAACGCCCCATGCTCTCCACATCACCATCCATGACGGTGACGAGGACGGGCGCGAGCGGCTTTGTCTGGCCAAGCTTGCCGAGATTCTTCAGCGCCGTCATCAGGCGCGAAACGCCGATGGAGAAGCCAGTTGCCGGAACTGGCTGACCCATGAAGCGCGACACCAGACCATCATAACGACCACCGCCGCCGACAGAACCGAAGACGACCTTTTCGCCCTTTTCGTTGGTAACGTCGAAGGTGAGTTCAGCTTCGTAGACGGGGCCGGTGTAGTATTCGAGGCCTCGGACGCAGGACAGATCAATCTTGATTCGATCATTGCCGTAGCCAGCGGAGCTAACAAGTCCACTAATATCGAACAACGCAATTAGGGGGCTAAAATCGACGTCAGTGCCGTCAATAGGATCAGATAAAAGCATCATAATGGGCATCAGCCAATCGAACGCGCCTGACTGGACCTGTTCATCATCTAATATGGGCTTTCCGTCCCGACGGAAATCGGAGAAGAATTCTCTCCGTGATTTCGGCCAACTAACTGTCTCTTGGCCGATTGTAATTCTAAGTGGTTCGTCATCTCGACTATCAACGACAGGATTTGCGAAGAGCCTGTATAATGCTTTAGCTTGATCGCTCGATAGTCCGGCGCCTTTTGTGAAATCACCGCTTTCATCTTTACGGCCGGAAGTAAGCAGCTGAAAAACACCATCCCAACCGAACTTATCAAACTTATCCAAGCTTCTGAGAACGTTGACCTTCTGCGACTCGTTCACGCCTCTAGCGGCTAGAACAGAATCCAATAATGCTCGGTTGTTCACGCGGATCACGTAATCGCCGCGCTTGATGCCCAGAGCTTCCAGCGTATCCGCCATCATCATGCACATTTCAGCATCGGCCTGAACGCCGAACGCTCCAATGGTATCGGCATCGAACTGCATGAACTGGCGGAAGCGGCCGGGGCCGGGCTTTTCGTTGCGGAAGACATAGCCGGCGCGATAGGTGCGGTATGGTAGCTGTATCTCGTTGAAGTTTTCAGCGACATGGCGGGCGAGCGGTGCGGTGAGGTCGTAGCGCAGGCTCATCCACTGGTCGTCGTCATCGGTCAGCGAAAACACGCCTTCATTGGGGCGGTCGCTATCGGGCAGGAACTTGCCGAGTGCATCGGTATATTCGAACAGCGGCGTTTCAATGGGGTCGAAACCGTAGAGTTCGTAAACGCCACGGATTTTCTCGATCATTTCATTGGTGGCATGGATATCGGCAGCCGAACGGTCCGTGAAGCCGCGCGGCAGGCGGGCTTTCAGTTTCTGAGGCTTCTTCTGTTTTTCGCTCATGATTGCCGATCCGGTATTCTTGAAATTCAAGCCGCCGTATTAGAGGATGAAGCCCTGTGCGGCAAGGCCGCAGGCGCTGGTTTTGCTAGCGCAGCAACGGAAGCTGTGCTATCTGGGATACACGCATCCCAATCGCCTACGGGGACAACACAGCCATGAGCAAACAAACCGCCATCCGCCTGCCTGACGAAACATTCGACCGCCTGAAAGCGCTATCCGAGCGCACGGGCCGAACATCCGCCTATTATATCCGCGAGGCGATCGAAAAGCACATTGAGGATATGGAGGATTTGTATCTGGCAGAAGAGGCGACGCGCCGAATTCAGCGTGGTGAATCGAAGATGGTAAGCGCAGAGGCGATGTGGCGTGACCTGGAAAATTGAGTACCACTCGGATTTCCAGACAAAAGTCGGAGACATCGATCCAAGTCTTCGCCATCACATCCGCTCGTTTTTACATGAGCAGGTGGCGGTGTTAGACGACCCGCGCAAAATCGGCACAAATCTCGGCACCTACTGGCGATATCGGGAACGCGGCTTGCGGCTCATTTGCGACATCCAAGATCAAAAGCAGTCTATACTCGTCATCGAAATCGGCCACCTGCCCGAGAAGTCCATCGCTGAACCATGATCCTCGAAGCCATCAATTACGCCGCGACCTATGCGAAGACGCCGCCGGAATTTCGGCCCCATGTGCGCTATTCCATCAATCTCTGGGCGCGGGCGAACCGCTGTAAAAAAGCGTGGGCGGAACATGAGGAGAAAAGCAAACGCTTCATCCTCTCCACCGTCAACAAGCTAAAGCAGAGACGCACCGCCGTCGTGTTGGGCTCTGGCTTGTTGCGGGACGTGCCGCTTCAACAGTTGGCCGGGGCATTCGATACCGTGGTTCTGGTTGATCTGGTGCATCTGGCCAGCATCCGCGCCAGGCTTTACGCGCGCCACAGCAGAACGGTCGTTCTGAACCATCGAGACCTCTCAGGCTATGCCGATCTGGAGGCGGGACGACAGCCGGAACCCTTGGCATTCCTGCGGCTGGTCCCGTATCTAGACCTCGTCATCTCGGCCAATCTTCTGTCGCAGATCGGCACCGGCGTTCGCAACCGGCTGGAAAAACAACCTGACAATGGAATGCCTGATGATACGCTGCCGCGCCTCGTCCACGCGCATCTGGATGGGTTATCGGGCCTTCCCTGCAAGGCATGCCTTATCACCGACAGGTCGTTTGAGGTTATCGACAGAAACGGCAGCATACGCCAGCAGGAAGATTTGCTGCATGGCGTGGCGGTTCCCAAAATCGCCCGAGGTTGGGACTGGCCGGTGGCGCCATTTGGCGAGGAGAGCCGCGATTACCAGATCATTCACAAAGTTGTGGCCAGCGAACTGACATAAAGCCATTTTCCTGTCCGGTTTAAGGGGCTAAGCTCCGCGACATGCGCTTCATCATCCGCACATTGATGTTTATGGCCTGTATTCTGCAAAGCGCGATGCCCTTGCAGGCAGGGCTGGCGATGTCCGTGCCCGTGACAGCACAAATCCATGTCTCAGCCGGAAACGAAGCTGATCATGGCGATCACAGCATACCCGTGGCCGGGTCTGAAAGCACTGAAAGCGCCGATCCCTGCCCGCACCGGGGCACCATGATCCACGCGCCCCATTGTGCAGCCTGTCTCGTACTGATCCCCGAGCTGAACTTCGCGGAAAAAGGGCGCGCTCTTGACCCTTATCCCATCCCTGACCTGCAACAGGCTTTTCTGAGCAATGGTCTGGCACCACCCGTGCCACCTCCCCGCGCCTGAAAGGCGAGTTTTGCGACAATCCATCAAAATTCTGCAAGACAGAGGAAGGATAATCCATGTCTATGAAAACCATTTCCATCACCATGGCTCTCTTCAGTGCATTTCTGACATCAGCACATGCGCAAGACCACGGCGCTCACACGGGCCATGTGACCAAGAGCGAGGCAAGCGAAAGCGCCTCCACCAAGGCCTATCGAGAGGCCAGCAAGAAAATGCATGGCGATATGTCTGAAAACTATACCGGCGATGCCGATGTGGATTTCGTGCGGGGAATGATCCCGCATCATCAAGGTGCCATCGATATGGCAAGGGTACAGTTGCAGTATGGCAAGGACCCTGAAATCCGCAAGCTGGCCGAAGAGGTGATCAAAGCCCAGGAAACCGAAATTGCCACCATGAAAGCGTGGCTGGCGTCCAAGGGTCAATAACGTTTTAACAGGAGAGGCAGCTTATGGCTGCTTCTCCACTGTAATGGCGTAGTTTGCGCCAAGGCCGCGACGGGATGAGCTGAGCACGAGGATGGGGCGGATCAGCCATTCCGTATCCGCCTTCGGCGTCAGCACCGCCGTGTTCTTACCCGCATCGCTGAAGAAGATCGCGTCGTCTTCCGGCTTGGCGAAATCGAAAATGGCCATCACCACGAATTCGCTACGGCTGGCGAGTGTGACGTTCAGCGTCTCACCCGCCTTGACCTTGAGGCGGTAGACATCGCCCCTGCCCTGCCTCGTCCAGCCGTTCAGTACCAGCGGGCCGGATGCGGGCATGGCGGCGGGCTTCAAAGTCTCGCCATCATCCAGCCAGATGCCATCGACATTGCGGCTTTCCGCATGGGCGGGAGCCACCGCCGATAGGGTGAGAAGAGACGCCAGAAGAATGTTTGAAAATCTGGTCACGGGCGTGAAAACTCCAGCCTTCGCGTTTCAATGCGCGGGCGGCAATGGCAACCCTCGATGTGGTCATTGACCATGCCCATGGCCTGCATGAATGCGTAAATCGTTGTGGGCCCGACAAATGTCCAGCCGCGCTTTTTCAGGTCTTTCGACAGGCGCGTAGAGGCTGGCGTGATCGGATTGGCGCGCAGCGTCGCGTAATCGAAGACCAGCGGACGTTCGTTTTCCTTCGGTTCGAAGCTCCAGAAATAACGGGCGAGCGAGCCGAACTCGTCGCGCATTTCGATGGCACGGCGGGCGTTGTTGATGGTGGAAACGATTTTGCCGCGATGGCGGATGATGCCCTTATCTGTCACACAGCGCTCGATATCGGCCTCTCCAAATTGAGCAACCTTATCGAAATCGAAACCGCAGAATGCGGCGCGAAACGCCTCGCGCTTTCTCAGCACCGTCAGCCATGACAGGCCGGACTGGAAACCCTCCAGGCAAATCTTTTCGAACAGGCGCGTGTCATCCTTGACCGGACGACCCCATTCCTCATCGTGATACAGCGCGTAATCCGTCAGCCCCTGTTGCCAGGAGCAGCGGATAACGCCGTCGTCGCCTGTCGAAAGTCCGGTTTCACTCATGGCGTCAATGCCTTTTTTCGTCGTCTGCCGGTGATTACCATTGATTCACCCTGTTTCAAAACCGTGTGCTAACCTTATTAAAAGCTTTCGGCCAAATCGCGGCTTTTCATGAACTGCCATTTACCATTCGCTGTCGCGGAGGTGCGAACGTGACTGTCATGTTCCGGTGTCATGTAGAGAGTTCACCCGATGTCGATGAAATCCGTTTTTCTCGCGCTGAGCTTTGTCTCCGCGATGTCCATGCCAGCGCTTGCCAATGATCGATACCGGGAGCGCCCGCCTGTTGTCGTCAGCCCCGATTTGACGGCGCCTTGGGTCATGCAGCTTGGTGGTGCTCAGGTTCGCCCGGTTGTCTACCCGCAGCGGCCCGTTCGTCCCTCGCTGTTTCAACAGCCGCGTGCACGAGCCGTGGCCGTAAGACCAAATACGCCAAATATGCGGACGCCCCCGCAATTCCTGCCGCAGATGGTACAGTACCAGGGCAAGGAAGCACCGGGTACAATCGTCATCGATACGCCAAACCGCCTTCTTTATCTCGTCATGGCAAACGGAAAGGCGCGGCGTTACGGCGTTGGCGTCGGCAAGCCGGGCTTCGAATGGGCCGGTACGCATACGATTACACGTAAGAACGAGTGGCCGAGCTGGACGCCGCCGCAGGAAATGATCACCCGCGAAGCCGCAAAGGGCCATTACCTGCCGGCCTTCATGGAAGGCGGACCGCAAAACCCGATGGGCGCGCGCGCCATGTATCTCGGTTCCACGCTTTACCGCATTCACGGCACCAACCAGCCATGGACCATCGGCAGCAACAATTCCTCCGGTTGCATCCGCATGCGCAATGAAGATGTGACCGATCTTTACGAGCGCGTGAATGTCGGCACGCGTGTGATTGTGATCTGATAGCAACGCTAATATAAATCTTCACGCCGAAGAGTTGCAATCAGGCCCGAACGTGCTTGCTGGCTTGAATGAATGATCTAAGGTCCGGCCATATACTTTTGGCGGGGGACGCCAGGGGGCGGCAAGCACTTTTACGAGTGCCAACCGATGAGAGACGGGCGGTGATCAGACCGCCCGTTTTTTATTGCGTCATCGCGATTTTCTTTGGCCTGCTACCGCCATAAGCCCAATCCAGCAATTCGATCGTGTGGAGAATTGGCATCGCCGTGCCACTTGCGATCTGCGTCATGCAGCCGATATTGCCGGTGGCTATGATATCGGCCTTTGTCGCCTCGATATTCCTGACCTTACGCGCCTTCAACTCCGCCGAAATTTCCGGCTGGAGAATGTTGTAAGTTCCAGCCGAGCCGCAACAGAGATGCCCCTCTGCCGGATCACGCACTGTAAAACCTGCCGCCTTCAGCAGAAGTTTCGGCACGGTCGTGATCTTCTGACCATGCTGCATGGAACAGGCGGAATGATAGGCCACCGTCAGACCATTTCGCTCCAGAGACGGCAGATCAAGTCCGCCCAGATATTCGGTGATATCCTTCGCCAGCCCGGAAACAGTCCGCGCTTTTTCTGCGTAGGTGGCATCCAGCCGTAGCATATGGGCATAATCCTTGATGGTGGTGCCACAGCCCGATGCGGTGATGATGATGGCATCCAGACCACCCTTGTCGATCTCGCGCATCCACACATCGACATTGTGCCGCGCCGACGCTAGCGCCTGCTCTTCCCGACCCATATGGTGCACCAGCGCCCCGCAACAGCCCTCCCCTTCCGGCAGCACCACCTCGACGCCAAGCCGGGTGAGAAGCCGGATCGTTGCGTCGTTGATACCAGGATCGAGCACGGGTTGGGCGCACCCTGTGAGGATCGCGACACGTCCACGTTTTTCGACTTGAGGGACTTGGGTGCTGGGATTGGCAAAGGCCGACGGTGCCGGAGTGGTTTTCGGTGCCAAATCTAGCATTGATGCCAAAGGTTTCAGTGTTTTGATCTTGTGAAGCAATGGCGCAAATGGCTGACCGAGGCGGGCGAGCTTGAGAGCTACTCGAAACCGTTTCGGATAGGGCAGCACCAAGGCCAGCAGATCGCGGATGAGCCGATCCATCAGCGGCCGCCGGTAGGTGTTTTCGATGTGAATGCGGGCGTGGTCGACCAGATGCATATAGTCGACGCCCGAGGGACAGGTGGTCACGCAGGCCAGACAGGACAGGCAGCGGTCGATATGCGTCACCACTTGCGCATCCGCCGGGCGGTCGTTTTCCAGCATATCCTTGATGAGATAGATGCGTCCGCGCGGGCTATCCAGCTCATTGCCCAACGTCACATAGGTGGGACAGGTGGCCGTGCAGAAACCGCAATGCACGCATTTGCGCAGGATTTTCTCGGATTCGGCGACGTTTGGATCGGCGAGTTGCTGAGGCGTGAAGGAGGTTTGCATTAGTGGAGACCTCGGGCGTGGGTGCGGATGCGCCCCCCTCTGGCCTGCCGGACATCTCCCCCACAGGTGGGGAGATCGGCTGGGCGCAAGGACGTCGCTTCACCTTCGGCGTCAGAGATGGGCAGAAGGTCACCGCAAATCGATCTCCCTTCTTGTGGGGGAGATGTCCGGCAGGACAGAGGGGGGTGAGCCACGAATTCGACCATCATGATATTCCCATCTTCCCCGGATTAAAAATCCCCGCCGGATCAAGCTTCCCCCTAACCCGCCCAGAAAGCACAGCTTCCACCGGCGAGAGTGGCTCAAACGCCGCAATGACCTCCCGGACTTCCGAGCGTATTAATGTGGCATGACCACCACCGACCGCTTTGACGTAGTGCCGCAAAAGCTCCGCTTCCGGCTGAGCGTCCATCTGCATCCAGACCAAGCCACCCTGCCAATCGTAGAACGCATCGATGCCCGCTTCCAGCCGCAGCGCTGCCACCAGCTTGTGGCCTTGGGAGGGGGCGACCGAGACTCGCCAGAGCGGTTTTGCCGGATTGGCCGCGTAGGGCGTCACATCGCGGATTTGCTGCCACAGCGCCTTGCTTTCGTCCTCACCGAGAAACACCGAAGCGCCAAGTGCTGACAGGATCGTTTGCAGTTTCTGCGACCGCGCCTCAACCGAAGCACCGAGCCCTTCCAGCCGCAGCACGGTGGCTGCGCCATCGGGCAGCGATCCGTTGAGAAACCGGGATTTCACGCTCTCCGGCAGATGCGCGGCACCGGAGACCTCGACGCTGGTCGCCATGGCGGCGGCCATGGCATGGGTAGCGGCCTCGTCTTCGAGGCCGGATATAACGAGCGTGGTTTGTGCAGGCGGAACCGGCAGGATGCGGAAGGTGACTTCCGTCAAAAAACCGAGCGTTCCATAAGAGCCCGCCAACAGCTTGACCAGATCGAGCCCGGTGACATTCTTCATCACCCGTCCGCCCGCTTTTATGGCCTCGCCCCGACCATTGACGAAGCGGATGCCGAGCAGGCTGTCGCGCGCAGCACCTGCCACGTAACGGCGCGGGCCGGAGATATTGGCGGCAAAAACGCCGCCAATTGTCGGCTCACCCACAGTACCCATCACGGCGCGGTGGTCCATGGGTTCGAATGCCATCATCTGGTTGGCAGCAGACAGCGCCGCCTCCACCTCAACCACCGGCGTTCCGGCTTTCACCGTCATGACCATTTCAGCGGGGTTATAGGCCACGATGCCGCTGATTGATCGAGAGGAGAGCGCCGCTTCAGCCGCAACGCGATTGCCGAAGCCGGAGCGCGTATTGCCGCCAAAGATTGCCAACGCCCGGCGGGCATCCGCGTGATCGCGAATGATATCGGCAGCTTCAGTCTCGGTTTTAGGCAGATGCATGTCGTTCATGTCGCAGGCCGTCCGTCCAGCGGGAAGACCTTGGAGGGATTGAGTATCCAGTCTTCATCGAAGGCAGCGCGCACCGCCATTTGCTGGTTCAGATCGGCATCTGAATACTGGTGGCGCATCAGGTCGCGCTTTTCGATGCCGACGCCATGTTCTCCGGTCAGGCAACCACCCGCATCGACGCAGAGCCGCAGGATTTGATTGCCCGCCTCTTCAGCTTTCGCGGCCTCTTCTGGGTCGTTGGCGTTGAAGAGGATGAGCGGGTGCATGTTGCCATCGCCCGCGTGGAAAACATTGGCGACACGAAGCCCGAGGCTATCGACAATTTCGCTGGTCTTTTTCAACACATAGGACAGTTGGCTGAGCGGGACCGTGCCGTCCATACAGATATAATCCGAGATGCGACCTGTCGCACCGAATGCGGATTTGCGGCCTTTCCAGATGGCGGCGGCTTCCATGGCGGACTGACATTCACGCACGGTTTTGACGCCATGTTTTCGAGCGATGGCAACGATGTCGGTCAGCATGGCGTCCATCTCGTCTTCCGACCCCTCCACCTCGACAATCAGCAATGCGCCTACATCCAGCGGATATCCGGCCTTGGCAAAGGCCTCGCAAATCTCGATGGCCGGCTTGTCCATGAACTCGATGGCGACGGGAATGATGCCCGAGCCGATAATATCGGCAACGCAGGAGCCTGCCTCCTCGGAGGTTTCGAAACCGAACAGAACCGGCCGCGCGCCTTCCGGCTTGGCAATCAGTCGCACCGTGGCTTCGGTCACGATGCCAAGCTGGCCTTCCGAACCGCAGACGAGGCCGAGCAGGTCGTAACCGCCCGCGTCCAGATGCTTGCCGCCGATTTCCAGCACCGTGCCATCCACCAGAACCATCTTTACGCCGAGCAGATTGTTGGTGGTTACACCATATTTCAGGCAATGTGCCCCGCCGGAATTCATGCCGATATTGCCGCCGATGGTGCAAGCCAGTTGGGAGCTTGGGTCAGGCGCATAGAAAAACCCTTGCGAGCCTGCGACATCAGAGATCGACAGATTGGTGACACCTGCCTGCACGGTGGCGGTGCGGTTGAAGAAATCCATCTCGAGAATCTGTGCCATCTTCGAAAGGCCGATCACCACCGCATCCTCCTGCGGAATAGCACCGCCGGACAGAGATGTGCCCGCCCCGCGCGGCACGATGGGAATGCCGTAACGATGGCAATATTTCATGACGGCGGAAGCCTGTGCCGTCGTCTTCGGCAGCGCGACGGCCAGCGGCACTTTTCGGTAAGAAACGAAAGCATCCGTTTCGAATGGCACGAGCTCTCGCAACTCGTGGACAAAACATTCCGGCGGCAGCAGATCGGCAAGGTCGGCCACGATCCTTGCCCTGTTTTCAAGAACCGACAGGCGGGGTTTCAAAAACTCTATGGCTTGCGACATGATTGCTCCACACGCCTCCTCCTGCGATGCAGGCCATGATGTTACGAATATTTCGCCAATGGACGCAAGCGAGCTTGAAAAACATCGGCCCTACAATAAGTGCCACAACTGCGACGCCCGTGAGTAATTTTATCTCTTTTTAATGGAACTTTTTCCGCAAAGCGCACTTTCCCCTAGGTTGCCTGGAAATTTTTATTACGATGGGACGCTATGATTACCACGAGCGAAACTGAACGCTATCCACGGATAGCACTCATATCGACACATGGCTACGTAGCCGCACAGCCGCCATTGGGCGCCGCTGACACCGGAGGACAAGTCGTTTACGTGCTGGAACTGGCGCGCAAACTCGGCCAACTCGGATACACCGTCGATCTCTACACGCGCCGCTTCGAGGACCAGCCGGAAATCGATGACGTTGATGATCGCGTGCGGGTCGTTCGAATTCCTTGCGGTGGCAAGAACTTCATCCCGAAAGAATATCTGCATCGCCATATGATGGAGTGGTGTGAAAATGCACTTCGTTTCATCAAGAAGAATGATCTCAATTATACATTCATCAACAGTCACTACTGGGACGCGGGTGTCGCAGGCCAGCGTCTTTCGGAAGCATTGAAAATTCCGCATCTGCACACGCCACATTCCATCGGCATCTGGAAAAAACGTCAGATGGAGACTGACTACCCGGAAAAGACGGATACGTTCGAGTTGGAGTTCAATTTCAAGGAACGCATCCAGCATGAGCTGATCGTCTATCGCAGCTGCGACATGGTGATTGCAACCACGCCGGTGCAACTGGACGTACTGATCGAAGACTACGGCCTGAAGCGCAAGCACATCCACATGATTCCGCCTGGTTACGATGACAACCGGTTCTTCCCGGTGTCCGAGGGATCGCGGCAGATGCTGCGTCAGCGCTTCGGATTTGAAGGTAAGACGGTTCTTGCCCTGGGGCGCCTCGCGACGAACAAGGGCTACGACCTGTTGATCGATGGTTTCTCGGTGCTGGCGGAAAGAGAGCCTGAGGCCCGTCTTCACCTAGCTGTTGGCGGCGAGAACATGGACGAGCAGGAAACAAATATCCTCAACCAGCTGAAGGATCGGGTAAAATCCCTCAAACTGGACGATAAGGTCGTCTTTTCCGGTTACGTGGAAGACGAAGACCTGCCGGATATCTACCGTGCAGCGGATCTGTTTGTGCTGTCCAGCCGTTACGAGCCCTTCGGCATGACGGCTATCGAGGCGATGGCAAGCGGTACGCCAACGGTGGTCACTATTCATGGCGGACTGTTCCGCGCCATCAGTTACGGGCGACACGCCCTGTTTGCCGACCCGTTTGACAAGGAAGATCTCGGCATCACCATGATGAAGCCATTCAAGCATGACCGCCTTTACGGTCGGCTGTCGCGGATGGGCGCACACAAGGCACGCAGCCTGTTTACCTGGACCGGCATTGCGCAACAGCTTCTTGCCTTGGTCGAAGGGCGTACAATGATGCCTGTACTGGAAGAAGCCGATTGGGCCGAACCATGGAATGATGGCGATTGAAACCGATTCGTCTTTTCTCAACCGATCTTGATGGGACCGTCGTTGGCAACAACGACGCGACGGCCCGCTTCCGTGATTTCTGGCAATCCTTGCCACAAGAAACCCGTCCGCTGCTGGTTTTCAACAGCGGACGCCTTCTTGATGACCAGTTCGAATTGATGGAGGATGTGCCTCTCCCGAACCCCGACTACGTTATCGGCGGCGTGGGCACGCTTCTTTCCGGCCACGATCAGCCATCGCTAAAACAGGCCTACGCGGCGTCTCTCGGACAGGCATTCGACACACATAAAATCGTATCGGTGATGTCGTCCGTGTCCGGCGCAAGCGTTCAGCCTGCGCGATATCAACATGATCTGAAGTCTAGCTGGTATCTCCACGATGCAAGCGGTGCCGACATATCCGATATCGAACGGCGCCTCGTCGATAACGAAATCGATGCCCGCATCGTCTATTCCAGCAATCGCGATCTGGATATTCTCCCGCGCGCCGCCGACAAGGGTGCTGCCATCCAATGGTTGTGCATTCATCTCGACATCGGTCTCGATGAAGTCGTCGTCGCCGGGGATACGGGCAATGATCGCGCCATGTTTGAATTGCCAGGTGTTCGGGGTATCGTCGTGTCAAATGCCTTGCCGGAATTGAAGGGGTTGGCCGTGGACAAGGACCATGTCTTCTGCGCGCCAGACGCGGAGGCAGATGGGGTCATGTCGGGCTTGAGACATTGGCTGTCTTTGTAAAGACGTCGATTTTGATCACATAATATTATGTGTTGAACATCAAATATACTGTCGCTTTGGCTGTGAGCTTATTGACCTTGGTCACGAACAGCCGGACAATCGAACGAATCATCCCATATTATTGTGCGGCGATATGGCGTGACCAATCTGGTCATAACATTAGATTTTTCGTACATAACAAATTGCATTTGAAGGACATAAACTCATTGAACGTGCTCACCCGATTGGCAACTGACGTCTGCTTGATGCTGCGCCGCCCACCGCGCCAGCAATATGCGGCGCTTTGCTATCGCAGGAAAAAGGGTGCGCTGGAAGTTTTGCTGCTGACGAGCCGGGACACCGGCCGCTGGGTCATTCCCAAGGGCTGGCCGATGAACGGCAAGAAGGCACATGCCGTTGCCGCACAGGAAGCTTTCGAGGAGGCTGGTGTTCGCGGCAACGTTGAAAAGGACCATTTCGGCTTTTTCGATTACGACAAGAAACTGCGCAATGGCGTGAAAGTGGTCTGCCGTGTGCAGGTACATCTGCTCGAGGTTGTCGATCTCGTGAAAAACTTTCCAGAACGCGAAAGTCGGACACTTGAATGGGTGACTGCAGAGGAAGCATCGCGTCGCGTCAATGAGCCCGAATTGAAAGAACTTTTCCTTTCCTTCGACAAGCAAATGGCGCAAACTCAAAAGCGACCCATTCAAAAAGACGTCAATTTGTAAGACCCAGACAACGCCGCTCCAACGCCTGCACACGCGGCTAAAGCCGCAGATGAAAGCAGATCGATGGTGCGACCACCTTCCAACCGCATGAAGCCGACACTGGATAAGGATCTGGATCGGGTTACGCGTGTCGAGGAGGCGACGTTCCACATCACAGACCGTTTGACGGCACCCGGCATCGGTCTGCTTTTTCTGATCATGGCCGCCTTGCTGGCGAATGCCTTTGTCGGCGGCACACCGGGCGCGGTTATCGTCGTGGCTGCGGCGATTATCGGTGCCTACATGGCCCTGAACATCGGCGCTAAGGATGTGGCCAACAATGTCGGTCCGGCTGTTGGTGCCAAAGCCCTACCGATCGGCGCTGCACTGATAATGGCCGCTGTCTGCGAAGTGCTGGGGGCGTTGATCACCGGCGGCAACGTGGTGGAAACCATTTCGCGCGGCATTATCAGCGTCGAAACCATTCCTGATACCGCAATCTTCACGCTAGCCATGCTGGCCGCATTGATCACCGCGGGTCTGCTGGTGAACCTGTCGAACATCGTCAAGGCACCGGTTTCGACCACCCATACGATTGTCGGCGGCGTCGCGGGTGCCGGAACAGCAGCCTATGGGTTCGGCGCGGTCGACTGGTTTTCCCTGTCAAAAATCGCGCTGGCCTGGATGGTAACGCCCTTCATTAGCGCCTTTTTCGCCGTTGTTTTTCTTGCTTTCATCAAGGAATTCATCATCTACCGCGACGACAAGATCGAAGCAGCACGGTTGTGGGTTCCGGTTCTGATTGGCGTCATGAGTGGCGTTTTCACAGCCTATCTCATATGGGTCGGCCTTCACAATATCGTGTTCGTCTCACTTGGCACCGCAAGTCTGCTGGGTTTGGCTATTGGCCTTCTCAATTGGCGTCTCTGCGTTCCGCTCATCCGCAAACAATCGGAAGGGCTGGAAAATCGCAATCAGTCGCTGCGCAAGATGTTTCAGTGGCCTCTCATTCTGGCCGCCGGATTGATGTCTTTCGCCCACGGCGCCAATGATGTCTCCAATGCCATCGGCCCCGTCGTGGCGATTGTGCGTGCCACTCAGGGTCAATTCGTCGGCGATACCGCTCGTGCACCGGAATGGGTGATGTTGATCGGCGCCTTCGGCCTGTCCTGCGGCATCTTGCTGTTCGGTCCACGCCTCATCCGGCTGGTCGGAGAACAGATCACTAAGCTCAATCCGATGCGCGCCTTTTGCGTGTCGGTTTCCACTGCGCTCACCGTGCTGGTGGCGTCACGGTTGGGAATACCGGTCAGCACGACTCACACCGCTATTGGCGCCGTCTTCGGCGTTGGCTTCTTCCGTGAATGGTACACGCATCGCTCCCGGACACGCGTTGATGCCGCCCGCGCTGAAAGCGACGTTGTCAACCAGACAAGCAATGAGGACGATGAAAACTCCTCCGAGGTGCGCCGTCGCTACCTGGTGCGCCGTTCGCACTTCATGACAATCGTCGCTGCCTGGATTATTACCGTTCCCACCAGCGCCGCGCTGGCGGCAGCACTCTATGGAATTATGTATATTCTGTTTATCTAGGCTTGAGTGACGACGATCCAACCCAAAATCAAAGAGCAACATGCGCGCCAATTTTCGAATGCAACGGCTTTTCGTCAGCCAGCCCCTCAAATCGGGTGAAGCTGTCGAGGCCACCAGCGACCAGTATAACTATCTCGCCAATGTTTTGCGCATGACTGATGGCGCGGAAATTCTCGTGTTCAACGGGCGCGACGGTGAGTGGAGAACCACACTTTCCTTTCCCACCCGCAAAAAAATCCTGCTAACCGCCACCGAACAGACGAGAGCACAACCTCAAACGCCGGATCTGCACTATCTGTTTGCGCCTCTTAAAACCGGGCGCATGGATTATCTGGTGCAAAAGGCGGTTGAAATGGGCGCGGGCGTCCTCCAACCGGTCATGACGCAGCATGTTCAGGGCAAAATCACCAGTCTCGACAAGCTGCGGGCCAACGTCACCGAAGCCGCTGAACAGTGCGGCATTCTGGCCATCCCGCAGGTTCTGGAGCCTATAAAGCTCAGGGATTTGCTTGACAGTTGGGATGCCTCGCGGCGTATCATTTACTGCGACGAAGGTGACGAAGGTCAAAACCCTTTGCCGATACTGAGCCGTATCGAGGAAAAGCAGATCGCCCTTCTGGTAGGCCCGGAAGGTGGCTTTTCGGACGAGGAACGCCAATTGCTGCGTGACCACGCGGCTGTCACACCCATTCCACTGGGGCCGCGTATTCTGCGGGCCGATACAGCGGCCGTTGCTGCGCTTGCCGTTATTCAGGCAACTCTGGGTGATTGGAACTAGAGGTCTGCGAAGCACGGCGATGGAGCAAAACAATTGCCTTTGGCCATGCTTGAAAGAAATTCATTTGCCTAAGCCAGTGCCGCGCCCTATCAGCGAATTCAACAAGCCAAAAAGCCAAACATCGACCATAAGGTAACTCCATGGCCCGCGATACCACCGACCAGACTTCCATTTCCTCCGTACAGGATTTGACCGACTATCTGGCGGGTGGATGCAAACCCGTTGAGAAATTCCGCATTGGCACCGAGCACGAAAAGTTTGCCTTCTTCCGGGAAGACAACTCGCCGGTTCCCTATTTTGGCGATGCCAGCATTTCCGCTCTGCTGAAGGGCATGCAGGAAAAACTGGGCTGGGAACCGATCATCGACGAGGGTAACGTCATCGGTCTCAGCGAACAGAGCGGCATGGGCGCCATATCCATTGAGCCCGGCGGACAGTTCGAGCTTTCTGGCGCGCCGCTCGAAAACCTGCATGAAACCTGTAAGGAATCCAACCGGCATCTGGCGACCCTGCGCGAAGTCGCAGAACCCATGGGCATTCGCTTTCTGGGCATTGGCGGCAGCCCGCTGTGGACCTATGAAGAGACGCCGCAGATGCCGAAATCGCGCTACGCGATCATGACCCGCTACATGCCCAAGGTCGGCACACAGGGTCTCGATATGATGTACCGCACCTGCACGATCCAGGTTAATCTCGACTTTTCGTCGGAAGACGACATGCGCCGCAAGATGCGCGTTTCGATGAAGCTGCAATCGCTGGCGACGGCCCTGTTTGCCTCCTCGCCCTTCACAGAGGGAAAGCCGAACGGACTTCTTTCCTGGCGTGGCGATATCTGGCGCGATACCGACAATCGTCGCTCGGGCGTGTTGCCGTTTACCTTCGAGCCTGATTTCGGGTTCAAGGATTATGTGGAATGGGCGCTGGATGCGCCGATGTATTTCATCGTTCGCAATGATAAATATCGCGATTGTACCGACATCACCTTCCGCCAGTTCATGAACGGCGCGCTGAAAGGCCAGATTGCCGATTGGGAGCCCAACCTGGGCGACTGGACGAACCATCTTTCCACGCTGTTCCCTGACGTTCGCATGAAGCGTTTTCTGGAAATGCGTGGCGCGGACGGCGGCCCATGGCGCCGCATCTGTGCTCTGCCTGCTTTCTGGGTGGGGCTTCTCTATGATGACGCAGCGCTGAGCGCTGCTGACGAATTGACGAAGAACTGGACCGTCGAAGATGTCATCGCCATGCGTGACACGGTTCCGGCTTTGGGGCTTAAGGCCATGGTGGCTGGCCACGGACTGATGGATATCGCCCGCGAAACCGTATCGATCGCCCGCGATGGCTTGCGCAATCGCAAACGTCTGAACGATGACGGGCAGGACGAAAGCGTGTTCCTCAACCCGCTGGATGAAGTTCTGGCGAAGAAGGCCACCATGGCAGAGGATTTGCTGGCGCTTTACAACGGCCGCTGGGGCAAGTCGGTTCTGCCGGTTTTCGACGAATATCAATACTAAGGCGCATAAAAAAGCCCGGTGCAGCTTGAGGGCAGACACCGGGCAAAGGCAGGGTTTATTGGCAAATCACCCTGCGGGGAAATGATTTAAGGCTTGCGGACGCTTACAACGCCTTCGCTGCAGCCACTCTGGCCATGCGCGCAAGCCGGGTCGTCGGATCTTCCATGATGCCTGTGTCGAGGGCAGTCTTCAAATCGCGGCGCGTCAAACCAATGTCGGCAAGTTGATGGTCATCCATCTCAACAAGGCGATTGGCAGCGAGGCGATTGGAAATGCGGCGTAGAAACGTCACGAAACCTTTGCTCACGCCCGTCGCAACCTGTTCAAAGGTCGCCGTCCGTGGTGCGATCAAACCCAGTTCCATCTTCCGTTCTGCCGTGCGCATGACACTATCCCTTCATTTAGGCACGATGAGGCACCGCCTCCACACCCATGCGTGAAGGCCGCCGGTCTGGCCACCTGACGGGTGACAAATTGGTTATTTGCTGCTTCTGGCGTCAAAATGTCGCAAGACCATTGATCAGTCCAACGAATGTTTCTAATGTGAGCCATCAATCATTCTTATGGATGTTCTGCCCATGTCCGCACCTCTCGACATCGACCAGCTACACACATTTATCGCCATCATTGACGCTGGCAGCTTCACCAAGGCCGCAGACCGGGTTTTCAAGACGCAATCTGCTGTTTCCATGCAGATGCGGCGTCTTGAGGAGCGATTGGGAAAGCAGCTTTTTGCCAAGGATGGACGTGGCAACAGGCTGACGGCAGAGGGCGAAAAGCTGATGCATTATGCCCGCCGCATTATCCGTCTCAACAACGAAGCCGTCGCCGCCTTCGACGACAACCGGCTGGAAGGTACGCTGCGCATCGGCACGCCCGACGATTATGCCGACCGGTATATGCCTGAGATCATTGGCAGGTTTGCCAAGACGCATCCGAATGTCGAGCTCTACATCGTCTGTGAACCATCAGTCAGCCTTGCGGAAAAAATGGCACGTGGAGAGCTGGATATCGCTCTCGTTACTCATAATCCTCGTGCGCGCGCGTCCGACATTGTGCGCACCGAACCGCTCTGCTGGGTGGCGTCCGCCAACCATCCGCTGCGCGACGACGTGCCTGTACCGCTGGCGGTAGGACGTCGAGATTGCCTGTGGCGCCAACTGGCCACTTCGGCGCTGGATGCCGATGGCCGTGACTATCAGGTTCTGTTCACCAGTTGGTCATCCACCGTCATCGCCGCAGCCGTTCTGGCCGGGATGGCTGTCTCGGTTCTGCCGGAATCGACGCTGCGGACAGGCATGAAGGTGCTGACATCGGCAGATGGCTTCCCGCCCCTGCCCCCCGTGCAGATCGGCCTGATGAAGCGCCCCGGCCTTTCGCCGTCGCTCATCAACGCCATCACCGATCACATCACCGCCTGCCTCGACAACATATCGCTGGCATCCCCGCCCGATGAACTGGACGAGGATATCAAGGCGTTTCCAAGGCTTGCGCGGGTGCGGACAGGACAACTGGCACCGGGATGGTGAGGTAGTCGCCGGAGCGGAATAGACTGGCCCTCACCGGTGACGATTACCCCAAATTCTTGCGAAAGAACTCAATCGTCCGCCCCCAAGCGAGGTCTGCGGCGGCCTTGTCGTAACGGGCGCTCGATGTATCGTTGTTGAAGGCATGGTTGACGCCGTCATAGACGAAGATTTCAAACGACTTGCCGTTGGCTTCCAGAGCGTTGCGATACGCACCTATGCCAGCATTGATACGCTCGTCCAGACCGCCATAATGCATCAGCAGTGGGGCTTTGATGGCGGGCACATCGTCGCCCGGCGGCTGCGCACCGTAATAGGCGACGCCTGCGTTCAACCCTTGGGATTTCGTTGCAAAGCGGTTGACCAGACCGCCGCCCCAGCAGAACCCGACGGCGCCGACCTTGGTGTTTGAACCATCGCGTTTCGTCAGCCACACACGCGTGGCTTCCGCATCGGCAACGGTTGCCGCCATGTCCATGCCGGAAAACATCTGGCGTGCCTTCTCCTCATCTGCTGGCGTACCGCCTTGCGATGATAGAAAATCGGGTGCAAGCGCCACGAAACCTTCAAGCGCCGCCCGGCGGGCGACGTCACGAATATGGGCGTTGAGACCCCGGTTTTCGTGAATGACGATGACCGAACCAAAGGGTTTCGCGACATCCTTCGGCGCGACGAGATAGCCCTTCATTTCGCCGTTTGCGCCGGGATAGGTAACATCCTCCGTAATCAGACGGTCGTCTTTTTCGGCAACGATAGCGGCCTGCGCAGCGGTGGCACCCAGCATCGGCGCTATCGCGGCGGCGGCGGCACCCGACCCGGCCAGCAACGTCAGTTTTTCCATGAATTTGCGGCGGTCGAGGCTGAGATGCGTATACTCATCATAGGCATCGATCATCGCCTGTGTGATATCCGGCTTGTCTGTCATCATGCTCTCCATGTGGACGCTGCGTTGAACAATAACGCAAAGTGCGGAAAAGCGATGCAGGACGCGGATTTCAGCGAAACAACTTTTCGCGATCCCGACCTAGAGGTCAGCCGTTTTCCAGCGCCAGCCACACGATCATCCAGCCCCACATCAGCACAAGCGCTGCGAAACTAATGGCAAAGGCAGGGGCGCGGTAACGCAGCCTGTTGCTGGTCACATGCACATAGGAATGCGCGTAACGGCCAACCACGAATATCCAGGCAAGGATAATGGTGGCGATATTGTCGGCATCGGTGATGTAGAGAAGCAGACACACCGCATGAAACAGCATGGGCATTTCGAACTGGTTGGCGATGTTCTTGTTGACCAGCAGGCTTTGCTGCGCCTCTTCGCCCGCATCACGAAAGCGCTTGAAAGCATCCTTGTTCGTGAAGGTAAATTTCTTCCGACGAATGAAAAGCAGGACATAGAGACCAAAGACCAGAAACGCGTGGGCGATCATGGGCCAGAACATTGCGGTCGTCGGTGACATCGTCGTGCTTCCTTTCAACAAAACGCTCTCCGAACGTGGTGTTCGGAGAGCGTCCATGTATTGCCATGTTACCTGTCTGGACGAAAGATCAAACTGCGCCGGGATAGTTCGGGCTTTCGCGGGTGATCGTCACATCATGGGCGTGGCTTTCACGCAGGCCAGCGCCCGAAATGCGAACGAAGGTCGCGCGCTCCTGGAATTCCGGGATCGTGCCGCCGCCGACGTAGCCCATCGCAGCCTTCAGGCCGCCAGCGAGTTGGTGAAGAACGCCGGATACCGGGCCCTTATAGGGCACCTGACCTTCAATGCCTTCAGGCACCAGCTTCAGCGTGTCGCGCACCTCCGCCTGGAAATAACGGTCTGCCGAGCCGCGTGCCATGGCACCGACGGAACCCATGCCGCGGTACGCCTTGAAGGAGCGACCCTGGTAGAGGAACACCTCGCCCGGGCTTTCATCCGTGCCTGCCAGCAACGAGCCGATCATCACGGCAGATGCACCCGCAGCGATAGCCTTAGCGAAGTCGCCAGAGAACTTGATGCCACCGTCTGCGATGACCGGAATATCGGCATCACGGGCGGCTTCAACCGCAGACATGATAGCCGCAAGCTGCGGAACGCCCACACCGGCCACGATGCGTGTGGTGCAGATCGAACCGGGACCGATACCAACCTTGACGGCATCTGCACCGGCATCGATCAACGCCTTGGTGCCATCAGCCGTTGCGACATTGCCTGCGATGATGCGAACCGAGTTCGACATCTTCTTGACCTGCGTGACGGCATCGAGAACGCGCTGTGAATGGCCGTGGGCGGTGTCCACCACCAGGAGATCGACACCGGCTGCAATCAGACGCTCTGCGCGCTCGATGGCATCGGCACCCACGCTGATGGCGGCGGCGGCACGAAGACGGCCCTGCGCATCCTTCGTCGCGTTGGGGTTAAGCTGCGACTTTTCGATGTCCTTGACGGTGATGAGGCCAACGCAATTTCCAGCGGCATCGACAACCACCAGCTTTTCAATGCGGTGCTTGTGCAACAGGCGGCGGGCTTCCTGCTGATCAACGCTGCTTTCCTTGACCGTCACGAGATTTTCGCGGGTCATCAGTTCGTAAATCTTCTGGCTGGGATCAGACGCAAAACGTACGTCACGGTTTGTGAGAATGCCCACCAGACGTCCCGACTTATGACCTCCGGAACCGCCATTTTCGACAACCGGAATGCCGGAAATGCTGTAGGTCTTCATCAGCGCCTGCGCTTCGGCAAGCGTGGCATCCGGGCCGATCGTGACAGGGTTGACGACCATTCCGCTTTCGAACTTCTTGACCTGACGGACTTCTTCGGCCTGTTCGACCGGCGAAAGATTGCGGTGGATGACGCCGATGCCACCCGCCTGCGCCATGGCAATGGCAAGACGACCTTCGGTGACCGTATCCATCGCAGATGAAAGGATTGGCAGGTTCAGTTCGATATCGCGGGCAATGCGTGTGGCGATATTGGTCTGACCCGGCATGACTTCGGAGTGCCCGGGCTGAAGCAGCACATCATCGAATGTCAGAGCGTCAAGACCGGTAGGAGTCTGAATAATACGTGCCATGGCCAAATTCCTGTATTGAAAATGCAAGCCGTCCCGGAAGGAAAAGTCCACCGGCGGCCCTGCAAAGGATTGCTTGGAAGTTGGCGAGGGCTGGTAACACGTTCATGACAGGAAGGGAATAGAAAAAACCCGGAAACGCGTTCCGGGTCTTGTTGTTGCAGCTATGCAGCAGTGTCAAATGTCGAACTGGTACGACTTCGGCACGAAACGATAACCCTCACTCTGCTTCTCGGCATAGCCAACGGCCGGGAACGGCATGTGATAACCGAGAAAGGCCACGCGGTCGGTCGCGATCATGTCGAACACCTTCTTGCGGCTGGCGGCAGCAGCGGCCTTGTCCATGTCGAATTTCACTTCCCAGTCCGGGCGCTGAAGCGACAGCACGAAGTGGTTGGCGGTATCGGCTGTCAGAACCAGTTGTTTTCCTTCCGATTCGACGTGGAATGTCATATGACCCGGAGAATGGCCGAATGCGGCAGCGCTGGTAATGCCTGATACGACGGTTGCGCCGTCTCCGATGAAGGTTGCCTTTTCGGCGAGCGGCTTCACATTGGCAAGTACGCCTTTTTGGCCGCCTTCCGCAGGTGTGCCGACCCGTTTGGCGTCCGTCCAGAAATCATACTCCACCTGGCCCATGACATAACGGGCCTTGGAAAAGGCAGGAGCGCCCTTTTCCATCAAGCCGCCGATGTGGTCTCCGTGCATATGCGTCAGCACGACCACGGTTACGTCTTCCGACTTGTAACCGGCAGAGGCTAGACCTTCGAGCAGGCGACCGTTACCGGCTTCGCGACCGCTCTCACCAAAGCCTGTATCGAACAGCACGAGGTCCGAGCCTGTGTTGATCAACACAGGCGAAAAGCTGTTGACGAACTGGTCTTTCGGCAGAAAATTCTTGTCGAGCAATTCACCAACCGTCTCGGCGCTCTGGTTCATGCCAAATGTTTCATTCGGCTTGCCAGACGGTCGCGAACCGTCCTTGACGACCAGAACCTCGAATTTTCCAAGTTTGAAGCGGTTTGTTTCTGGTGGCATGGCGTGATCGACCTTCATGGATGTTTGTGGCTGGGTTGACTGTGCAAATGCAGTGCCGCGCAGGACGAAAGGTGCCGCAATGGCGCCCATCCCCGCAGTCACAAATAAACTGCGCCTATTCATCTTCAAAAAACTGCTCATGAAATCCTCCAGCATTATTGTCCTACACCCGAACGCAGTATCACCGGTAAAGTGCCGAGAATGTGTAGAAAAAATCGATCTCACACAGACGTGATGGAAAGCGTAAACTTGCCGAATGTTTAGTTGGCAAACTGCGCGCACGGGCGTAGTTAGGACTTATCGACTTTCTCAGGATGCGGCCCGCCGCAATCACCACATGAACCGCATCATTCCGCTGATACTCGCTGTCGCCCTCTTCATGGAGCAGATGGATTCAACCGTCATCGCGACATCCCTGCCCGCGATTGCCGCCGACCTGAATGTCGGCCCGATCACGTTGAAGCTGGCACTCACCTCCTACATGGTGGCGCTGGCGATCTTCATTCCCATCAGCGGCTGGATGGCCGATAAATTCGGCGCAAAGAAAATCTTCCGTATTGCCATTGCCATTTTCGTTATCGGCTCGATCTGCTGTGCGGTGTCTTCGTCCGTGGTCGAATTCGTCGTCTCGCGCTTCCTGCAAGGCATGGGCGGCGCGATGATGACGCCGGTGGGCAGGCTTGTTCTTTTGCGAACGACGAAGCGTACCGAACTCGTCTCCGCCATGGCTCTCTTAACGATTCCCGGCCTAGTGGGACCACTGACCGGCCCGCCCATCGGTGGCTTCATCACGACCTATTTCTCGTGGCACTGGATTTTCCTCATCAATGTGCCGATCGGCGTTATCGGCATATGGCTTGCGACGATCTTTCTACCGGAGATCGAGACCACCAATCCGCCACCGATGGATACGAAGGGCTTCATCCTTTCGGGCGTTGCCGCATCGGGCGTCGTCTTCGGCGTCTCGGTGGTCAGCCTGCCCGCCCTGCCACCCATTGTCGGCATCGCGGCGACCATCGTCGGTTTCATCTGCGGTTTCTGGTACTGGCATCACGCAAAACGCCATCCAGCGCCCATCCTCGACTTCAAGATTTTTCGCAATGCAACGTTCCGCGCGGCATCGGTTAGCGGAACGATCTTTCGTATTTCAACAGGTGCCATTCCCTTCCTCATGCCGCTGATGCTGCAGATCGGCTTCGGATTAAATCCGTTTCAATCCGGCATGATCACCTTTGCGGGCGCCATTGGCGCCATCACCACCAAATTCATGGCGCGTCGGGTTTTTGCGGCGACCGGCTTTAGAAGTATATTGATTGGTGCCGGCATCGTGGGTGCCTTTACCACGGCAGCCAACGCGCTTTTCACTCCGGATACGCCTTACCCGCTGATCATGATTTGCCTGGTGACAGCGGGTTTTGCCCGTTCATTCTTCTTCACCGGCGCCAATGCGCTCGGCTATTCGGACATCGAGGACTCCCAAGCCAGCCAGGCGACGTCGATGGCTTCAGTGCTTCAGCAGATCAGCCTAGCCTTGGGTGTGGCATTTGCAGCCACCATCCTCGAAGTCAGCAGCTACATGTCCGGGGCACATTTGCAGCTGTCTGATTTCCACACGGCGTTTACGGTCGTGGCCGCGGTATCGCTCATCGCCATCTTGCCGCTGATTGCCATGGATCGAAGTGCTGGAGCAGCGGTTTCCGGCCATCGTGGCAAGGCTTCGCAACCGGCGGAATAGAATATTTGCGTAGTATTCAGCAAAAAATTCTATTCCGTTCCACCTGTCTTATTCGATGTCTGAAGCAACGGGTTCAACCGGCTTGCGGCCCTTGAAGTGTTTGGCAAGCAAGAACATTTCCACCGATTCCGAGCGCGATGAAGCCGGTTTTATGTGGATGACCTGCTTGAAGTTTTGCTTCAGCATATCAAGCAGCGCTTTTTCCGTACCACCCTGGAAGGTCTTGGCCAGGAAGTGGCCACCTTCGGCCAGCACCTGCACGGCAAAATCCGCTGCGACCTCGCACAGATGCATCGTGCGGATATGGTCGGTTTTCTGGTGACCGGTCGTGGGCGCTGCCATATCCGACAGGACCAGATCCGGTGTCCCACCGACAGACTTGATCAGAAGGTCAGGTGCGGTGGGATCGAGGAAATCGAGGTGGAGAATCTTGACGCCGGGAATAGCCTCGATCTCAAGGAAGTCGATGGCCGCAACGCGGATATCGTCTTCGGTCGAGTCTGTGACCTTGGCGGCAATCTGCGACCAGCTTCCCGGTGCAGCACCCAGATCGATGATGCGGCGCGCATCCTTCAAAATCTGATGTTTGTCATTGATTTCCAGCAGCTTGAACGCCGCGCGGGCACGGTAGCCCTCCAGCTTCGCGCGCTGCACATAGGGGTCGTTGATGTGACGCTCGATCCAGCGGCGCGAAGACGGCTTCAACTTTGCCTTCTTTACCTTCTGGCCGATCTTGCGTCCGGTACGGTTGGTACTAATGGGCGCCTTGGTCATATCAAACTTTCCGTTCCGGTTTGCCTTGCATCTGTGCCCGGCGAATTCGTGTGCGACGCCATGCGCCATCATCTGCCATCATATCCGTCAAAAGCCCTTCGCGAAGCCCCCTATCGGCAACCCGCATGCGCCGTGACGGCCAGCGCTTGCGAATGGCTTCCAGAATGGCGCAACCCGCAAGCACCAGATCGGCGCGATCCGGCCCGATGCAGGCGTTCGCTGCACGCCCTGCAAAATCCCAGGCCAGCAACTTGTCCTGCATGGCAGTGACTTCATCATCCGAAAGCCAAAGGCCATCGACTTTTCTGCGGTCGTAACGGGGGAGGTCGAGATGCACGCCGGCAAGTGTCGTCACCGTCCCCGATGTGCCGATCAGATGAAAATCCTCAGTAGCGATCTCACCCAGAGGCGGGCAATGAAAGCCATCCAGCAGGCCTTCGACTTCGCCCACCATCGCTGCAAACACCGCGGGCGTCACGTCACGCCCGCCATGCCGTTCAGACAGCGTCACCACGCCGACCGGAAGCGATGTCCAGTGGGTGATGTGGTTGGCCAGCCGGTTGGAACGATTTTCGCCCACGTGAATGACGGCGATCTCCGAAGAGCCTCCGCCGATATCGAACAACACGACCGAACGCGCTTCACGACCGACAAGCGATGCGCAGCCAGAGACGGCCAGACGGGCTTCGGTCTCGCGGCTGATGATTTCGAGTTCGAGACCTGTTTCGCGTGTCACACGCTCCAGAAACTCTTCGCCGTTAACAGCCGCGCGGCAGGCTTCTGTCGCGATCAAGCGCATGCGGCGTATGGTGCGCCCCGAAAGTTTGGCGGCACAAACCCGAAGGGCCTCGACCGCACGGTCCATCGCATCATCAGAGAGACGACCGGTTGACACCAGCCCTTCCCCAAGGCGCACGATGCGCGAAAAAGCATCCACGACGCGAAATTGGCCAGGGCGCGTCGGCTGGGCAATCAGCAGTCGGCAATTGTTGGTGCCGAGATCGAGCGCGGCATACATGTCTGCGCTGCCATCAAAGCCTGAATCCCGATAAGGCGTTTGCGCTCGCGCGTGAACATGGCTCCTCTGATCGGCTGTGAGAGGCGGATGTGCAGGCGACGCCGCACCATTTTGTCTCGCAGCAGGCTTGGGCGCATGTGTCGGGACCAGCGGGCGACCTTGTGGTCCACGATGGTTACGCTTCCCACCACGGGCGCTACGCTTGCCCTGAGATGGCGGCGTGTGCGTTCCCTGTTCGATTTTTGCACTGACGGCGGGTGCAGCCTGACCGCCGCCCTGCCCGCGAGAACGCCTGCGGCGCTTGCGCTTGCGCGGCTCCGCATCTGGCTCAACACTACCAATGGATGAGGAATCTGGTGGGGAATCGGCACTGCGTAGATGTGACGGAGAAGCAGCGTTGCGGGGCTTCCCGTTACGCCTGCTCTTGCCACGACGGGAACGCTTCGCATCCCCTTTTTCCACCGCCGACGCCCCTGATTCCGACGGCGTTGTGCCGTTGCCGGGGTCAGTCACTGTTTTATCCATTCCGCCGCGCGAAAGCTGAAAGCGATGCTGCTGGCGTCCATAAGTTACGTTGACGCAATCATACCAGCGCCCGACATTTTAGCCAACCAGTTTTTGAAGACGAAGAAAGCGCGCGTAAATACACGCCCCATAGCAACATCTGCGGCGCAAGGATCAACGGTAAACAACTGGAGAATAAGTGTAAAATGGTACGGTTGGCTGGAATCGAACCAGCGACCTCAGGATCCACAAACCTGCGCTCTAACCAACTGAGCTACAACCGCACATCAAACGCCATGTCGGCGTCACGGGGGCTCACATACGGGGAGTTTTTCCGTTTTGCAAGTCCTTCGGTAATTTTTGCGAAAAAAGCTTTGGAAAGCAAGAGGGTTTTCCCAGGCGACGGTGATCGGCAAAAAGTCTTGGGATTGAGGTGCGCAAACAGACATTGACGATTGCAAAAAGCAGCTGATCAACCCACATTCGATGGTATGCGCAGATCTTGCTCGGGCGCTTGGTAAATTAACTGTAATTGGCATTTCCTGCCGCAGATGATGGACCTATCCACCCTGTGAAGTTATTTAAGATTCTGTTAACATCGAGCCGATGCAGGCTGTATGGCACCTCATGATGAGGTCTTGCGGTTGTTTGAGGTCAGGTCGTGCCCAGAATAGGTCCCCACATGCCCGCCGTTCAATATCCATTTATAGACATAGCAGTACATGAGCGCGTTCGAGACCATTTCGGTCGCGGCGAAGCCATGGCGCTGTTCTCGATGGACCTCAAAAGCGTGCTCTGGGCCAACGGTCGTGGTGCGGCTTTGTTCGGTACGCCGATGATCTACGACTTTCTGGAACGCGGGCCAAAACAACGGGATGTAACCTTTCGGCAGCTCTCTGCGACGGTTACGCGCCTGACGAAAACCGGTGACAGCGCCCAATTTACAATTCGCATTCATTCCGGCTTCAAAAGCGTGTCGATTGTCGCGACCGCTGAGATCATCGAAGCCGAACCGGGCCAGCCGGCTATTTTGTTCACGGCGCCTGTCGATCAGACAATGCCCTCCCTGGAAGAACGCTCCCGCCGCATGATCGAGGGTTTTGACGACCCTGATATTCACATGGCTGTGCTGGATGCCGACAGTAGGGTTTTGGCGGCATCGCCAGGTTTTGCGGCTCTCGGTATAACTCCGGTGACGACAAGAACGCTTATTTCGATGGCGTCGACGCAGCCGGGAAAACTGGTCAAGAGACCAGTGCCTGCGGGCAAGGGCTATCTGCCAGCCGCTGCCGGGCAATTGTCGCAAGAGCCTGAATTGAACCTGCTTTTTGTCGTAGAAACTATGATCGGCACTCTCGATCCATCCGCAGAGTTTACCCAGGCAAAGACGGAACCCCAGCCGGAGATCAGTCATCCCGTTGCGACTGCACAAGACGATCACGTAGAAACGGAGCGTCAGGAATTTACCACCGTACTCGAGTCGATTGCGGACATAGAAGAGGTTGTTGAACCGCAGAACGAGAGCGACGATATTGACATCGTTTCCGAAGCAGCCACGCTTCCTGACGTTCAGCCTGAAAAAGAAGATGAGCAGGTACCAGCGGAAGATCAGGACGAGATCGTCCTTGACGAGCCGGAGGCGCAGCAGGCCGAGACAGAACCCGCGCTGCCCTTGGTTACACAGCCTTCACCCATCGAGATCGAGCAGGTCGAACAGGTCGAACAGGTCGAACAGGTCGAACAGGTCGAACAGGTCGAACAGGTCGAACAGGCAACCACAACCGCTGGTGAAGACAAGTCTTTTGTTTTCGATCCGAATCGGCGCGCCTCTCGTTTCGTCTGGAAGATCGATGCCGCCGGTCGCTTCAGCTCCATTTCGCATGAATTTGCCGAAGCGGTCGGACCGAAAGCTGCCAATGTCGAAGGCATGAGCTTTGCCGACCTTGCAGCATTGTTCAGCCTTGACCCGGATGGAAAGATTGCTGAGCTTTTGAACCGGCGTGATACGTGGTCCGGCAAGACCATTCACTGGCCGGTCGAAGGCACATCGCTGACCGTGCCGATTGATCTGGCCGCGTTGCCGACCTATACGCGCTCACGCGAATTCGATGGTTTCCGCGGCTTCGGCATCGTGCGCATTGCCGATGCGGCGGAAGATCCGAATGCCGTTGGCCTGACACTGGCAGGTGAACCGCACGCGGCGTTGGAGACGGACGAAGAGGCGCATGTCGATGAAAAAGCGCTGTTGGTGCTTCCAGACCAAGAGGAAGCCAACGCCGAGGTTTCGCCGTCCGTTATTCCGGAAGCGATGAACGAAAACGTTGCAGAGGACGACAGGGGGCAGCTGGACGAGACCACCAGTTACGCTCCGCCTGAAACCGAAGTCCCGGTTCTGAAGATCACCGAAACGCCAAACCGGCGTCATTCCGACAAGGTGGTACAGCTTGAAGACCGCCGCAGCAAAGGCAGGGACCAGCTGAGCGCCAGCGAGCAGGCGGCATTCCAGGAGATTGCGCGCGCTCTAAAACCTGTCGTGGCGGATACGGTCGAGACGAAAGAAACCGAAGAGGCGGATACGCTGGAGATGGCCGACATTGCCCCTGCGCCTGAGGCTTTGGATGAACCGACGTCTGCGCCGGAAGAACTCGCTGTCGAAGACAGCCAACCCGCGATTTTCGCGACAGAAGACGACGATGATTTTGCCGATTATACACGTGGCGATGAAGTCGTAAGTTTCGTGGCGCCGCAAAATCCGGTTCGCATAGCCGACAGTGAAAGCTTGGCTGAAGCGATTTCCGAGGCGCCTCGTGCAAACGCCACGTTGAATGCAGAAACGCTTGACCAGATGCCGGTTGCACTTCTGATCCATAGTGGTGACCGGCTGATCCATGCCAATCCCGAGTTTCTGAGGCTTACCGGCTATGCGACGGTGGACGAGTTGGCGGAAGTCGGCGGTCTTGATGCGCTGTTGCAACGCGATGAACTCGACACTGTTTCTGAACGGTCCGGCGGCATGGTTGCTGTCAGTTTCGAGAACGAGCTGATCCCTGTCAAGGCAAGGCTGCAATCCGTTCGCTGGGACGAGGCTGGCGCATTGATGCTGTCGCTGATCCCCACCGCTGAGAGCATCGCGAGCCCCCTGCCCGCCAATGAAAATATGCAGACGGACATTGCGCAGAACGAAACGGATATCGAACTCGGCGCGCTCCAAGGACAGGTCGAGGAGCTGCATTCCATCTTGGAAACGGCGACAGACGGTGTTGTGCTGCTTGCCGAAGACGGTTCCATCCGCTCATTGAACCGTTCGGCCAGTGCGCTTTTCAATTATGACAATGACGAGATATCCGCCAAGCCCTTCGTTACGCTCTTCGCCCATGAAAGCCAGCGGGCCGTGCTGGATTACCTCTCTGGTCTTGCCAATAATGGCGTAGCAAGCGTTCTCAATGATGGCCGCGAAGTGATTGGCCGTGAGGCCTCGGGCGGTTTTCTGCCTCTGTTCATGACCATCGGCAAACTGAAGTCCTCCAATGGATATTGTGCCGTCATCCGCGACATCACCCAGTGGAAGCGGACCGAAGAGGATTTGCGTAACGCCAAGCGCGCGGCAGAAACGGCAAATGCGCACAAGACGGATTTCCTGGCACGCGTCAGCCATGAGATTCGCACGCCACTCAATGCCATTATTGGCTTTGGCGACATCATGGCCACGGAGCGCTTCGGGCCGATCGGACATACGCGTTACATTGAATATTCCAACGACATTGTGCGCTCTGGTCGCCACGTGCTGGATATCGTCAACGATCTCCTGGATATTTCGAAAATCGAAGCAGGACAGATGGATGTCGATTTCAGGGCGGTTGCCTTGAACGATACGATCGCGGAAGCGGTATCCATCGTGCAGCCGCAGGCGAACAATCAGCGCGTCATCGTGCGCACGGCGCTGTCGCAATCGGTGCCACAGATCGTTGCCGATCTTCGCTCGATCAAGCAGATCATGCTCAACATTCTGTCGAATGCCATCAAGTTCACGCCATCAGGCGGACAGATTGTGGTGTCCACGGCTTATGAGGCCAATGGTAGCGTGGTCCTGCGTATCAGAGACACAGGCATCGGCATGAACCGCGCGGAACTGGAACAGGCGATGAAGCCGTTCCGACAGGTTTCCGCTTCCAGCAACCGTGTCCGCGGCGATGGCACGGGCCTGGGCCTGCCGTTGACCAAGGCGATGGTGGATGCCAACCGTGCCAATTTCTCCATCACGTCGGCACCGAATGAGGGAACGCTGGTGGAAATCAGCTTCCCTTCGCAGCGCGTGCTTGCGAACTGAACACTTCCGGGATTAGCAATGTCCAAGGGCATAATCGCCCTTGGAGATTTTCGATCTACGCATCGGTCCCGCCGATGACGGAAGGATAGAGCATTGCCGCTGCCCCAAAACTCTGACGCCGCCTGGATCGTCCCCGGATCGAGGCCTTCGGGACTTTCCATCTGGACAGTTTTGCTGGCTTGCGCAGTTGCCATGCCCCTGATTGCGATTTTCTGTATCGCTGCCACCGGTGGAACGGATGGCTGGCGTCATCTTCTGGTCAACGTCTTGCCACGTGCGGGCGAGCAGACTGTGATGCTTATAGGCCTGACCGGATTGATGACCGCATGTTTTGGCATCCTCACGGCATGGCTGGTGAGCACTTTTCAATTCCCTCTGCGCCGCCTCCTGGCTTTTGCGCTGGTACTGCCGCTTGCCATTCCGTCCTATCTGGCAGCCTATGCTTTTGGCGAATTTCTCGATTTCACGGGGCCGGTTCAAACTGCTGTTCGCACCCTCTTCGGCTATCATACGGTGCATGATTACTGGTTCCCGGATGTCCGCTCGCTGGGTGGTGCGGTGCTGGTCTTGAGTTCCGTTCTCTACCCCTATGTCTACCTGTCCGTCAGAGCGGCTTTTGGGCTACAGGGACGCTTTGCAACCGAAGCTGCGAGAACACTGGGCGCCGGTTCTTTGCGAATATTCCTTTCCGTGCAATTGCCAATGGCCAGACCTGCCATCATCATTGGCCTTGCTCTCGTCATGATGGAAACCTTGAACGACATTGGTGCAGTCGAATATCTCGGCGTTCGCACACTGACGTTTGCCATCTACGAAACCTGGCTCAATCGCGGCAATCTGGCGGGCGCAACGCAGATCGCTTCTGTGCTGGTGATCATCGTCGCCGCTCTCATCATCATCGAGCGAAAGTCGCGCAGCCGACAACGTTTCACCGCCGCCAAATCCACGGCCATGACGCAGCGCTTTGGGCTGAAGCAACTGCCGGCCGGGCGTGGATGGGCCGCAACGGCATTCTGCTTGCTGCCTATCCTGTCTGGTTTCGCGATTCCGGTCTTGGTGCTTGGGGGTTACGCCTTCAAACGCATCGACGCGCTGTCTGATACCAAACTGCTCAAGGCGTTGGCGCACAGTCTGGAAGTGTCGATGTCGGCAGCACTCATAACGCTCGTCTGCGGTTTCATTTTCGCTTATGTGCAACGGGCCAACGCCTCGTCCGCATCGCGCTCCATCAGCCGCATCGGCTCGCTTGGTTACGGAATACCCGGCACGGTGCTGGCCATTGGTGTGCTATTGCCGCTATCAGCCTTCGACAACGCGCTGGACGGATTTCTGCGGCTTCATCTCAACTACTCGACCGGGCTGCTGCTTTCTGGAACTGCATTTGCCATTGTCTACGCCCACAGCGTGCGGTTCATGACGCTGTCAGAAGGGACAATCGACGCAGGTTTTCAGAAATTGTCGCCACATCTGGACATGGCAGCGAGAACGCTTGGACGTAACCGCCTTCAGACACTGGTCAACGTGCTGTTGCCGAATATTCGCCCGGCAGCGGTTACCGCAGCATTGCTGGTCTTCATCGAATCGCTGAAGGAACTGCCCGCCACTATCATGCTGCGTCCTTTCAATTTCAACACGCTTGCAACACTGGTCTATGAGGACGCTTCACGCTCCAAGGTGCAGGATGCCTCCATTCCCGCCCTGATCATTATCTTGGCAGGGCTTATTCCTGTCCTGCTCGTGTCGCGATCTCTCGACCATGACCACGCTCAAGAAAAAAGGCAGCCGAAGCTGCCTTGAAAGTTTGTGCTTATAACGAGAGTAGGAATAACAACATCATGTCTTTGGCCACCGGCCCAGTCACCCTCTCATTGAGTGCACTCACGTTGAGATATATGTGAAGCAGTGCCGTTTAATAAACAGTTAAGGCGGCACGACACCATTTAGGGGCGATAAATCCTAATCGATACCGTTGATTTCGGCGCAGTGACCCCACCCGATATCGATCAGCCCTTGGCAGCCGCGTGTTCATCGCGCATGCGCTGCAATTCGGTTCGCTTGGATGCGATGGAAGCACAGATGACGCCGACCGTGACCAGCGCAATCAGAATGGTGCAGATGGCGTTGATCTCGGGCGTTACGCCAAGGCGAACCTGCGAATAGATCTTGATCGGCAGCGTTGTTGCCCCGGGCCCGGTGGCGAAGCTGGCAATGACGAGATCGTCCAGCGACAGTGAAAAAGCCAGCATCCAGCCCGCAACCACGCCCGGCAGGATAAGCGGCAGGGTGATGCGGAAGAACGTCTTGACCGGTGGGCAACCGAGATCAAGTGCTGCCTCCTCCAGACTGCGATCAAAGGTCAGCAGGCGTGATTGCACAACGATCGCTACGTAGCACATGGTGAAGGTGGTGTGGGCTATGACCACCGTCCAGAAACCGCGGTCAACACCGATGGACACGAACAGGAGCAGCAGTGACAGGCCAGTGATGACTTCTGGCATAACCAGCGGCGCATAAATCATGCCGGAAAACAGCATGCGCCCCGGAAAGCGGGTAAAGCGCGTCAGCGACAAGGCTGCCAGCGTGCCGAGAATTGTGCCGATGGTAGCGCTCAACAAGGCTACCCTCACCGTGATCCACGCAGCATCCATCAGGCCCTCGTTGGACCAAAGGGAGCTGTACCAGTGCAGTGAAAAACCGCCCCAGACAGTGACGAGCTTCGACGCATTGAAGGAATAAACCACCAGAATGATAATCGGAATATAGAGAAACGCGAAGCACAGCGTGAGAATGGTCGTGTCGAATTTTCCACGCTTCATGGCTATGCCACCTTCTTCTGCTGGTTCTGGAAGATGGCAATGGGCACGACAAGCACCAGTAGCAGCAACACCGCGACGGCGGAAGCCAAGGGCCAGTCTCGGTTGCCGAAGAACTCCGTCCAGAGCGTCTTGCCGATCATCAGCGTCTGCGCACCGCCCAGAAGATCTGGGATGACGAATTCACCGGTGATGGGAATGAAGCAGATCATCGAGCCAGCGATGACGCCCGGCAGCGACAGCGGGAAGGTGATTTTCCAGAAGGCTTTCCACGGCGGGCAACCGAGATCGGCTGCTGCTTCAAGCAATGTGGCATCCAGTTTTTCCAAAGCGGCATAGAGCGGCAGCACCATGAAGGGCAGATAGGAATAAACCATGCCGATGAAGACGGACGTATCTGTACGGAAGATGTTGACCTGCTGGTCAGGCCCAAGAATGCCAATGGTCTGAAAAAGCACCGTCAGCAGCCCCTCCGGCTTCAAAATCCCGATCCAAGCGTAAACGCGGATCAGAAACGAAGTCCAGAACGGAAGAATAACCAGCATGACCAGCGTCGGGCGAATGGTGCTGGGCGCACGCGCCATGGCCAGCGCCATGGGATAACCGATCAGCAGCAGCAGACCTGTAGAGATTGCTGCTATGCGCAGGGAAGACAGATAGGCTTCGACGTAAAGCGGATCTTCTGTGAGGAAGATATAGTTCTCGAAGTCCAACTGAGAAAAGAAGTCGCCAATCCGACTGAAACCATCGAACACAGGCACGTATGGCGGCATTGCGATAGCGGTATCGGACAGCGAAATCTTGACGATGATCAGAAAGGGTGCCGCGAAAAACAGCGCCAGCCAGATATAAGGCACCGCAACCACCAGCCAACGCATAGGGCTTTGCCGGTTTTCAGGAGACGAAATCGCCATGTTCAACACTCCCTCAGCGTGTGAGAACCAGACCGGAATCGGCTTTCCAGTTCAACCAGACCATATCCCCGAAAGTGATGGGCCGATCTACGAGGCGTGACACATTGGCTTGCGCTGCGCGCATGGTTCTGCCATCCGCCATCTGAACGATGAAGACCGAGAAGTCGCCGAGATAGCCGATGTCCCAGACTTCGCCGTGTGCGACGTTGATCGAGGTATCGTCCGGCTGATCTAAGGAAATGCGGACCTTTTCCGGGCGGACAGCGAAGACCACCTTGTTACCGGCAATCGTTGCGCAATCCTGCTCCACCGCCACTTTCAATCCGTCGCAATCTAACAGCACCGTTGAGGGTTTGCCGTCTGCCGCTGTGTTGGATGTGATCTCCGCCTCAAAAATATTGATGTCGCCAATGAAATCCGCGACGTAGCGACTGTTGGGCGCTTCATAGATTTCCGCAGGCGTCGCCACCTGTACGACCATGCCCTTGTCCATGACGGCGATGCGGTCAGAAACCGTCATCGCCTCTTCCTGATCGTGGGTGACGATGAGAAACGTCAGACCGAGCTTCGTCTGAATGTCCATCAGTTCGAACTGCGTTTCCTCGCGCAGCTTCTTGTCCAATGCGCCTAGCGGCTCATCCAGCAGCAGAACTTTGGGACGTTTGGCGAGGGACCGGGCAAGCGCCACACGCTGACGCTGACCGCCGGATAGCTGGTTGGGCTTGCGTTTGGCAAACTGCTCCAGCTTGACCATCTGCAGCAGTTCTTCGACACGGGTCCTGATCTCCGCCTTGGGCAAGCCATCCTGTTCCAAGCCAAAGGCAATGTTCTTTTCCACCGACATGTGGGGGAAAAGCGCATAGGACTGAAACATCATGTTGGTGGGCCGCTTGTACGGCGGCACGCCCGAGATGTCCTTGCCCTGCAACAGAATGCGCCCCTCCGTCGGCTCCTCGAAACCGGCCAGCATGCGCATCAGCGTTGTCTTGCCGCAGCCGGATGGCCCGAGCAGCGAGAAGAACTCCCGCTCATATATATCCAGCGTCAGATTATCGACGGCGACGAAATCGCCAAATCTCTTGGTGACATTCTCGAAGCGAATGAACGGAGCCGACGCCGGATCTGTCCAGGGGGAGAATTTGCGTTTAACCGGGCCAAGAGATTTCGCCATGAACTGTCCCATTATTGAAGAAGAGGCCGAATGAGAAAGGGGCAGGCGTTTCCACCTGCCCCTTGTGAAAATCCGGTCAGCTGCCGGTTTTTATCTGGGTCCAAACGCGGTTGAGAACGCGCTGCTCCTTCGGTCCATAGGGCGAAATAGTGAAGAGCTTCTTCATCGTTTCGGCATCCGGGTAAACGCCCGGATTCTTGGAGACGGCTTCGTCCATCAGTGGTTGCGAGGCCAGATTGCCGTTGGCATATTGCACATAGTCGGACGCCTTGGCGGCAACATCAGGCTTCATCATGAAATTGATGAAGGCATGTGCGGCATCGACATTCTTGGCGTCTGCCGGAATGGCAAAGGAATCCATCCAGATATAGGTGCCTTCCTTCGGAATGACGTAGTTCACTTCAACGCCATTTTTGGCTTCTTCGGCGCGGGACTTTGCCTGAAGAATATCGCCGGACCAGCCGATGGTGATGCAGCTATCGCCATTGGCGAGTTCATCGATATAGGCAGACGAATTGAACGTCTTCACCGAAGGACGGATCGCCTTGTAAACATCGCCGCCTGCTTCCAGATCAGCGGTTTCCTTGCTATCCGGGTTCTTGCCGATGTAGTTCATGGCAATAGCGAAGGTTTCGTCGGACGCGTCGAGGATGTTGATGCCGCAGGACTTCAGCTTGGCTGCATTCTCCGGCTTGAAGAGAATATCCCAGCTATCGACTTTCACGTCACCCAGGGCAGCTTTGATCTTCGCCACGTTGTAGCCGATACCGGTGGTGCCCCACATGTAGTTGACGGCATATTCATTGCCCGGGTCATATTGCGAAAGGCGCGTGGTGATTTCCGGCCACATGTTCTTGAGGTTCGGTAGCTTGGACTTGTCCAGCTTCTGGTAGACGCCAGCCTGAATCTGACGTGCCAGGAACGGCGATGTCGGCGCGACCACATCATAACCAGAATTGCCAGCCAGCAGCTTGGTTTCCAGAACCTCGTTACCGTCATACACGTCATACACGACCTTGATGCCGGTTTCCTTGGTGAATTCTTCCAGAAGGGCGGGATCGATATAGTCGGACCAGTTATAGACGTGGACGACCTTTTCCTGCGCAAAGGCGGTGCCAGCACCAAGAACGGCTGCGGCGACGGCGAGGCTGAAACGAAGCGAACGATGTTTCATGATATCTCCTGTTTGAACGCGCTGTGGGAAGACGCGTGATCCCCTTGTTTTGCCAGAGACTAGAAAGGAAAAGTTGTGTCGGCAAGCGGGAAATGTGCGGCGCGGCAATTTCAAACAATTGTGTTGAAAGCCACTACTGAAAATCGAAAACGCTGAGACCCGTTACCATTTCATCCAGCCCCAGCGGACGCGTCAGCGGTGCCTCCGCCCGCGAAAGACAGCCTTGCCGCTCACACAGCCGACAGGATGGGCCGATGGCAATGCTGCCCGCCTTGATGCCCACCACATCACCATAGACAGTTTCCTTTGCCATCGCCGCATCGCAGGCCACCATGACAGCGGTGCGGCGAATGCGTTCTCCGAAACCCGCCTGTGGCCCATCCAGAGAGCGAGCGATGGTGAGATAAGCGCCGCCATCCGGCATCTCCACCTGTTCGGCCAGCACCTGCCCCGGCTGGGAAAAGGCGGCGTGAACGTTGAGCTTCACACACAGCCCGCCAAACTTCGCCTGCGGAAATCCTTGAGCGCCCGCCTTGCGAAAGCGGTTTCCGGCGCTATCGATTTCCATCAGGAAAAACGGAATACCTGAAACACCGGGACGCACCAGCGTGACGAGACGGTTGGCCGCCTGCTCGAAGGACACATTGAAACGCCCGCGAAGGATATCGATGTCATATCGCGCACGCTGGGCGGCGGCCAGATATGCGCCATAGGGCATCATCAGCGCATGGGCGGCATAGCGGGCAAGCTCGAAGCGGGCGATGCGCTTTGCCTCCTCACCCGACAGTGCAAGGGCTTGCAATTCCGTGCCGATTTCCTCCGTCAGCGCCAGAAGACAGGCTTCCATTGCCATTTCCCTCAACTGATCCTGCGGGGACAGGCGTTCGGAGAGAAACAGCCGCATGGAATGGCGGTCATAACGTCTGCGAAGGTTGGGCATGGCGTGAACGGGCATGGAGCGCACGACGATGCCGTGGTTTTTCTGAAGCCAGCTTTTCAGCGCCTGCGCCAGATCATCGCCCGGCTTGAGGACGGCATGAAACCCTTCAGCCGCCAAATCAAGCTGAGCAAAATGGGCGGGCCGCCGCTCAAAGATTTCCCGCACTTCATCAATCGGCAGGCGCGCGGAGGATAGCGTGGTTTGATGCCCTTCCCGTGCCAGAAGGTCTGATAGATCGCTCAGGCGCTGCGCCTGTTCCTTATAGGCCCGATAAAGCTTGGTGATGCCGCTTGCCGCATTGGGTGCCGCTTCCGCCACCTCGACTAGCTCCTGCCCCGAAGGCACCTCGCCCGCCAGCAGCGGATCGGCAAACACTTCGCGCAACTGGCTGGCAATGCCCCCGCTTTCGCCCTGCAAGTCATCCAGATCGATCTTATAGACGGAGCTGAGCTTCAGCAGCAGTTGCACAGTGAGCGGACGCTGGTTGCGCTCGATGAGATTGAGATAGGATGGCGAGATCGACAGCGCATCGGCCATGGCCGTCTGCGTCAGACCCAACCCGTTGCGTACGCGCCGCACCCGCGGCCCTGCAAATATCTTGGCCTCCACCAAATCTCCTCCCTTTACAAAATCCATACAAAATACGGCGTGTTCTTCTTTTACAAAATTTACAGTTTTACAACTCCACCCTGTCAAAGACGATACAGCATGACCTCTTTCAAGTCACTGATTTTCCTTTTTATCTGGCATAAAAATCATCGAAACTGTAAATTCAGTCACATCGGAGCACACATCATATTGTAGTATAGATGTGTGGAAGGATTTGCATTTCTGATACGGGAGAGAGACATGACTGATTTTTACAAACTGGTTCCAAACGCGCCACAGGGTCGGTTCGATGGTATCGAGCGCACCTATACGGCAGCCGATGTGGAAAAACTGCGTGGCTCCGTCATCATCCGGCACTCGCTGGCAGAAATGGGCGCGAACCGGTTGTGGAAGCTCATCAATGAAGAGAGCTATATCAACGCTCTAGGAGCGCTCTCCGGCAATCAGGCCATGCAGATGGTTCGGGCCGGTCTGAAGGCGATCTATCTGTCCGGCTGGCAGGTTGCGGCGGATGCCAACACCGCATCTTCGATGTACCCGGACCAATCGCTATACCCGGCCAATGCAGCACCGGAACTGGCAAAACGCATCAACAAGACCTTGCAGCGCGCCGACCAGATCGAAACCGCCGAAGGCAAGGGCCTGTCCGTCGATACATGGTTTGCACCCATCGTTGCCGATGCGGAAGCCGGTTTCGGTGGCCCGCTCAACGCCTTTGAGATCATGAAAGCCTTTATCGAGGCGGGGGCTGCGGGCGTTCATTACGAAGACCAACTGGCGTCTGAAAAGAAGTGCGGCCATCTGGGTGGGAAGGTTCTGATCCCGACAGCCGCTCACATCCGCAACCTGACAGCGGCGCGTCTTGCCGCAGACGTCATGGGAACGCCGACACTGGTCATCGCCCGCACGGATGCGGAAGCCGCCAAGCTTCTGACCTCTGACATCGATGAGCGCGACCAGCCCTTCGTGGATTACGATGCCGGACGCACGGTCGAGGGCTTCTATCAGGTGAAGAATGGACTGGAACCCTGCATCGCCCGCGCCAATGCCTATGCGCCATACTGCGATCTTATCTGGTGCGAGACATCCAAGCCGGATCTGGAGCAGGCGAAAAGGTTTGCAGAGGGTGTACACAAGGTGCATCCGGGTAAGAAGCTCGCCTATAATTGCTCGCCGTCCTTCAACTGGAAGAAACATCTTGATGACGCAACAATTGCCAAGTTCCAGCGCGAACTGGGTGCCATGGGCTACAAGTTCCAGTTCATCACCCTTGCCGGGTTCCACCAACTCAACTACGGCATGTTCGAACTGGCACGCGGCTACAAGGACCGGCAGATGGCCGCCTATTCGGAGCTTCAGGAAGCGGAATTCGCCGCCGAGATCAACGGCTACACTGCCACCAAGCACCAGCGCGAAGTTGGCACCGGCTATTTCGATGCGGTCTCCGTCGCCATTTCGGGTGGCACTTCATCCACCACGGCGATGAAGGAATCGACCGAACACGACCAGTTCCGCCCTGCTGCGGAATAAGAAACAACCCATTGAACGGAGGAAAAACAATGGCTTCGATTTCAAGAGTTAAAGAACGCAGCGAGGAGCAATCCTCATCTATGAGCCAGGATCAGCAAAGCGCCATCCGCATGCTGGCCAATGACTTGCACCGTCTCAACCAGGCGGTCATGAACGCCGTCGAGGCCGGTGTCTCGGTCGAACTCGTCCGCTCCGCCCGCCACCACGGCGGTGACGGGAACTGGGGAGATTTGCTGATCCCTGTTATCGTCGCACAGGGCAAGGCGGCGGCTTAAGAGCTGCCCATCAAACATCCGTCATGCCGGGCTTTATCCGGTATGGCGGAACGGGAATATTAGAACAGCAGCACCAGAAACGCAGCAATAGCGCCAGCCGAAATCAGGCTCAGGCGGAAGGCGTAAACGGCGTTGTCATTGGCGGTGCGAGCGATCGCGATGGCGCGGGGGCGTTTTTTGGACATCATCATGAGCGGCTTCCTGAACGAGAAACATAACCGATCGATGCCGGGTTCCGGCGTCCAGCTGGACATCATGTATCAACTTACGTTGTGCTGGCATTCGATCAGCATGACTCCGCGGCTCTTAATAAGGCATTAAGATGTCGAGGGTTCAAACAGATTCCCCGGCAGCGTGGCCGGATGCCCATGCCCATTGGAAATTATAGCCGCCGAGCCAGCCTGTCACATCCACGCATTCGCCTATGAAATAAAGGCCGGGGATGGTTTTCGCCTGCATGGATTTGGAGTCGAGATCGGTCGTGTCCACGCCGCCGAGCGTGACTTCGGCTGTGCGGTATCCTTCGGAACCGGAGGGCTTTATGGACCATTCCTGAACGGCGGCGGTCAGCGTAGACAGTGTCTTATCCGACATGTCGCCGAGATTGCCGGTAACGCCTGCCCGCTCCACCACATGCTGTGCCAGACGCTTCGGCAGGATTTCGCCAAGCGCGGTTTGGGGAGACTGGCGGCCGTTGGTCTTTTTTGCCGCCTTCAGATGGCCAAGAATATCCAGATCGGGCTCCATCTTGAGGCGAACCTCGTCACCCTCGCGCCAGTAGGATGAGATTTGCAGGATCGACGGGCCGCTCAATCCTCTGTGGGTGAAGAGCAGCGCTTCATTGAACGATGTCTTGCCGTGGGAAATTTCAGCTGGAACGGCGATGCCGGACAGCGCGGACAGCTTTTCCAACTGCGTCGGTTCGAGCGTCAGCGGCACGAGGCCCGGGCGGGTTTCGATAATGCCGAGGCCGAATTGCTCGGCAATGCGGTAGGCAAAGCCGGTCGCGCCCATTTTGGGAATGGACTTTCCACCGGTGGCCAAAACCAGACTGTCAGCCTCGATGACGTCCGCGGAAGTCGATACGCGGAAGCCGCCGGTTGGAATGGCTTCCACCAACGTAATGTCCGTTTGCAATTTGAGTTTTGCACCAACGGCCTGCATTTCGGCCAGCAACATGCGGATGATATCCTTGGCGCTGTCATCGCAGAACAATTGGCCGAGCGTCTTTTCGTGAAACGCAATGCGGTGCTTTTCGACAAGGACGATGAAATCGCGTGGCGTGTAACGGGCCAGCGCCGACTTGGCGAAATGGGGATTGTTGGAGAGATAGTTTTTCGGGGCCGCATGCACATTGGTGAAATTACAGCGCCCGCCGCCGGAAATGCGGATTTTTTCGCCCGGCGCCTTGGCGTGATCGAGGATAATGACGGAACGGCCGCGCTGACCGGCGCGTATGGCACACATCATGCCAGCGGCCCCCGCCCCCAAAATCAGCACGTTACATTTTTCCGTCATGGAGTTTCCCTAGTTTCGGTGTACTTCCTCTTTTAGAAGTCAGGTCCGTTGTCAATGGCGCCCCCCCTTTTGCCAAATGACAAAGTCTGGCTATGATAGTGTCAATCGAAACACAAAGCCGGTGATTTATGCCTCCCAAGAAAACCATGCTCCATCCGAAAAAACCGGCAAACATGGCGAAGAAAATACAAGTTGATGTCTCTCCGACACGCGGTTGCTCCACATGGCGTGAGGCCGCACAGTGGCTCAAGGCTCGCGGCATCGAAGACATCGAATGCATCACCCCGGATCTTGCGGGCGTTCCTCGCGGCAAGATGATGCCGACATCCAAATTCACCGGCGATACATCGCTGGCACTGCCGTCCGCGCTCTACCGTCATACGATTTCTGGCGAATACCCCGACGAAACTGCGAACTTCCGTTATGAGCCACGCGATAGCGACCTGAAGCTGGTGCCCGATCTTTCCACGCTCTGCGTCGTGCCGTGGGAAAGCGATCCCACCGCGCAGGTCATCTGCGATGTCGTGGATCAGGAAGGCAATTTCGTTCCCTACACGCCACGCAACGTGCTCAGAAACGTGCTCGACCTTTACAAGGAAAAAGGCTGGAAACCGGTCGTCGCCCCGGAAATCGAGTTCTATCTCGTCGCCATGAATGACGACCCGGATTACCCGTTGCATCCGCCAAAGGGCCGCTCGGGCCGCTCCATCGTCGGTGGGCAGAGCTATTCGATTGCCGGTATCAATGAATTCGACGAGCTGATCGACGATATCTACCACTTCTCGGAAAAGCAGGGTCTGGAGATCGATACCCTCATACACGAAGAAGGTCCGGCGCAGCTGGAAATCAACCTGCGCCACGGCGATCCCATCGAGCTTGCCGATCAGGTGTTCCTGTTCAAGCGCACGATCCGCGAAGCGGCGTTGAAGCATGGCATCTATGCCACCTTCATGGCCAAGCCCATGCAGGGCATGCCAGGTTCGGCCATGCATATTCACCAGTCGGTGGTGGATATCGAGACCGGCGACAATGTGTTTTCCAACAAGGATGGCAGCCCGTCCAAGGAATTCTTCGCCTTCGTCGGCGGCATGCAGCGTTATGTGCCGAATGCGTTGGTTATGCTGGCGCCTTACGTCAATTCCTACCGCCGCCTGACGCCTGACATGGCTTGCCCGGTCAACAATGCCTGGGGTTACGATAATCGCACGACGGCGTTTCGCGTGCCGATCTCCGGCCCTTCGGCGCGGCGTGTGGAAAACCGTCTGCCGAGTTCAGACGCCAACCCATATCTGGCGATTGCGGCCTCACTGGCCTGCGGCTGGCTTGGAATCGTCAACAATATCGAACCGACTGAGCCGACCTATGAGACGGCAAACGAAGGCTCAATCGAGTTGCCACGCGGGCTTTTGGAAGCAGTGGCTCTGCTAGAAGGCGAGCCGCAGCTGGAGCGTGTTTTCGGGCATGAATTCGTTGGCCTCTACGCCGGATTAAAGCGTGGCGAATTCGAGACCTTCATGCAGGTGATCAGCCCGTGGGAGCGGGAATTCCTGCTGTTGAACGTATGAGGGTTTGCACATGACATGGCAAAGCCCGATTGCGCCCGGCATGTCCTGGTATCAGGACAGTCTGAGCGAGCGGCCCGAATATGCCGCAATGGATGGTTCGCGCACGGTGGACGTAGCCGTGATCGGCGGCGGCTTCACCGGTTTGCAGGCGGCCTATAATCTTGCAAAGGCTGGCGTTTCGGTCGCGCTTGTCGAAGGTTATCGTTTCGGCGATGGCGCATCCGGTCGCAATGGCGGACAATTCGGAACCGGCCAGCGCGCATGGCCGGATGATCTGGAAAAGGACATAGGCTTGGAGCGCTCCAAGACGCTGTTCGATATCGCGGAACGTGCCAAGCACTATGTGCTGGATTTCGCCCGCGAACATGACATCGACATGGAGTTCCTGCCGGGCCAATTGAATGTGCTGCACAAGGCGTCTTACGAAAAAGACTATCGCAAAAGCGTCGAAGCCATGACAAGCCGCTACGGTTACAGCCACGTCTCCTTCATGGAAAAAGCTGAAACAGCGGAACGGTTGGGTTCAGATCATTACCATTTCGGCGTTCGCGACACCGGCACCGGCCACATCCAGCCGCTGAAGCTCATCGTCGGTCTGGCAAAAGCTGCACAAGCGGCAGGCGCACAAATCTTCGAGATGACGCCCGCCAAATCCATCCGCCAAACGGGTGGCAAGACGCTGATCGAAACGTCTTCCGGCACCATCACGGCTGACCGCGTGCTGATCGCCACCAATGCCCATATCGGCAATCTGGAGCCGGTAACGGCGGCGCATGTGATGCCGATCCGCTCCTTCATCGGCGCGACCGTGCCGCTGGACGATTTTCCGAACATCATTCCCGGGAAGGAAGCGGTTGCCGACAGCCGTTTCGTGGTGCGCTATTTCCGCAAGACGCCTGATAACCGATTGCTGTTTGGCGGGCGTGAGGCCTATACGGCGGATTCGCCGCGTGACATTTCCAAACACATCCGCAAGCAGATCGCGGAAATTTATCCCGCTTTGGAAAACATCGAGATGACCCATGCCTGGGGTGGGTCTGTCGGCATTACGCTCAACCGCCAGCCCTTCGTGCGTGAAGTGATGGCGGGCGTCATGTCCATTGGCGGTTATTCCGGTCATGGTGTGATGCTGTCCAACTATTGCGGCAAACTTTATGCGGATATGGTTGTCAACCGGGACAAGGCACTGGAGCAGTTTTCGTCTCTGGACGTACCATCGTTTCCTGGCGGCATGGCATTGCGTGCGCCACTGCTTTTCCTTGCACTTTCATGGTATGCTTTACGAGACAGGTTCTAATGAGACTGACGACCATAGGCAGCCATGCTTAAGGTTAGAAAAAACAATGCCTTATAAGCAAAATTCATAATTTTTTACAACATGTCTGGCATTTTTAAATCGATTAGATTATGGATGCCTTCAACACGGAAAGATCGAGAGAATCGGTATGAGCAGTCAAATCATTCCAGTAGAGCCCTTCGATTGCGTCGTCTTCGGCGGCACTGGCGATCTGGCCGAGCGCAAGCTTTTGCCTGCACTTTACCACCGTCAGGTCGAAAACCAGCTGACAGAACCGACCCGCATTATTGGTGCGTCGCGCTCGGTCATGACCCATGAAGAATACCGCAAATTCGCGCAGGATGCTCTGAAAGAGCATCTGAAAAAGGGTGAGTACGACGACGCGCAGGTCGCGAAGTTCTGCGCCCGCCTTTATTATATCCCTGTCGATGCGAAATCCGACGATGGTTGGGATAAGCTGAAAAAGCTGCTGGACGAAGGCAAGGACCGCATTCGGGCCTTTTATCTCGCCGTTGCGCCTGGCATCTTTGGCGATATTGCCTTCAAGATTCGCGACCACAAGCTGATTACCAAATCCACCCGCATCGTCGTGGAAAAGCCGATTGGCCGTGATCTGGCCTCTGCGCTGGAGCTCAACGACACGCTGGGTAACGTCTTCAAGGAAGAGCAGATCTTCCGTATCGACCACTATCTCGGCAAGGAAACCGTGCAGAACCTGATGGTGCTGCGCTTTGCCAATGCACTTTACGAACCGCTGTGGAACTCCGCGCATATCGACCATGTGCAGATCACCGTTGCCGAATCCGTCGGTCTCGAAGGCCGTGCCGGTTATTACGACAAGGCCGGTGCGCTGCGTGACATGGTGCAGAACCACATTCTCCAGCTGCTATGCCTTGTGGCTATGGAACCCCCCTCCTCCATGGATGCGGAAGCCGTGCGTGACGAGAAGGTAAAGGTTCTGCGTTCGCTGAAGCTGATCGACCAGTCCAATGTCGAAAAGCTGACAGTGCGCGGCCAGTACCGCGCCGGTGCGTCCGCTGGCGGCCCGGTCAAGGGCTATCTGGAAGAGCTGGAAGGTGGCGTTTCCAACACCGAGACCTTTGTTGCCATCAAGGCGGAAATCGCCAACTGGCGCTGGTCTGGTGTGCCCTTCTACATCCGCACCGGTAAGCGTCTTGCGACCCGCGTGTCCGAGATCGTCGTTACCTTCAAGCAGATCCCGCATTCGATCTTCGATGATGCGGCGGGCAAGGTCGAAGCCAACAAGCTGGTCATTCGCTTGCAACCGGATGAAGGCGTCAAACAGTCGCTTCTCATCAAGGACCCGGGTCCAGGCGGCATGCGCCTGCGTCAGGTTTCGCTTGATATGAGCTTTGCACAAGCCTTTAATGTGCGCAGCCCCGATGCGTATGAACGACTGTTGATGGATACCATCCGCTCCAATCAGGCCCTGTTCATGCGCCGCGACGAAGTCGAAGCGGCATGGAAATGGGTCGATCCTATCCTTAAAAGCTGGGAAACCGTGAGCCAGGGCGTTCAGGGTTACACGTCCGGCACATGGGGACCAAGCGGCTCTATTGCTTTGATCGAACGCGATGGCCGCACATGGCACGAAGCCGATTAAGGGGATATGCAGATGATTGGACAGGAGCATATCTTCGCAAATGGCGCCGAGCTGGCGGAAACGCTTGCAAAAAATGTTGCAGAACGCCTTGAACGGGGTGTTGCAGAGCGGGGGACGGCAAGTATCGCCGTTTCTGGCGGCTCAACGCCAAAGCTTTTCTTTCAGGCACTTTCCAAACATGAACTGGACTGGAAGAACATCAGCGTAACGCTGGTGGACGAGCGTTTCGTACCGCCGGAAAGCGACCGTTCCAACCATAAGCTGGTGGTCGACCACCTGCTGCAGAACGCAGCGACTTATGCCTATTTCGTGCCGCTCTATCAGTTTTTCGCAACGCCTGATGACGCTGCGACGCTGGCGACCGTTAAGACGGAAGCGATCTGCGATCCCTTCGATGTCGTCATCCTCGGCATGGGCACGGACGGTCATACCGCCTCGTTCTTCCCCGGTGGTGACAATCTCGAAGAAGCACTCGATCTGGATGAAGAACGCGCAGTGCTGCCGATGGCGGCCGAAACGGCTGGCGAAGAACGGCTGACGTTTAATCTCTCCGCGCTTCACGATGCCCGTTTTCTGGTGCTGCACATCGAAGGTGCCGTGAAGAAGGAAACGCTTGAAAAGGCCAAGTCCGATCTGGACGAAGAGGACATGCCCGTCCGGGCCGTTCTTAACCGTGCGGAATCACCCGTGCATATCTACTGGGCGCCATAGGCTTCTCCGCTTTGCGGGAGCCGCGCCCAGCGCTTGAAACAGCAACATGATCACCGGCCGACGTTCCCAAGCTCCCGGCCGATGGTCTTCAGAAGGACAGGATAACGCCCATGGCTGCCGACCCTCGTATTCAGGCTATCACGGCCCGTATCGTCGAGCGCTCGAAACCTTACCGCGAGATTTATCTCGAAAGGCTTCGGCTTCAGGTCACCAAGGGCGTACATCGTTCCGTCCTGTCCTGCGCCAATCTGGCGCACGGATTTGCGGTCTGTTCCCCCGCCGACAAGGATATCCTTGCCGGCGATCGGGTCGGCAATCTCGGCATCATAACTGCCTATAACGACATGCTCTCAGCCCATCAGCCCTTTGAGGTTTACCCGGCCATGATCCGGGATGCGGCCAAGCAAGCGGGCGGCATTGCGCAGGTTGCGGGTGCCGTTCCAGCCATGTGTGATGGCGTGACGCAGGGCCAGCCCGGCATGGAGCTGTCGCTGTTTTCGCGTGATGCGATTGCCATGGCGGCAGGCATCGGCCTGTCGCACAATATGTTCGATGCAGCTGTCTTTCTCGGCGTTTGCGACAAGATCGTGCCGGGTCTGGTGATTGCGGCTCTTTCCTTCGGCCATCTGCCATCCATCTTCATTCCAGCCGGACCGATGACCTCTGGCCTGCCGAATGACGAGAAGTCGCGCATTCGCCAGCTTTACGCCGAAGGCAAGGTCGGGCGCGCCGAGTTGCTGGAAGCCGAATCCAAATCCTACCACGGCCCCGGCACATGCACCTTCTACGGCACTGCCAATTCCAACCAGATGCTGATGGAAATCATGGGCTTCCATATGCCCGGGTCGTCCTTCATCAATCCCAACACGCCGCTTCGCGATGCGATGACGCGTGAAGCGACGAAGCGGGCGCTGGCAATTACTGCGCAGGGCAACGAGTTTACGCCTGCGGGCGAGATGATCGATGAACGTTCCGTGGTCAACGGCGTCGTCGGTCTGCATGCCACAGGCGGCTCCACCAACCACACGCTGCACCTCATCGCCATGGCGCGGGCAGCCGGCATCGTGCTGACATGGCAGGATATTTCTGATCTTTCGGATGTGGTGCCGCTTCTGGCGCGGGTCTACCCGAACGGTCTGGCAGACGTAAACCACTTCCACGCAGCTGGTGGCATGGGCTTCCTCATCAAACAACTTCTGAAACAGGGCTTCGTGCATGATGATGTGCGCACCGTGTTCGGGCATGGGCTAGAGGCCTATACGATTGAGCCGACACTGGATGAAAACGGTGCCGTGGCCCGCACATCCTCGCCGGAGGTAAGCCATGATCCAAAGGTTCTGGCCAGCGTCGAAACGCCGTTCCAGCCCACCGGCGGCCTGAAGATGCTGACCGGCAATCTCGGCAAGGCCGTCATCAAGATTTCTGCCGTGAAGCCTGAGCGCCACATCATCGAAGCGCCTGCGATCATTTTCCACGATCAGCAAAGCCTCCAGACTGCCTTCAAGGAAGGCAAGCTGAACCGCGACTTCGTAGCTGTGGTTCGTTTTCAGGGACCTAAGGCCAATGGCATGCCTGAACTACACCAACTCACACCACCGCTTGGCGTGTTGCAGGACCGTGGCTTCAAGGTGGCTTTGGTCACAGACGGCCGCATGTCCGGCGCATCCGGCAAGGTGCCTGCTGCCATCCATATGACGCCGGAGGCAGTCGATTGCGGTCCGATTTCTCGCATTCAGGACGGCGATATCATCAGGCTCGATGCGATCACCGGCACGATTCAGGTGCTGGTATCGGCCACGGAGCTTGCGGCCCGCGCACCCGCAACGGCAGATCTATCCGAAAATGAATGGGGCATGGGCCGCGAGCTGTTCGCGCCTTTCCGCCGCAGCGTCGGAGCGGCTGACCATGGCGCAAGCGTCTTTTCGAATTGAGTTTGGACATGAATCCGCAGGACGCAGCCTACCCTGTCCAGATGCAGTTGGAGGCGTATAACGCTCGCGATATCGATGCCTTCATGCCGTGGTGGGCAAGCGATTGCCAATATTACGTCTTTCCAGATCAACTCGTCGCCAAGAGCGCTGAGGAAATACGTGACAGACATATAGAGCGCTTTAGGGAGCCAAATCTGCACGGCAAGCTGCTGCACCGCATCGTGCTGGGCAACACTGTGGTTGACCACGAAACGGTAACGCGCACTTTCCCTGATGGACCAGGAGAGCTGGACGTTATCTGCGTCTATGAGATAGTGGATGGCAAAATCGCCAAGGCGTGGTTCAAGATCGGCACTGCCAGATTGTACAGCTGACGTTCCAGCCTACCAGGCCCTGATATCGAGCTTGCGGTCGCGGTGTTTCGGGTGGGTGCTGAACACGAAAATGCGATCCATGTCCTTCTTGCTAAGGATATGCAGGAATCGGACCTGAATGGTGTTGTTCGGATTGACCTTCATCAGTACGCAACCAATCTTGGTAATACGTGCGTCTGGAATATCGAGATAAAATTGTCTCGGCAGATTATATTGCGTCAGAAGCGCCAGTACGGCTTCGGACTGGGAAATTTTGAGGACATCGCACCGGCGCGAGGCCATGTTCATGACGGCTTTTTCGGTATATTCGATGCGTGCGGCATTCATCGTATCTTCCATCTTGAACCGCGCCTCGCGGTCATACATGAAAGATTCTTCCTTGCTGAGATAGGTGGGTTTACCGATGTCCGCCCGGGCGTTCACTGCCGCAATCCTCTTTGTTATTTTTCATTGATAAAGACTAGCCAGAAGTCATTAAGAATTCATCTCTGCGTTTCGATATGAAACACATGCCAATTCTGGCTGTGGATAACAACGCCCACTCACCACCAGCATACCCGCACTCACGCCAAACTATTGATCTAAAATCATTTTAGAGCATGTGAAATAATTATGACACAGCTGAACGGCTTCTTTTTATGTTTAATAAACCGTTGCAAAGACCCTTCTAGCGGCGGTAAGTCTGGCCTTCAGCGTCAAAGAGATGCAGCTTTTGGGACGGTGCGGAGAAGCGCAAAATCTGACCTTTTTTGGCCTGAGCGATTCCAGGGATTTTGACGATAATCGGGTCCTGTCCTGCGGGCGCTTCAAGATACAGCAGGGTGACTTCGCCCAACGCCTCCACGATGGAAACCTTGCCCTCGAAAAGATAGTCGTCACCGGTGACAACAGCAAGGTCTTCCGGACGCACGCCGAAGGATGCGGCCTTGCCCTCTTCTCCCGACGGGGTTGCTATATCGACGGACAGCGTCTTGCCGCCAACAAGTTCGATGGCCGTATGCGCGCCCGTTGCCTTGACCGTGGCTGCAATGATATTCATGGCCGGTGAGCCGATGAATTTGGCAACGAAGAGATTGCCGGGGTTCTCGTAAAGGTCCAGCGGTGCACCGACCTGCTCGACACGACCGCCGTTCAGCACGACAATGCGGTCGGCCAGTGTCATAGCCTCGACCTGATCGTGCGTGACGTAGATCATGGTCGTATCGGCCATCTGTTCACCGAGCTTGGCGATCTCGATACGGGTGGCGACACGAAGCGCGGCATCGAGGTTCGACAAGGGTTCATCGAACAGGAAGACCTTGGGGTTTCGGCAAATGGCACGGCCGATGGCAACGCGCTGGCGCTGACCGCCGGAGAGTGCCTTCGGCAGGCGTTCCAGATATTGCGTCAGTTGCAGAATATCGGCAGCGGCGCGCACACGACGGTCAATTTCCTGCTTGTTTTCCTTGGCGATCTTCATGCCGAAAGCCATGTTGTCGTAAACCGTCATATGCGGATAGAGCGCGTAGGACTGGAACACCATGGCGATGCCGCGCCGTGAGGGCGGGATTTCGTTGACCAGTTGGCCGTCGATATACATCTCACCGCCGGTGATCTCCTCGAGACCGGCAATCATGCGCAGCAACGTGGACTTGCCGCAGCCGGAGGGGCCGACGAACACGATGAACTCACCTTGCTTTATATCCAAGTCGATACCGTGCAGGACTTTGACCTGCCCGTAGGCTTTGCGGATATCCTTCAGAATAACGCCAGTCATGTGGTGTTCCTCCCTGTATTTTCAGGCGTAACGGGCGAAAAAAGCGCCCCAAGCCGGTAACTTGACCTCATTGCCACTCAACTCTGACGTAAAGCCGTGGCCGTCTAGAACCTCCCAATCACCGTCCGGCAATGTCGCGTGGGACGGCTCTGCTGAAAGGTTGAAGAGGCACAACACGGTTTCATTGCCAAGCGTGCGCGTGTAGCTGGAAACGGTGCCCTCTACAGGCTGGAACTTTATGCCGCCCTTGGCAAAGGCCGGATGGATCTTTCGAAAGGCGAGGAAGCGGCGGTAATGTTCCAGCACGGAGGTTTCATCGCCCTGCTGGGCGCTGACGGCGCGCTGCTTGTGCTCGGTCGGAATGGGAAGCCACGTCTTGTCAGATGTGGAAAAGCCTGCCTGCGCATGGCCCGCATCCCACACCATCGGCGTGCGGCAGCCGTCACGGCCCTTGAATTCCGGCCAGAACTGGATGCCGTAGGGGTCCTGCAAATCTTCAAAAGCGATATCGGCTTCCGTCAGGCCAAGCTCTTCGCCTTCATAGATGCAGACAGAACCGCGCTGCGTCATCAGAAGGGCCGAGAGAACCTTGGCAAAAGCGTCCTTGTCTTCCACCACATCGCCCCAGCGGCTGACATGCCTGGTGACATCGTGGTTGGAGAAGGCCCAGCAGGCCCAACCCTCGGGCGCCGCTTTGGCGAAATCCGCCTGCACATCGGCCACGCGTTGCGGCGTCAAGGCGTCAGGTGCCAGAAACTCGAAAGCGTAGCACATCTGCATCTTGTCATCGCCGGAGGTATATTCACCGACAATTTCGAGACCACGCTGGCTGTCGCCGACTTCACCGACTGCGGCAATATCAGGGAATTCATCCAATACTGCGCGGAAGCGTTTCAGAAACTCGATATTCTCAGGGCGGTTCTTGTCGTAGATGTGTTCCTGAAAATTATAGGGGTTCACAGCAGGCGCGGTGGACGCATTGCGGCGCTCCGGTGCGAGCGCCGGGTTGTTGCGCAGTTCCTTGTCGTGGAAATAGAAGTTGATGGTATCCAGACGGAAGCCATCGACACCGCGCTCCAGCCAGAAGCGGGTGATGTTCAGCAACTCCTGCTGCACGTCTTCATTGTGCAGGTTGAGATCCGGCTGTGAGGTGAGGAAGTTGTGCATGTAATATTGCATACGCGTCGGATCCCACTGCCAGCCGGAACCACCGAAGATGGACAGCCAATTGTTGGGCGGCGTGCCATCCGGCTTGCCGTCGCTCCACACATACCAATCACCCTTGGGGTTCTGGCGGCTCGAGCGGCTCTGCACGAACCATGGATGCTGGTCGGACGTGTGCGACAGGACGAGGTCGATCATGACGCGGATGCCGAGGCGATGCGCTTCGGCAATCAAGCCATCGAAATCGGCAAGTGTGCCGAACATCGGATCGACATCAACATAGTTGGAAACGTCGTAGCCGAAATCCTTCATCGGTGACGTGAAGAAGGGCGAAATCCAGATCGCGTCTGCGCCAAGTTTGGCAATGTGCTCCAGGCGGGAGGTGATGCCCTTGAGATCGCCGATGCCATCACCGTTCGAATCCTGATAGGAGCGTGGGTAGATCTGGTAGATCACGGCGCCACGCCACCAATCCTTATCGCGCACGAGGGCAGAAGACGTCATTGCAGTATCCTGTGTGGTATGGGCATTCATTGTGGATCAGCCTCCCTTGACCGAGCCTGTCAGCAGGCCGCGCACAAGGTAACGTTGGAGAGCGAAGAATACGCAGAGCGGCACGACGATGGTGACGAAGGCCGACGCGGTGAGGATTTCCCAGTTGCCGCCGCGCGAACCAAGCAGCGCATTCAGCGCTCCGGTCAGCACCAACTCGTCCTTCTGCGTACCGAGAAACACCATCGCGACCAGAAGATCGTTCCATGTCCAGAGGAACTGGAAGATCGAAAAAGAAGCGAGTGCAGGGAAAGACAAGGGCAGGACGATCTTGACGAAGATTTCGAAATCGCTGGCGCCATCGACACGTGCGCTTTCGATGATTTCTTTCGGCAGACCGGCGATGTAGTTGCGCAGCAGGTAGATGGCGAGCGGCAGGCCGAAAGCCGTATGCGCCAACCAGATGCCCGCATAGGTCTTGGATGGCACGCCGAAGACATTGCCGATCCAGTTATAAAGCTGCAGCAAGGGGATAAGCGACATCTGCAACGGCACGACGATAAGGCCGACGACCATGGCGATGATGAGGGAGCGGCCTGTAAACTTCATCCATGACAGGGCGTAAGCAGCGAAGGCAGCGATCAGGATCGGGATAACAGTGGCAGGAATGGCAACCGTCAGCGAGTTGACGAAGGACTGGCCAATGCCTTCAGACGCCAGAACGGTGCGGTAGTTATCGAGCGTGAAGATTGGCGGGGTGGCGACGGCGAGATAGACACGTTTGGCACGGGACCCTTCGAAACTGGCGTTCTTGCTGTATTGATAGGTGCCGTCTTCGTTGATGACGAGGCTCTCACCATCACCCAGATCAGCGGCCTCTCCCGCCGGGAAGGCTTCAGGGTCCTGCACGCGGACACCGAAGGCGGAAACCTTGCCGCCGGCACCATTTTCAAAGACGTTGCCAGCGATGATGAAGCGGTCACCTTCCTGTTTTTGTGTCGCAGGATCAGCAAGGCGAAGCGCCTGCGTCTGGCTGGAGCTGGAAAAGGCCGTCCACCAGCCGGAAACGACGAGCTGGTCCTTGTCTCGTAGCGAGCTGACGAGAATGCCGAGCGTTGGCAAAAGCCAGAGCAGAACCACGAACAGCACGCTGATGTGAACGATAAGCCTTGGCAGGCCGACGCGGCGAATGCGGGTTGCAATGCTCATATCAGCGGCCCTCCATCTCACGGTTTGCCTGGCGAATGTTCCAGATCATGATCGGTGTTACCGCCGCCATGATGACGAGTGCGATGACGGCGCTTCGGCCGCTATCCCCACCGCCACGGAACATCCAGTCGAACATGAGGTTAGCGAGAACCATGGTGTTCCACTGACCGTTGGTCATGGTCAGGACGATATCGAAGACCTTGAGAACGAGAATGGTGATGGTCGTCCAGACGACTGCGATGGTGCCCCAAATCTGCGGCACGAGGATTTTCCAGAAAATCTGCCAGCCATTGGCGCCATCGATGACGGCGGCTTCGACGGTTTCTTCAGGAATGCCGCGCAGGGCGGCCGATAGGATGACCATGGCGAAGCCGGTCTGAATCCAGATGAGGATGATCATCAGGAAGAAGTTGTTCCAGAAGGGCATGGAAATCCACACCTCCGGAGTGCCGCCGAAGAATTCGACGATGGCATTCAACAAGCCGATCTGAATCTGGCCTTCGCCGCGATATTCGTAGACGAATTTCCAGATGACGGACGCACCGACGAAGGAAATGGCCATCGGCATGAATACGATGGACTTGGCGATGTTACCCCACCAGATGCGGTCGGTCATAACGGCGATAACGAGACCGAAGAAGGTACAGGCAGCAGGTACGACGGCGAGCCAAAGGATGTTGTTGAAAATGGACTGGCGGAAACCGGCATCGAAAAATGCCCACCGATAATTGTTGAGGCCGACGAAGTTGGCGCCGGTGCGGTCATAGAAAGAGAGGATAAAGGTAGCGACGACGGGGTAGACGAGATAGACGATCAGCAACAACAGTGCTGGGCCGACGAAGAGCCAGGGACGAACCGCAGCCCGTCTGTTCAGATTACGCGACGCATGGATGACATCGCCGTCCTTCAGTGGGAAGATGAATTGCAGCGCCTTGTCCGACAGCCAATAATAAGCGGCACAGGCGAAAACGCCGACGATCATTACGCCGAGCGCTGACACGATCTGGGTCATCACATTCCCTCCCCGTATTCCGTTCTTATATCCAGCCCGGCAGCGGGTATCCGACCGCCGGGCCAATTGGTTGTTTTACTTGAGGCCGTCCCAGGCCTTCTGGATATCGTCACCAACCTGCTGCGCAGATTTGCCGCCGACGAAATCAACCATACCGGTCCAGAACGCGCCGGCACCGATCTTGCCGGGCATAAGGTCGGAGCCATCAAAACCGAAGCTGGTGGCTGTGGTGAGAATTTCACCCTGACGCTTGGTCTGCTCGCTGGCGTAAGCGTCGAGGTTGACCTTCTTATAGGGCGTGAGGAAACCGGACTGTGCCATCCAGACCTCATGCGCAATAGGCGTCTTCAGGAACTCGACCAGTGCGCGAGCGGACTTCGAATCCTTGGTGATGGTGAAGAGCGTGCCAGCACCCAGAACCGGCTTGCCGAGGTCAGGCTTGGACGCGAATGTCGGCATATAGAAGAAATCGACGTCCGTTCCGACCTTGGTACCTTCAGGGAAGAAAGATGGAATGAACGATGCCTGACGATGCAGATAGCACTTCGGCGGAATATCGAAGAGGCCCTTGGGGCTATCGCGGAAGTCGGTTGACGCAACAGCTGCTGCGCCACCCGAGACATATTTGTCATTCTTGGCGAACTTACCAAATTCCTCGATGGCCGCAACAACGCGTGGATCGTTGAACTTCACTTCGTTCGTCGTCCACTTCTGGTAGACATCCAGTGGTTGGGTGCGCAGCATGAAGTCTTCAACCCAGTCAGTGCCGGGCCAACCCGTCGCACCGCCAGAACCGAGACCGATGCACCATGGCGTGCCGCCGTCTTTTACAATCTGGTCGCTGAGCTTGACGAGGTCTTCCAAGCTTTTGGGAACTTCGTAGCCTGCTTCCTCGAAGTTTTCAGGCACGTACCAGACCAGCGACTTCACGTCTGCCTTGAACGGGAAGGCGAAATAAGCCTTCTGGCCGTCCTTGCCGGAATACATGCCGAGATCGACCCAGGACTGGCCCGCGCCGTAATTGTCCTTGACCCAGTTCGCCGTCTCATCCCCCAGCGGCGTCAGAAGACCTTTTGCAGCAAGGTCGGCCAAAAGGCCTGGCTGGGGAAGAATGGCGACATTGGGAGGCGAGCCCGCCTGCGTGTCGATAACGATCTGCTGCTCGTAATTTTCCGAAGACGAATACCGAACGTTCACGCCGGTCGCATCGGAAAAATAGGCCAGAACGGACTGAAACAGTGCTTCGTCCTCACCGCGCCAAGGTCCGAAGATCGTCAGCGTTTCGCCTTTTAGGCTGGCATTGGCGGTTTTGAAGTCTTCGTAGCTCTTCCAGTTGAATTTCGCGTCTTCACCGGGCTTGAACTTCAGGTCTGCCGCAAGGGCTGCACCTGCAAAAAGCGTGGCCACGGCCACTGTCGTCAAGAAAGTCTTTTTCATGTGATTTTCCTCCCATCACATTGTCAGGCTATTACCCGCAAAAAATCTTCAAAGCGCTTTGGCTACCTATTCTTCTCACTGGGATGGAACCGGAGTCAAGTGCCAGACTCAACTTTAGCGCTTTAATAAATGCACTGCAGTGCAGCATGCAAGCTATGCATGAAGAAACCTCACCTTTCCAATTGTGGCTCGATCGAACTCTTGCTATCATCCAAAGCGGTTTGGACGTTTGGAGGAGCAACGCGTCAAACCGACACCTGAATCATGGAGGGCTGCGAAACATGAACTTGAAACAACTGTCGCAGCACCTCGGCATTTCCCAGACCACGATCAGCCGTGCGCTTAACGGCTACCCGGAAGTCAACGCCGAGACCCGTCGCAAGATCATCGATGCTGCGCAGAAGACCGGCTATCGGCCCAATGTCGCAGCCCAACGTCTGGCAACCGGCAAGATGGGCTCCATAGGTCTGGTGATGCCCACCGGCCCAGACTATCAATCCGACGTGCATTTCGGTGAATTCCTCAGCGGCTTGGGAGAGGCTTCGGCCCGCAACGGCTTTCACCTCGTCATCATGCCGACCGATCCGGCCAATGAGGAAAATGCGCTGAAGGAACTTGCCGTCAGCGGCAGCGTCGATGGCATCTATCTCGCCTATATGAAAAAGAACGACCCCCGCATCGAAATGATGAAAGGCCTTTCGATACCCTTCATGGTGCATGGCCGCTCCTGGGGCGTGGAGGCGGATTATCCCTTCCTGGATGTGGACAATGAGACTGCGTTTCACGATGCGACATCGCTTCTGTTGCAGTTGGGCCATCACAACATTGCACTTCTGAACGGCCCGGAAGGTTACGACTTCACCTTTCGTCGCCACCGTGGTGTCGAGGCTGCGCTGGGAGAGAGTGGATATACGCTACGTCAGGACAATGTCAGCCACAGCATCATGAATGATGAAGCGGGATTTCTAAAAATGGAACAACTGCTGTCGCGCGCCGATCGCCCGACGGCGATCATCTGTGCGTCGACAGCATTGGCGCTAGGTGCCGTCCGGTCGCTCAATCACCGAGGCCTGAAGCCGGGAAGAGATATTTCGCTGATTGCCCATGACGATGTCTTGCCACTGCTGAAGCCGGTCAATTTCTCGGTGCCATTGACGACGACGCGGTCTTCGCTAAGGGCCGCCGGGCTGAGAATTGCCGAGCGGCTGATCAAACAGATCAAATCCGGACAGCCTGACAACCAACAGGAATTATGGAAAGCGGAACTTGTCGTGCGCGGATCGACAGGCCCCGCCCGAGTGTAGATCCGTTAGAACTTAGGTGCGGGTTTTCCAACGGCGCGATGCGCGGCGATGACCGTATTTGCCATCAGCATTGCAATCGTCATAGGACCCACACCACCGGGAACTGGTGTGATGGCAGCGGCAACGGCGCTCGCCTCGTCATAGGCCACGTCGCCCACCAGACGAGACTTACCCTCGCCTTTTTCCGGTGCCGGAATGCGATTGATACCGACATCGATGACGGTTGCACCGGGCTTCACCCAATCACCCTTGACCATCTGCGGACGACCGACCGCAGCAACGAGGATATCAGCGGACTTGCAGACCGCAGCCAGATCTTTGGTACGCGAATGCGCCATGGTGACAGTCGCGTTGGCGTTTAAAAGCAGTTGCCCCATGGGTTTGCCGAACAGGTTCGAACGACCGATGACCACCGCGTTGAGGCCCGAGAGATCATCGCCATGAATGCTGCGCACCAAAAGCATGGAACCCGCTGGTGTGCAGGAGATCAACCCTGTCTCGAGGTCACCTGTCGCGAGCTTTCCAGCGTTGAGAACACTCAAGCCGTCTACATCTTTTTCCGGCAGAATGGACTGAATGACAGTATCTGAATTGAGATGTCCCGGCAGTGGCAACTGTACGAGAATGCCATGAAGGGAAGCATCGGCATTCAATGTCGCGACCAGGGCTTCCAGTTCGGCCTGTGTCGTTTCTTCCGGCAGAGTATGCTGAACAGACTTGAAGCCGCATTCCTTGGCCGTTTTGCTCTTGGAGTTTACATAAGCGTGGCTAGCCGGGTCGTTACCCACGATGACCACGGCAAGTCCGGGCTTCACACCCGCCTGTTGTGCAAGACCTTCCGCCGCCTTGCGAACGGTCTCGATTACAGATGCCGCTTTTGCTTTTCCGTCGATCACAACTGCCATATGCCTGCCTCCTGGAAACTAGATAGCTATCTAGCGTCGGAATGCGGCATAGCAAAGTGCATTTTGATTGAAAATCGACGCGTCACGCGCGATTGCGGTTCCGCTCTTCGCGCGCATGTTCGAGCAAACGTGTTCTGAGCACAGCAAGCTCCTGGCGCAATATCCGCAACTCCTCGGTCTCGGCTTGCGCATGGTCTGCGTGACCGGCCAGAGCCGCCGCCAGCAATGGCGGAAGCTTGAACCCTGGCGCCTCTTTTTCCCGCGGTTGAGAGGAAATGGCGTTTTGCATCAAAACCTGGCGTACCCGCTCGTCAAACGGCAAGTCGTTGGCAGCCTCATCATAGGCAGCCTCGGTTTCGATCTCAGCTTCATCTTCGACCTTTGACGAAGACACAGTCTCCAATGTCACCGGTTCTGGCGTCGTTGGATTTTCCACGGACATGTCATCGAAAATACCGGGCTCGATTTGAATCGTCTCGGCAGACGACATCTCATGGACGGACGTGTCTAAGGCCGTTTCAAGCTTGATGACGGTCGGCAACTCGGCAACGTCGCCTGCTTCCTCCTTGCGGCGGTAACTCAAGACGAAAAGGGCGATCAGCAGCCCGGTAGCTCCACCTGCGGCTGACATCGCATTTGCGGTAAAGCTGTCGTAATTGGCAACGCCCGGCTCAGCCGTCACCGCAAGGGCGGCGCTGATGCGCGGTGCGCTGGAGAATGTGCCTGCGGCGTCGCTTGAGATGATGTAATCCGTGCGTGCCTTCTCAAGGGCCGCTTCCAGCCTTGCGAGATCCGCGGGAGCATCCCCAAGGGCATTTAACTGGCTGTCGAGTTCGGCGCGGGTGTTCGCCCGCATTTCCAGTGCTTCCGTTGTGGTCGTTTGCTCTTGCTTCAAGGCTTCCAGCACACCGCGAAGGGTGGGCATGGCTGTCGCCCGCGCCGCATCTACTGTCGTCTGTGCGGCAATCGTGCGCGGATGTCTCGGTCCGTGATCGACGCTGACTTCGGCTAGCGCGAGCTTGGCGGCAGTATAATTCTGGCGGATCGTTTCCAGCGGCGCAAACGCGACCATCGCTGGCAGAGTTCTGTTGAGAACGTCATCCACTTTCATGGAGGCCGCGGCTGAAATGCCGTCCGCGAGTTCGCTGCTCTTGGCAATGAGAGTTGTGGTGGCGGCTTCGTCTTCACGAATTTTTTGCTGCAAGCCCTGAATACGGGAGACGGCGTCGTTACCATGCCGCATCTGGAAGCCCGTTAACGCCGCCTCGGCGCTATCAAGCGCGACACGCGCCTTCTCGACGGCCTGGAGTTCCGGGTCGCGTTGCTCGGCACCAATGTCTTTTACAATGCGAGCGGCGACATAATCCGCGATCTTCTGCGATGCCTCGGGCGTGGCGGCAGTGACATCGATTGTGATCTCATTGCTGGGAAGCGCAGACGAGATAGACACCGCATTTTTCAGCGTCGTTTCCGTTGCGCCCACCAGCGCATCACCATTGTTTCCTCCACCCGCAAGCAGGTCCAGAAAAACGGAGAGATGGCCTTGCGTCTGAATACCGGTGAGATCCTGAGGTTGGAGTTTCAAGTCTGAAACCATCAGGCCAAGCGTCATCGGCGACAGCAGATTTTCACGAAGCTGCGATGTGATGCGCTGCACGCCAGCGGCGTTGGCGTTTGGATTGGAGACTTTGACGCCGGCCTGGGAAACGTAACCTTTCAGGCCGGGCTCCAGAAGCATCGTCGGCAGAAAAAAGCCGGATGCCGTTAGGGAAAGCACTGTTGCGGCTGACAGCAGATATCGTCGCCACGGTGCAGCAACGAGTGTCTCACGAAGAGCGTCCCGATTCGGCATCACCAGTCTCTTGCTCTCAAAAACCATCTCAAACCCATAGGGTTACATACCGCGCAGACCGGAAAGCCCGCTGGTGTAAATATAAACGAAGTCTAAAGCGACAAGGCAAACAAAAGGTTAATACGAACACATTGGCATCTCCCGCCCCACCTCCTCGGCCGTTCGGCAGAAAGCGTCTTCCGCAAGTCCCGCGCAAGATTGTCACCCTAAAACAGGATCAAGTTAAACACGGAGAATTGTCATGCAGCCGATTCAGCTGTTTGCGTTGGCATCCCGGCAGGCCGAATGGCTTTCTGTCCGTCAGGAAGTCGTCGCCGGTAACATTGCAAATGCCAGCACCCCAAAATTCCGCGCAAAGGACGTCGTTCCTTTCGATGCGGAATTGCAGTCGGTCGGCATGCAGATGGCGCGCACCAATTCGGCACACATGGAATTGGCAGTTGCAGGCGGCGGCAAGGTTGCGCTCGAGGATGCTGACCTTACCAACGAAATCGGCGTTCAGGAGTCCGGCAACACGGTGTCCCTTTCCAAGGAAATGGCCAAGACAGGCGAAATCAAGGGGCAGTTCGAACTGAACGCGCAACTCGTTCGCTCTTTTCACAGCATGATGCTGACAGCGGTGGGCAAGTAAGATGGACCCTTTAAAGTCTTCGATGAAAATTGCGGGAAACGGAATGGAAGCTCAGGCCACGCGCCTGCGCATCGTTTCGGAAAACATCGCCAACTCTCGCACCACAGGCGATACGCCGGGTGCAGACCCTTATCGTCGCAAGACCATTACTTTTGCGAATGAGATGGATCGTGTTTCCCAGACAAATCTCGTCGAGGTCAAGAAGCTGGGCGTCGATCGCTCCGACTTCACCCAGGAATACGATCCCGACAGCCCTGCCGCAGACGAAAAAGGCATGGTCAAGCTTCCGAACGTCAACATGCTGATTGAGATGGCCGACCTTCGTGAGGCCAACCGCGGCTACGACGCCAATCTGCAAGTTATCAAGCAAACACGCGACATGGTTGCCTCAACCATCGACTTATTGAAGGGTCAGTGATGATCGACGCCATTAACAGCCTGAAATCACTGACGAACGATGCAACAGACGGACTGAAAGAAGTCACGTCCAGCCTCAGCACGCTTGCTGGAAGCGCCGTTTCAACGGCGGCGAGTGCCGCCACCGGCCCCACCTTTGCCAGCGTGCTGGGTGGTGTGGCAACGGATGCCATCGATTCCCTCAAGAAGAGTGAAGCGATGTCTTTTGCGGGCCTTCAGGGCAAGGCCAACACGCGTGAAGTGGTGGATGCCGTCATGCAGGCGGATCAGACGCTCAAGACCGCCGTAGCACTGCGCGACAAGATCGTCTCGGCCTATCTCGACATCGTGAAAATGCAGATTTGACGCTTAAGGATATAAAAAATGAGAGCACTAGCCATTGCAGCGACGGGCATGGATGCCCAGCAGACAAACCTTGAGGTCATCGCGAACAACATCGCGAACATCAACACGACTGCGTTCAAGCGCGGCCGCGCCGAATTTACTGACCTGCTTTACCAGACCGAGCGTGCACAGGGCGTTATGAACCGCGCCAACCAGTCCGTTGTGCCTGAAGGCGCCAATATCGGCCTCGGTGTTCAGACATCTGCGGTAAGAAAGCTTCACATTCAGGGCGAGATATCCCAGACCAGCAATGACCTCGACGTTGCAATCGTCGGCAAGGGCTGGCTTCAGGTCGATGGCCCCGATGGCAACACGCTCTACACGCGCGCCGGTGCCCTCAACAAGGATTCAACCGGACGTCTGGTCACGATCGACGGTTACGGTGTTCAGCCCAACATCGTCATTCCGACCGACGCGACAGAAGTTACCATCAGTAAGGATGGCATCATATCGGCGCGCATCGGAACCGCAAACAATCTAACCGAACTCGGCCAGCTGAACCTCAGCAACTTCGCCAACGAAGCCGGATTGAAGCCACTCGGCGACAACCTGTTTTCACAGACGGAAGCATCAGGCAACGCTGTAACAGCCGCGCCGCAGACTGAGGGATTCGGCTACATCAAGCAGGGCTACCTCGAAAGCTCGAACGTCGATTCCGTCAAGGAAATCACCGACCTCATTTCTGCGCAGCGCGCATATGAAATGAACTCCAAGGTCATCACCACAGCAGACGAAATGGCGACGATCGTCAGTCAGAACCTGAAGAGGTAGCGTAACATGAAGTTCCGCCCGAAAATCGTGCCTGGCAGTTTCTGCACAATGGCGCTGGCGCTCACGGTCAGCCTGGTGGCGCTTGCGCCACAGGCTGCCCTATCGCAGCAGAAACACGCCGTTGTTCCAACAGCCACTATTTTCCCGGGCGACGTCATCACGCGTGAGCGAGTGACGGAAGTTCTCGTCACCAACCCTAACCTCTCGCCTGGCTATGCAGACGCCGTACAAACGGTCGTCGGCAAGGTTTCCAAGCGCACTCTGATTGCCGGACGGACCATTCCCGTCGGCGACCTTCGTGACCCTTTTGCGGTCCAGCGTGGGGCCTCGATCAGGATCGTCTACAGCGTGGGCGGCATGAACCTTTCAGCATCCGGCACGGCCATTGAAGATGGCATGGCTGGTGAAGTCGTGCGTGTGCGCAATCGCGATACCGGCGTTACCGTTAGCGGAACGGCCAATCACGACGGAACCGTGGAGGTTTTCCAGAAATGAGTTTTCGTCGCGGCTTGATCGCTGTCACCGTAATCGTCGCGACGCTTTTCGCAACGACGCCGATTGCCTATTCCCAAGCCAACGCTCGTGTCAAAGATATCGCTTCGCTGCAGGCTGGCCGTGAAAACCAGCTGATCGGTTACGGTCTTGTCGTCGGCCTTCAAGGGTCCGGCGACAGCATGCGTTCTTCGCCCTTTACCGAACAGTCGATGCGGGCGATGTTGCAGAACCTCGGCATTTCCATGCAAGGCAACCAGACTGGCTCCAAAAACGTGGCCGCAGTTATGGTCACCGCCAATCTTCCGCCATTCGCAAGCCCCGGAAGCCGGCTCGACGTCAATGTCAGCTCGCTGGGCGATGCGTCGTCTTTGCGTGGCGGCACGCTCATCATGACATCCATGTCGGGTGCCGATGGCCAGATTTATGCGGTGGCTCAGGGTTCGGTCATCGTATCAGGCTTCAATGCCGAAGGTCAGGCCGCGCAGTTGACACAGGGTGTCACCACAGCCGGTCGCGTGCCGAGCGGCGCGATCATCGAGCGTGAGTTGCCCTCGCAGTTCAAGGATTCGGTCAATCTGGTCCTGCAACTGCGCAATCCGGATTTTTCGACATCCACGCGCATTGCCGACGCCATCAACGGCTATGCCAAGACCGCCTTTGGCGAACCGATTGCCGAGGCGCGCGACAGTCAGGTCGTCTTCATCCAGAAACCACGGTCGGCTGACCTGACCCGTCTGATGGCGAACATCGAAAATCTTGCCGTAGAGACGGATACACCAGCCAAGGTCGTCATCAACGAGCGGACGGGCACCATCGTGATCGGCGCCGATGTCAGGATTTCACAGGTCGCCGTCAGCTATGGCACGCTGACCGTTCAGGTTACCGAGACGCCGCAGGTCATCCAGCCTCAACCGTTCAGCCGGGGTGAAACCGCCATTCAGGAACAAACCGACATTGCGGCACAGCAGACCGGTGGCCCCGTTGCCATTCTCAACGGACCAAACCTGCGTTCGCTGGTGGCTGGACTGAACAATATCGGCGTCAAGCCGGACGGCATCATCGCTATCCTTCAGGGCATAAAATCAGCTGGCGCGCTGCAAGCAGAACTGGTGTTGCAATGATGGTCAAAATCTCTGAAATCTTCACACCTCGCCGTACGCTGCTTGCCATTTTCGTCATGGCCGCAGCGCTGCCATCCGCAAAAGCTCAAGAGCAGGTGCGGGTGACATCAGGGGATACGAGCGGCCAGGAAATCCAGCAATATTGCACCAATGTGATCGATCAGGCGCGTGACCAGCGTTACATCCTGCAAAAGCAGGATCTCGAAAAGCTGCAACAGGACGTCGACAACCGCATCGCCGTCATGGAAGCGCGCAAGGCCGAGTATGAAGACTGGTTGAAGCGCCGCAACGACTTCATGCGGCAGGCCGAGGCAAACCTCGTCAACGTCTACAAGACGATGAAGGCGGATGCAGCTGCTCCCCAGCTGGCAGAGGTCAACCCTGCCCTTGCCGCCGCGATCATCATGAAGCTGCCGCCTCGCCAGTCTGGCCTGATCCTCGCCGAGATGGACGCCAAAAAGGCAGCCATCGTCGCATCGATCATGTCCAGCGCGACCGACAAAACAACATCAAGAGATCCGTCATGAACAAAGCGCTCATTCTTGTCCTTTCCGCCGCAAGCGTTCTAACCGGCTGCTCCAGCATCACGCAGAACCAGACTCTGAAGGAAATAGGCAATGCGCCGGCCATGAGCCCGATCGGCAGTGGCCTGCAATTCAGCCAGGCGCCGCAACTGGCGTCCTACCCGAAGCAGCCATTGCATACCGCCAGCGGCTACTCACTGTGGAGTGACAGCAAGGCGGCCCTGTTCAAGGATGCCCGCGCGTTGAACATCGGTGACATTCTGACGGTCAACATCCAGATCAACGACAAGGCGACATTCGACAACGAGACTGATCGCACCAAAAAGAACAATCGTGAGACTGGCTGGAAGGCTGACGCCGAAATTCTCGGATGGAAACCGCAGGCCGATTCGTCGCTGAGCTTCGACAATACCAGCGAGTCCAACGGCAAGGGCTCCATTAGTCGTGCCGAAAAGCTGACGCTGCTCGTTGCTGCCGTCGTGACCGGCATTCTGGAAAACGGCAATCTGCTGATCAGCGGATCTCAGGAAGTGCGCGTCAACCACGAAGTCCGTATCCTCAACGTCGCGGGCATCGTGCGGCCGCAGGACGTCAATTCCCAGAACACGATTTCCTACGAAAAGATCGCGGAAGCCCGCATTTCCTATGGTGGCCGTGGCCGTATCACCGAAATCCAGCAGCCGCCGGTTGGCCAGCAGGTGGTGGATCTGTTCTCGCCGATTTGACATGAACCAAGCATACGGCCCGCCGCATCCCGCACGGGCTGTACTCCGAGACAGACGTAAGAAACGATCATGAGCCTCACGACAACCGAACCAGCTGCCCCGAAGAAGCCGTCGATCGTCGTGACCGCGGGTGCCATTGCTGTGCTCTCGCTGCTGGGCCTGGGCGGCGGCTGGTTCGTAGGCAACACATTGCTTGTGCCAGCATCACCCGCTGCCGCGACGCCAGTGCCGGCCCCTGCGGAACTTGCAGCGGCAGCAGTCGAGGGTGCCCACGGCGCACCGGCGGCTGGCGGTGAGCATGGCGCGGCCGGTGCCGCAGCGCCCAGCCTGATCGCGCTCGATCCGATTGTCACCAACCTAGGTTACCCTACAGATAAGTGGATACGGCTTGAACTTGCATTGCAGTTTACAGGCCCGGGCGATACTTCGCTCGCTCAGGATTTGCACCAGGAAATGCTGACCTATCTCAGAACTGTTTCCTTGCAGCAGCTTCAGGGACCACGCGGCTTTCAATATCTTAGGGATGACCTGAGAGAAATCGTTGACCTCAGATCAAAAGGGCGCGTATCCAAGGTTCTCTTCAGAACCTTTGTGATCGAATGATTCGAAAAATTATCCTTCTGCTTGTTCTAGTCCTCATCCCAGGACTGGCCTTCGCACAACAATCGCCGGCTGATTTGCTCAATCTGCCGCTGGATGGTTCTGCGGCTGCTTGGATCATTCGCACCTTCGGTCTGCTGACCATTCTGTCGATTGCTCCCGGCATCCTCATTATGGTGACCAGCTTTCCGCGGTTCATCATCGCTTTTTCTATCTTGCGTTCCGGCATGGGCCTGGGAACCACTCCATCCACCATGATCCTAACCAGTATGGCTATGTTCATGACCTTTTACGTCATGGCGCCTACCTTCGAACGGTCATGGCAGGATGGTATCCAGCCGCTGCTGCAGAGCCAGATCACCGAGGCGGTGGCTCTCGAGCGCGCCGCTGAACCGTTTCGCGGTTTCATGGTAAACAATACCCGCCCCAAGGACCTCGCCCTCTTCGTCGATCTCGCCAATGAACGGGGTCAGGAAACGATGAATGGCACGGTGCCGCAATATCGGGTTCTCATCCCGGCTTTCATGCTGTCGGAGATACGTCGCGGCTTTGAAATCGGCTTCCTAATCATTCTGCCATTTCTCGTCATCGACATGGTCGTGGCCACCATCACGATGGCGATGGGTATGATGATGCTGCCGCCGACCTCGATATCCCTGCCGTTCAAGATCCTGTTTTTCGTGCTGATCGACGGCTGGAACCTGCTGGTCGGCTCTCTGGTCAGATCGTTCTACTGAACGTTTCATTCTGACCGAAACAGATCACCCCACCTGCCGGCTTAAATTCATATTGTGATACCGCTGACGGTCTGAGCTGCCCACGTTACGCAAACGAAAACCGCCCGAACTTGGCAAAGTTCGAGCGGTCTGGATGGCATCAAATCTTCAGTGGCCGGAGCTTGCCGCAGCGGTTGATTTCGGCGGCGGCGGATCGGTATTGACGACAATCTGCTGAGGTTTCTTGTTGGGGTCTCTGGCCTCGATCTCTTCTTTTGAGATGAAATCCATTTGTTCGATAAGGACCTGCTTGACCATTGGCTTTTCAAGTCGGGCGTTCAGCCCATCCTTGATCTTGGCCTTGAAACCGTTCACATCGAATTTGTCGGCAGTCTTCACGTCAACCAGTTTATCGCCGACCAGCAACGTGTAAAGCTCGTCAGTGAGGAAAACGGGGACGGGAACATTGACCTCCTTCAGCGCATCTTCATCCACTTGAAGGCTGGCGCGAAGGATGAAGTAGCCGGACACCGTGCCATCCACCACGACGGGCAACGTCACGGTTTCGCTTTGAACGAAATGCGGTGGGTGAACGACTTCGGTAGCAGGGTTTGCACCCTTATTACCCAAAGTCACGGCGGCATAGACGCCGCCGAGTGTTACGACGAGAATCCATATCCCTGTCGCTACAAGCTTGATCATTGCGCCCCGCTTGCGAACTGTTCCAGCGAGTAGGTGCCGTCATCCTCGGCGCGTCTGGCAGCCGTCTTCAGAAGGTCGACCACTGCCCTGACGGCGTGAAGGTTGGCTTCGACCCGGCGGGTATTGATGGCCAGCTTGGCCTTGATATCAAGAATCTGACGTTTGTGAGCAGCGGCGATCTTGGCCCCGTCTACATCGCGAAGCAACATGCTGAGTTCATACAGGCAACGGCTCTTATGCGCGTTCGACAATTTGAAATCGAATTCCGGATCTTTTCCGATTCGCTGATTTTCGTTGTCGATGACCGTTTCGAGGCGGCCGAGAATGGCCTGGGTTCTGTAGTCGTTATTTACAATTTCCATCATTTTCAGCGCTCCGCCACTTAAGTTTCAGTCTTGTTGGTTTCGGCTACAGAAAAGATGCGCCGTTGGAAGTCCGTCACCATGCTGACTGCAAGGCTTTTACTGTCCTCGTTCGTCGCAGTGGGCGGTTCAGCATTGCGGACCCGTTGCATGGCCTGATTGTAGGCCTGTTCTGCAATGCCGATGCCACCGCGCTTGGAAACGGCATCCGCCATCTGCTCGGCCATCATGCTTTTCCAGAAATCGCCAGCTGAACCCTTGCCGTAAACCTCTTCGCTTTCCTTTGGCATCATATTCTGGAGCATTGTCGACAGAACACTGGCTTCGAATTTCCGATAGGTCTCGGGAATCTTTTCGTCGGTTTTCACGTGATGAATGTTACCTACACCGGCCTTGCCAGCTGCAGTATCGATACTGTTGATGGCAGATTCGAAGCCAGCGTTGCTGGCTGTCAACACCGATGCCTCTTTGGCCGCGCTCACCGAGCGCAGTTTTTCTCTTGCTGCCGTAACCTGTGTCGGGTCCGCTGCATTCACAACATCAAGCACAAGATCGCTTGGAGGAGAAATGGCCACGTCGTCATCCTTTTCCGTTTTTATCGGATGACGGTACCTGCCTAACCTTGCTGGAGGCTGGAGTCTTTCAAGCTCATATGAAGATCGATCAGTTCGTAGACGCTGTTATCCTCGCGGACACGGAGCTCATCTGCACGTGCTGCATCGCGCTTGTCTTCGAGACGTTCACCCTTCTTCGTCTCTTTCATGACCTGCTGCTCCTGCGCTTTCTCGATCGACTCGAGGCGAACATCGCGGGACATGAGTTTGCCATGGCGGGTGGCATAATGCTTGAGCATATGCTGGTGCATTGGGTCGAGCGACGTCAGATACCCGCTCAGCGAATCGATCTTTTCAGCAAGATCGTTGCGTTCCCGGGTGGTGATCGCCAGCTCGTTTTCAGCCATCTTCTTGAGATGCCCTTGAACCTTGGCCAGCCTGTTGAGCTTTTTAGATTTGGAATCGTCCATCCTCGCCCCTCACATATTTGCAAAAACGCGAAAAAAACCGTTCACGAACTGGTTCACCACCGCCGCGATGCCGAAGTAGAGCAACAGCAGCCCACCGCCCAGCGCGTACGGGGTCGATATGAAGTACACGGGTATCTGCGGGGCGAGCTTGTTGATCAGCCCGATCGCCACATTGAAGAGAAACCCGTAGAGAATAAACGGGCTGGCCACGCGAAGCGCAACATTCATGGAGGCAACCAGCGTGTCCGTCAGCGAGATCAGCATACGTTGCACGCTCATCGCGCCGCCCAGCGGGATGGTCGCGTAGGAATCCACGATGGCACGGAAAACCACGTGATGGAAATCGAGAATGAACAGCAACAGCAGTACGCCGTAGGATAACATGCTGGAGAGCTGATTTTCCGATGTGTCTTCGAGAGCGTCCTGCACGGGCGGACCGGTGAAGGAAATTGCCGTGCCCATGGCGGTGGCCGCGAACTGCATTCCCAGCACATAAAGATGGGCGATCATGCCGAAGGTCGCACCGACGAGCGATTCAAAGAAAATGAACTTGAGATAGGTGATCGTGTCGGTTCTCGCCATCGGGTAGATCGTGTCCCACAACAACGGCAAAATGGCCATCGAAAGGGCCATTGCAAGGAGCAACCGGATTTGCATGGGAAGGCGCGCCGAGGAAAAACCCGGCATCACCATCAAGCAGGCACCTATTCGGCAAAATGCCAGAAAGAGCGCCATAACCGTTCCCTGCGGGTCTGAGATCATGAGATCGAGCCGAGTATCTTTATTTCCGTGCCTTTGGCCAATTCGACATGTGACAGCACCGGCAGCGTGCTGAAGAGGCGTTCCGTAATCATACGGACATAAGACCGGGTTTCGGGCAAAGTAACAAGTACGAATGGTAGACCGACATCCATGAATTCACGGATTACTTTGCTCGCCTCGTTGGAGAATTCTTCCACCTGGCGCGGATCGATATCGAATTCGATCACTTCGCCCTTGGGATCGCGTTTGAGGGCCTGCTGGAACACCACATCCCACTTCGTTCCCAGTCTCAAGACGCGCAGGACACCGTTGTCCGAAAGATCGCCGCAGATTTGCTGCGCCATACGGATACGGACATGTTCGACGATCTGTTCGGTTCTGCGAAGATGAGGTGCAAGCTCGGCCACAGCTTCCAGAATGAGGTGGAGATTGCGGATGGAAACGCGCTCCGCCAGCAGCAGCTTCAAAATGGCCTGCAAGCCGGAATAGGACATGTGCGACGAGCAGATTTCGTCGGCCAGTTTCTTGTATTCCGGGTCGAGCCTGTCGATGAGAACCTTGACGTCCTTGTAGGACAGCAACATGGGTAGATTGTTGCGGATGACTTCGCTGACGTGCGTCAGCAAGGCCGAAATATTGTCGATGGGATGGAAGCCCTCGCGCTTGAGATCTTCCACGAAGTTTTCCAAAACCGAAACGGCTGGCATGCCAAACGCGGGTTCCCGCACATCGTCGCCGGGAACGGACGGTCTGCGACCCTTGCCGGTAATGACGAGAACTTCGCCAACCCGCAGCGTGCTGGCCGCAACCGTCGTGCCGTGAATTCTGATCTGATAGGACTTGTCGGGAATGGCGATATCGTCCGTAACCTTGATTTCCGGAACGACGAAACCGTACTGAGTAGCGAACTTCTTGCGCATCTTGCCCACCCGGAAACCAAGTTCCTGGTGCGCGCCAAGCAACCGTGGAGAAACCTGCTTGCCAAGGGCAAGTTCGATTTCAGTCGTGCGCAGGGAGTTTTTGACGGTGTCTTTTTCCGCTTCCTGCGCTTTGTCCGTCTGCTGCTGCTCGGCAGCGCGCTCCGCGTCCTTCACCTGTGCTAGCTGCCTTGGAATGAACCATGCGCCGAATGCGAGCGTCAAACCGAGGAACATGAACGGCACTAACGGCAGACCCGGAACGAGCGAGAGAACGAACATTAGGCCAGCAGCCACACCCAGAGCCTTGGGATATCCGCTCAACTGATTGATCACGGCTGTGTCGGTGGAGCCCTTTGCACCGCCGCGGGTAATGATAAGACCGGCTGCCAACGAGACGATCAGCGCTGGTACCTGCGAAACGATACCGTCACCAACGGAGAGCTTCACGAACACGTCCGCAGCTTCGCCAATCGGCATGCCATGACGGAAAACACCGATAATGATGCCACCGCAAATGTTGATAGCCGTGATCATCAGACCTGCGACCGCGTCCCCACGAACGAACTTGGAAGCACCGTCCATGGCACCGTAGAAAGCGCTTTCTTCCTCCAGCTCACGGCGTCGAAGCTGGGCTTCTTTTTCGTTGATGATACCAGCGGACAAGTCAGCGTCGATCGACATCTGCTTGCCGGGAATGGCATCGAGGGTGAAGCGCGCGCCGACTTCCGCGATACGCGTCGCACCCTTGGTGATGACGATGAAGTTCACCACGATGAGGATGAGGAAGACGATCAGACCGATGACGAAGTCGCCCGACATCACAAGTGTCGAGAAGCCCGCGATGACGCCACCGGCAGCTTCATGGCCCTGGTTACCGTGCGAAAGAATGACACGCGTCGTCGCAATGTTTAGCGCCAAACGGATCATGGTCGAAATCAGAAGAATGGTCGGGAAAGAAGAGAAATCCAGCGGTCGCTGAATCCACAAGGACACCATCAGGATAAGGACAGAAAAGGCAATCGAAAATGCCAGGCCCATATCGATCAGGAAGACCGGAATAGGCAGGAAGAGGATACAGAGGATGGACACGATGCCCACTGCAAACCCGACGTCGCGACCGCCTGGTGCGGCCTTTGGAAGGGGCAATATGCTCGGAGGCGTCGCCATTCTAACTCCATCTCTTCATGAGAAACTGCAGTAGCGTCCCGGCTTTCCGTCATGGAAAAGCCATGCCGACCGACTGGACACAGATCGACGTCGCAGCATTATTGGATCAAGCTTGCGCGAGAGTGGATAAAACAGGCGTTATTATCCCCGGCGGCTGTACCGATGAACGAGTCAAATATTAAGCTTTGGTTCAGATCGAAATTGTAATATATTGAGGAAGTTCTTCGCGCGATGATGGCGTGTATGCTGGCCATGTCTTCCCAAAGGCCAAACTATGCAAGGCTACGTTATGGCGTCGATTTCCACTTATACAAGCTATCTTACCGTCAACCGCGACATAAAGTCGTCGTTGTCAACGGTCGCCAGCCAGTCATCGGTTGCGAAAGATACTGCCTATTACAAGGAGAAAATCGGCGACGTGAAGACGGTCGATGAGTTCCTTGGGGACTATCGCCTCTACTCCTACGCCATGAAGGCCTATGGTCTTGAACAAATGACCTATGGCAAAGCCTTTATGCGCAAGGTTCTGGAAAGTGACCTCACCGACAAGACGAGTTTTGCAAACTCGCTGACCGACAAACGGTATTTGCAATTCGCCGAAACCTTCAACTTTCAGGGCGACAAGAAAACTGCGCAGAATACCGCGCAAGCGAGCGACGTGACGGACGCTTACAAGGCATCGTTTACCAATGAGCAAACAGCTATCAAGACCGAAGGCACCTATTTCGCTGCCCAGATCGGGAAAGTCACCGATATTGATAGCCTCCTCAATAACACCCGGCTTCGCACCTACATGCTGGACGCCGTAGGACTTGATTCCACATACACATCCAAGAGCTATCTCAAGCAGGTTCTGACGAGTGATCTTGATGATCCCGACAGCTTTGCCAATCAGGCCAAAAATCCTGCCTGGAAGGCGCTGACCGCAGCCTTCAATTTCAACACCGACGGCACTATCAACGGCAGCATTCAAACTGCCGACCAGACCGAAGACCTCAATCTGGACTACGTGTACAATAAATCGACATTTCCTTCAGACCTCCTGGCAGATGCCAATAAGCGGTATTGGGACAAGAATGTCGCGACGGCCACCGACGCAAAAGATCTCGTATCGGACAGCCGGATGGTGGAGTACATCAAGACGGCTTTCGATCTGAACCCGACGATTATGGCCAGCAGCGTTGCAAGCCTGATGTCGAGCGAGACTTTTGCGACGACCTACGGCAATACGAAATTGTTGGATTATTTCAATTTCGAAACGGATGGCTCACTGGCCAGCGGCAATACGGCACAGACCGCCACACAGACGGCTGATATCAACAAGCTTTACAGGACAGCTTTTTCCAAAGACCAGTCGACAGCCATCGATGAGGCGGTGACCAACTACGAAACGCGCGTCGTCGGCTTCACCAGTCTCGATGATTTTCTTGTTTCCAACAAAAAGGACGACGACAAGAAAAACGACGACGTCACCGAAGTCTGGGACGTGGCATTGAGAGCATTCGGGATCGATCCCGACGAGGTCAGCCAGTCGGAGCTCAAACGCATCTTGACAAGCGATCTGAGCGACAGAAAAAGTTACGTCAACTCGCTCAAGGACGATCGGTTCGTTGCGTTGAACAAGGCGTTCAACTTCACTTCGGATGGCCAGATCAAAGCGCCGGTTCTCGCACAGGCGGAAAGCGTCTCAGACAAATATGCGGCGGATTACGAAAGCTACAAGGTCAGATCGCTGACCGGATCGGCGAAAGACGCCGCTGTGAAAAAATCGGATGCGGAAGTCCAATATTACAAATCAAAGATGGAGTCCGTCACAGATGTGAAGGATCTGCTGTCTGACACGCGCGTGACCAATTTCATTCTTGAAGCCAACGGCATCGACCCGAAAAGTGTCGTGCCGGCCGACCTCAAGAAGATGTTCGAGTCCGACCTGTCTGACCCGAAGAGCTACGTCAACACGCTTGAAAATGACAAGTTTGCCCAGATCGTCGCCTCTTTCAATTTTGACGCAGAAGGAAAACTGACGGCTGATGCGGTCCGTGGCGGCCAGCAACGCGGTGAAGTTCTGGGAACGACCAACCAGTACGCCCGCCAAACATTGGAAGAGCAGCAGGGCGACAAAAATGCTGGCGTGCGCCTGGCTCTTTATTTTGAACGCATGGCCCCAACGATTTCAAGTCCCTATGGCTTCCTGAGCGATGACGCGCTGTTCCAATTTTTCAAGACCACTTTCAACCTGCCCAAATCCATCGCGAACATGGACGTCACCAAGCAAGCCGATCTGGTCAACTCCAACATCGACATATCCAAGCTTCAGGACCCGGAATATGTCTCCAAACTGCTGAAGCGGTTCACCGCGCTCTACGATGTTCAGAACAACGCTTCGCAGTCCCCTACCCTGTCCATTCTGACTGGTGGCGCCTCCATCAGCGCCGATACGTTGCTGGCAGTCGCCCAGTTGAAGTCAGGGCAGTAAGCACTCGGATCGATCACTGATCAAAAGACAAAGGCCCGAAAATCGAAACGATTTTCGGGCCTTTTCTATTCTCGGATAACGATTCCGGCGACAAATATGCTCAATACTCGTCGTCATCGGGGCGTCTTACGACACCGTCCTCATCCGCCTTGCTCTCATCATCCGCGACGGGAATGGCATAGGAGCCTTTCAGCCAACGCGAGAGGTCGAGCGAACGACAGCGGTCCGAACAGAAGGGATAATCTTCGCGCGTGGATGGTCGTTTACACTCAGGGCACGGCTGGGTTTTGCGCAGGTGTGTGACGGTGGATTTGTTAGGTTCATCTGTCATTACGTCAACCTTCCGGCCAGGCGGATGCCACTTCGAAACCCTCTCCGGTCAGAAGTGACACCGTTTCATAAAGCGGAAGACCCACCACATTTGTATAGGACCCCGTCAGCTTCTGAACGAAACATCCAGCTATGCCCTGAATACCATAGGCACCCGCTTTGCCGCGCCACTGACCCGAGGCGATATAGCTGTCGATCTCGTGCTGGGAGAGGCGTTTGAAGCGCACCTTGGTCTCTACGACCTTCTGGCGCACCTTCCCGCTCGGGGTGACGAGGCAGACGCCCGTATAGACCCAGTGGCTGCGACCCGACAGCAGGTGCAATGCCGCCGATGCATCTTCGATATATTCTGCCTTGCCGACGATGCGACGACCGACGGCCACGACGGTGTCGGAGCCCAGAACATAGGCGCCTTTCCAGGCAAGCTCGCCCTTCACCGCCTTGTAGGCAGCCTCGGCCTTCTGCAAGGACAGACGGCGACAAAGGGTACGCGGATGCTCCAGCCGGGCGGGCGTCTCGTCGATATCCATCGGCATCAGACGTGCGGGCTCGATGCCCACCTGATGCAACAGCTCAAGACGGCGTGGCGACCCGGAAGCCAGAATCAGCTTTTGTTTTGCGTCTGTCATGCTCTGCCAGTCGTCCGGTCTGCCGGGCGATTACTTGAAACGATAGGTGATGCGACCCTTGGTCAGGTCATAAGGCGTCATTTCGACCAACACCTTGTCACCGGCCAGAACGCGGATGCGGTTCTTGCGCATGCGGCCTGCGGTGTGAGCGATGATTTCATGTTCGTTTTCCAGCTTCACACGAAACGTCGCATTCGGCAAAAGTTCGATAACGACGCCCGGAAACTCAAGGACTTCTTCTTTTGTCATATAGTGTTTTTCTTCCTGTTGATAATGCCAGCCAGAACAGGCCGGGAAAATTGCGCGGAAACTACACAATCGCCGCACATTTGTGAACCTAAATTGTCGTTCGTTTTAAAGTGTCTCGGAAAACGGTCTGGCGCGTTGCGGCAGACGCTCCAAAATCAGCTTTGTCAGGTGCTCGCGCACCTCGCGGTAGGCTTCCAGAATCTGCTCCCGGGTACCGGTTGCGACCGTCGGATCCATTGTTGGCCAATAGACGACATCTAGAGAGTTGGATCTGGTCAATTCAAGTGCTTTGTGGTGCGCCTCGGGTGTCAAAGTGATGATGAGGTCGAAAAAGTCATCCTCTATCTCATCCATCGTGCGCGGTTTGTGTTTCCCCAGCGCCAGCCCGGCCTCATCCAGCACTGCATCCACGAAAGGGTCTCGCTCACCTGCGCGCACGCCTGCCGATTGGATATAGATGCCGGGAGCAACGAGCTGTTTAGCGATGACTTCTGCCATGGGGGAGCGGATGGCGTTCATGCCGCACATGAACAATATGGCGCGCGGTACCTTTTCTTTCAAGTCGATGGTTGTCGGGTCCTGCATACCTAGCCCCGCCAATACAACACACAGACAAGTGTGAAGAGACGCCGCGCCGTATCGAAGTCCACTTTCAGTTTCCCGGACAACCGGTCCATCAGAGTTTGCGAGCCATCATTGTGGATGCCGCGCCGTCCCATATCGATGGCCTCGATCTGGCTTGGTGTGGATGAGCGGATCGCTTCATAATAGCTCTCGCAGATCATGAAGTAGTCTTTGATGATGCGCCTGAAGGGCGTCAGCGACAGGATGTGGGTTGCGACTGCCTGCTCGTCTTCGGTCTTGATCGAGAACACCAACTTGGTGTCAACGAGAGAAATATTGAGCTTGTAAGGCCCGCCTGCGTGACCGATCGGCTCGAAACTGTTTTCCTCAATAAGGTCAAAGATGGCAACGGCCCGTTCATGCTCGACGTCAGGCGTGGACCGGCCGATGCTCTCGTCCAGAACCACATCACAGAGCCTGAAAGTGCTCGAACCCATCCCTCACCCTTCCAGATTGAGGCGGATGGCGACGGAGCGCGCATGCGCATCCAGCCCTTCGGAACGGGCAAGCGTAATGGCGGAGGGCGCAAGCTGGCGCAATTGCTCCGGCCCCAGCCGCAGGATGGACGTACGCTTGACGAAATCCAACACCGAGAGACCAGACGAGAAGCGAGCAGAACGCGCCGTCGGCAAAACGTGGTTGGAACCGCCGACGTAATCACCAATCACCTCGGGTGTGTGGCGGCCAACGAAGATAGCGCCCGCGTTGCGAACGCCTGCCATCAGTGCATCAGGGTCATCCACTGCCAGTTCCAGATGCTCGGCGGCGATCCGATTGGCCAGCGGCACAGATGCAGCAAGGTTTTCGACCAGTATGATAGCACCGAAATCGCGCCAGCTGGCCGTTGCAGTTTTAGAGCGTGACAATAGCTTCAACTGTCGCTCGACGGCTTGCTCTACCGCTTTGCCAAGATCGGCATCATCGGTAATCAGAATGGACTGCGCGCCCTCGTCATGCTCGGCCTGTGCCAGAAGATCGGCGGCCAGCCATTCGGGATCATTATTCTTGTCGGCAATGACAAGCACTTCCGATGGTCCGGCAATCATATCGATGCCAACGGTGCCGAAAACATGGCGCTTGGCTGCAGCCACGTAAGCATTACCGGGGCCGACTATCTTGGCAACCGGAGCAATCGTCTGCGTACCGTAGGCTAGCGCCGCGACGGCCTGAGCGCCGCCGATACGATAGATTTCCTCGACGCCAGCAATTCGCGCCGCAGCCAGCACTGCAGGGTTGATGATGCCTCCATTGGCGGGAACGACCATGACGATACGCTCTACCCCAGCAACCCTGGCCGGCACGGCATTCATCAGAACCGAACTTGGATAGCTTGCCGTACCGCCGGGAACATAAAGCCCGACCGCATCGATTGCAGTCCAACGAGAACCGAGGCCGACACCGATGTCATCTTCATAGATATCGTCTTTCGGCATCTGACGCGCGTGGTGCTTTTCGATTCGCGCTGAGGCAAACTTCAGGGCATCGAGAACGGCGGGATCGACCTGCGCAATCGCTGCATCGATTTCCTCTGCCGTGACGTGCATGGAGGTCTTGTTGAAATCCAGGCCGTCGAATTTGAGGGAATAATGCGCCAGCGCCTCATCGCCTCGGCTGCGGACATCATCGATGATATCGCGCACGACAATGTTGACGTCTTCGGACACTTCTCTCTTTGTCGTCAGGAATGCTGCGAAAGCCTGTTCAAAATCTTGAGACGCCTGTTCCAGCCAGATTGCCACGTCACTTACCCTCTTGCGGCCCCATTATGAAAACAGGGCTAAATGCTTTGCCTGCACGCTTTCGCATGCGCTCTTGGGTATGTGGCATAAATTAAAACAGGCGGGCAAGGCAATTCCCTGTCCGCCTGCTTTATAAGATCAGTCTTGCGGGTGGTGCGGTTTCGATGTCGTTTCCCAGCCACCGCTGACATCCGACAGCTGAGCTTCGATGCACTCGACATCGAGCGCGATAGCACCACCGCCGGAAAGGGTCAGCTCAACCGTTCCATCCGGGCCTTCCCCGTTTTGGTTGAACTGCACCGCTAGCAATGCGAGAACCTGTTCCTTGTTATCACGGTCAAAGCCGTAAGAGCGGACATTGCCCACTCGCTTCAGCGCCAGAACGCTTCGGCACCGCTCCTGCGGCTGGCCCTTTTTGCTGCCGTTTTCCCAAACAAAACGGTTGGACGACAGCAGAAACTGGCCGGATTTACGATCAAACGACGCGTCCTTCAATTTGAAAACGCTGTCCTGCATATGGGTCGAGATGACGGAGAGATCTTCGCTGTCCAGCGCCATCAATTTAAGGCCACTCATCGTGTCTATGTCCTCTTTGCGCGGACAACGCCGCTTATATCCAATTGTGACTTGGAGATAGGCAGTCGAAGCCCGCTCTACAACCGTCGGGCTTCGATGAGAGGGCAGTATTAGTCGCTGACGCGCTCAACCTGCGCACCGCAACGGTTGAGCTTTTCTTCCAAACGCTCGAAACCACGATCAAGGTGGTAGACGCGCGAGACCACCGTTTCACCTTCCGCCACAAGACCGGCGATGACCAGCGAAACGGATGCACGAAGATCGGTCGCCATGACAGGTGCACCCTTCAGGCGGGAAACACCTTCAATGCGAGCCATCTGGCCGGAAAGCGAGATTTTTGCACCCAGACGCGCCAGTTCCTGCACGTGCATGAAGCGATTTTCGAAAATCGTTTCAGTGATGTGCGAAACACCCTGTGCGCGCGTCATCAGTGCCATGAACTGCGCCTGAAGGTCGGTTGGAAAGCCTGGGAACGGTTCCGTCACGACGTCTACCGGATGAATGCCATTACCATTACGCACGACGCGTAGACCGGTTTCGGTTTCGGTAATCGTTGCGCCAGCAAGCTTCAGCGTGTCGAGCGCATTTTCGAGCAGCGAAGCACGCGTGCCCTCAAGCAGAACGTCGCCGCCCGTCATGGCGACCGCCATGGCATAGGTGCCGGTTTCGATACGGTCGGGAAGCACGCGGTGACGTGCGCCGGACAATGAGGTCACGCCTTCGATGGTAATCGTGGATGTACCCGCACCTTCGATTTTAGCACCCATTGCTGTCAGGCACTGTGCGAGGTCCACGACTTCAGGCTCGCGTGCAGCGTTATGAATGACCGTTGTCCCTCGAGCCAGAGATGCGGCCATCAACATGACATGCGTTGCACCAACCGAAACCTTCGGGAACGTATAGGTCGCACCGATCAAGCCACCAGAGGGCGCTGTTGCGTTGATGTAACCGCTATCGATTTCCATGGTGGCACCAAGTGCCTCCAGACCTTCGATGAAGAGATCCACCGGGCGCGTGCCGATGGCGCAGCCACCAGGCAAGGAGACACGGGCCTTGCCATCACGTGCCAGCAGCGGACCAATGACCCAGAAGCTTGCGCGCATCTTGGAGACGAGCTCATACGGTGCCGTCGTGTCCACAATGGTGCGGCAGGTAAAATGCACCGTGCGGGAATAACCTTCACCCTGGCTTTCCCGGCGACCGTTCACAGCAATATCGACGCCGTGATTGCCAAGAATGCGGATGAGTTGTTCGACGTCTGCCAGATGCGGCACGTTTTCAAGCGTCAGCGTATCGCTGGTCAACAACGACGCGATCATCAAAGGCAAAGCTGCGTTTTTTGCGCCTGAAATCGGGATGATGCCGTTGAGTTGATTGCCGCCGGTTATTCTGATGCGATCCATACGTCCCTACGGGCTGTGCGCCCGCCTTTCCTGAGTGCTTGCGAAGGATTGGCCTCTCCTGCCATTCCAGTCGATGATGTCCGGTCTTAAATTAGAATGGAGAGGTCCTGCCGCGTAATCCGTTAGGCTACGCAATAGAGGAAACTCCGCGCTATTTCAATTTTCTGATGAATGTTTCTTGTCAGCACGATTCGTCCGTTTTTGCGGCGGGCAGACCAATTGTTTCGTCCGCTTCGCCAGCACGTCGCGCGCGCGCCTGCTGTTTCCGCCGGGCAAGGTTCTCGCGCAGCTTCTTCGCCGCACGTGCCTTACGCTCAGCCTCTGCCCTCTTGGCCCTGTCGCCCGGGCCATTTTGCCCAGAGGAAGCGGCGCCATCATCCGCCAAAAGATCGTCGTCATCGTTCATAAGCGCATCATTAGCCGAAGTCCGGCCTTTTCAACAGCCCCCGCTGGTTTTTGCACGGTGGAACGCCGAAGTCGCAGATTGCTGCTTGCGCTCGTCATAAACCTATGGCAATAGGCCCCAACTTGATGTGAAGCAGATGCTTCGACATCGGATGCTGCGGTAGCTCAGTGGTAGAGCACTCCCTTGGTAAGGGAGAGGTCGAGAGTTCAATCCTCTTTCGCAGCACCATTTTTCCAAAAAATTCTAGCCGTTAAATTAGAGACTTCAGCTCGATCTCATGGTCGTGGTGCGTGGCGGATGTGCTCTTGACTATCATCGGCATTATGACAATTTCAGCGCGCATTTGAGTATTGGAGGGCGACGATGAAATTTGCGGTAGCGACTTTTGGTTTGCTTCTTATCGCCAGCGCTGCACAGGCAGCAACCTGTGAAAAGAACTTCAAAGTATCGGGCGTCCCTTTGATGTCAGCCATGAGCTATAAATCCTGGGAAGAGTTTCCAAAGGCAAAGGCGTCCACTGTTTTGCAGAAACTCGCACAGGCCGTTTCCGCGGAAGGGTTTTCCGGTGTGAAGGTCGACAAGGCCCTGTCATCCATCGATGCATTTCAGAAACGACAGGGTCAGGCAGAATCCAGACGCTGAGAGTTGTTGCCCGCCAGAAGGGCGCTGGTGTCAGGGTGGATATTGTTTTCAATATTCAGGCAGGCCAGGTCACGGACAAAGCCGTCGTGCGCGAAGGGATTTGCAACGTTCTGGCCGGAGCTCTCTGAGCAGATTATGAAAAAAAGTGAGCGTCAAGCGCCTCTAGAGATTTCGGCTAGATCGGTTTAAAAGCCCGACTGAACACGGGAAAAAACCATGTTGGTGAACATGCCGATCTGGGAACCAACGAATGGCGCCGAAAGACCGATTGCCACCATTACAGCAATGATCTTGGGGACGAATGTCAGCGTCGTTTCCTGAATTTGCGTCAGTGCCTGTATCAGCGCAATGATGATGCCGACCGCCATGGCAGCGGACACGGCAGGACCAGATGCAATCAGGACTGTCCAGATTGCATTTTGCATAATGTCGAGAGCGTCGGCCTCGTTCATCTCAGTACGCTCGATCCAATCGGCGTCACGAAGCCGAATTGAGAAATAAAAATTTCAGTGACGCCGTTTCCGTCTACACAGAGCGGTATATGATTCGAGCGATATGGTTAAGCCGGAGTGTTGGCGATTTTGATGCCCTCAGTGATCGCAATTGTGCCACCGGTCGTCGTCGTGGCTGTCAGGCCTTCCGACGTGACCTTTATCGAGGCAACGACACCGGTTGTCTTTTCATCGGCACTCGTCAATGTCTTGCCGATATAGGACGACGCGTTCGACAGAGAATTGACAGACAGCAGGCTTTCAAGATTGCTGTTCATCTTAACCGACTGCTCCACCTGAGAGAAGGTCGCAAGCTGCGCGACCTGCTGAGTGGCATCCATCGGGTCCGTCGGGTCCTGATTTTTCATCTGTGCGATCAAAAGCTGCAGGAAATTATCGTAATCCAGCGATGCTTTCTTTGCATCGGTTTTCGCAGCCGACGTTGTTTGTGAGGTCGCCGCGCTGGACGAGGTGCCAGAAATGCCGTCTACCATGGCGCAATTTCCCGTCTCAGTTCGTTGACCACCGCAGGGGTGATTTCGTGACTGTTGAGAATGATTTCTTCCTTCGCATAAAGGCCGCGAATGGTCTTCAGCGCGTCAAACGGGCGACCAGACGAAACCGTTGCATCGATCCGCTTCAATTCGGAACGAATTTCCTCGTTCTTGAACGTGGTCAGCAACATGGTAATCGATTTGCGGAACAGTGAAAGTGACTGTTCCTTGCCCTCCGGATTGATCAGCATCATCTGGACGATGAAATAAAGCTGCCGCAAAGGTGTCGTCGTATCTTCGAGTTGAAGAACGTGGTTTTCCAAAAGGAACGTCACGTCATTGAGGAACTCCAGAGACACCTTCCTGTCAACGCGCAGAACAGCGCCGTTGATGAAGATTTTTTCTCCGGACTTTAGAGAGATGCGCAGCGTACTTTTCATTTTAATCCATCCTTGATGATGGTTGTAACGTCGATTATGCCCTGGTAATTCGTAGATTTACGTTTGCGTATGTTCTCGCACTCTCTAAGAATCCAGATAGCGATGGAAATCAGGTTGGCTTTTAGTTCAACGGGAAGCGCATTCTCAGGCTGTTTAAGATCATCGATGAGACTGGTCCAAACGCGTCTCGTATAAAAAATTGCTTCTATCCCGTCTTTGCCGTAGTGATCGCGCTCTTTCGCGACAGCAAGAAGCTCAATCGATCTGTCTAGAACCTGTCTTTCTCTATCGCGGGCGATATTGGGGTCATCCTCCATTATCTCCGCATATGAAAACTGGAACATTCATCTTTCCTTCATGGTCTTAACGGCCACCCGTCATAGGCGTTTTCTGTTTTCTTTAGAGATAGTTAACCAGGCTTAGGCCCTGTATTTTCGACGTTATCGAGTAAGATGTCTCGACCTGATTGAGCAGCGTTGTCAGACGCGTGGAGGCCTCATAGGTATCGACGCCAACAAGGTTGGTCAGTTGGGTGTCGATGATCGTCTTCTGAGAGCTCATGTAGGTATTCGCCTTTTCCACTCTTTCCTGGGACAGGCCAATTTTCGAACGCTGGGTGTCTATGCCGGATATTGCGGAACCAGCGAGGCTCGTAGTAGCGTCATTGACGACGGCTAGCGCACTTGCGCTCAATCCTGAGTTTACCAGCTGCGACGATATCACACCCGCAAGCACAAGGCTTTTGAAACCGTCCGCATTAGCGGACACCGATGTAGATACGGTTTCCGAAGTACTAATACGGCTGCTCATGGTTGTATCGGACGCACCTGTCCAGGACGGCCAGTCGAAGCTGTCCTGGTAGTCCGCCAGGAACGTCTTCATATCGTCCGCCGTCACAGCGGAAGGATCAGGAAACTGGGTGGTGAACTGGGCGTTAAAGTCCGCGGCTATATCCGTAATGAACGTATCTGGCAGTGTCTGCGCATCCGTGTTGATGCCGGAAAAGAGATACTCGCCGTTCACGGCGGTGTTCGAATAGCTGACGAAATTTTCCAGTGTCGACATTGCCGTCGTCTTGGCAACGCTGAGGCTGCTTGCATCCGTGTTGCCACTCAGCGCAATGACCGAATTCAACAGGCTTTGCGCCGAGGCCGACATATTCTCCATGGCGAGCTGGGACGCATCCATGCGCTGCTCGGCAATGGAGTTGGCATCCATGATCGACTGAAGGCGGCTACTTTCACGCGTATAGTCCAGGCTCGTGGACGTGCGGGTTCCAAGCTCCAGCCCCACATCCGCGTAGGTGCCGGTGACTGCTTCAGTCTGCAACTTGGTGATTTCCGTCTGCGCGTTGGAGACGGTCAACTGCATTGCAGTGCTAATGGATTGAGAAGAAATGGGTGTGGTCTTCATATCAGTTCGCAGCCTCCATCAGTGTCTTCAAGAGATCATCGATTGTCGACATCAGTTTTGCCGCAGCCTTGTAGGATTGCTCGATATCCAGCATCTGAATGAGCTCTTCGTCGAGGTTGACGCCTGTGGAGTTGGAGTAGGCCTCGGTCGACTTGTTCAGCATCGCCGACGAGCTTTCCGCAGCCGTCGTAGCATTGCTGCGATATTCCTCGACCCAGCCGGCAGAATCCGTTGCGAAGCTCAGCAAGCTGGCATTGGTGGATATCCCAGCCGTCGGATCGAATTCGACCTGCGCGTTGAGATTAGCGGCGTACTTGTAAAGAAGATCGGAGTAACCAGTCGATCTATCGACGTTCGGGCTATCACCCGCAATATCGCCGTCACGAAGCTTGATGGGTGTAGCGGCCGCGTCAGCCGACACGCTGATGAGACCTGCCAGACCTGGAATGATCTCGGGGTTTGAAAAATCAACGTCCGAGCCGTCGTTCGTTGTGAAAAGTCCAGCGATTGCGTCGCCGTTTCCATCTGTTTCCGCAAAGGCACCCATAACACCGCGCGCAATCTCATCCAGTTGCGCCTGATAGCTCGGGTAGACCTGATCACGCAGTTGCAAAAGTGCTGGTAGGCTGCCCTTAGCCGTCGTGTTGCTGCCCGCACCCATCTTCACGGCAACGCCATCGATGTAAATATTGCTACCGGTGGCGTTGGCGTCATACGCAGCCATCGAATCGAACGAGACCTTTCTCGCCTTCGTTTCGAAAAGGGTCGTGCCATCGCTGGTGTAGATGACCATGTCGTTATTGGCGCGCGTGGATGTCGAAACGCCGACGATGCCGGAAATCTGCTTGAGTAAACCGTCACGCTGGTCGAGCGCATTGTTCGGATCGCCGCCCGTGGCCGTCGCAGCGCTCACGGCATTGTTCGCCTGCTCGAATTGGGAGAGCAGCAGGTTGAGCTTTTCGACAGTCTTCGATATCTCGCCGTCGGCATCGGATCTCAGCTTCTGGACCGACTGGGTCGAAGTGTTCAGGGAGTTGGCAACGTCACCAGCAGCACTCACCGCTGCAGATGCCAATGTCACGTCACTCGGCGAAGCCGCATAGGTCTGCAAGGCGTTTTGCAAAGTGGCCAGGTAAGTGGAAGGCGCTGCCGTGTACTCTTGACCGCCAAGAACGACGCTGAGCGAGTTCATGCCATCAAGAAATGTCTGCCGTCCTGCGTCATCGGATGTCGCAGCCAGCGCCTGCTTCAAAAGCGCGGTATCTTCGGTACGCTCGATCTTGACCACAATCGCACCGGTCGTTGCATTGGTGGTCGTGATCGCGGTGCGGCGATTATATTCCGTGGAGCTGGCATTCGAAATGTTGTTCGAAACGACACCAGTCTGAACAGCAGTGTTGCTCAGAGTTGCCTTTGTCGTATTAAGCGCCGAAGCAAGCGACATTCACCTGTCCTTTAAAGCTTTACCGTACCAGATTGATGAGAACGTCCATCAGATCGGAACCGGTCTGGAAGACTTTGGAGTTGGCCGTGTAGCTGCGTTGCGCCTGGATCATTTCAGTCAACTCGGTGGCGATATCCACGTTCGAAGACTCAAGCTGCTTGGAAGCGATCGAGCCAAACCCGGTCTGACCAGCAAAACCAAGCGTCACTACGCCGGATTCTGCACTGGTCTGGAATACGTTTCCTGAAAGGACTGATAAGTTGTCCGGGCTTGCGACATCGGCTAGCGGGATTTGGAAAAGTGCGCGAGCAGAAGACTTTGCATAGGTCGCGTAGACAGTGCCATCGGCTGTGATGGAGATAGACTGTACCTGCTCAGCCGGGTTACCGTTAACCTTGCCCTGCTCCATTGTAGAATTGGTCGCAGCAAATTGTGTCATGCTGGACAAATCGATCGTAATGCTCGTCTCATTGTTAGGGTCGTCGATGACCACATTTGACAGATCGAACGTCTTTGTGTCGGTGTCAAAAGACATCGGTTCACTTACGAGGGGACCCTCAGAATAAGGGAAGGAGCCGGTGCTGGATGCGTATGCCGCATCGTAGACGTTGACTTCCCACTCGTTGTCAGCTGTCTTGGAAAAATAGAAATCATATTTGATTTCGTTGCCGAGAGCGTCATAACCGGTGACTGACGTCTTCAAGGTGCTGATCTGATCGACAACCACGGTAGCATCTTTATCACTTGGGAGGTTCGCGGCATCCACGACCGGAGCGGAATCGCTGAGGTTGCCCGTCAGCGAACCGGAGGTCGAAGGCGTAGCCGTCATACCGTTGGCCGAAACATTGACGGGAACGAGGCCATCATAGCTGTTGATAACGGTCGTTGGCGTCGAGCCGGTATATTCATAGCCAAGAAGCGTGAAACCAGCACTGTTGACAAGGTTACCGTTGTCATCAGCAGTGAACGAGCCGGAACGCGTCAGAAAGACGTTACCCGCGGTATCCTGGACGACAAAGAAACCATCACCGTTGATAGCAAGGTCGGTTGAAGACTGCGTGGCGACGGCTGCACCCTGCTGGGAAATCGAATACCTGACCTGGGTGTCGACGCCGCCGGAATTGTAGTTGCCGCCGCTGGAGGACAAAACGAGCGAGGAAAAAGCAGTCGAGGCGCTTTTGTAACCTGTCGTGCTGGAATTCGCGATGTTGTCGCCGACGGTGCCCAGCTTGTTTGATTGCGCATTCATGCCGGACACGGCAGTTTTCATCGTTCCGAAAAGGCTCATCTCGAATCCTCTGTTCTTATCTGCACCAAAGTTAGGATGTGGGCCTTGCGTGAGGCTGTCTGTTTTTCTCTCTGTGGAATGACCTGACCAAAAAATTAATTTTTGTTCGGAACCATTTTCAGCACTCGCCGTTAGTCTTGAAAATTTAAAGCTTCCGTTGCTGCTTCCGCCCAGGCAGAAACAAATAACGCCGCACTCTTGGTGAGATGCGGCGCGGTACTTGTGGAGCTGATTTCGGAAGAGACTCGAAGATTTAGAGGCAGAAAGTCATGCCCAATCGATGCAGTAGCCAAGAAACCTTTTAGAGTCGATCGGGTCGAAACTCAGCTTCTTGCGGAGCTTCTTACGCAATTTGCTGATGTGGCTTTCGACAACATTTTCTTCGACTTCTTCATCGAAGATGCCGTAGATCGCGTTGAAAATCTGCGCTTTCGAAACGCGGCGTCCACGATTTGCAATTAAGTATTCTAGAATGCGGCGCTCGCGGCGCGGCAATGGAAACACTTCTCCGCTAACCTCTGGATCACGCCCATCCGAGAATACCCGGATAGGTCCAGCATCCGTAAAATGCGTGAGAACCGACAGGCGACGGCGAATAGCTGCCGCGCGAGCGAGGATTTCTCTTGGGTGAACCGGCTTGCGAACGACATCGTCCACACCGGAGTCAAAAAGCGCCAGTGTCGCATCCAAAGAATGATGATCGCTGACCGCAATCACAGGCGCCTGAGAACGATCCCGGATAGCCCGCGGCAACTCGTGAGTTGATTCCGCCTGACCAATCAGGAACGCTTCGATTGCCGCAATATCTGAGTCCGCCGCCGTATTTACCCATTCGCCAAATTCAGCTGGATCAAATCCAGTTGAGGGAATTCCCTCGCGCCCAAAAAGGGCTGTGTACCCGTCCTTAACAAGCTTCCGCTCATCAACTACCACGATCATTCGTCCGCCTCCGAATCAGTGTAGCCAATCTACATGCTAGGGTGTACGAATCGAGGGAATCTCTCACAACTACAAAAAAACACAGGCAAAAATTAATAATTGATTAACCATATTGTTCCGATTTGATCTATATATAGTAGGCATCTTCAAAAAATAGGATATTTTTTCGGGGGAAAAGTGCGAGTCAAGTCACTTAGGGCTTGCCTGCCTTTTTTTGTCAGAATCTCGCCGCATTTGTTTGGGGGCTATCCAGGAGACTTGAAGACCAACCCTTGGTTGTTCATCCCAGGCAGAAATTTCTCGCATTGGCGGTCCATTGACCGTAGCCAGTGGCGATGAGATTGCTGATCACCCTGCAGACATACCGTTGCTGGGCTGGGTCGTTGTTGGGTCCAGCATGGTATCGAGCGACCGCCATAGTCCATGTATCGTGACGATCATGGAGACGTTTCAGGAATTGGGCGGCATAGGCAACGTTCTTTGCGGGGTCGAACATTTCAGCGACGGAGCTGAATTCTGCACCGTGAAAATGGACGTTGATCTGCATGCAGCCTATATCGATCAGCTTCGCCCCGCCACGCTGGGCGTCGCCAACCAGCTTGTAAGCCTCCGGCAAATTTTCAGGGAAATACGCCTTGCCTTCAATGTTGATGGCATAAGGGCTCAGCGAGCCCTTGCGTCCCGTCTCGGTCAATCCAACAGAATAAAGGATGCCTTCGGGTATGCCGTATCGATCTGCCGCTGCATGTATCTGCCGCTCACAATCAACTCTGGTGACGGGCTGCGAAGCCTCACAGGTAAACGTGGTCAGGACGAACGCTGGCAGCGCGAGCAGATATTTCAGGCTGTGAAATATTGTCATGGCTATTTGTCTCTTCTCTGGCGTTGCTTCCCGGGCGACGATAAAACTGTTCCTGTGGCTTTTCTTCCTGACCACGCTGCCCTTGCTGCGCGCTTTGCTGACCCGTATCTGCTGGCTGGCGGTTGTTCGTGCCGCTATCCTGGCGGTCCGTGCCGCTGGCCAATGTCACCGTCACATTCTCCACGCTGAAACCCTGAGACTTCAGTGCCTCCAGAATGCTGGAACTATCTTTCTGCAGCTCACTGTAGCCCTTGAGCGTATGCGCAGTCAGCTGCACGCTCAACTCGTCTCCTACCAGCTTCATGGCTGCGGTCACGTGCCCAAGATCAACTGGTGTCATCTGTATCTTCAAGACGTGGACCACCTGTCCGGTGCTTGAAATCATAGGAGACTTGCTTGTCTGGTCTGCCATGGCGCCTGCCCATTGCGGGTCAGTCGCCATCGCCGTCGTTATAGCTGCGGCGTTGGATGTTTGCGCAAGGCCCACAAAACGTCTGCTTTCAACGACTTGCACAACGTCGGAGACATCGCCTGCGGCCTTGGAGACGTCAACCTTCGTTGACCCGTCTTCATTGGTATCGAAATGAAGATCGAGCGCCGGCGCATCCTGCTTTTGCAGTCTCACGACAGTCGAGCCGGTGACAGCACCTTCGGCAAGCGGATCGCCACCAGTCACTGCTCCAGATGCGGTACCCAACACAGAATTTCCATCATCGGGTGACGGAGCAGCCTTCTGCTGAACGGATTGATCGACAGGCATCACGGTTGAAGCGAGCAGCGATAGCAAGTCATTGTCGCCGTTGGAGGTGTCTGTTAATGCAACGTCTGCATCGCCTTTATCTTCTCCGTTGTCGACGGCATCATCCGTCTCGGAGGTCGCCGTCGTGGAAGACAATTTGCTCAGGGCGGTCACGAGCTTCGCCAGATCGCTTATCACGGGCAGTGGCACTGTCTCAGCGGTGGCGTCGGGGAACTGCGTGGCACCGGGCGGAACAGGCTCCGCTGTTTTGGTGTTCTGAAGCCCGTTGAGTTGAGCAGTCAAAGTCGTTTGTGTCGTGGGCTGGCTCGGCGAAACCGCAGCCGCGTCGATAAAGATTGCCGTCGGAGCGATGGTTTTATTGGTTGCCGCAGCGGGCGCGGCACTGACTGGGGCTGCTGACACCTCGGGCTCGGGGACGTCAGCGGGCTGGTCAGCGGTTGCATTCGCATTTGCAGGCTTGCTGGATGCTGAGGGTTTGGGAGGAGCAGCCTTGTCGAGGGAGCCCAGAGTATCGGAAAAGCCCGATCCTCCCCGCTTCGAGGAGCTATCACGGTCTTGACGGCTTGTCTGATTGACGGTTTCGGCATTGCCGGGAACAATAGTCTTTAAGACGTTCATTCTATCTCTCCTCCTGCTCCAACAAAGAATCTATCTCGTTTAAACGAGCTCGGCTCTTGTCAAAGAACTCTCTCAATGGTGCTCCCGCGACGACCTGCCCGGACTGCTTTTGTGCATCGACATCATCATTGCTAGCCGAAAGGACAGTCTTGCCGTCGCCAGCCGGATCGTCGCCTTGACTTGGCGGAGAACCTGAGGCGGCTGGCACTCTCACAATTTGCTCGGCGATCGTTTTTGCCGCGTCGCGCAGTGCGATATCACGCGGCGACAGTTCGTCGTTGGGTATGCTTGCCAGTGTGTCTGTGGCGCTATGGACGGCGTCGCTTGGAACGCCTGCCAAGCCGGAATACAGCTTCGAGAGGGGCATGCGCGACGTATCGCCTGTCTTCGATGTCAGCCCTTCGGCTTCGTCTGTAGCAAAACGTGCCAATTCGACCTGACCGCGCAACGAAGCCTGACGCGCAATGCGCAGATAGATTTCTTCCGCGCGCTTAGGGTCCATCAGATCCGCGATCTCCACGATGTTCTCCTTGGAGACAGCACCAAAGCTTTCGACGACGAAACCAACGAAGAGGTCGGCAAATTGGGAGGCATAGGGCGAGTGCAGAAATCTGACCGCATATTTTCGGACATATTGAAGGGTTTTGTCGGGCTGCTTCATCTGGATCATCGCGATGATCGAACGTCGCAACGCTGCCTCTTCGATGATCGTGCCTGGCGCCGTCAGGCGTGCATCATCGAAGAAAACCAGTGACGCCGCGGGGTCTCTCGTCACGGCAATATTGCCCGCAATCAACATCAGATAAGGACCCAGAACCCCATTGCGGTATTCAGGGAGAATATCGGTGATGATCTTTTCGACCTGCACGCCACGCCCGTTGAAATATTTCTGCAAGATGTTGATGACGCGGGAATCGAAATGTCCCTGCACATCACGCGCAACGAGATAATCGAGCGTCTGCGGATTGCCGCCACTCATGATGTAGGCGAGCGCCGCATCAGCATTTCGGGAATCTTCAAAAATCGAAGCATCGGCCGTTCTCAGCGTCGTATCGATGGTTTCCAGAAGATACTTCTGCATGTCCCGCGCGGAATGATCTCCCATGACGACCGAGTCCTGAACGAACTGGAGGGAGCGCAGGATTTTGGCAGGTGGCAGATCGCTCTGCGCGTATCCGTAACTGGCGCTGGCCAGCCACGAAATGCCCAGAAACAAGACAGCAATGCGGGTCGCTTTCATCATCCGCTGCCTCAACTATCCTCTAGCAATATTTCGATGCGACGGTTTGCACCATTCAGCGGATCGTCGGAGGTTTGCAGACGCCTGTCGGCAAAACCCGACAATTGCTTGATCCGCGTCTCATCCAGACCGCCGCGCGACAACATGAAGTAAGCGGCGTGTGCGCGGTCCATCGACAGCGTCCAGTTGTCTTTTCCGTCACTGCTGTAGGGACGCGCATCCGTGTGACCACGAATGACAACGGCGCCTTTCTGCTTGCTGAGAACCTGACCAATCTTTTCCATCGCAAGAACGAGGTCCTTCTGCGGCACGGCAGAACCGATGCCGAACATGGCAGTGTTGGCCTTTTCAGAAATCGTGATCAACGTGCCACCCTCGGCGGGCGTAACGACAATGCCTTCCGCGAGCTTGCCAGCAACACCGGCAACCTGCTGGGCAATCTCGTCGCGTAGTTCGGCCGTCGTCTCTTCCTGTGCAGCATCTGCCTTGGATTTGGCGGCGGTATGCGCCTTGGCCGTCTTCGTCTTGCTTGGCTTAGAGGACGTTTCACCTATTTCATCGACGGCGCCCGGATCGACTTTCTGCGCCTTGATCTCTGTCGCCTGCAAAGTTGCTGGTGACTCGCTATCATTGATGACACTGGCCATGTCCTGTGGAACAGCAACCGCTTTCGGATCTGTCTTTTTCTGTGCCTTTTCAGGCAGAGCGGTATCCTGGATCGCTACCCCACTTTGATCGGGGCGGACATCGACCTGCTTGCTCCAGAAATCCGGATCGAACGGGTCGCGATAGGCCTCTCCGCCGGACGCGCCGGTTGATGGACCGGAATCGCTTGCACCACCCTCGCCTTTGGCGCTGACATTTGCCTGTTGTCCGACTTCCTGTGCGATTTCGGCCAGAACCGCGTAGGGGTTCTCGAAGAACGCCGCTTCGGAATAGGCCGTCTTGTCGCCGGAGGACGAGGTCATGTCGTCACCGCTTGCAGCAGCGGCAGCGTCATGCGTCTTTTCGGCTTTCGTATCGGACTTTTGCTGGGTCTGCTCGCCGTCGGCAGTTTTTGCGGGCTGCTTCATTCCCTTGTCGGCAGGCTTTTCGTCCGTCAACTTGATGGGATTGAAATAGCTGGCGACGGAAGCCTTCGTTTCCTCGTTTGCAGCATTTACCAGCCACATCACGAGGAAGAAGGCCATCATAGCGGTCATGAAGTCCGCGAAAGCGATTTTCCAGGCACCACCATGCGAGCCTTCGTGACCACCTTTATGGCGTTTAATGATGATGATTTCGTTTTTGCCGTGATGGTGATTTTCGCCTTCACTCATCCGCCAAACCCCGTGCGTTCTGGAAAAACTCTGCCAGTCTCGTCATTAAGACTGAGCTATCCATTTGTACTTTCACATCAATATCGGTCGAAACGTCGTAATCGACCTGATTGTCGACCGCACCCAGACCTTCGCGGATTTTGGACAAAAGATGCTCCGGGCCGGTTATCTTGATCGTACCGGCAAACCCGCCTTCGATCTCGCGGATGATTTGGGCAGAGATATCGGCTGCTGTATCTTTCGCAAGCTCCCGCTCCATGACAACAGAGAACAAACGAAAGCATGCGCTTTCGACATTGTCGGCAATCATCTGCTTCATTGAAATGACCGAGGTGGCGAGATGCGTTGCGATCTCTTCCTCATACCGGACACGCATCGCCTCCAGTTCCTCAACGTGAAGCGCACGCAATGCTTCCAGTGCAGTCTCCTGATTGACGAGCTGTTCCCGCTTGCCAGCCTCTTCCCCCTCGACAAAAGCCTTGCGCTTCTCTTCATCGACATCGATGGCGATTTCGGGTTCAGGCGACCAACTGCTGTCGAAGGCAGAAACCGACGTATCCAACTCAATAATGTCAGCTGCATCAGGCGGCGTGAACTGGCTGAAGTCCTTGAGATATTTTGCCAAAGCTCCGCTCATAGACGCACCCCGTCCGCTATCGTGCTTGTCTTTTCTATGGAGAAGAGAATCATGAAATAATCCGCAAGGCATTCAGAGAGGGCCAGCAGAGCGATTTCGCAGTCTTGATGAGAAAGCGAAAACCCGGCAGCAATTCAGTGTCCTAAAGTAGAGGTTCAAACTTGTGCGAGGATGAACCCCTACCCGACATCACGAAAAGAGAGTGGCAAGGCTCTTTCGGTGGTTGTTGGCAAGTGACACGACTTCGACTGCCAGATCGCGCTGCGTCTTGTAGGCCGTCAATTTGGTGGACTCTTCTTCCATGTCGGCATCAACCAAGCGGCTGACGCTTTTATCCATCGAGTCCTTGAGCGAACTGACGAAGGTGGTCTGCTGGTCCATCCGGTTCGACATCGTACCAATTGAACCACCAAGCTCGTTCAGCTTTTTCGACAATTGGCTGACGACATAGACCATATCATCGAGCTCATCTTTCGTCGTGGTATCGGAGACGGCGATTTCAGTGCCCGTGACCCCAGTCGCTGATCCCGCGTTCAGAAGATAATAATCCCGAGCCGGTGCAGCGGTATCGCCATCACGTGCGCTCGCGTCTACCGCTCCGGTCAGCAATCCGCGGCTTGCGTCACTGGTGTCCACCATCGTCGTTTGCGCCGTGTCGACAGTCAGATGCTGTAGGGAAATACCGCCGGATGCGTCTTTATGAAAGGCAAACGGTACCGATTTTGTTGCCGGAAGCTGCTCGGCCGTATTGTACAGCCAATTGTCGCCGGAGAAGCTGGCAGCCTGCGACACCGATTGCAGATTGTTTTTCAAGGCACTGATCGCACCATTGATCTGACTTCTGTCTGCGCCGGGCTCATATGCTGTCGTCAATTGCGTCATGATCTGATCGACAACGCCGATCAACGACGTCACGGCTTCGTAAGCAGTGTCCGCCTTGGATGCGCCAAGATTGAGGGCATCGCCCACGCTCGTCAACACGCTTGCGTCCGATTTCAGGTTGGTGGCCGTTGACCAATAACCTGAATTATCCGCCGCAGACGCAATCTTGTAGCCAGACGTTACGCGTTCCTGTGTCTTCGACAACGTGTCGTTGCTGAACAAAAGTGTCTGAAGTGCACTCTGCACGGAGCCGGAGGAAATAATCTTGGTCATGGTACCTGCATCGGGCGGAGAGTAATAGGACATGCCAGTTATCTGGCGAAAGCCGCACTCTCATCATGAAGAGGCAAGGATGCGAAGCGTTATGACCGCCGCATGGCTTAGGGTTAACGAAATGTGAACCTCGTTACAAGTCTTATACCCTGCCAAGCTATGGCGAAACTTGCGTGACGAGGTCCAGAGGTAAAGGTTTCTACGATTTCGTATCGACCCTTGTTGAAAACGAAAAAACCGCGCCTCCCTTTGAAGAGGCGCGGTCTTGTCATTGAAATGATGCGACTTACTGGCGGAAGAGCGACATGATGTTCTGAGCGCTGGAGTTTGCAATCGAGAGTGACTGGATGGCCAGCTGCTGCTGTGTCTGGAGCGCCGAAAGCTTGGCTGATTCCTCTTCCATGTCAGCATCGACCAGACGGCTGACGCCTGCTTCCATCGCATCCGACAACTTGGCGGAGTATGCATCCTGAAGGTCGATACGGGTCTGAAGTGCGCCGATGGCCGCAGCAGAGTCCGTCAATCCGCTCATAGCGGTTTCGACGATGGTCATGAATGCGTCGATGTCGCCTTGTGTGGAAACGCTTGTCAGGGCCACGCTCATGACGCTGCCGAGAATACCGCCAGATCCAACACCTGATGTAATCGACTCGAACATGGCATAAGATGCGATGTTAAATTTTGCGGTCGTAACGCTGACGCCGCCGCTTGCGTTACGGATGAAGCCATCGACAACACTTGCCTGAGTGGCGTCGCCGTAGACCATCCAGTTCTCACCGGAGAACGAGGCACCCTGTGCGATTGCGGACAGCTGTTCCTGAAGTTTGCCGATTTCAAGCTGAATCTGGCCCTTGTCGGTAGACTGTTCGCTGGCGGTAACCAGCTTTGCCTTGATCTCATCGACGGCGCTAATGGCGCTTTCCATCGCGGCATAGGCAGTATCAACCTTGGCTGCACCAACGCCCAGAGCGTCGGAAGCGGCATTCAACGCTTTGTTGTCGGAATTCATGGTGGTGGAAATGGACCAGTAGGCTACGTTATCTTTCGCCTGGCCAACCCGGAAACCGGACGATACGCGATCCTGTGTGTTGGAAAGGTCTGTATTGATTGAGCGCAGCGTCTGAAGAGCAGACATTGCAGAGGTGTTTGTCAAAATACTGGTCATCTTCAGGGCGCCCCTTTGGCAATTCTTTAAGAAGAGACATTCCGGTCAAAGCCGGGAAACGCAGCAGGCAGCTTCATGCTTACCGATCTTAAATTGTTCGGTGCGCTGTTTCGATGACCTCAGAAGACAGGTTTATGGTTAATAAAGCTTTAATCGTAGGGATTTTTTCATCTGTGTGAATGGAACATTAAGGCCCAGAGCACCCGTTAATGAAGAATAACTTATTGTTAATATTGCAGATTTTTCTTTTTTATCCCGTTAATTTTTCCCAAAAAAAAGCCGCGCAAATGCGCGGCTTTTCCGTCCGATTTGAAAATTATTAGCCTCTGAAGAGAGACATGATGTTCTGCGAAGAAGAGTTCGCAATCGACAGCGACTGGACAGCCAACTGCTGCTGGGTCTGTAGAGCCGAAAGACGTGCAGATTCTTCTTCCATGTCAGCGTCGACCAGACGGCTTACGCCGGCTTCAATCGCATCGCTCAACTTGCTGGAATAGTCGTCCTGCATGTCGATACGCGAAGACAGCGCACCGAGAGCTGCTGCACCGTTTGTCAGGCCATCAAGAGCGGTCTGCACAGTCGTCAGGAATGTGTCGATTTCGCCCTGTGTCGATACGCTGGTCAGAGCAACAGTCATCACGGCAGACAGGATACCGCCGCTGCCGACGCCGTCGGCAATTGTCGAAAACAGTGCGTAGGAACCGGAGTTGAACGTCGCTGTCGTAACCTTAACCGAGCCGGCAGAGTCACGGATGAAGCCATCAACAACCGTCGTCTGCGAGCCCAGGTCACCCTGAATGGCCCAGTTTTCACCGTTGAAGGACGCGGCCTGACCGATAGCTGTCAGCTGTTCCTGCAACTTGGTGATTTCGAGCTGAACCTGCTCTTTGTTGACAGATGTTTCGCTGGCAGTTGTCAGCTTGGCCTTGATTTCGTTAACGACGTCAATCGCGCTGTCCATGGCTGCATAAGCCGTGTCCACCTTGGCTGCACCAACGCCCAGAGCATCCGTCGCAGCATTAAGCGCTTTGTTGTCGGAGTTCATGGTGGTGGAGATCGACCAGTAAGCGACGTTATCGGCGGCTTTGCCGACCTTTTGACCGGACGAAACGCGATCCTGAGTCGTGGATAGGTCGGAGTTGATCGTGCGGAGAGTCTGCAGTGCAGACATGGCAGATGTGTTGGTCAAGATACTGGTCATAGTATTAATTGCCCCTTTGGCAAGTACATTTGAAGGGACATTCCGGGTTCACCGGTAAACAACGATCAGCATCATGCCTGCCGAATACTATAGTTAACTTTCGGCCGTCGTTTCGATAGACCGATCTAACATCATTAAGGTTAAGGACTTCCAAATATTATATAAAAATTTAGTTAATTTACAAAAAAAATAAGTAATACTTTGTTAACAAACCTAAACAAAAAAGGCCGGACCTTTCGGTCCGGCCTGATTTCTCGTTTTTGGGGTCGATCTTAACGGAACAGAGAGAGAATGCTCTGCGAAGAAGAGTTGGCAATCGACAGAGACTGGACAGCCAGCTGCTGCTGGGTCTGAAGAGACGCTAGACGTGCAGATTCTTCTTCCATGTCGGCATCGACCAAGCGGCTGATACCAGCGTCCATGGCGTCGCTGAGCTTGTTGGAATACTCGTCCTGAAGGTCGATGCGGGTCGAGAGAGCACCGAGAGCGGCTGCGCCCTTTGTGAGTTCGCTCAGCGCGCTTTCAACAGTCGTCAAGAATGTGTCGATCTCACCTTGAGTCGATACGCTGGTCAAAGCGATCGTCATAACAGCCGCTAGTACGCCGCCGCTACCAACGCCATCAGCAATGGTCGAGAACATGGCATAAGAACCAGAGTTGAAGGTGGCTGTCGTAACCTTGACCGCACCACCTGTGTCACGAATGAAACCATCGACGACAGTCGTCTTGGAAGTATCAGAAGACTGAACAGCCCAGTTTTCACCGTTGAACGAAGCGGCCTGACCGATAGCGGTCAGCTGTTCCTGCAACTTGGTGATTTCAAGCTGGACCTGATCCTTGTCGACAGATGTTTCGCTGGCGGTTGTCAGCTTGGCCTTGATTTCATTGACGACGTCAATCGCGCTGTCCATGGCGGCATAGGCTGTATCGACCTTGGCTGCACCGATGCCAAGGGCATCAGTCGCGGCGCCGAGAGCCTTGTTGTCGGACTTCATCGTGGTCGCGATGGACCAGTATGCAGCACCGTCAGAAGCGTCGCCGATTTTCAGGCCGGTGGAAACCCGATCCTGGGTCTTGCCGAGGTTGTTGTTGATGCTGCGCAAAGTCTGGAGAGCGGAGTTGGCGCTGGAATTGAAGTTAATGCTAGACATAAGTTGCCCCTTAAAACGCGGTACAAGAGAGGGACATGCCGGATTACAAGTACCGGCGCGAACGGTTCGGCATCATGCCACTCGGTTCCGTTTTCTTTGGACACCAAACCCGTCACGCAGGGTTCAAAATGCGCGGCAAGCATTTCCAAGTTCTTAATTTCAGCGCCATCGCCAGACCTGTCGATTTTGTTGGTTAACGTTGCGCAAATGGCTGAGAAGCGCGGTTAACCACAATGAAACAGGTGCGATGTGGCGAGACCTGTTTCAAGCAAGGTTCGCGCGGTAACCTCTGTCGAAATTCAAAATCGCCAAGACCTGCGTCCGTCACCGGCTGTCGTCCGGCAAGCAAGACGGCAAAAGGATGAACGAGAAAATGTTAAACGAAATCAGCTATTCCGCCGCATCGAAACACTTCAAAACGGGCCAATATACCGAAGCCCTTTCGACGCTGAACAGGCTGATCGACACCAAACGCGATGCGCGCACCTATGCTTTGCTGGCAAAAACATGCATCCGGATTGGAATGCCCGAGCAGGCCGCGACATCCTACGAGCTTGCATACCAGCAGGACGGTATTGATGCCGAAAGCTATCTCGTCGAAAGCATCAAGCTCTACTTCGACTGCGGGCAAAAGGACAAAGCGCTCGCACTGTCCAACAAGCTGATCCACAAGTTCCACAAGTACCCCGAGATCACCTACATCGTTGGGACGATCCTGCTGGAGCGCGGAGAGCCGAAGATTGCCCGGGCGCTGAAAAGCATCCTGATGAAGAGCGACACTGTCGAGCATATGAAGCTCGGCGCGCGCATCGCCATCACCACCTGGGATCTGTTCGACCCGAAAGACATCGAAACTGCGCGCCTGCTTCTGGCAAAATTGCCACGTCAGCAGGCTGTGCGCCTGATGTATCTGGTCTTCTGCCGGGAACACAGCAAGTTCGATGCGATTGAAAAGCATCAGCCCATGATCGATGCCGCCATTGCATCAGGAGATACGTCTTTCGTTTCGTTCGACGGTACCTTCTTCAACATTCACTGGACCGACGACGAACACATCAATCAGTTGGCACGCAGCAACACCCCGGCCTTTACACCAGAGATGACCGCCAGACGCCACCAGATGGCGCATCAATGGGGTCAGAAGATACGGATCGGCTATATTTCTTCCGACCTCTTCGACAAACATGCGACCATGAAACTGATCCGCCGCGTTCTCGAACTGCATGACCGTGACCGCTTCGAGGTCACGCTGTTTTGCCATTCAGACCCGGACCTGCTGAACACCAACGTCGCAGATCGCACCCTGTGGGGCGATGTCGTGACAATTCGCGACATGACCAACGAAGAAGCGCTTGCAGAAATCAGGGCGCGGAATATCGACATTCTTGTCGACCTGAAAGGACACACGGCAGGAAACCGCACGGCGATCTTCAACATGGGCGCGGCACCCGTTCAAGTCGCTTGGATCGGCTTTCCGGGTTCTACAGTCAATGTCGATCTGGATTACGTCATTGGCGACCATTATGTGCTTCCGGACAGTTCGAAGCCGCATTACTACGAGAAGTTCGTTCGCCTGCCGGAAACCTATCAGCCCAACGATCCCCTCAATCGTCCATTGGCAAAACAAATCACCCGTGCAGACGTTGGCTTGCCGGAGGACGCTTTCGTTTTTGCATCATTCAATGCGAACCGTAAGATTACACCGCGCACGGTGGAGCTGTGGTCCGAGATGCTCAAGCGTGCGCCGAACAGCGTGATCTGGATTCTGCACAACAGCCAAGAGAGCAAAGCAAATATCCTTGCCAAGTTCATGGCCATGGGAATCTCCGCAAAGCGTGTGTTTTTTATGGGCAAGCTGGAATTCGAGCTCCACCTTAACCGCATCACCGTCGCCGATCTTGGTCTCGATACTTTTCCGGTCAACGGCCACACGACAACGTCGGAACAGCTCTGGTCCGGGCTGCCAGTTTTGACGGTGAAGGGCAATAACTTCGCATCACGCGTCAGTGAAAGCCTTCTCCACGCCATCGGAGCACCAGAGTTGATTGCCGAAAATGAAGCAGCTTATGTCGATCAAGCCGTCGGCTATGCTCTCGATCCATCAACGATCCGCGATATTCGCGCACGTATCGATGCCAATAGGTTTACGAAGCCGCTTTTCGATGCGGAACGCTACTGCCGTCACCTCGAAGCTGCTTATGAAACGATGAGCAAACAGGCCAGAGCAGGCATCGCGCCCGATCACTTCGATGTAGCTGCTCTACCCGCCCGCACAGAGCCTTTCCACGGCAACTAAGCCGATCCATCGGCCTGAAAAGTCCTATCTGGTTTTCAGGCCGATATTATTGGATCGCCAAGCTGTCGTTGTTCAGTCTAATGGATATAGCCCATACGAATGGCCTTCGCGATCGCCTGGATGCGATTGACAGAATCGAGCTTGATGGTTGCCGAGCCCAGATAGGCATTCACGGTGTGAACCGAAAGGCCGAGCTTTACGGCAATTTCCTCACTGATACGACCGTCACCAGCGAGCTGGAGACAAGCGACCTCGCGTTCGCTCAACGACTCCGCAGGCGTCACCCGTCGCTCGTCCAAGGCTAGCAGATCGACCATGATCTCGGTGCACTTGATATGCTGCTCAAGGACCATCTCGTTGTCCAGCAGCAGATTTCCACCGCAAAACACCACATATCCATTGCCGATCATCCCCAGGCGAACCGGCAGCGCCAGTCCGGAATAGGAAAGGTCTTCGTTGGCAACTCTGACCATCAGGGCTGGCACGTCGGGTATTTCGGCAAACCCGGTTCCGTTTTCACTCTTCCATATCAATGGTAGCAGCGAGCGCTCCATGTGATCAAGCAACCGCTCTCCCATGGACTGGACAAGACGCAAGCTTTGATCGCTGGCATTGATGCCCCAGTTTTCTATCTCGCAGGACAGCTTCCGCTTGTTGGGCAGTCCTGATGCGATGGCGCGCATGACAACGAAGTTCTTGGCGCCCAGTATGCGCTGTATTGCCACCAGCTTGGGAAAAAGGTCCGACCGACTGGCCGAATTGCCTCGCGCGGAACCGGTATGCTCGGCGCTGGACGTCTCGGACTCCTTGTAATATCCCATCCCGCGCGCCCTCATACAAGATTATTTCGAACCGCATAGGCAATAGCCTCTGAGCGGGTTTTGGTTGCCGTCTTACGCATGACGCTGGTGATATAGTTGTTGATGGTGTTGCGGGAAATTCCCAGGATCGTTGCCATTTCGTCGCTGGTCTTGCCTTCAGCAATCCAGAAAAGGCACTCGAGTTCGCGCTCGGTCAGATCGATGTCGCGCTCGACACGGGATTCAGCAATAATGCCCGAACTTGCGAAATAACCTGCCAGCATGGCAGCTTCGCGCAAGCGGTCGTCTACCGGCACGCCGTCTTCCGCAAACAACAATAGCAGCGAAAAGCGGACGCGGCCGACACAGAAGGTCAACGCACAATATTTGCGATCAACGCCGTGTGGGATAACAGCGTCATCCGGCAGAAACAGCATGCGCGGGCTTAGCAGCGCCAGGCACTTCTCCATCTCGCTGACGCGGTTCTGGTTGTTCGTCAATTCCGCGCCCAACCGTCGCACGAGATCGAACGGCCAATCGGATGTGATTATAAAATTGAGACCTGCTTCCTGGAGCAGATCTTCGCGTGCAAGGAGGTAATGAGCAGCGCCGGCAAAAGACGCAAGCATTTCCACGGCGGCTGTAACGTTGCCGTCCATTGCCGCGACTGAAATATTTCGAATGAGTTGATCGCGCGGCAATGACTTTACCGACCTATCAAACGGCACGGCTGACAGCCTGCGAACATCAACATCCACCTTCAATAGCCTACGCCCTCTTGCTCTCCTTATCGGAGATTATTTAACCGGGATGGAAATCATTTCCATACAGAAACACAATCACAGTCCGTGGTTTGCATGTCTGGCGACCGAATCATTTGCATTTTAGGAAAAGCTACAGGGAAAACCAGAAGCAGTCGAAGGCATCCCCGTATTTATCTCCTGATCATACCACCGAAAGCATATTCATGTTATCGGCGTCGCACAGATTTGATTTCTACTATTCCAACGTAAATTGTCGTCTTGATGAACAAATTGTTAATTTCGTCTCAAATCAGACCATGTGCGCCAATGGGATGCAAGGGATAAAACGGAAGAAGGCCGGTTCGGGACCGGCCTTCTCGTTTCTAAGCTGCTTTTTCGATTGCCCATTTGCGAAGAATTTTGGCGGCGCGCTCTTCGCTGATTTCCACCATCCGCGACAGACGGCGTTCCGGTCCTTCGCGAACCCTGCGATTGAAATCGCCACTGTCGCCATCGCCAGAGAGAAGATCGTCGGTGCTGTCGAAGCCGAAGTCTGCGCCGAAGCCATCCATAAGGCCACCACCGGCACTTGCTCCACCCATGCCCGGAGAGAAGTCCGGCAGTTCGAGACCAGCCGCATCCTGACCAAGCTCCGCTGTCGAAGCAGCACTGCCGCCAGCCATGGAGCGGACGATTGGGCGGACACCGAGCCAGACAACGAGGAAGGCGACGACGACGAAAGCAAGAGAGTTGATGATGCCGGCGGAGTTGCGGCTCATAACTTCCATGAAGCCCGGACCAGCCACTGCCTGGTCGAGAAGCTGCGTTTCAAGGAAGTCCATGGCAGTGATCGTGACCACGTCACCACGATCTGTTGAGATACCTGCGGCAGATGCTACGATCTTCTGCATTTCGGCGAGGTATGCGTCGACTTTTGCCTGATCGGACGTTTCGCCGATCATTTTCGCAAGCCGTCCTTTATTGACGACGACAGCGATGGAAATCTTGTCGACCGTGTAGCCATTACGAACAGTGGCCGTCGTTTTCGAGTTGATTTCGTAGTTGGTCTGCTCTTCCTTCTTTGCCGTCTCGTCCGAAGACTTCGGACCGCCGCCGCCACCCTGTGGGGCCGCCTGCGGAACGTTCTGCTCAACCGTTGCAGCCGAGTCAGGCGTTGTTTCCTGAGACTTCTGATCTTCCTTGGTGGTGCGCACGGACCGTTCGACACGTGATTCGGGATCGAACACGGTCTCCTGAATCTGCTGGCTGTCTGTGTTCAGCTCCGCCGTAACAGTGGAGCGAAAGTTGTCCATGCCGAGAAACGGCGCAAGCGCCTTGTCGATCTTGGTTTCGAGTTCTTGCTGCACGTTCTGGGACAGTGTGAGCGAGCGGTTCAGCGCGCCGTTTCCAACATCGTCGCCGGAAGCCAGCAACTGACCGGTGGAATCGAGCAGCGTCACGTCATCGACCTCAAGGCCGGGAACAGCCGAGGCGACGAGGTGGCGAATGGAGGATGCGGCCTTGCGGCCGGCAGCAGCATTGGCGCGGATCATGACTGAAGCGGTGGGCTTCTGCTCTCCACGGCGAAAATTGCCGACATCCGGCATGACGATGTGTACGCGTGCTGCGGCGACACCATCGATCTGCTGGATGGAACGGCCGATTTCGCCCTCGAGGGCGCGGACACGTGTCACTTCCTGCATGAAGGATGTAAGGCCAAGTGAACCGACATTGTCGAAGAGCTCGTAACCGGCATTGGCGCTATCAGGCAGGCCGCGTTCTGCAAGCAGAAGGCGGGCCTTGCTGGTCATACCGACCGGAACTTGAAGGCTCGTACCGTCGGCTCCGACCTGAAAATCAACATTCGACTCTGCAAGAGCGATACTGATCTTGTTCAGATCCATCGTTTCGAGGCCGACATAGAGCGTTTCGTAAGCAGGTTTATTCACGTAGAGCGCAGCTGCAAGAATGATCGCCATGGACAGAACGCCCACACCACCCAGCACCAAAAGCCGCGTCTGCCCGAGAGCCGCGATATTTTTTAAAACCTGAGGGAATTGATTTAACAGATTCATTCTGTCCCGCACCGTCGTTCAAAGAGTCGTGAGACCTTTTGGTCCCAATACCTCACTAGACGGCGAAGCTTGCGCGAGCGTTTCCCTGATGGCTTTTAAAGGGACGGCGCTCGCGCCGTTCATCAAGCGGCGATGTAAACCGAAATGATGGATGATACCTGGGCGGGTGTCAGCGAACCCATGTGGGTGTTCAACAGCGTGTCGATCTGCTGGCTGGACAGGCTGACGAGAGTATCCGTGGACAGACCGGCGACACCTGAGGAGCTGAAGGCAGCGATATCCGCCGTGGAGAATTTCGAAATATTCTCTTTCGAAATTGCCGCGACCTGGTTCGAGGTCAACGCAGCCACCTGTGCCGGCGTCAAGGCCTCGCTCTGGTCCGTCGTCAGAACTGCGATGACGCTTGTGGACAAGCCGGAGACCGCACTCGTGCCGAGAGCCACGATATCCTCCGCAGAGAACAATGCGATGTCTTCCGTTCCCAGTGCCGCAGCCTGAATGGCGTTGAGCGCGTTCAACTGCGTGGTCGACAGGGCGTCCACTTGAGCTGAGCTCAATGCGACGATCTGGTTGTAGCCCAGCGAACCCACCTGCCCAGGTGTCAGTACCTTGATGTCACCCGTCGTCAGTCCAGCGATGATAGCCGTCGACAGACCTCTGATGGAACCAGACGCGATTGCTGCGATATCGGCGGTCGAAAATGTTGACATACCCAGGGTCGTCAGACCCGCCAGACCGTCTGCGCTCAACGCGGCAATCTGGCTCGTCGTAAAGCTGTCGAGCTGGTCTTTGGTCAATGCGGCAACCTGCTTGCTCGTCAAACCGGAGATTCCACCCGTCCCCATAGCCGCCAGTTCGGTGGCTGAAAGAGCCGCGATGAAGTCTGTCGGCAAGCCACTGACAGCCGAGGAGCTGATTGCAGCAATCTGGCCCGAACTGAGTGTATCGAGTTCTTCCGCAGTCAGCCCGGAAACGGCGTCGGAGGTCAATGCAGCAACCTGCGTAGTCGACAGTTTTTGCAGTTGTTCAAGACTGAGAGCCATCACCTGACTGCTTTTAAGACCCGCGATACCGCCTGCGCTGATTGCGGCAATCTGGCTCGTTGAAAGAGACGCAATATCAATGGTTTCAAGCGCCGCAATTTGTTGTGAACTGAAGGCGGCAACCTGTGTGGGCGACAGAACGCTGATCTGATCGACAGTCAGCGACACGACTTGCGCCGTAGAGAGGCCAGAGACACCAAGAGAGCTCAGAGAATGAACGGTTTCGGTGGGAAGTGCGGCCAGGGTTGCCGTCGAAATTCCGACGATGGCGCCTGCAGTGATAGCGGCGAGGTCTGCTGTCGAAAAGGTCAGCAGGTCGTCCAGACCCAGCGCCGCCAGTTGCTTGGACCCAAGGGCTGCAACCTGATCGCTGGTGAACGCTTCCACTTGATCCGTGCTCAAAGCCGCAATCTGGCCGCTCGTCAGGCCGGAAATGCCTGACGGGCTCAAAATGGCAATCCTGCTTGTCGACATGGCGGCAATTGCCGAGGTGGACAGGCCCTGAATGACGTGAGACGGAAGCGCGGCAAGGTCATCGGTGGACAAGACGTCGATATCGTCATTGCCGAGCGCCGATAGTTGCGTCGAGGTCAATGCCGCGACCTGCGCCGGGGTTAGAGCTTCCACCTGGTCTGTCGAGAGAATGCCGACCTGCCCCGTGGATAGGCCCGCAATTGCCGCCGTATTCAGCGCCATGATCTGCGCAGTCGAAAGCACCGCAGCACCCGAGGTTCCAAGAGCCGCGATCTGTTTGGAGCCGAGAGCAGAAACCTGCGCTGTCGTCAGAGCCTCCAGTTGCGCCGTCGTCAGCGACGCAATCTGGGCCGTCGAGAGACCGGAGATGCTGTCCGTTCCAAGAATGGCGACGCGTTCTGTTGAAAGAGCGGCGATCGTGACGGTCGAAAGCCCTTGAATGGCGGTCGAAGACAAGGCCGCCAATTCGGCAGTCGAAAACGCGCCGAGATCATCGGCACCCAGTGCCGCAACCTGCGTGGAGGTAAGAACCGCCACTTGTGCCGTGTTGAGAGCTTCGATCTGCGAGGCTGACAATACGTCGATTTGCCCAGTCGAAAGTCCGGCGATGCCAGCTGTACTCAGGGCCGCAATCTGGCTGGTCGTCAGAGCCCCTGCCCCGACGGTTCCCAATGCGGCAACCTGCTTGGAGCCAAGCGAGGCGATCTGCGCAGTGGTCAGCGCGCCCACCTGAACCGCCGTCAAGGATGCAATCTGGCTGGTGGAGAGACCGGAGACGCTGGCAGTTCCGAGAACAGCTATGCGATCTGCCGAAAGCCCGGCCAGGGTCGAGGAGGAGAGACCGAGAATAGCGTTCGAACTGAGCGCAGCAAGTTCCGCGGTGGAGAATAGGCCGAGATCGGCGGCATCCAGTCCAGCGACCTGGGTGGAGGTCAAAACGGCGACCTGCGTGCTGTTCAACGCTTCGATCTGGCTGGTCGTCAATGCTGCAACTTGCGCCGAAGAAAGACCCGGCACCCCGACAGTGCCCAACGCTGCGACCTGGGCGGTGGACAGTGCGGCGACGCCAACCGTTCCCAATGCCGCGACCTGTTTGGAACCAAGTGCCGAAATTTGAGCCGTCGTCAGCGCACCGATTTGCGGCCCAGTCAAAGCAGCGATTTGCGTCGTTGAAAGTCCGGGAACGCTCGTCGTAGAGAGGGCAGCGATCGTTTGCGGGTCCAGAGCAGCGAGCGTGTCTGTCGAGAGGCCAGCAACCGCGCCACTGGAAAGCGCCATGATGTCCCTGCTGGAAAATACCTTTAGATCGTCAGTGCCCAACGCGCTGACCTGGAGAGAACTGAGCGCCGCGACCTGTGTCGTGGTCAATGCCTCGGCCTGCGCTGTGGTCAATGTAGCGACCTGGCTCGTCGATAAGCCGGCAATGCCGTCAGAGCCGAGGAATGCAACTTGATGACTTGTAAACGCCGCAATCCCTGCAGTTCCCAGAGCTGCCACTTGTCTCGATGTCAAAGACGAAACCTGAGCAGTCGAAAGAGATGCAACCTGACCGGCGGTCAGTGCTGCAACTTGGCTTGCGGATAAGCCAACGATCGCCTTTGTGTTGATGGCCGTTATCTGCGATGGCAAAAGCCCCGCAATCGTAGCGGAAGACAATCCGGAAATCGCTGTCGACGTGATTGCCGCCATAGCTGCGGTGGACAGCGTATTCAGATCATCCGTTCCAAATGCAGAGAGTTGCTGAGAGGTCAATGCCCCTATCTGTTTGGTCGATAGGGCAAATATCTGCCCGGTCTGCAACGCGGCAATCTGGCTGGTGGTCAGGCTCGCGACGGCATCCGTGCTCCAGTAGGCTATTTGCGCGGTCGTCAGGCTGGCAATGGTGCTTGTCGAAAGCGAACTCAATACTGCCGTACTCAGCGAACCAATTTCTTCCGCTGTAAAGGTGGCAATTCCCTCCGCCTTGATCGCAGAGAACTGTGCATAGCTGAGAGCCTCGACCTGTACCTTTGTCAGGGCTTTGGCCTGATCGGCGCTCAATACGGCTATCTGAGCCGTCGTCAAACCGGAGATCCCACCCGTACCAAGTGCCGCGACTTGCTCCGTCCTCAATCCCCTGATTTTATCAGTGCCCAGCACTGCCATCTGTTGGGCGGTGAGTGCTGAAACCTGTTTGGTCGTTAACGCGGAAATCTGATCGGAATTCAGCGATCCTATCTGAGCGGTGCTGAGGCCAGCCACACCCTCGGCGCTCAAGGCCGCAATGTTCCCGCTCGACAACAGTGACAGCACCGCCGTCGAAATGCCGGAAATCGAAGTCGATTTGATAGCTGAAATTTCTTTGGTGGAGAATTTCGCGATATCGTCTGCGCCAAACCCTTCGAATTGTTCGCCAGTCAGCATTGCGATCTGCGTGCTGCTCAGCGCTTCAGTCTGATCGGTCGTCAACGCTGCGATCTGCTTGCTGGACAGACCTGTAATGCCGGATGTGCTCAACGCCGTGATCTGGCCCGGAGTGAGGGCGGCGATCTGCGCTGTGCTCATTACAGAAATCTGCGTCGACGTGAATGCCGCGATCTGTGTTGTGGAAAGAACGGCAAGCTGCGAGGGCGTCAGTGCTGTTAGCTGTGGATCAGTCAGGCTCGTCACGGCGCTGGCGCGCATTGCTGCGATCTGGTCAGCCGAAAACGACGCGATGCTTGTTGGAGTGAGCACCGCGATCTGGGATGAGCTCAGCGCTGCAACCTGAGAGGTTGAAAGCGCCTGAAGTTGTGCAGAACTCAAAATGTCGATCTGATCCGTCGTCAAGCTTGCGACAGCAGCCGTGGAAAGGGCTTTGATCTTCTCTGCCGTCAGCGTCGCAACGATCGCTGTAGGGAGGCCGGCGGCGCCTTTTCCGCTTAGCGCGGCAATTTCCTCGACGGAGAAGGTCGCGAGATCGTCCGTTCCCAGTGCCGCGGTCTGCGTCGACTTGAGAGCCGCGATCTGACGTATCGTCAAGGCATCGACCTGCATCGTTGAAAGCGCCACGATCTGATCGGATGTTAAAGAGCCAACAGCGCCGATGCTCAAGGCCTTGATCTTGTCGCTTGGAAGAGCTGCGATAAAATCAGTCGACAGGCCAGACACACCGTTGGCGCTGATTGCCTGTATCAGGCTCACAGACATCGCAGCGACGTCCTCGGCTTTCATCCCCGCGAGCTGGGACGACGTTAGCGCGGCAACCTGCGAAGGGGTAAGGGAAGCGATCTGCGTAGAGGAAAGATCCGATATCTGATCAGCGTTCAGGCCTGATAGAGCCTTGGTGGCAAAAGCTGGCACCTGAAGCGTCGTCAACGCCGCGATGACGTCCGAAGACAAGGCGGCAATCTGTGTGGAGCCAAGAACTTTGATCTGCGCGGTTGTCAGCGCTGCAACCTGTGATGCCGTGAGTGCAGCGATCTGATCGCCGGTCAGCTTTGCGACCGAGTTGGGATTTAACGCGGCGACTTGCCCTACGCCCAGCGAAGCAATGGCGGCGGTCGAAAGCCCGGAAATGGCTCTGGTGCTGAGAGCGCCGACAGCCGAAGCCTTCAGTGCGGCGATATCGACAGCTTCCAGGGCAGCGACCTGCGCAGAGGTCAGTACCGATACCTGCGCTGAAGACAGTGTGCCGAGCTGGGATGATGTCAGGGCATCGACCTGATCTGTCGTCAACCCCGACACTGCACTGGTGCTGAGTGCCGCAATCTGCACAGATGTGAGGGACGCAACGGCTTTAGCGCTGAGACCCTGAACGGCTTTCGAGCCAATGGCGGCGATATCGTCCGTGGAAAATGTGGCAATGTCTTCCGTTTCCAGCACCGCCAACTGCAAAGAGGTAAGCGCCTTTACCTGCGCCGAGGTCAATGCTTCGAGCTGCGCAGTCGACAACACGCCAATCTGCGCCGTCGAAAGCCCGGCGATGGCTGAGGTGCTGAGAGAGGCGATCTGTTCCGGCGTGAGCGAGCCGAGATATTCCGTCGTCATGGATTTGATCTGTGCAGTCTTGATCGCACTCAACTGCTTGGGCGTCAGGGCCGCCAATTGGTCGCCTGTCAGCGCGCCGAACTGATCAGAGGAAAGAACCGCGACTGTTGCGGTGCTCATTGCTTTGATCTGGTCCGGGGTCAATACGGCTACGACCGCCGTGCTGAGGCCCGCAATGCCCTTGGTGGTGATTGCAGCAACTTCACCGGGAGTGAACGTCTTGATATCGTCCGCACTCAGAGCACCGATTTGCAGCGAGCTGAGCACCTTGATCTGGTTTGAGGTCATTGCCTCGACCTGGTCGGTGGAGAGCGCTGCGATCTGCTCCGTCGTCAGTTTGGCGATTGCACCAGTCGCAAGCGCAGTGATCTGGTCAGGCGTGAGTTCCGCAATGACGTCCAGTTGCAAACCCGAGATTGCCTTGCCTGACAGGGATGCGAAAGACGAGGATGAAAAGGCTACGATATCTGTCTTTGAGATGAGCGCTGCCTGAGCGGACGTCAGTGCCGCAAGCTGGGTCGATGTCAACGCCGCAGGTTGGCTGCTGATCAACGCTGTGAACTGTTCATCCGTCAGCTTGGAGAATGTGCTTGCGCTGATCGAGGAGACCTGCGCGGGGGTGAGTGATCCGATGATGTCAGCGCTTAGGCCTGCCGCAGCAGCACTCGTTATCGCAGCAATATCGGCCGTCGAAAACATTGCTATGTTGTCTGAACTGAGTTTTGCGATCTGCGTCGAAGTCAACGCTTTGACCTGAGCGGATGTCAGTGCCTCGGCCTGCGCTGTGGAGAATGCCTCGACCTGTTCTGCCGTAAGACCACCGATCGATCTCGTACTCAAGGCTGCAATCTGTGTGGCAGTGAGACCCGCAATACTCTCGGTCGGCAAGACTTCAATCTGTGAAGACCTGAGGGCACTGACCTGCTTGGTGGTCAAACCCGACAACTGGTCGTTCGACAGGACTGCAATCTGGGCTGTCGACAGGCTGGCAATTGCCGCCGTGCTGAGCCCGGCAATCGCGGCAGGAGATAGATTGGCAACATAGTCTGCACCGAGCGCACCGATCTGCACCGCCTTCAAGGCAGCGATCTGGGTGGACGTCAAAGCGCCGACCTGTGCCGAAGTCAAACTGCCGATCTGGTCCGTCGTCAATCTTGCAATGACACCTGTTCTCAAGGCCGCAAGCTGCTCGTCAGATAAAGAGGTCAGCGCATCCGTGCTCAAGCCCGGAATAGCCGAGGCGCTGAGGGCTGCGACCTGTTCGGCTGACAGAATAAGGATGGCTCCGGTTGAGAGGCCCGCTATGCCCTTACTGGAGATCGCAGCCATATCTAACGTTGAAAATGTCATCAGGTCATCAAAGTCGAGCGCGGCGATCTGATCGGAACTCATCGCTCCAATCTGTGCCGGCGTCAGGGCTTCGGCCTGATCCGTCGTCAGAAATTGCAGCTGGGAGGTCGTCAAAGCCGCCACCTGACCGGCACTGAAGCCAGCGACCGAAATCTTGTTCAGAACTTCGATCTGGTCCATGGACAAGCCGACGATCGCGCTTGTCGAAATCGCGCTCAGCTGTTTCGTCGACATTGCCTCGACATCTTCAGTTTCTAGCGCTGAGATTTGGTCCGACGAGAGAACGCTGATCTGTTTTGACGATAGAACTTTGACCTGCTCAGTCGAAAGCGCTGCCATATCCTCGGATGACCAACTTGAAACCTGAGCCGTCGAAAGTTTCGAAATTTGGCTGGCAGAGAGAGTAGGTATGATCGACGTCATTTGCAGGCCTTGATCGCGAGTTCAATGATCGAAAACGAATTCGTTGGAGCCAGAGCGCCCCACGCTTGCGGCCCTGGAATAGAAATCAGGGCAGCATTCGACATCGACAATCCTAGGTTTCGTTGCTTGCGCGAGGCTTTCAGTTATTTCGATATGAAAGCCGCCATGGCTCTGCGGCCACAGCAAAGCAGCTCCCTCCCGAAAACAGGAAAGGCTATTACCGGCCTCTTTCGATGTGGTTTGACCCTAATCGGGTTACAGCGGTGGGTTCAGGAATGAGGGCATCGTCTCATCCTTTTCTACCAACGAAAGGAAAAGGCGCGACGTATCGAGCGCTTCGCGGATCGTCACATCCATATCCAGATAACGATAGGTGCCGAGGCGACCGACAAAGGTCACAGCTTTCTCGTCATTGGCAAGCGAGACATATTGAGCGAGCTGCTCTTTTTCCTCGACGAGCCGGATAGGGTAATAAGGAACATCGTCAGGCCCGCATTCGCGTGAAAACTCCCGGTAGCAGACGGAGCTTTCGTGCTTTTCCCAAGGCGAGAAATGCTTATGTTCGGTAATACGGGTGTAGGGAATGGAGACTTCACCGTAATTCATGACCGCGCAACCCTGATAATCGCCATCATAGGTGAAACGTTCGAAATCGAGCGTGCGGTATCCCAGCCTTCCATTGGTGTAATCGAAGTAGCCATCAAGCGAGCCGGAGTAGAACGTATGATCGTAACCGCTTATGTCGGCACGTCCGAAATTGCTGCTCAGGTGAACGCGGATGCCGGGATGATCGAGAATACGTTCCACCATCGGCGTGTACCCGGTTTCCGGCATGCCCTGGAATTTGTGAAAGAAATAATCGTCGTCGTAGTTGAAACGCACAGGCAGGCGCTTGAGGATCGATGCTGGCAAAGCGGTTGGTGAGCAACCCCATTGCTTTTGCGTATAGCCCTGAAAAAATGCCTCATATAAATCGCGCCCCACAAAACGAAGCGCCTGCTCTTCAAAGGTCTGCGGGTCTTCAATGGTCTTGTCGGCCTGTTCATCGATGAAAGCCTTCGCTTCATCAGGGCGAAACGTCTTGTCGAAAAACTGGTTGATGGTGTGCAGATTGACGGGAAGCGAAAAAACTTGACCCCGGCTCGTGGTCTTCACCCGGTTCTTATACGGCATGAAGGTCTGAAACGTATTGACGTAATCCCAGACTTCTGCGTCGTCCGTGTGGAAAATATGCGGGCCGTAGACGTGAACCATCACGCCGGTTTCAGCGTCCCGTTCCGTATGGCAATTGCCCGCAATGTGGTCACGCCTGTCGAAAATATCGACCTGATGCCCCGCTTGTGCAAGCTCACGACCAATAACGGCTCCTGAAAGCCCTGCTCCGACAATTGCGATCTTTTTGGATTGAGACACTCGACCTGCCTTTATGAGGTGTTGGAGCGCTTCGGCTCATAGAGTGAAGCGCCCGGACCGGCTGAAATTGATTGCGCCGTATCAGAATTTAAGACGCAGCCGCGGCGGCGCTTGTCCACAGCCGGTTGTCGGACGGTATCGGAGAATAGTCGTGCCATTCGCGCAGTTTCTGAAGATACCGCTGGCGATAGGCCTGCTCATCGACAAATTCGAGATTTTCCAGCACGAGCTCCGCGCCGATTTCGTAATACACGTCCATATTTCTTAAATCGGGAACGGGCGTTTCTCCGCGCTCGGCTTCTGCCTGCATCTGCCAGAACAGCTCTTCCAGACGACGTGCCAGTGCCGGAATGTCGCGAAGCGCACTTGTGTCGCGGTTGGCCTGAATTTTGTCTCTTAGCGTCTTCAGGGTTGCCGGGTTGTTTGCATAGGAGATGGCCTTGGCAACATAATCGTCAGGGCCATCGCAAATCAATTCCGGCACACCCGTTGCAGCCACAACGCTGCTGCAGAAACGGGCGGCAAAGCTCTTTCCAGGAAATGTCAGAACGGGTAGCCCAACGGTCAGCGAATCCGCTGCGGTGGAATGCGCGCCATAGGGGAATGTATCGAGGAACAGGTCGGCCACGGCAATACGTGCCAGATGTTCGGCATTCTGAGCCTTGGGCGCAAAAAGAATGCGCTCGGCATCAACACCGGCCTCTACGGCCAACTGCCGCAAACGCTGGTCGGCTTTCTCGTTACCGCTGAGCAGCCACAGCACGCTACCGGGGGTCGCCGTCAGTATCTTCATCCATTGATCGAAAGTGCTGGCGTTGATCTTTTGCATGCCGTTGAAGCAGGCAAACACGAAGGCGTCTTTCGGCAGGCCCGCCTGCTCGCGTGTTGGCTTTGCGGCAATGATGCGCTTACGGTCGATTGGCTGATTACAGGCAATCCGCAGCACCTTTTCCGAATAGTAGATTTCGCTTTCCTCGGGCACAATCTGCTGATCGGCGATCATATACTGATGGAAAGGACCACCCATCGAACCCGGATAGCCACAGAAATTGACGATCACTGGAGCCGGACGATAGGCAAAAATCCCGGTTCTGGCATGTTTGGTGTAGCCGTTGACGTCGATGAGAATATCGATCTCATCGCTGGCAATCTGGCGCGCAGCCGCTTCGTCAGACAGCGCACCAAGTTCGTGCCAGGCATCGACCGCAGCTTTCATCCGGTTTTGCGTCGCATCGTTGGAAACCGCATCACCGCAATAATAGGCGTGAATTTCAACGCTGTTTTTGTCGTGTAGCTCGAGAACTTCACGAAGCGCAAAGCCGACCGCGTGGTCGCGCAGGTCAGACGAAACATAGCCGACGCGCAGGCGTGCGCCCGTACCCGATTTCTGCTTGACCTTTGCGCGCGGGAAACTCTTGATATCGAGACGACCAACGAAGCTCTTGCTGTACTGGTGGGCTTTGGCAAGCTGGAACATCGGGTCATCCGAATAGCAACCCAGCGTCAATGGCGATATGGAATCGACCATCTGGCGCGTTGTAATATGGCTGGATGGCATGATGATCGGCCATTTGCACTGGCGCTGACGGATTGCGGTCCAGTGCTGTCCCGACTCCGTCTTTTCGGGCCGCAGTTCCATCGCCTGCCAGAGCACAGCTTCGGCCTCATCGAGCAAGCCTGCGTTTTCCATGACACGGCCGATATGTTGCAATGCCATCAACCGGTAGGAAAGTCGGTCTGGCGTCGTTTCGGATGTACTGTCCACGAAACTCTGCCATTGCTGGATGGCTTGAGGAGCAGCGCCACCGTCTTCATAGGCGCGGCCCATGTTGATGTGGGCAGGACCGAAAAGTGGATCGATTTGCAGCGCGGCGCGAAGGGCGTTCATCGAACCGGGGAGATCGTTGGTCTGGCGCAGCGTCACGGAATAGTTGAAATAGACCATCTGTAGGCCGGGGTGGCCATCATTGAAGGCCAACCATGTCTTGTATAGCTCAACCGCCTCGCTTCTGCGGCCTTCCGCGCTGAAACCCTCGGCGAATTTGAACAGGTCCATCAAGGCGAGGCGTTGCGATTTCGCCAGCTCCAGCAGATTTGGGAAAAGCGAGCTGGAAAAACCACCGTTCGATACACTGTTCATCAATTAAGACCCCGGGACTGGCGCGTCGAACGGCAAAACCGCTCGCTGTTATAAACCGGTGTGCAGATTAATACTTTGAAGCTTGCGCGGCGCTTTACTTGCACAAAAATGGTGCTTCGCCGCTCATTATTTAACAGATTTTGTTTTATGCGGACTTCAGGCAACTGAAATGGTCTTCGGCCAGGGTCAATATTGCCTTGCTATCAGGCGCGGTCGGCGCTCGGTGTTCGACCTAAAACAAATCACAATCGCCGGAGGCCTTGTCCAAAGGTTGCGAATGTCCGTGGCGCAGGCCAGCACCCAGCGCCTTTTGCATTTCCGCAAGTTTGACGAGACTAAGCGCGGTGGACACGTCGACGGCCCAATCAAGCGGAATGGAGCCTGTGATCGTGTCAATGAATTCAGCGAGACCGCGTGTTTTCTGAACGGCAAGGTCGATGCCCTGCAACAACCGCATACCTTCGGTCGTGACAGCGCCATTGGTGGCCTCGAGCAGTTGCGGTTCAATCCGTTCGATAAGATAGGCCACGTCATGGAGTTCGGAAACAACCCGCATCAACACGTCGGGAAGTGCTTCTTCGAACGCTTGAAGTTCAGCGTACTCGGCGATCTGCATAACATACTCCGTGACCAGCGCGCCGAACTGAAACCCTAAAATGTTTTCGGTTCGATGCTGAAACAAAATGAACGAACAGCGAGGCAAACCTGCTTTTGTACGCTGCTTTAGAAAAACTCGATATCGTTGGCCACTGGCTTCGGAGCTGGGGCTGGACGCTTTTCCAGAGCAACCGTCGACTGCGTTTCCGCACCACTGAGAGGATGCTGGCGGGCACGGCCGGAAACCGGCCAGAACTCCACCTTGCGGCCTGAATCTCCTCCGGTTGACTGCCCGAGAAGACGAATACCTTCGTCTTTTAGAAACTGCACCGCGAATGCGGCGTTCTGCTCGCCAACATTCGAGAAGCTGGCAATGGTTTTCGCCCCACCGAAAATCTTTGCTTCTAGACGATCACGGCGTGCCCCCTGCTTGAGCAGGCCGTTGATCAACAATTCCATGAGATGCACCCCATAACGGGTCGCATCTCCACCCCCCGTACCCCCTGTCCCCGGCAGCAGAAAATGGTTCATGCCGCCGACGCCCGCAACAGGGTCTCTGAGACATGCAGCCACGCACGAACCGAGAATGGTCGTTAAAACCACCTCGGGATCATTGGCGATTTTATACTCGCCCTGAATAATATGTACGCGCTTGGCTGCGGTTTCGATCATTTCAAAGATCCAAATACGGCTTCGATTGCCGCCTTCATCTTGTCGATGGAGAATGGCTTGGCCAGAACGTTGTTGGCACCCAGCTGGGCGGCCTTCTGAACCAGCGCACGATCGCCCTGTGCCGTCAAAATAATGAAGGCCGCCTTCTTGGTGGTCGGGTTCGTGCGAACCGCCTGCAAGAAGCCAAGACCATCCATCTTCGGCATGTTGAAGTCGGAGATCACGAGATGATGGGGCTGCTGCTCCATGATCTTCATGCCCTGTTCGCCATCACCAGCAGAGGTGATCTGCTTGAAGCCCAGCTGCGTCAGTGCGTCACTGAGCAACAGACGACTGGTAACCTGATCGTCAACGATCAGAACTTTGATTTTTTCTGCAAGAGACATTAGTCGGAACCTTCTTTTCGGGCAGCAGTAAGTTTCAGAATTTCTTCGCCGATAGCGTTGAGCGGATATTGTTGTTCAACCGCACCAAGCTCATGAGCAACGCGCGGCATTCCATAAACGACGCAAGTTTTTTCGTTTTGGCCGATCGTACGCGCACCTGCATGGCGCATCTTCAGCAACCCGGCAGCACCATCACGACCCATCCCGGTCAGGATAACGCCAACAGCATTGCGTCCGGCGAGCTCGGCCACGGAATCGAACAGAACATCCACGGATGGACGATGGCCATTAACAGGTTCTTTTTCCAAAAGCCTGCAACTTGGTGCGGAATGATTAACGACCTGCAAATGGCGCTCTCCGCCCGGCGCCAGATAGATTTTACCCGTCTGGAGACGTGCGCCGTCCGTCGCTTCTTCCACCACTGGCGCGCATAAGCGATTGAGACGTTCTGCGAAGCTTTTCGTGAATGTCGAAGGCATGTGCTGCGTGATGACCGTAGGCGGGCAATTGGCAGGAAACTTCTGTAAAACCGATATCAACGCCTCAACGCCGCCGGTCGAAGAACCGATAGCGACGATCTTGCGGCCAACGCGGTAATCGCTGACCGCCATCGGTGCAGCAATCGCCGGTCTTTCGGTCGCCATGTTACGGTAAGTTTGATGCTGTGAACGCGCCGCAGCCTTTACCTTTTCAGCCAGATCGCCAAACGGCCTGCTGTCGCCCGGCGCGGGTTTCCCCACGCAGTCGAAAGCGCCGATCTCCAGTGCCGCAAGCGATGCGCCAGCACCACGATGCGTCAATGTCGAGACCATGATAACGGGCATGGGCCGAAGCCGCATGATCTTTTCCAGAAACTCGAGGCCGTTCATCTCCGGCATCTCGATATCAAGCGTCACCACATCCGGGTTGAGTTCCTTGATCGCTGCGCGCGCTTCCATAGCGTTGCCCGCCTGACCAACCACCTGAACATCAGGGTCGGCTTTCAGGACAGCAGAGATCAGGCCGCGCATCGTCGGTGAGTCATCGACCACAAGAACTCTAGCGGGTGCAGTCATGCTTTTCTCCCGCCGGGTTTGCCGATATAGCGATATGTCGTGATGCCGGTATTATCGAACAAAGCTTTCGGATCTCCCGAGACACGCTCGGAATGGCCGATGTAGAGATGTCCACCTTCCGGCAGAAGGCCCGCGAAACGCGACCAGATTTTCACCTGTGTCGGCTCATCGAAATAAATCACGACGTTACGGCAGAAAATAACATCGAAATTGCCCTTGAAGGGCCACTGCGTCATCAGGTTCAACTCGTTGAACGTGATCAGCTTTTTGACCTTGTCGCTGATCTGATGCTTACGGCGGCCACCGACTTCGACGTCCTGAAACCATTGCTTGCGCATGGCGGGGCTAACCGTTTCAAGCGCGTTCTCGTCGTAGACCCCGGCTCTGGCCTGCGCCAGAATCTTGGGATCGATATCCGTCGCCAGAATGCGGAAATCATGCTCGGCGGCATTGGGGAACATGCCGAGAACCGTCAATGCGATCGAGTACGGCTCCTGACCGTCGGAACAGGCAGCAGACCAGATACGCACACGACCACCGGACTTTGCCCGGTTGATCAGCCCCGGCAGAACTTCATCGCGCAAATGCTCGAAGTGGTGGTTTTCGCGGAAGAAGCGCGTGAAGTTCGTCGTCAGATGCGACAGCATCTCACGGCGGGCATGCGCGCCTTCCTGCGAGGAAACCAGAGTACAATATTCCCGAAAGCCGGAAATACCGAGATTGCGGATGTGTTTGGACAGTCGCGAATAAACGAGCGACGCCTTTGTGTCGTTCAGATAGATGCCAGCATCGGCATAGATCATCGCGGCGATTTCGGACAGATCTCGGCGTGTCAGCGGATATTCTCCGCTGGCAAGCACTTCGTCCGGGGATAGGCGTGTATCGTTAAACTTGAGCGCTGTCATTCATCACCACTTTTCAACCGACCGCCGCAAGAGACATCTCTTGCTTGAGCGACTGACCACGAGACGCGCCGACAACGGCATCCACATCGAGAATAAGCGCGACGCGGCCATCACCAAGGATGGTTGCGGCGGCAATGCCCGGAACGTGGGTGTAGTTGGCTTCCAGCGATTTGATCACGACCTGACGCTGCCCCTGGATGGCATCGACCATCAGAGCGCGCTGGCCACCACCTTCCGATTCCACCAGAAGCGCAACACCGTCGACCGGGTTTGCTTGGGTGGCGCGGAAGTTGAGGATACGACCCACGTCCACCAGCGGGCAGAAGGAGTTGCGGATGGAGATCAGGCGCTGATTGGAGCCGAAGGAGTGAATGTTCACGGCTTCCGGCTGCAATGTTTCGACAATCGCAGTCAAAGGCACGACGAGCGTCTGGCCGGCAACCGTCACCACCATGCCGTCGAGAACGGCGAGTGTCAGCGGAAGGCTCATAGTGAAGGTCGAGCCGAGGCCCGGACGCGAGGTGATGCTGATACGACCGCCGAGTGCCTGGATCGAGCGCTTGACCACGTCCATGCCAACGCCACGACCTGAGATATCAGAAATCTTGTCGGCGGTAGAGAAGCCTGGTGCGAAGATCAGGTTGTCGATTTCCTCGTCCGTCAGGTTTGCATCGGCAGCGATCAGATCGTTGTCGATAGCCTTCTGGCGAACGCGTTCGCGGTTGATACCTGCGCCATCGTCGGCGAGTTCGATCAGGATGCGTCCGGAACGATGTTTCGCCGTCAGCTTGACGGTGCCTTCAGGGTTCTTGCCAGCAGCTTCGCGCTTTTCAGGGGTTTCGATGCCGTGGTCGACGGCATTACGGATCATGTGTGTCAGCGGCTCTGCCAGCTTGTCGATGACCGTCTTGTCAACTTCGGTGTTTTCACCCTCGGTGATCAGACGGATCTGCTTGCCAATCATATCAGCCACTTCGCGGACGATACGCGACATGCGCTGGAAGACCGGCTTCACCGGCTGCGCGCGGATGGCCATGACGCTATCCTGGATTTCACGCGTCAGTTGCTGAAGTTCTTCAAGACCCATGTTGACGGCCGATGTGCCGGTCGCATCGTTCTCGATCACGCTTTGCGACAGCATCGCCTGATTGATGACAAGCTCGCCCACGAGGTTGATAAGGCGGTCGACGCGGTCGAGATCAACGCGGATCGTCTGACCGGCGCTTGCGTTTGCAGCGGCTGCGGCCGGTGCTTCCTTCTTTTCTGCGGCAGCAGAAACGGAGCGCGTGACTTCGGTCGCGGCAACGGCAGTCGCCACGGTCTTTGCAGGCACGCTCTCTTCTGCTTCAGCGGACTGAACGGCAGGCTCGTCGGCAACTTCGTCCAGAACCGACAAATCGAACGGCACCGGTATCATCGGCAGTTCTTCTTCGGCTGGCGCCTCGGATACGATCTCGGAAATTTCCAGATCGCAGTCCCATTCGGCAAATTCGAAGACGGTACGGATGCCAGCGGCGCCCTTGTCCGTCTTGATCGAGATATTCCAGAAGAAATAGGCAGCTTCTGGCTCGATGTTTTCGAGCGCCGGCAAGGTGCTCATGTCGCAGTTGATGCTCATCTCGCCAATGCGGGAAAGATCGCGCAGCAACAAGGCCGACTCGTTGCCCTTGGTGTAGAGCGATGTCTGCGGCTTGAAAACGACGTTGAAAGACGGCGTTTCCATCATCGGGACGGTGTCGTCCTCGAAGTCGCCAAAGGAGAAGGCAACCGGCTGAAAACCGCTGTCATCTGTCGGCGCAGGTGCTGCGACCTTTGCCACGACCGGCTCCGACGCTGACGAACCGGGGGCCGGCTTTTCGCCATTGGCCAGCGCTTCCAGCTCCTTGACCAGACCGCGTGTGCGGCCTTCCTCGACACTGCCGCCATCACGGGCCGCATTGGTCAGATCGGCCAGAACGTCGGCCGATTTCAGCATGACCTTCAGGACTTCCTGGTCAGGTTCGAGCTTGTTCGAACGTACGCAATCAAGCGTCGTTTCGAAAACGTGCGCGAAAGCCACGAGGTCGTCGAGGCCGAATGCGCCCGCTCCACCCTTGATGGAATGAACGGCACGAAACACAGCATTTACGGTTTCCGGATCACGGTCGCCGTCGTTCAATTTCAGAAGACCCGATTCCAGTTCAGCGAGTTGCTCTTCGCACTCCTGGAAGAAGATTTCTTTGATTTCGTTCATATCCATCGTGAGTAGTCCCGTATCAAGCAGTTACGCGTTCAATGGCATCGATCAGCTTCACAGGGTCGAACGGCTTGACGATCCATCCGGTAGCACCTGCTTGACGGGCACGATTTTTCTTCTCGGCATCGCTTTCGGTGGTCAGCACGAGAATAGGTATCGCGCGGTATTTCTCGTTGCGACGAACACCCTCGATAAAGCCGAAGCCATCGAGACGCGGCATGTTGATATCGGTGACGATAACGTCAGGCTCACAGCCCTCGAGAACTTCGAGCCCTTCGATGCCGTCTTCAGCCTGAATGGTCTCGAAACCGGCATTGTTCAGCGTGACCAGCAACATGTTGCGGATCGTTCTGGAGTCATCGACAGTCAGAACCTTCTTTTTCATTTCGAGGTCTCCTTCGGGAGCATATGATCGATGTCCACGCCGATCAGTTTAAGGGTTTTGTCAAAGGCATCGGATGCCTTGGAAAAAGTGAATGGCTTGCCATCGGCCTCCCAAGCCTTGATACCTGCCATCAAGACCTGGGCGCATTGCACGCCTATGCGCTCTACCTCGGAGGCATCCACCGCAAGCGGGGCACCCCTCATTTCCATCAGTTTTCCGTGCAAGACGGATGCCTGATTGAGGTCCAGCACGGGTGACAATTTCAATGCCGACTGCGCTGCTTTCCTGCCTGCCATCAAATCACTCCTTGGCGTCTGAATTGTTGGTGCTCGTAGCCATAATCCACGCTTTCCCCAGGCGTGGTAGCAACGTAGCCCTGATACTGTCTCGCAACCGGCTCGGGTGCCGTATGCTGTTGGCGCGCTATGCGGAATTCCCGCACCGTACGACCCAGTTCGAGAATAACGGTATGCAGATCGTCAGCTTCCTGGGCTGCCGATGTCATCTTTGCTGCGGATCTGTCCGTCTCAGCGCCGATGGAGCCAAGCTCCACCGCAACGGTCTGCAGACTGGCGACGTTTTCGCCTGTGCGACGGGCAACATCACCGATCATATCGCTGACCCCGGAGACCTGACGGACGACACCGCCAATGGCTTCCTGCGTGCGATTGACCATGCGAACGCCAGCATCCACCTGCGTCTTGGTGCCGTTGACGAGATTCTTGATTTCACGGGCGGCATCTGCCGACCGCTGTGCCAAGGCACGAACTTCCTGAGCAACGACAGCAAAGCCGCGACCGCTTTCTCCAGCGCGCGCCGCTTCTATCCCGGCATTCAATGCAAGCAGATTGGTCTGGAACGCGATCTCGTCGATGGAGCCGATGATGCGGCCGATCTGTTCGGCCGATTGTTCGATCCCGGCCATGGCGCTGATCGCCTCACCGACAGCCGTACCGCTTTCAGTCGCCGCATTGCGTGCCTGCGAGACAGCGCTTTCGGCAGCCGAGATACGCTCGCTGCTGTTGCGCACGACATCGATGACCGATCCTAGTGTATCGGAAGCATGGGTGAGCCGCTGTGCATGAGTGGATGAAGCAGACGCCATCATCCGGCCCTCACCCATCAACCGTTCGGTTGCTGCGTGTGCATCACGAATGCCCGCTTGCGCCGTGGACATCGAAGTACCGATCTTTTCCAGCGCAGCGTTGAAGGCGTCGGCCAGATCGCGGTAGGCTTCGGGAATGTCGCCGGTGATGCGTGCTGTGAGGTCGCCTGTCGCAAACGCATTCAAAGCATCGCCCAGAAGACGCTTGGCATCAGCCTGATCGTCTTCACGCTGCTTTGCCAGTTCCTGAGTATGGCGAATGCGCAATTCGTTGAAGCGGAGCGAGACGGCGATTTCCGTATCGACCATCACCAGACGCACGACAGCCCTGACGGTGTCGGCCAGTTCCTTCTGGCGCTTGCGTGCGCCGGGAAGAAGAGAGCGTGGCGATTGGTCGGCAATCAGACCGCCGAGAAGATTTTCCAGAACGACCGCATGACCGGCCACATGCCAGCGGGGGTCTAGCCCCATGCGGCTTTCGGTATCCGACAGAACCTTGATCCGCTCGGCGTAAACGGCGTCGAAACGCGCATCGGTCAAGACGCTCCAATGCGCGGTCTGGAGATCGTGCAGCCTATCGAGCTGGTTTTCGCTTTCGAAGGACGGTGAACAGTCCGGCATGGATTGGAAGCGAACCATCAGGTCACGCAGACCTGCCTTCACATGCGGTTCCAGCATTGTTCGATAGCGACGCAGCAGATCGCACTGGTCTTGATCAAGACCAGCGAATCGCAAACGGCCACCCAGGCTGCTGCCTGTGGCCTTTCGCGAATAATCTGTTGGCAAGTCCTGCCCCAAGCGACGTCCCCAAATGCTACACCGGCAATCACCGGCAGTTGACCGATTGAGAATGTCAGAATCCGGGGGGATATGTCACGAATATGCACACCAAAGATTGATGCCGCACCGACGCTGCTGAGCCTTCTGCAATCTAACGATAATACCGGATCAACCCGGTACGGCAGGGCGGCGTCATGCCTGGAAGAAGTTTGGTAAAACTCCATTCCGCCGTGAAATACGTCCAATCTTTATGGTTAATTCCTTGCTCGAAGGTTAAGAAACCACAGCTTCACCTATAAATGCTAAAATTTGTTATATAACCTATCTAATCTGACGGTTTATTGTATCGATACGGGATGCGACAAATTAGATTTTTGGAAAAGATTTCCGATTTTTAGCCGTGCTGCGCTGGACAAGCGCAACACCGTTCCCCTAAAACAAAACCACACAATATTCGCTTCCATGGTGATGTTTTAACGGAACACTGACGACGACTGAGGAGACATGATTTTGCCATGGACCGGGAAAAGCCACTGGAGCCCGCGCCATTCCAAAAGACTGATCGACGTCTTTGTCGCAGGCATGCTCGTTTTCATGGGCATTCAGGCCACAGCCAACGCGACCCCGGTTTTGAAAGCGCATCGTCTCGAGCGCTCGCATCTGCCTCAGCAAAACGCAGTTGCATCCCCTCAGGCTTCGGTCGCGCGCGCTCATCAGTGCTTTGCAGCACTTTACCAGCAATCGCCTGATCACGACTTTGTTTGTTCAAGTTTATCTGTATCTGCACTGGTAACGGACTATACGGCAACCCAGATCACGCTCGAAAACATGCCGCACGTCTTGCATGGCTTTCACCTCACCGGAACGGCGTCGCCTCGCGGCCCACCTTCAACGATATCATAGCCGTCGCGGCCAAATTATCCGTCTTTTTCGACGGAACTGGCGAAGCTGACGGGCACAAGAACCGCCAAATCTTAACGCCAGAGAAAACTGCCGCCCCGTATGAGTCTTGACGTTCTCCTACCCATTCTGATTGCCCTCCCCTTCATCGGCAGTGTTGCCACTGCCATGATGCCGAGAGACGGTGCTGCTCGTGCACCTGCATCCGTCGCAGGTGGCATCGCCCTGTTCAGCTTTGTGACGACCATATTTCTCTACACCAGCGTCGCTGGCGGTGCCGTCATCAAGTATGATGTGGAATGGCTGCCGCAACTCGGCTTGAACTTCACGCTTCGATTAGACGCATTTGCCTGGATGTTCCTGGTATTGATCACCGGCATCGGCTTTCTGGTGGTGCTCTACGCGCGTTATTACATGTCTGCGGATGATCCTATTCCGCGCTTTTTCGCGTTCTTTCTATCCTTCATGGGATCGATGCTCGGCATCGTGATGTCTGGCAACGTCATTCTTCTGTCGATCTTCTGGGAATTGACCAGCGTATTCTCGTTTCTTCTGATCGGTTACTGGCACCACAATGCGACGGCCCGTGATGGCGCGCGTATGGCTCTGACTGTGACGGGCATCGGCGGTTTCTGCCTGCTTGCCGGTCTTTTGATCCTTGGCCACATGGCTGGCAGCTATGATCTGGACGATATTCTGGCAAAGGGTGGAGATATCCGAGCGCATTCTCTCTACGTCCCGGCGCTCGTCCTTATTCTGATTGGCGCACTGACCAAGAGCGCGCAGTTCCCGTTCCACTTCTGGCTTCCCAATGCCATGGCGGCTCCGACGCCTGTCTCCGCCTATCTGCATTCGGCGACGATGGTAAAGGCCGGTGTGTTTCTGCTGGTGCGCCTATGGCCGGTGCTTGCGGGAACGCAGGAATGGTTCTGGCTGCTAGGATTTTGCGGTATCACCACCCTACTGATTGGCGCATACTTCGCCATGTTCCAGCAGGATCTGAAGGGGCTTCTCGCCTATTCCACCATCAGCCACCTTGGCCTCATCACCACGCTTTTGAGCCTTGGGAGCCCGCTGGCTGCGGTTGCTGCCATCTTCCACATGATGAACCACGCCACCTTCAAGGCGTCGCTGTTCATGGCGGCTGGCATCATCGATCATGAGACCGGCACCCGTGATATGCGGCGTTTGAGCGGGCTATACCGGTTCCTGCCTGCCACAGCCACGCTTGCAATGGCGGCCAGTGCGGCCATGGCGGGCGTCCCGCTGTTCAACGGCTTTCTGTCCAAGGAAATGTTCTTTGCCGAGTCGGTCGAGACCCACGCGGATTCGCTTCTGGACAAGGCGCTTCCCTATGTCGCAACACTGTCCGGTGCATTTGCCGTCGCCTATTCGCTGCGGTTCATCCATACCGTCTTCTTCGGCCCGCCGCCACACGATATTCCCAACCCGAAACCGCACGAACCGCCGCGCTGGATGCGTTTCCCTATCGAGTTTCTGGTTCTCGCCTGTCTCATCGTCGGCGTCGTGCCGAGCCTGTCCATCGGTCCGTTTCTCCACTCGGCGGTGATTTCGGTTCTGGGAACGCAAACACCGGTCTACAGCCTGTCGATCTGGCACGGGTTCAATCTTCCTCTGATGATGAGCCTTGTCGCCCTCATCGGCGGCATCGTGATCTATGCCGCACTGGGCGGATACTTCTCGCGTTGTGATGACGGGCCTCCCTTCTTTCGCCATCTGCGTGGACAGCGCATTTTCGAGCGCATCATCGTTACGGTTTCGTGGAAATGGGCGCGCTGGCTCGAAAGTACGCTTGGCACCCGCCGTCTGCAGCCGCAACTGCGGATGCTGATACTGGTTGCACTGATTGCCGGGTTCTCTCCGCTCGCATCGTCGGAATTTTCTCTAACGCTACCGGGCGTGACGACCTTCGATCCGATTTTTGCGATCCTGTGGGCGATCGGCATGATTGCGGCCATGGGTGCTGCGTGGCAGGCTAAATATCATCGCCTGGCAGCGCTCATCATGCTCGGCGTATCCGGTCTCGTCACCTGTCTTACTTTCGTGTGGTTATCGGCACCTGATCTGGCCATCACGCAATTGCTGGTCGAAATCGTTACCCTCGTCCTTATTCTGCTGGGTTTGCGCTGGTTGCCGAAGCGTATGGTGAAGGTCGATAACAACAACGAACTTCCGTCTCAGCTTCGCCGTGGACGTGACTTCCTGCTGGCGGTTGCCTGCGGCATTGGCATGACTGTGATCGCCTATGCGGTCATGACGCTTCCCGTTCCTAACACCATCGCCAATTATTTCCTCGATAAGGCCTACTCGGAAGGCGGCGGAACCAACGTCGTCAACGTCATTCTGGTGGATTTCCGCGGTTTCGACACGATGGGGGAAATCGCGGTGCTTGCCATCGTCGGTCTCACCGTCTTTGCCCTTTTGCGTCGTTTCCGTCCGGCGCAGGAAAGCATTGGCTTGCCGGAACAACAGTTGATCCAGAACGCATTCGATGCCGACAGCCCAGAGCGGAGCAAAGGCGAAACAGTGCGCGACTACCTGCTGGTGCCATCCGTCATCATGCAGTGGATGTTCCCGGTTATCGTTACGTTTTCGATCTTTCTGTTTATCCGTGGCCATGATCTTCCCGGTGGAGGCTTCTCCGCCGGCATAACCATGGCTGTAGCTTTCCTACTGCAATATCTGGCCGGTGGGACACGCTGGGCGGAAGATCGCATCCGCATCCTGCCGTTGCGCTGGATGGGTTTCGGCCTATTGATGGCGGCGGCAACCGGCATGGGTTCCTGGGCCTTTGGCTACCCGTTCCTCACATCCTATTTCCAGTATACGGACATCCCTTATATCGGGAAAATGCCGACAGCGACTGCCTTGCTTTTCGACCTTGGTGTCTTTTCTCTGGTCGTCGGGGCGACCGTTCTTATTCTTATAGCATTGGCGCACCAATCGCTGCGTAACTACAAGGTACGTACGCCCGACGCCGCAAAAGCGGAGGAAGCGTAATGGAGCTTATTCTTGCCATCGGCATCGGTGTCATGACGGGATCTGGCGTGTGGCTGATCCTACGTCCGCGTACCTATCAGGTCATCATCGGCCTTTCTCTCCTGTCCTACGCCGTCAATCTTTTCATCTTCGGCGTCGGCGGCATCAAGACAAATGCGCCACCTTTGCTGCTGGATGGTGTGATTACCTCGACGCTGACGGACCCTGTGCCGCAAGCTCTGGTGCTGACGGCCATCGTCATCGGCTTTGCAACGACCGCGCTGTTTCTGGTGGTGCTGCTGGCGGCGCGTGGCCTGACCGGCACTGACCATGTGGACGGGAGGGAGCGGAATTGAACTACTTCCCTGCTGACATCGTGGTTGCCCCTATCTTGGTGCCGCTGATTGCCGGTGCCATCCTGCTGTTCATCGATGAGCGAAAGCGTAACACCAAGGCTGTGGTCAGCGTCATCGCGACATTCGTTTCACTCGCCGTGGCCATTGGCCTGTTTCTGGAAGTGAACTCAACGGTCAATACGGAAGTCGCCGCCGTCATCTCGAATGGTGTCTACCTGCTTGGAAATTGGCCCGCGCCCTTCGGCATCGTTCTCGTCGCAGACCGGCTTTCAGGATTGATGGTGCTACTCGCCGCACTGCTGGCCATCCCTTCGCTGATTTATTCGCTGGCAAAATGGCATAAGGCCGGGTCGCATTTCCACTCGCTCTTCCATCTGATGCTGATGGGCGTCAATGGCGCGTTTCTGACCGGTGATCTGTTCAATCTCTTCGTGTTCTTCGAGGTTATGCTGGCGGCATCCTATGGCCTTCTGTTGCATGGCTCCGGGCAACTGCGTGTAAAAGCCGGGCTCCATTACATCGCGATAAACCTCGTTGCCGCCCTGTTCTTCCTCATTGGCGTCAGCCTGATCTACGGCGTGACCGGGACGCTCAACATGGGCGATCTCGCGCAGCGCATCGCCGGGCTCAACCCGGATCAGCGCATGTTGCTGGAAACCGGTGCCGCCGTGCTGGGCGTGGCGTTTCTCGTCAAAGCCGGCATGTGGCCGCTGAACTTCTGGCTACCGTCCGCTTACAGCGCAGCATCGGCACCCGTTGCCGCCATCTTCGCCATCATGAGCAAGGTCGGTATTTACGTGATCGCCAGACTGTCCTTCCTGCTCTTCGGAGAGACCGCGGGAGCATCTGCCGGTTTTGGTCACGACGCGCTTCTAGTGGGTGGTATTGCCACTATCGTCTTCGGCACAATTGGCGTTCTCGCCTCACAGGCGCTCGGCCGCCTGGCCGGGTTCTCCGTTCTCGTTTCTTCCGGAACCCTTCTCGCCGCCATGGGTACAGGCAATCCGACGGTTGCTGCCGGTGCGCTTTACTATCTGGTTTCCTCAACGCTGACGATCAGTGCCTTTTTCCTGCTGATCGAACTTGTTGAGCGTGGACAGGATGCCGGTGCCAACGTTCTTGCCGTGACGATGGAAGCCTATGGCGACGGCGACGAGGATGAGGCTGAAGATGAGGTCGGCGTCACGATGCCCGGAACGATGGCTGTACTGGGTGTCTGCTTTGCCGCCTGTGGCATTTTGCTGGCAGGCTTGCCGCCGCTTTCCGGCTTTATCGCCAAGTTTTCCATGCTGTCGGCCATTCTCAACCCATCGGGCCTTGGCGCGAACGACACCATTTCCACGCTGTCATGGTGGCTTGTGTTCCTCATCGTATTCTCCGGTCTTGCGTCACTGATTTCGATGACCCGAGCCGGAATTCGTACCTTCTGGGGTTCGCTCGAGGGAACGGTACCACGTGTCCTCGTCATCGAAATTGCTCCGATTCTTCTGCTTTTGGGAATGACGCTCGCCATGACGATCGCGGCAGGCCCGATCATGCGTTACATGCAGGAAACTGCCCGCATAGGCGGCCTTCCTGAAAGCTATATTCAGGGTGTTATCACAGCCCCACGGGTTGACAGAGGTTCGGAGGCAGCACCATGATCGGCCGCATTCTTCCCTACCCCTTGCTGACGATATCGCTTGCTGTTTTCTGGATGACGATCAACAGCTTTTCGCCGGGGCACCTGTTGCTCGGAACAGGTGTCGCGATGATCGCGTCCTGGGCCATGGCCTCGCTGCGTCCGCCAAAACCACGCATTCGCAACTGGCATTTGCTGATAAAGCTTATCGCGATCGTGATCTACGATATTGTACGCTCCAACATTGCCGTGGCCAGCATCATCCTGTTTCCGCGCAATCGAAAGACTCGCGCGGCCTTCATGACGGTGCCGCTCGATCTGCGTGATCCGATGGGCCTTGCGGTTCTTGCTGTCGTGTTGACCGCAACGCCCGGCAGCGCGTGGCTGGAATATAATTCGTCGCAAGGCACGTTGCTCATTCACGTTCTTGATGAAGTGAGCGAGGCGCATTGGCAAAACCTCATCAAAAGCCGATATGAAAAATTACTGATGGAGATATTCGAATGAGTTCGGTTATCCTTTTCTGGTCATTTTCGATTGCCCAGTTGTTCCTCGCATCCGCCATGGCAATTTCCGTCTATCGCATCGCCATCGGTCCACGCGCGCAAGACCGCGTGCTGGGTATGGACACGCTCTACGTCAATGCCATGCTGCTGGTCCTCGTCTTTGGACTTCGCACGGGCAATGATGTCTATTTTGCCGCGGCCCTGTTGATTGCGATCCTGGGATTTGTATCAACAGTCGCCCTTTCAAAATTCATGATGCGCGGAGAGGTCATAGAATGAGTGATGCTGCAGAATTTCCCCTTTGGGCCGCCATACTCGTTGCCTTCTTCGTTTTGCTCGGCTCGTCCCTGGCGCTGACTGGCACCATCGGCTTTGCAAGACTGCAAAGCTTTTATGAGCGCCTGCATGCGCCGACGCTCGGCACCAGTTGGGGAACAGGCGGCGTCGTCATGGCCTCGATCATATATTTTTCGGTCTCGGGCGAGCGTCCGGTCTTCCACGAAATCTTCATCGGCATTTTCATGACGATCACGACGCCTGTCTCGCTGATGTTGCTTGGCCGTGCTGCCCTTTACCGCGACCGCGCCGAACAGAACCCCAACAGCCGCCAAAGTCTCTGAGACGTAAGGTCGAAAAACCGGAGAGATCAGCACATGGCCAAACTGTGGCCGATTGGGGGCATCTGCTTTCCGCGGTCGCCGCAAAATACGACAGGCTGTAAAACAGATTTTATCGTTATGACCCAGATATTTTTGTAATACGATAATGATTTCCTATACTTGACGTCTGTCAAAGCGACCAAAAAGCTCAATCTAATCGGGCAGTTATCCCTCTCAATATTCCCGGAATTTTAACGCTTTTCCGCCATTAGTATGAAACTCAATATTTCTCGGGGACATATAATGGTGAGTTTCTTTTCGAGATCGATAGTGGTCCAGATGGTGTTTCTGACTATCGCGCTCATTTTTCTGGGCATTTTTGCTGTCGGCACTACCACATATCTCCGCTTGAAAGATGATGTCATGCAGAGCGCCATTATGGATACACGGCGCGCCGTCAGAAGCATGGCTATTCTCTATGAAATGAAGATTGGCGGTGCGACCGTTGCTATGGAAAACGGAGAACTCACGTCCGTTAACAGACCAAGCATTGGCACATTGCGGGATTTTGATCTAGTTGACCGTACCGGTCTGGCAAATGGTGGCGTCGCCACTGTGTTTCAGACACAGGGTACTGACTATGTCCGCATCTCCACCAACGTGAAGAACGAAAAGGGCGAACGTGCCGTCGGCACAAAACTGGCGCTCGAACATCCTGCCTATTCCAAAATGGCTAAGGGTGAATCCTATTTTGGCGAAGCAAAGCTGTTCGGCACGGATTACATGACGGGTTACGTTCCGGTTCTGTCCAAGTCGGGTGCTGCTGTCGGCATTCTCTTCGTCGGCGTACCGATGACTGTCTATCAGTCGCATATCGACGGCCTGCGCAACATCGTCCTGTGGTGCGGCCTTGGCGTCATGCTGGTGTTCGGCCTTCTCGGTTACTATCTCATCAACCGCACTTTGCGTCCCCTTGGTTTGTTGACGACGGCTGTCAAGTCCTTGTCCGAAGGCAAGCTGGAGACCGAAATCCCTTACACGCAGCGCAAGAACGAATTCGGCAATATCGCCCGTGCGCTGGAGGTGTTTCGTGAAAATGCCCATGAAAAGCTGCTCATCGAGAGCCGCAGTGCCGAGGAGCGTGCAGAAGCGGAATCAGAACGTGGTCGCAACGATGCTGAAAAGCGCGAAACCGATCGCCAGATCGACTATGCGGTCAGCCAGCTCGCTGGTGGCCTGGCCCGCCTTTCTCAAGGTGACCTGACGCAGACGATCGATACGCCGTTCTCCGGACGCCTCGAACAGCTGCGCACGGACTTCAACAACTCACTGTCCAACCTGAAAGACGTTCTTGCGCAAATTCGCGAGAGAACGCTGGTCATTCAGCACAACGGCATGGAAATGCGCGAATCCTCCAACGACCTGTCGCGCCGCACAGAATCTCAGGCTGCTTCGCTCGAGCAGACAGCCGCCGCCGTCGAAGAAATCACCGTTACCGTCAAGTCTTCCGCAGACCGCGCTCGCGAAGCCAATCAGGCTGTTCGCATTACGCAGAAATGCGCCGACAGCTCCGGCACGGTCGTCAAAAATGCCATCGACGCCATGGGCCGCATCGAAGATGCTTCCAAGAAGATCGAGCAAATCATCGAAACCATCGACGACATCGCTTTCCAGACCAATCTTCTGGCCTTGAATGCCGGCATCGAAGCTGCACGCGCCGGTGAAGCAGGCAAGGGTTTTGCGGTCGTTGCTCAGGAAGTACGTGAGCTTGCTCAGCGCTCGGCAGATGCCGCACGCGAAATCAAGACGCTGATCAATCAGTCGACCAACGAAGTCGGCACAGGCGCGCTTCTGGTTCAGGAAGCCGGGCAGGTTCTTTCCGACATCAGCACGCAGATCGTTGTTGTCAGCAAGCATGTCGAAACCATCGCGACTGCAACACAGGACCAGTCCTCAGCCCTTCAGGAAGTCAACGGCTCCGTCAACCAGATGGATCAGATGACCCAGCAGAACGCCGCCATGGCCGAAGAATCCAGCGCCGCAACCCAGATGCTGTCAGAGGAAGTCGAAGCTTTGCTCGGCTTGGTAGAACGCTTCCGCATCGGCCAGCCCGGTCAGCAGCAGGAACGCTACAACCGCGCTGCATAAGATCGATCTGATTTCGACCAAATGCAAAAAGGCCGCTCGATCCAATCGGGCGGCCTTTTTCTTTGGGTGTCAGTCAGGTTCATCGGCGAAACGTTCCCGCCACTATTCCGCAGCGGCGCGTGTCACGCTGAATATCTGATTGATATAGGCTCTCAGGGCCGCCGGACGGACTGGCTTGTGCTGCACGGCAATACCTTCCCTTTCCGCCTGCGCCCGTACCTCCGGCGTTCGATCTGCGGTGATGAGAAGCGCCGGAATATCCCCCTGATAGAAACGCCTGAGCTGCAACACGGCGTCGATGCCGTCGCCATCGTCCAGATGATAATCCACAACGATCATGTCCGGTGCGGCGATTGGAGCTTCCAGCATCCGCTCGAGCGCGGCAAGCGATGCCGCCTGACTGACCTCGCAGCCCCAGCCGGACATTAAAAGTGACATGCCTTCCAGTATCTTCGGCTCGTTGTCGATACACAGAATGCGAAAGCCCGGCATTTGATTGGCGATGGGTTGCGGCACGCTGCGCTCAGCCGCCCTGGCAGCGCGGCTATGTGCGACCTCGCGGGGCAGATGAACGCGAAAGGTCGTGCCTCTGCCTTGAACCGACGACAGGTGAACGGGGTGGTGCAAAATGCGTGAGAGCCTGTCTACGATGGACAGGCCCAATCCCAGCCCCGCCGCTGTCTTTGCCCCCTCGTCTAACCGCGCGAACTCCTTGAAGATCGTCCGAAACTTCGAGGACGGGATGCCGATGCCGGAATCTGTCACCTGAATGACCGCTTCCCTGCCGCGACGCCTGACGCCAACAACGACCTTGCCGGATATCGTGTATTTGATCGCATTGGAAACGAGGTTCTGAACGAGACGTCGAAGCAGATTGATGTCGGATTTCACGATGAGCGATGTGGGCATAACGATCAGCTCAAGATTTTTCTCCCGCGCCATCGGTGCAAAGTCCGTCTCTATCCGCTTGAACAGGTCATTGAGCGGCACGGACGCCAAGCGCGGCTTCATCGAGCCGGTATCGAGACGGGAAATATCAAGAACCGCTCCCAAGATCGATTCGACTGACTCCAATGCCGAATCGATGTTCTCGACCAGCGATCCGTTCTCCGACGTGCCCATGCGCTCCACGAGGGCGGAGGAATAAAGTCGTGCGGCATTCAACGGCTGGAGAATGTCGTGACCTGCGGCAGCGAAAAAACGTGTCTTGCCGATATTGGCTTCATCGGCCGCCGCGCGCGCTTCCGCCAATTCGTGGTTGACCCGGGTCAACTCCCCGGTGCGCTCTTCTACACGCTGTTCCAGTGTTTCATTGGCCTGCTTCAGCGCCTGATCGCTGGCAACGCGCTGGGTAATATCGGTAAAGGTGGCGACGATGCCCTTGTCCGGCATGGCATTGGAGCGCACCTCGATGATCCGCGCGCCCTGTGCCAGCACAAGCGAAAACGGTCTATCCATCGTCAGGAAAAGATCGATCGTCTGCTTTTGCTGACCGGCGACGATATCACCGCGCTCCTCCAGCATGGCGACAATCTCACTGAGCGGCAGGCCGACCCTGCCGAACTGTTCCGGCAGATCAAGCAGGGTGCGAAAGCGGCGGTTCCAGATGGTGAGTTGCTGTGAACTGTCGAAAACCGCGATGCCCTGATCCATCTGGGCCAGAGCGGTCTGCAGCATGTCCTGATTATATTGCAGTGCTTCACTTGCCTGATCCAGCAGCCAGACGGTGTCGGCGCTGGTATCCTCCGCCTTCTGCAAAATCAGTGAAAGGACCAGTCGCGCCGAAGAAGAACCGATGGCGCTTCCAAGCAATTGCTCCGAGAAATGAATAAGCGCCATGTCTGCTGGCTGGTCATCCTCTAGCTTTCGTCCAGCGGTTTTCTCATAGGCTGAAAGCGAGCGCAGCATCCGCTCTTCACCAAGATAGCGGGCAACCGCCGTTTTCATATCGCCGACACTAACCCGCGTTTTCCAGCCGCGCGTGGCGAATTGCGATTTTGAATGGCGCTTGACGAAAATACCGGACTGTATGCGTTCGACCGGACGTGGATTGCGCGACAGCGAGCCTAGCACGAAGGCCATGCAGTTGACCAAAAGGCTGAGTGTGACGGCATTGACGAGCGGATCGGCCTCCGGCCCACTGAAAAGCGTCGTGCCGGGCAGCAGAAAACTCAAGATCGTCGCGGCGATGTGCGAATTGTCCGGCCCGCCGAGGCTCGGCAAAAACAACAGATATCCCCAGATAATGAAACCTGAACTCAAGCCCGCTATGGCGCCCCGCGCATTAGCACGACGCCAGATGAGCCCGCCCAACAGGGATGGCGCCATTTGCGCGATGGCCGCGAAGGCCAGAAGGCCAATGGATGAAAGCCCTGATGCGCTGTCAGCAGCCCGGTAATAGGCATATCCCAGCAACAGGACAGCGAAGATTGCCGTGCGACGGATGTTAAGCAGCGTCTTGGCGAAATCATCGCGGTGCGCCGAGCGGTTCAGCAATTTCTGCCGGAGAAAAATCGGCATCACGATGTCGTTCGACACCATGATCGACAGCGCGACGGACGCAACGATGACCATGGCGGTGGCCGCCGAAAACCCGCCGATAAATGTGATGAGAGAAACCACCGACATCTGGTTGAGCAGCGGCAACTGCAGGACATAGAGGTCGGCATCGCCACTGCCACCAATCGTCAGCAGACCGGCAATGGCAATCGGCAGAACGAAGATATTGATGGCGATAAGATAAAGCGGAAACAACAGCCCCGCCATCCGCAACTCGTTCGGCGTGCGGTTCTCCACCACGGTCACATGGAACTGGCGGGGAAGCAGGATGATCGCGAAGGCCGACAGCAACGTCAGCACGATCCAGCGGCTGATCGGCGTCTGGTACGACATCGCCTGCATGACCTGTTCGTTCTCGGAGGCCAGCCGCCACAACTGCGACGGTCCATCGAACAGGAAAAATACGACGTAGACGCCCGCCGTGCAGATCGCCACCAGCTTGACCACAGATTCCATCGAGATGGCCAGAATCAAGCCATCCTGATGTTCGGTCGCATCGGTGTGGCGGGTGCCGAAAATAACCGCAAAACCAGCCATGACGATCGTCACCAGCAATGGCAGGTCAAGGAAATAAAGATTGCCGCTGCCAATCCCGTAATCGCTCGGATCGACCATGGCGGCCACGGAATTGGAGACGGCTTTCAGTTGGAGCGCGATGTAGGGGATAGCGCCGACAAGGGCGATGATCGAGACGAGCGTAGCAACTGTCGGGTTCTTGCCGTAGCGGGCAGCGATAAAGTCAGCGACCGATGTCAGCTTTTCGGCTTTGGCCAGTTCCACGATCCGCCGCAGAATAGGCATACCAAGCGTGAAGGCCAGAATGGGGCCGGTATAAATCCCTAAAAATTCCAGACCGCGCTCGGATGCAAGGCCCACACCGCCAAAATAGGTCCATGAGGTGCAGTAGATCGCAAGGCTCAGCGCGTAGACGATCGGCCTGCCCTTGTTCGGGACGGGCTTCTGCCGACTTTTGCGGTCGCCATAACTCGCCACCGCAAACAGCAGCAGAATATAGGCGAATGCCGATCCGAATATGATCCACCCAGGAAGCACTTGGCTTTTCTCTCCCACCATCCTCGTCCACAAGCATAGGATAGTTCCGGGGAAATGAGAATTGGCCCGGAACTTGGCATAAAGTTTAAGATCGCGGAACCAATACGCTTTTTGCTTCGTATATCTGCACATTCGGAAATTGAATGGTATTGTGTGCCTGCTTTGCAAAATGCACAGGCTGAGAGAGGGCTTCAAAGAGGGACGTCTGGAATGCTCAACGAGTTCAAAACTTTTATCGCCCGCGGCAATGTCATGGACCTAGCGGTCGGTGTCATCATTGGTGCGGCCTTCAGCAAGATCGTCGATTCCGTGGTCAACGATCTGATCATGCCGATTGTCGGCGCACTATTCGGTGGCTTCGATTTCGCCAATTACTTCCTGCCGCTGTCTTCCCAGGTAACGGAAAACTCGCTTGCTGCGGCACGCGAACAGGGCGCAGTTTTCGCCTATGGTAACTTCCTGACCGTCGTCATTAATTTCGTCATTCTCGCCTGGATCATCTTTTTGATGGTCAAGGGCGTGAACAAGCTGCGCTCGTCCGTCGAACGTCAGAAGATCGAGGAAAAGAAAGAGCCAGCGCCACCACCGGAAGACGTGCGTCTCCTCATGGAAATTCGTGATCTGCTGAAAACCGCTGATACCAATCGCATCTGATCCATCAGAAAAATCCGTGATTTCTTCACGGAATATCATGCACGGCAGGCTTTTCATGCGCTAAGAAGGCACTCTCACTGGAGTGCCTTTTTTCATGTCGGTTCTGAAAAGTCTAAGTGCCCGCTCTCTGGCGACACCCGAAAGCGGTATCGTCGAGGTCAAGAAATACGCTCATGCCCGCGAAAACCTCTTGCCCCTATGGGTTGGTGAGGGTGATCTCCCCACGCCAGCCTTTATCGCACGGGCTGCGGCAGACGCGTTGACCGGAGGGGAAACCTTCTACACATGGCAGCGTGGCATTCCTGAACTTCGCGAAGCGATGAGCCGCTATTACCAGCGGCATTTCGCAGCCGATCTTTCGTCAGACCATTTTTATGTCACCGGCTCCGGCATGCAGGCCATCGTCCTTGCCGTGCAGGCCCTCACCTCACCGGGTGATGAGCTTGTATACCTCACGCCGACTTGGCCAAATATCGTCGCTGCGATCGGCGTGGCGGGTGCCAAGGCTGTCCCCGTCGGTATCGATTTCACCAACGGCAAGTGGGATATCGACGTCGGCAAGCTGGCACAGGCCATCACACCAAAGACCAAGGCATTGTTCATCAATACGCCATCCAATCCCACGGGCTGGACGGCAACGCATGATAATCTGCGTGAGATTCTGGCTCTGGCACGCAAGCACGATCTCTGGATCATCGCCGACGAGATTTACGCGCTCTATCACTACGCAGACACCCGTGCGCCGTCGTTTCTCGATATAATGGAGGAAGGCGACCGCATCATTTTTGCCAACTCCTTCTCCAAGAACTGGTCGATGACCGGCTGGAGAGTCGGCTGGCTGGTGGCCCCGCCCGAAATCGGTCAGGTCATCGAAAACCTCATCCAGTATTCCACGTCGGGCGTAGCGCAGTTCATGCAACGCGGAGCCATCGCAGCTCTTGACCACGGCGATGACTTCATCAAGCAGAATTTCGCCCGCGCTGCCAAATCCCGGGACATTCTTTGCGACGCCCTGATCGCGACCAATCGCGTCGAGACATTGAAGCCAGACGGCGCGCTTTACGCCTTCCTCAAGATCGATGGCGTGACGGACAGCCGTGCGGCAGCGTTCGACATCGTTGACAAGGTTGGCGTTGGCCTTGCACCTGGCAAAGCTTTCGGTGCTGGCGGAGAACTGTTCCTACGCGCCTGTTTCCTGCGCGACCCCGCGCAGATAAAGGACGCAGCAGACCGCCTCGCAAGCTATATTTTGCAGAAATGATACCAGAACCCGACCACCGAGGATCGGTAGCGATCTTCGGTGGCAAAGCTTTCGATATCATGGGTTTTGGAAGGACAGTGCGCGGACGCGTCGCTGTCTAGTGGGCCACGTTCATCGCGGTCACATCGGTATTCCGGTAAAACGCTGCATGGCGCAGACTGTCAGCCAGAAATGCCGTATTCTCGTTCGGATCGCTCGATGGATTCTGAAAATTGATGTAGTTGATGTTGACGCAGGCATGATCCTTGGCCAGCAACAGCTGCGCATAGATGGTGACGCCTTTTGGCTTGATTTCCAGATCCAGCGTGATGGATGGATAGGTGTCCCAATCCAGCTTGTAGTCGCCGCCGATACCGAAATAGACCGTTCCCGGATGGAAATAGAGCTCCGCAGCCGAATCCACCAGATCCGACAGGCTGCTATAGTATTCGAATTTCAATAGAGAGATCAGATCTCCCGCATCGATTAAACGAAGCTCGGCAGCCACAGGGCTGATTGCGCGAGCCAAGATTTCTTCTCGTTCAGCCGAATATGAGCATTTTTTCATATTGATCAGTTTACCCGTCTTTTGTTTTGGCGCGCCGCGTAAACCTTATGAATCAGTTCCGCGACGGCCTTATAAAATACTGACGGGATGACACTATCCACCGAGACTTGCGCAAACATGGAGCGGGCAAGCGGCGGATCTTCAAAAATCGGTATTCCGTTTTCCTTGGCAATTTCTCTGATTCTCAGAGCGATCAAATCCTGTCCCTTGGCAACGATGATCGGCGCGTCGCTTTCCTCTTTGACGTAGCGCAGCGCGATCGCATAGTGGGTCGGGTTGGTGATGACCAGGGTCGCTCTTGGAACACCATCCATCATTCTGCGACGCGCACGGTCGCGGGCGATGGAGCGCTGGCGTGCTTTCACCACAGGGTCGCCCTGCGATTGTTTGTATTCGTCCTTCACTTCCTGCTTGGTCATTTTCTGCTGGGTGTGCCAGCGGTGGTTGGCCCAGAAGTAGTCTGCAACGGCCAGAATGCCCGTTGAGAAAAGGACGACGGTCACCATTTTCTTCAATATCTCATAGCCGGTCGTCATGATGCTGTGCGGATCGGTAATCAGAGAATTCAGAAGGCGGTAATAGTCATTCTTCAGGACCACGACCATGATGATGGCGACGATGACGACCTTGAAAAGTGACTTTCCGAAGTTGACCAGGCCATCGACGCTATAGATCCGGGTAAAGCCGCCCACCGGCGATATTCTGGACGCTTTCGGCATTATTCTATCAAGCACGAATTGCGGCAGGTTCTGCGCAAAGGACTGCCCCAGGCCGAAAACGATGAACAGGATTGCGGCGGGCAAAAGAAACGCACCGATTTCCTTGGAAAGATGAAGCCCGAGCGACACCATATCCGCCGCGGTGTTCAGCCTCCACTGTTCAGGGCGCTCAACGATGTCTTTAAGCGTTTCGCCCAATCTTTTGATGCCATCGGGGACGAAAAAAACGAGATACAGATAGAACGCCAGCATAGACGTAAACAGCGACGCTTCATGGGACGAAGGAACATTTCCCTTCTCCTCCGCGTCGCGTAGTTTTTTCTCTGTTGGTTCTTCTGTTTTACTGTCTTTGTCTTCGCCGTCTGACAAGACACGTCCCCTGAACAAAAAAGGCCCGCCGGAATCGGCAGGCCGTTCTTGTCAGGGTATAGGCGCTGGCGGTGACCCGCAAGCCAGTCATGCCGACCACACACAGGCTTTATCGAGCATCGGCAGCGTCACGCTGCGGCAGACTGACCTTCGACGACGGCCTCTTTCAGCACTATCTGGCCGGAGTTGGCCAAGCGGATAGCTTCCTGGGCCACTGCGCGGCGGGCAATCGCCACTTCGCGTGTGTTGAGAGATGCCATCGGCACGGCGAGATCGGACTCGATCATGCGGCGTTGACGTGGACTGATGCTGGAAAGCACACATTCCTTGATCTCGTTGGTAGCACCGCGAAGCGCCATGGTAAGAATGTCTGCAGAAACGTCGTTGAGCAGCGAAACGCGGCTGCGCTGTGGCATGTGCAGAAGATCTTCGAACAGGAAGATCTTCGGCTTGACCTTGTTTGCGGACTCTTTGCTGAGCGTTTCGAGAGAGCTGAGCAGAGTATCGACCTGCGGCTTTTCGAGTTCGTTCATCAGGTCGGCAACCTTCGCCGAGCCAGCAGCATTGCGTTCAGTCTCAAGTTCGGCAATCAGTGCGATAACACGCTTTTCGATGATCTGGGCTGCGGCAGGGCTGACTTCCTTCATGTTGACCGTTCGGTTCATGATGTCGGCGCGCTGCTCGTCTGGAATGGTCAGAAGGACCTTCGCACCGAAGGAGGACGGCAACATGGAGAGGATGTAGGCGATGGTCTGAGGATGTTCACGCACCAGGAACTTGCCGATAAACTGCGGGTCCGCGTCCTGTAGCTGATCCCATATGGAGGCTTCATAAGCCTGGAATGCCGTACGGCGGCCAAGAAGACCGTCGACTTCCTCAGGCGTCAGACCTTCCTCGAGAATGCTTTCGATAGCCTTGGCGTTGTCCATGAGGCCGGTGCCTTCGGTGAACAGATCTTCGAATTCCGCCACGATCAGCGCAAGCTCGTCTGGCGGAATAACGCGAAGCGTCTGAGCCGAATTGATGATGGTTTGCAGCTCGGCCTGGGTGAAAAACTTAAGCAGTTTTCCAGCCACGCCTTTCCCCATCGCCAGCAGTACGGCGGCGGCCTTATCAGCCTGAGACAACGGTTTCCCTGCTAAAGGGTTACCGAAATCCTCAAAGTCCATCATGGTCTTTCCTCTCCGTCCCCACAGGGATTAGGCTTTCCGAGTACTCATTACTTCAATCAGCTTCACGCCGAAGCGTGTATCGTCGTCTTCCAATACAGTGATTTCACCGCGTGCAATGCAGCGGCCATTCACCATGATTTCCACAGGCTCGCCGATCTTACGCTCAAGAGCGATCGTCGCACCCTCTTCCAGTCCCATCAATCCCGATACCAGCATCCGGCTGGTTCCGAGAACGATCTGAACATCGATCGGGATTTCCATGATCAGGTCAAGGTTATCCGAAAGACCACTGCCCAAAGGTGAGGGCGTTGCGGCAAGCGGAGCGGCCGTCGAGCCGAAATCCGATACGCCAAAGCTGTCCATTCCACCACCGAACGCCGCAAGGTCGTCACTCGCGGGTTCAACCGCTGTCGACCCGAAGTCGCCAAAATCGCCAAAGTCTGACAGCGATCCTTCCGAATCACTTTTCAGTACACCGCGCAGATCACCTATTGCCTGGTCCAGATCGCCTGTATCATCAAGCGAAGGCAGCAAATCATCTTCGGTTTTTGGTGTCTTTCTCGTAGCCATGCGCTAATTATTCCCTTTGAAACTTGCGTCAAGCTGCCCATGCCCGCAACGGGGCATGCCCGGCATTCAACCCATCAAATGTCTAAGAATTTCGTCGTCCGTGCTGACGTTATTCTTCACGCGAACCGTGTATTTGTCGCCTGCGCGACCAAACTCGCAGTTGTACATATTTGCACCATTGGCGCTGACCTCGACGCAGATATCATCCTGGCGTATATCGCGGAAGGGAATGACATCCCCCGCCACAAGCCGGGAGATCGTTCTCAGCGTCAGGCTCTGTAACCGGATCTTGGCTTCCAGTGTCACCTGAGAGCGCTTCACCTGTTCGGAGATCATCTCCATCCACTCTTCTTGCTTCTTCAGCGCCTGGGCAGACGGCTTGGGCGCAACGATGGCAGTTTTCAGCAACGTGCGCTGCGGAATGACCATCGCAAATTCGGAAGCGACTTTGCCGATTTCGACCTTGAGGCGTATCAGCAAGCCGAATTGGGCGGAAATCGCCTCTTCAAAAATGGTTTTGCCATTGCCGTTGAACGGCGGATCGATGGTCGGTTCAAAACCGCCGGGCGCATTGACCGATGAGCGAAGCACTTCTCCGATACGCCCCATGACCAGCGATGCCAGATCGAGCTCTATATGAGACAAAGCCCGAACTTCCGGTTCCATGATCGTGTCGGGTGCGGCGCCCAGCATACGCTCCATCAATGCCATGATAAACGCCGTGCCGGTTGCCAGCAGAAAATTGGGTGCCCAGTTGCGCAGCGAGCAATCGGCAACGGCAAAGTCCTTGCCCAACTTCTGAACGAGGTCGGTCATCAGCCCCGATTCACAACCGAGATAGTCTACACCGATGGCGATGCCAGTTTCGCTGTGGAAGATGTCGGGCAGGAAGTTGCTGTAGATCTGGCCGATTTCGGCACCGATCTTGGCGAGTTTCTTGCCATCACCCAGGCCGCCTGTCAGCTTCGCGAGCAGCGCAGGGTCCATGGGGGTAACGTTCGATTGTGCAGCATTCGCCATCATCAAGCCGCCTTCTGGTCGCCACCCGGGTTCATCATTTCCTGCTCTACAGCGTCGATGGACGGACGCTCATAGTTGGAAATGGTCTTGCGTCCATATTCGAGAGCGACCTGCGGCACCGAGCCGTTCATGTAGGCCAGCAAGGTCTGTTTCACGATGATGTAAAGGCGGTGCTGCTTGGTGCGGACGATCTTTATCTGCGCTGATAGCGGGTTACAGATAGAGTAGGACAAGATGATGCCGAGCATGGTGCCGACGAGGGCCGCGCCGATAAGGCCACCGAGAATCTCAGGCGATTCGTTGATCTTGCCCATGGCTTTGATAACGCCGAGAACCGCGGCCACGATGCCGATGGCAGGGAAAGAGTCGCCCATCGCAGTCATCGCGTAGTAAGGTTTCATCTTGTCATGCAGGATGGTGTCGATTTCCTCGTCCATCAACGCTTCGATCTCATGGCTACGAGCATTGCCGATGATGATGAGACGCACATAATCGCAGATGAAAGACGTCAATTCCTTGTTTTTCAGAACCGATGGCGCGGTTTGAAAGATGGAAGATTCTTCCGGGTTGTCGATGTGAGCTTCGATTTCGTTGCGCGATTTGGTGCGCAGATCGCGCATGAGCGAATAGAGAACGCCCAGAACATCCAGATAGTGGCGCTCTTTCGGCACAGCGTACTTGAATGCTTCACCAAGCGCCTTGCCGCTGTCTTTCACAACTTTCATCGGGTTGGCCATGATAAAGCCGCCGATACCGGCACCGCCAATGATGACGAGCTCGAATGGCTGAAACAGAACGTCCAGATGACCGCCCATGGCCATGTAACCGCCGATAATACAGCCGAAAGTAATCACTAATCCGATAATAATGTTCATCTGAAGCTCGCGTCTGATGCCAATTTCGCACTTGAGGGATAGGCGACATGCCTTGTGCGAGGCTGGCTTGAAGGCAGGTGTTGCCGACTTTATCCCGCAAGGGTGGCAAGTCGCATCCAGCCCTCACGGCGATGTTCAGTCTCTTATATATGTCCGGGCTCAAAAGCTTCGCACAAGCAAGCATCCTTAGTTTCAGTGAAAACATGAGGGTTCTGCAGTGTCAGAGCGCGCCCTCGCTCTAGAATTCGGACAGGAGACCAACATGCAATCTGGTATTTACGTCGGCATTTCCTCCCAGATCGCCTTGGAACGTCGCCTCACCACTATCGCAGACAATATTGCCAACATGAATACGGTCGGCTTTCGCGGTACGGAAGTGAAGTTCGACCAGGTCATGAGCCAGACGCGGAACGATCTCAAGGCCGACATCGCCTTTGTTACACAGGGCAGCGATTATCTTTCCACCCGCAACGGTGAAATGATCCGGACCGGCAACTCCTTCGACTTTGCCGTCAAGGGTGACGGCTGGTTTGCGATCGACACGCCTGCCGGTCAGGTTATGACGCGTGACGGCCGCTTCTCCATGGCTGTAACGGGAGAGCTTGTCTCCACGCAGGGTTATCCGGTTCTGGATGCTGGCGGCGCGCCTATCCAGCTCAATCCCGCAGCGGGCGAGCCGACGGTTGGTTCCGATGGGCGTATTCTTCAAAACGGTGCAACAATTGCGCAGCTAGGCCTTTATACCGCAGACGCCAAAAAAGGATTCGTCCGCTACGAAAATAGCGGCGTGATTTTCTCGGAAGCACCGCAGCCCGTTGTTGATACGTCCGCAGTCGGGGTCATGCAGGGTTACGTCGAGCAGTCAAACGTCAACGCAATCAGCCAGATGACGCAGCTTGTCCAGGTAAACCGCGCGTTCGAAGGTATTTCTTCGCTGATGAAATCCACCGAGGATTCATTTTCCCAGGCCATCCGCACCCTTGGCGGCGGGCAGTAAGCGGCGTTTGATGTAGATGGAAACCCTGATCGAGACCCCTCCCCAGCCGCCGGTTCAACCGGCAACGAATGTCTTTTCCAAGCTGGATGCGCTGGCCCGCATGATGGAAGCGCAGGCTGCGTCCGGCACGCCAGTTTCGCGGGGCGGACGGGTAAGAACCATCGCAGCAGGCCACTACACCGTCAGCGGCCTCTCCGAGCATGTCCGTCTTTGCGAATTCGTGGTGCATAAGAGCACGACAGGACTGCATTTGGGAGAAGTGGTTCGCGTCGAGCCGGATTTGATCTACGTCTGCCCCATCGAACCGGGTGATCCAATCGGCGTCAATGACATAGTCCTGCGCGAAGGTGAATTTCGTGTGCAGCCGGATGACAGCTGGTGCGGTCGCACGATCAACTCCCTGTGCAAGCCCATCGACAATAAGGGCCCTTTGCTGAAGGGACCGAAAAATCGCTCCGTCAACACGCTGCCGCCGCCGTCCATGACGCGCAGCCGTGTGGTCACGGGTTTCCGCACTGGCGTGAAAGCCATCGACATTTTCACACCGCTTTGCTTCGGCCAGCGTCTGGGCATTTTTGCAGGATCCGGCGTGGGTAAATCGACGTTGCTGTCCATGCTCGCCCGAGCCGACGCCTTCGACAAGGTCGTCATTGCTCTGGTCGGCGAACGTGGTCGCGAAGTGCGCGAATTCATCGAGGATACACTCGGTGACAACATGAAAAAATCCATTGCAATTGTCGCCACAAGCGATGAAAGCCCGATGCTGCGAAAGATGGCTCCGCTCGTCGCCATGACGATTGCCGAACATTTTCGCGACAAGGGCGAAAACGTTCTTTTCATTGCCGACAGTATCACGCGATTTGCCCACGCCATTCGCGAGGTCGCGATTGCTGCTGGCGAGCCCCCGATTGCGCGTGGCTATCCGGCTTCGGTTTTCACCGAACTGCCTAAATTGCTTGAGCGCGCAGGGCCTGGCGCAGAGGGAACCGGAACGGTCACTGCGATCATCTCCATTCTGGTCGATGGTGACAACCATAACGACCCAATTGCCGACTCGACCCGCGGCATTCTCGACGGCCATATCGTTCTGGACCGCTCCCTTGCCGATGAGGGCAGATATCCGCCTATCAATCCACTGGCGTCGATTTCTCGGTTGTCTCACAAGGCGTGGACAGCGGATCAGCAAAAGCTAGTGTCTCGGTTGAAGTCATTGATTCACAACTATGAAGAAACCAAGGACCTGCGCCTGATCGGTGGTTATCGTCCCGGGGTCGACGCCGAACTCGACATGGCCGTCAAACAGGTGCCGTTCGTCTACGACGTGCTCAAGCAATCTCCCGGCGACCGCACGGTCATAGACGCCTACGCCGAACTGGCGAACGCATTGAGAAACGCACCGGGTAACAATCAGCCAGCGCCGGTCCAGCGACGGGGGCCATGACGATGAAATTCATGAAGCAAAAATCAGAACGCGACGCCGGAAAAAAGAGGTCCATCCGGGATTTCGACCGGATGCTGACGGGCAGCTTGATCGTTGTTGCTGCGACCGCAGCCGCCCTGCCGTGGTATGTTTTCTTCAACCCTGAAAAATTCGGTATCAGCGGCACCGGTTGGGAAGCGTTGAAAAACATGCCGCAAAAGGACGGTGGTGGCGTGATGGCTGTCGTTCCCCACGTCGATGAGGGGGTGACCTCAGATGGGCGCACAGACGTGGCAAAACCGGATATCGACGCGCTGACGACTGCAACGGTACAGACGACGGGCGAAGCTCAGAACGCAAATACCGACGGCAAATCCCAACCGTTCCCCGGTGGCACGCGCTTTAAACTTCTCCACGTCTCAAACGGCCGCGCGCTCATCGAAGACAAATCAGGAATGTTCCTTGTCCAGATCGGCTCCGTGCTGCCCGACGAAAGCCGCCTTCTGTCCATGAGTAACGTCGAAGGCAAATGGCAGATCATTACCTCTGCTGGTGAACTATACGAAGAATGACAGCTAGGGAGCAGTAAGCGCCCAGACATTCAACAGCAGATTTTCTGCGACACAAATCGCCGACCCGCACACATCTTTTGTTTCAAACACAGAAACAACGGCGCATCTCAAGGCGATCCAACAACACGGTCGCAATCAGCCCGTTACTCAGGCGTGAGCCAAGGTACGCGACTCAATGAAGCGCCTCGTGTAAACATCGTGACCCTAGAAATAAAAATGGTGCCCGAAGGCGGATTTGAACCACCGACACGCGGATTTTCAATCCGCTGCTCTACCAACTGAGCTATTCGGGCACTGCAGGTCCATGTAGAACCTTCGCTTTTGGTAAGCGCCGGAGAAGCATTCTGCCCCGGAAGTGAGCGGGGTTATAACATCTTGTTCGGCCATGGCAAGCGCCCGCCGCAACTTTTTTGACAGTTTTTTGGCGGTACCTTTGGATGGTCAAAAGATGCGCCGTTTTGTTTCTAGATCGGGCGAGAAGCCCCGGCACAAGTGCCGGGTCGTATTTCATGTACGCCGACGGATGACTTTCTTACTTTGACCCTGCAGACAAACCCAGCGCGAAAGGGACTGCTGCAACAAGCAGCGCCATGATGGGCGAGGATGCAAAAATGCGACCCGCCAGTGAGGTTATCGCGACAGAGCGGACCACAGGAAGCCAGTTAGCGAAATCGGCGCTATGACGCTGATGGGATGAACCAAGCTGCGAGGCGCTGGAACGCGCGGCCTTTAGCTTTTCCACTTGCTTACGAATGGAATCCACTTCCCGCCGCAACTCGTCCACCTCTTTGCGTAGAGAGGCATCTATCTTGGATTTTTCCGGCGGCTTGGCACGGGCGGCGGGTTTGTTTGCTATTGCTTTCACGTCATCATCCAGTTGAGAAAGTTCGTCTTCAAGGTCTGACGGCTTGTCGAAACCGTGGGAACGTATTGGCGCCCTCATACAATTTTCCTCTTATTTGCGCGTCCGGTCGCAAAAGTTGCGGCCGGATGATAAATTGCAAACGCAGAAAGACGGAAAAGGATGCAGGGTTTTGCTCAACAGGACACAGCTGCGAATTAAGGCTTTAACTAAGCCCGACGTATGGCAACCAAAGTGACTACTTTGCTGGCTTCAACGACTGCAGAATGCCGACGAGTTCCTTATGGTGCGCATCCTGCGTGGCTTTCGTGCCCCAATAGGTCACGACCAGCATTTTGCCATCCTTCGGGGAGGCAAAGCCGAGAGAGACCTCCACAGGACCGTCTGCATCCTTGCCGTCGAACTCGATGCTACCGAACTTCATGCCGTTGATTTCGACATCCCCAGAGTCGGATTGCGAATTCGCATCAATCTCGACGCCATTGTCCGTAAGAAACTTGATGGCGTCGTCGATGACTTTGTCCATCGTCTTGTCGCTGGCAACATCGATGGAAAAGTAGATCGCGGCATCAGGCGATGTGGCGTCAATGCCGGATTCAGTTTCCTTCGGCTCCCAGTCATCAGGGATTTTTACTGATGCGATAGGCGCATCACTGGGAAACTTGAGTGTTTCGGCCTGAGCAAAAAACGGCGCCAGGACGATGGCCGCAGCCAGAATGGTTCTTTTCATTGGGAAGTCCTCTAGGGTCGAGGCGCGCACTATCGGGGTAGCAATGGTGCCTCACCCGTTGCCAAATTTGGTATAGAGGAAAAGTCGTTATTCTGTCACCCAAATAATCCCAAGTAATGAAGAATGCGATGACCAGAGTTAACAGGCCATACGCCGTTCATCCATGTAAAAATTTCTCGAATTATACATCGTCCAACAATTATCAATTATTGCGGAAATAAAGCATTAAAAAAACAGGCCACGGAGGGCCTGTTGTCGGTTTATTGATTTTGATCTCACGCAGCTTTTGCAGCAACCCCATAAGGATCGAACCTGCCGTAGAAGGTTTCACCCTTGGCGGCCATATCTTTGAGCAATGGTGTCGGTGCGAAGTGCGGGCCGTAGCTCTGGCTCAGTTTTTCCGCCAGTTCAACGAACGTCTTCACGCCCATGCCGTCGATGTAGGACAGCGCACCGCCGGTGTAGGGCGCAAAACCGAAGCCGAGGATGGAGCCGACATCGGCTTCGCGCGGATCGGTGACGATGCCTTCTTCGACCGTGCGGGCTGCCTCCAGAGCGATGGTGACGAGGAAGCGCTGTTTCAGTACGTCCATATCCACATCTTCAGGCTTCTTCTGCGGGTAGAGGTCTTTGAGGCCGGGCCAGAGAGACTTCTTCGCAGGCTTTGCCGGATAATCGTAAAAGCCCTTGGCGTTCTTGCGGCCAAAGCGGCCCTCGCCTTCCACCAGCTTCTTGACCAGTTCCATATGCCGCGGATCGACAGATTTCTCACCGAGATCGGCGACGGTGGCCTTGAGGATCTTGTAGGATAGGTCGATGGCGACTTCGTCGTTCAGCGCCAGTGGTCCCACCGGCATGCCGGCGAATTTCGCGGCATTTTCAATCATGGGCGCAGGCACGCCTTCGATCAGCATGTCATAGCTTTCGGCCATGTAGCGCAGTACGCAGCGATTGACGAAGAAGCCGCGCGTGTCGTTGACGACGATTGGTGTCTTCTTGATTTTCGCGACATAATCAAGCGCCACGGCCAGCGCCTTGTCACCCGTTTCCTCGCCGAGAATGACTTCCGTCAGCATCATCTTTTCGACTGGCGAGAAGAAGTGGATGCCGATGAAATCGGATGGGCGCTTGGAATTCTGCGCAAGACCGGTGATGGGCAAAGTGGAGGTGTTGGAGGCGAAGATGGCACCTTCGGGTAGCACGGCTTCGACAGCCTCGATCACGGCCTTCTTCACATCGCGGTCTTCGAACACGGCTTCGATGACGAGGTTTGCGGTTTTCAGCGAGGCATAATCGGAGCTTGGGGTGATGCGGGCGAGGATGGCGGCACCCTCTTCCTGCGTCATGCGGCCCTTGCCGACGCTGTCCTTGACCAGACCTTCGCAGGTGGTCTTGCCCTTGGCGGCGGCTTCGTCATCACGATCGATGAGGGTCACATCGAGACCAGCAACGGCGGTGACGTAAGCGATGGACGCGCCCATGAAGCCCGCTCCGACGATGCCGACATGTTTCAGATCACTCTTCGGCTGACCAGCCGGACGGCGGGCACCCTTGCCCAGTTCCTGCATGGAAATGAACAGCGAGCGGATCATCGCAAACGCTTCTTTCGAGCGAAGGATTTCCGTGAAATAGCGCTGCTCAACCTTCAGGGCGGTGTCGAAAGGCAATTGCAGGCCTTCGTAGACGCATTTGAGAATGGCGAGGGCTGCCGGATAATTGCCAGCGCTTTCGCGACGCAGGATTGCCGGGGCTGCGGGCCAAAGCTGGGCGGCAGCCGGTGTCCAGATGCCGCCGCCGGGGGCCTTGAAGCCCTTTTCATCCCAGGGGGCAACGGGTTTCAGGCCGTCCTTGATCATCTGCTTGGCGGCGGAGATCAGCTGATCCGGCTCCACCACCTGATGGACGAGGTTCATGGACTTGGCGCGACTGGCCGTCAGCGACTGGCCGGTCGTCATCATCTGAAGCGCGGATTGTGCATCTGTGAGGCGCGAAACGCGCTGCGTGCCACCGGCACCGGGGAAGATGCCGACCTTGATTTCCGGCAGCGCCAGCTTGACACTCTTTGCGTTGGAAGCCACACGGCCATGGCAAGCCAGAGACAGTTCCAGCGCGCCGCCCATGCAGGTGCCGTTGATGGCGGAAACCCAAGGCTTGCCGTTGGTCTCGATCTTGCGGAAAAGACCGTTCATCTTGCCGACGAGATCGAACAGCTTCTTGGACGCTTCATCCGGGTTCTTCGCTTTCTCTTCATTGTAGAAAGAGAACATGGACTTGATCATCGACAAATCCGCGCCGCCGGAAAAGCTGCTCTTGCCTGACGTGAAGACAACGCCCTTGACCACAGCATCCGCCACCGTCGCGTCAACAATAGCGTTCAGCTCTTCCATGACCTCCGCCGTAAAGACGTTCATGGATTTTTCCGGCATATCCCAAGTGACGAGGGCAATGCCGTCTGCGTCTGTTTGGATGGTAAAATTGGTGTAAGTGCTCATATTGGGATTCCTCTTCCCTGAATTTCTTGTGCTAACCGAAGACGCCGAGCAGGTAGCAAAGCAGAACGAAAAGCAGAGCAAGAACGATAATCAGTCCTCGCCCCTCTGCTTTCATCCGTGCGTGGCTTTCGGCAGGCGTAACGTGACCGGCTGCTTCAGCAGCCTCGGCCATGTCCTTGTCGAGTTGCCTCGTCTGGAAGTGGCGCTTCGTCTCGTTTTGATAGCCCGCCATGCTCGTCGCCTCAATCAAACCCGCTCGATAACCGTCGCCGTACCCATGCCTGCACCAATGCAGAGCGTGACCAGCGCGGTGTTGAGATCGCGGCGTTCCAGCTCGTCCAGAACCGTGCCAAGGATCATCGCGCCGGTGGCACCCAACGGGTGGCCCATGGCAATCGCGCCGCCATTGACGTTCATCTTGTCGTGGCTGATGTCGAAGGCCTGAAGGTAGCGCAGCACGACGGCGGCGAAGGCTTCGTTGAGTTCGAAGAGGTCGATATCGGCAATCGACATACCGGTCTTGGCCAGAAGCTTTTCGGTGACGTCCACGGGGCCGGTCAGCATTAGCGCCGGGTCGGAGCCGATATTGGCGAAGAAGCGGATGCGGGCGCGAGGTTTCAGGCCCATGCTCTCGCCGCCAGCCTTGGAGCCAACAAGTACGGCAGCGGCACCATCAACGATGCCGGATGAGTTGCCCGCATGGTGGACGTAATTGATGCGTTCAATCTCTGGATGCGCCATGATGCCGACGGCTTCGAAGCCGCCCATTTCGCCCGGCATCTGGAAGGATGCGTTGAGCGAGGCCAGCGCCTGCATATCCGTGCCGGGGCGCATATGTTCATCACGGTCAAGAATGGTGATACCGTTTTGGTCCTTTACCGGAATGACGGAATTCTTGAAGTAGCCGTTTTCCCAGGCGTGGGCGGCGCGCTTCTGGCTTTCGACAGCGAAGGCGTCCACGTCATCACGGGTAAAGCCGTATTTGGTGGCAATGAGGTCGGCAGATACGCCCTGCGGCATGAAATAGGCCGGGAAGCTGACGGACGGGTCCATGTACCATGCACCGCCGGACATGCCCATGCCAACGCGCGACATGCTTTCCACACCGCCAGCGATGACGATCTCATCAGCACCGGCTGCGATCTTTCCGGCTGCGAAATTGATGGCGTCCAAACCCGAGGCGCAGAAGCGAGAAATCTGCATGCCTGGTGCCTTGGTGGAATAACCGGCCTCGAAGGCGGCACCCTTGGCGATGACGGCACCGGCATCCATGACAGGATCGACGCAACCCATGATGATGTCGTCGACGGTTGCGGTATCAAGCCCATTGCGATCACGGATCGCTTCCAGCGTCTTGGCGGCCAAGCGAACGGACGGCACTTCGTGCAGCGAACCATCCTTCTTGCCGCGCCCGCGCGGGGTGCGGACGTGATCATAGATATAAACGTCAGTCATTTCTCATCTCCCTGTCGGCGTTTTGGCGCCTTGAAACTTTCGGGTGGCGCAAGGCGACCCCTCACTTGCGATTTCTGAAACTTAGCCTGCGGCTAAGATTTCGAAATCGCTTTCTCTCCCACAAGGGGAGAGATAAGGGTGCCGCGCCCGCTCCGGGTTACCTCTCCCCTTGTGGGAGAGGTAAGAAAATCACCATATTAGCTTTTGCTAAGTCGTAGATTTTCTAGGTGAGGGGTTACCTCTTGCTGCGACATTAAAACGCTTCCGCAGCCAGTTCCATCATCGTATCGGCACCTGCTTCGATGCGGGTCTTGCGCAGTGCCGTCTCCGGCAGAATACGCTCCATGAAGAACTTGGCCGTGACCAGCTTGGTTTTGAGGTACTGCTCATCCGACGCACTACCCGAAGACAACGCAGCCTGTGCAGCCTTTGCCATGCGGGCCTGCATGTAACCCAGGACGACAAGGCCGAAGAGGTGCATGTAATCGGTCGAACCGGCACCGGCATTGTCAGGTTTGGCCATCGCATGCTGCATGAACCACATGGTCGCGGCCTGCAGGTCGTTCAGGCCTTTCTTGAGGCCCTTGGTGTAAAGCGTGAGGCTTTCATCGGCGCGATTTTCCTCGCAGAAATCACCGATTTCCTTGAAGAGTGCCATCACGGCACGACCACCATTGAGGCCCAGCTTGCGACCGACGAGATCCAGCGCCTGAATACCGTTGGCACCCTCATAGATCATGGTGATGCGGGCATCGCGAACATACTGACTCATGCCGTGTTCTTCGATATAGCCGTGGCCGCCGAAGACCTGCTGCGCCATGACGGCGTGGTCGAAGCCCTTGTCGGTCAGCACTCCCTTGAGGATTGGCGTGACGAGGCCGAGCAGATCGTTTGCTGCCTGACGTTCCTTCTCGTCGGTTGCGCGGTGGGCGATGTCCGATTGGAGCGCGGTCCAGAGAAGGAAGGCGCGGCCTGCTTCATTGTAGGCTTTGATGGTCATCAGCGTGCGACGGATATCCGGGTGCACGATGATCGGGTCCGCCTTCTTCTCAGGAGCCTTGGCGCCAGAGAGAGAACGGCCCTGAATGCGTTCGCGAGCATATTCCACGGCGTTCTGATAGGCGATTTCACCGACCGAGAGGCCTTGCAGGCCAACGCCGAGGCGGGCTTCGTTCATCATCACGAACATGGCCGAAAGGCCCTTGTTCTCCGCGCCGATGAGGTAGCCGGTTGCGTCATCGTAATTCATGACGCAGGTGGAGTTACCGTGAATGCCCATCTTGTGTTCGAGCGCGCCGCAGATAACGCCGTTGCGGGCGCCCACAGAACCATCGTCATTGACGAGAAACTTCGGCACGATGAACAGCGAAATTCCCTTGGTCCCCTCTGGTGCGCCTTCGATGCGGGCGAGAACCAGATGGATGATGTTGCTGGTCATGGAGTGTTCGCCAGCCGAGATGAAAATCTTCTGGCCGGAAATCTTATAGGAACCATCGCCCTGCGGCACGGCTTTGGTGCGCAGAAGACCAAGATCGGTGCCGCAATGTGGCTCGGTCAGGTTCATGGTGCCGGACCATGTTCCCTCAATCATATTCGGCAGATAGGTCTGCTTCTGCTCTTCGGAACCATGCGCCAGAACAGCGGCAATCGCGCCCTGCGTCAGGCCGGGATACATCATCAGCGACAGGTTGGCCGACGACATATATTCGCCGATGGCCGCGTGCAGCGTGTAGGGAAGCCCCTGCCCGCCATATTCCGGCGGTACGGCCAAGCCGGTCCAGCCGCCTTCGCAATAGGCGTCGTAAGCCTGCTTGAAACCATCCGGCACCGACACCGAACCGTCTTCGGCGCGCTTGCAGCCCTGTTGATCGCCAGACAGGTTCAGCGGGAACAGCTGTTCTTCGGCAAGCTTTGCCGCTTCGCCGGTGATCGCCTCGATCATATCGGGCGTTGCATCTTCGAAGCCGGGTAGATTGTTATAGCGCTCGATGCCGAGCACGTCATTCAGAATGAAAAGTGTGTCTTGTACTGGGGCCTTGTAAACAGGCATTACCGATGATCCTCCGCATCGTTTGCCGGACCGCTCCGGCTTTAACATGACGCCACAATATTTGACGTGCGCGTAAACGTCAAACGACATTTATCACGATTTTAACGTGTAGCGGGCAAGCCTCGCACAAGCTAAATATTAAAGAAAGTATTAAAACAGAAGTCGCTAATTAACTATTTGTTAACCACATTTGGTCAATTGTTCCTGTTCAGGGACCGCGTCGAATCGTGGAGTCACTATCAACACAGAAGACCTTTGCTTCACCAGACCATTTTGGTCCCCGGTGGAGCAAACAACCGGGCAACGATGAAGCGGGCAGGCAGATGAACGGATTGCGATCGAATTCCCATCGTCAAAACGACAGATCGTCTCTGGATGCGCTCAACCGCACCATCGAAGGTCTGGAAGCCCGGATCGAGGATTTGCTGGGTGCGAAACCTGCTCGGCCTGAAAATGGTCGCGGAGGCTCCGAAACTGCCCCCTTGAGACCTCCCCTCAAACCCCGTTTCGACCCCGTCAACGAAATTCGCCAACGTCAGCAGGCACTGGATGCCCGCTGGGAAAGACAACAGGCGGATGTACCGCGTGGCACAGACCTTGCTGCGGAACGCGAGATGGACCGCCGTTATGTCGAACGCGATTACCGCGCTTCGACCGCCATTCCTGCAGCCCGCCCCCGCCCGACAGCGCGCATCGAGCGCCCAGCCCCAGAACCCGTGCAAAGCGATGCTGCCTTGCGCGAAGTGGCCGAGGCGCTTGTCAGCCTGCGACAGGAACTGAAGCATGAGATTTCAGAAGGCGTTGCCCGCGAAATGCAGGGCGTGCGCTCTGAACTGCGCAACATCAGGTCCTTTGCTGAAGATCAGGATTTTGCCGAGGATATTCGCGAGGACGTGGCACGGCTTGCCGCCAGCATAGAGCGCATGGGTGGCGCCACGTCGCCCGACGCTGAAGCGCTACGCATCGAATTTGACGAATTGCGCAACCTGATGGATCAGGTTGCACGCGAAGACAGCATGCACCGTATGGAGCAGCGCTTCGACACCATGGACAATACGTTGCGCGGTTTCGACACGGCCCCGCTTCAGGAAGAAATCGTCGCGCTCGCTTACCGGCTGGACGACATCAAAGGCCAGCTTGGCTCCATGAGCGGCAACACGACCGTGCGTGCTCTCGAAGAAAAGCTGCTGACCATCGCCAGCGCTGTCGAGCATATGGGCAGGCACATGCAGCCCAATGATCAGGCTTACAGCGAGCATTTTTCAGGCCTAGATCAGCGTCTGGACGAAATCAGCCGCGCCATCGCTGCTGCCGGAAACCGCCCTGCCGCCTTCGATCCAGCACTCGGCGAGCGCTTGGAAAATCGCTTGAACACGCTCTCTGCGCAAATCGATACGTTGAAGGACGACGCCTCGGAAAAGCCGACGGATGCCCTGGGTGCGCGTCTGGATGCACTGACGAGCCGTATCGAAGAGCTTTCTGCGGAGCGTGGCGTGTCGCAACTCGGTGAACGCCTCGATCAGCTTTCGCTGCTGCTGGAGCGTTCCCAGCGCCCATCCAGCCAACCTGAACTGACATCGTTTCTCACCGATATCTCGCGCAAGATCGATGGACTCGGTACAGGCGCCGTCAACGACAAACTGGCCGAACGGCTGGAAAAAATCGCGCGTCGGATTGAAGAGATCGAAGCCAAGCCTGCAAAGGCTTTGTCATACGATACGGCTTTCAAGCGACTTGAAGACCGTTTGAGTGACATTGCCACAAAGCTGGATGAGACGAAGGCTCCAGTCGCGGCCGACAGTGTCGGCATGTCTCCGGAACTCGACCAGCGCATGTCCGCTATCGAAGAATACATGGCGTCAAGCGACGAATACATTATCGAAGCGGCCCGGCAGGCGGCGGAGGCCGTTCTCGAAGCGCATTCGCGCAACAACCTGGCGCAGACCGCAAACAGCGCCGACATGGTCATTCTGACTGAACTTGCTAATGATCTGCGTAAGCTCGAAGGTTTGAGCCGCAACACCGAAGAACGCACGCACCGCACGTTCGAAGCTCTGCACGAAACGCTGGTTCAGATTGCCGGACGTCTCGACAATCTGGATAGCCGCAACGGATCGCGCTCTTCGCAAACGCCGGATGCCGACCGTGAGTGGGCAGATTATGACAGTGGCGCCCGCATGCCCACGGCGACCTTTCCAGAAGGTGGATTGATCGCCAAGGACGAACATAGCGCTTTCGAAGGCGAGACAGGCCACCAATCCGGCACCGACATGCTTGTGCCACCGGAAGCCGAAAGACCTGCACCGCAGGAAAAACGTGGCCTTCTGTCTGGCCTGACACGTCGCTTCAAGTCCAGCGCCGCAAAGACCGAAGAGGCAAAAACGACCGAAGTCCAGGTACGGACGCAGGTCGATCCCGCGCCAGCGCTTGACCCTGTGGATGTGTTGCAGGGCGATATAGAAACAGAACTGCTGGAGCCCGGCTCCGGCGCGCCTGATATCAAGAAAATTCTGGAGCGGGTGCGCGCCAGCCAGACGACAGCGGCCCGTAGCGGTGCAGGCGAAAGCGACAACCGTGCCGATTTCATCGCCGCAGCACGCCGCGCGGCGCAGGCCGCAGCACAGGAAAGCGTGCCGGACAGAAGCTCTACCTCCCGCCCCCAGCGCAATAAAGCCGCCGCCGAACAGGAAGGCTCTGCGCTTTCCCGTTACCGCCGTCCGCTGCTGCTGGGTATTGGTGCCATTCTGCTGGCGATGATGGCGATGCCCGCCATCAAGTCCCTGGTCGGCGGCGAAACGACGCCTACTCCTGTCGTCGCAGAGCCTAAGAGCGCAGAGACATCCGCGCTACCGTCTCTGCCAGCAGAGCCAAAGCTGGCCAGCATCGAACCACCAGCGGTGACAATTCCGTCCGAAAGCCCGATCGACGAAAGTGCGAAGGCTGCCGGGGAACGCATGCAAGTGGATGCGGACAAGGGTGAACATTTGATCGACACCAGACCGATCGGTGGCGCCCGCCTTCCCCAGGAAACACCGACCATCGTTGCGCCAACTGCATCGCGGAGTTCTGGTGCCGCTGAACGTTTGCAGCCAGCAGCCTCACCCGCTGACGTCCAGGCGCCCGTATTTACCCAACAGGATTTGCGGGTGGCAGAGGCCATCACCGTTCCCGCCGGCATTGCACCGCCGTCATTGGCGGATGCAGCGGCCAAGGGTGACCGTCAGGCATTGTTTGAAATCGGCGCTCGCTACACCGATGGTCGCGGCGTTCCCGCCGACCGCACGGAAGCTGCCAAGTGGTACAAGCTGGCCGCAGACCGTGGCCTGGCACCCGCGCAATACCGTCTCGGCAACATGTACGAGAAAGCAAACGGCGTAGAGCGCAATCTTTCAGAAGCAAAACGCTACTATCAGATGGCTGCGGACCAGGGTAACGCTGGCGCCATGCACAATCTCGCCGTTCTGCTGGCTTCGGACGCTGCAGGCGCACCGGATTTCAAGGCGGCGGGCGACTGGTTCATCAAGGCATCGAACCTCGGCGTCCGTGACAGCCAGTTCAATCTTGCTATTCTTTACGCACGTGGCAGCGGCGTTTCGCAAAGCCTGGAAGAATCCTACAAGTGGTTTGCGATTGCCGCCCGGGACGGCGATGCTGATGCAGGCCAGAAGCGCGACGATGTGGCAAAGGCCATGCGGCCTGAACAACTGGCCAGCGCCAAGGCGAAGGTCGATGCATGGCAGGTTACGCCGCTGAATGACGAATCCAATTCCGTCAACACGCCAGCCGAATGGGCCGGCGGTGAAGAGGTCAAGACGTCTTCGGTCGACATGCAGAAGGCGATCCGCAACATTCAGGCCATTCTCAACAATAATGGCTTCAAAGCGGGTGAACCGGACGGCAAGCTTGGTCGCACGACGGTAGCAGCCATCAAGGACTTTCAGAAGTCCATCGGGCAGGCGCCGGATGGTCGCATTACCGACGAACTGGTCACCGCATTGCTCGCTCGCAACAAGTAAGTGGGTTCTTTGCCGATCTTTTCAAATTATCAACGTATTTGCCGTTGAGTAATTGACAGGTATGCCCACCACGGGCATGACCGATGAAGGTCGCAAGGCTTCCTGCCTTCGCCATTCAGACAGAGATACCACCCTTCGTGGCAAAAGCCCGCCTAACGGCGGTTTTGCCGTTTTGCACGGAACCATGCCCGAGGTCCTGATGTGACTGTCTATCTGCCCATCGCAGAACTTTCGGTGAATATTTTCATCATTCTCGGCATGGGCGCGGCTGTGGGCTTTTTGTCCGGCATGTTCGGCGTGGGTGGCGGTTTTCTCATCACGCCATTGTTGATCTTCTACAACATCCCCCCTGTCGTTGCCGTGGCAACTGGCGCAAACCAGGTTGTTGCCTCCTCCGTTTCCGGCTCCATCACCCACTTCAGGCGTGGCACTTTGGATGTGCGGCTCGGAGGGGTGCTGCTGATCGGTGGCCTGTGCGGGGCAACGGTTGGCGTTTGGCTGTTTACGCTCCTGCGCAGCATCGGCCAACTGGACCTGATCATCTCGTTGCTTTACGTGATCCTGCTTTCCACCGTGGGCGCACTGATGCTGAAGGAAAGCATTTCGGCTATCCGCCGCTCCGCACGAAATGAAACCGTGACGCTTCGCCGCCCTGGCCATCACAACTGGGTGCACCGTCTGCCACTGAAAATGCGCTTCAAGAAGTCGAAGCTCTATCTCAGCGTCATTCCGATCATCGCACTGGGCTTCGGCGTCGGCGTGCTCACTTCCATCATGGGTGTGGGTGGTGGCTTCATCATGGTTCCTGCCATGATCTACCTCTTGCGCGTTCCCACCAATGTCGTTGTCGGCACCTCGCTGTTCCAGATCATTTTCGTCACCGCCTACACGACCATCGTGCAGGCGGCGACGAACTTTTCGGTCGATATCGTGCTCGCCTTCATTCTGATGCTGGCGGGCGTGATCGGCGCACAATACGGCGTGCGCGTGGGCCAGAAGTTGCGCGGCGAACAGTTGCGAGCCTTGCTGGCGCTTCTGGTGCTGGCCGTCGGCATACGACTAGCCATCGGGCTGATCGTAAAACCGGAAGACCTGTTTTCAGTGGCAGTCGGAGGGTTGGGCTATTGATGCGCACAGCCTTCATTGCCACCGTCTTCGGCACCTGGTGCGGCACCGCACTGGCGCAAACGCCGCCACTGGCTATTTTACCAGATGCGAACGGCCAGACCCGCACCCTTCAGGAAAACATCGAGATCGGCGCATCGACGACCGAAATCTCCATTGCGTCCGATTTTCGCGGCGCGGATTTCACCATGTTCGGCGCGTTGAACAATGCCGACCAGTTGCTGCTGGCCATCGGACAGTACGACATCGTCGTGACGCTGGAAGGTCCAAACGACTATTCCACCGTGCGTAAGAAAAGTCGGGTCGGAGGTATCTGGATCAACACCAGCGCCATAACCTTTGCGCCGCTGCCGGAATCCTACTCCATGGCCAGCACCCGTAATATCGACAACATCGCCACGGCTGGAACGTTGAAGGCCATGGGTCTGGGGGTCGAACATCTACCGTTGCGCAGCGCCGTGTTTTCCGGCGTGCCCGACAATGTCTATGATTTTCAGGATGCCTATCGCCGACTGAAGCTTTCTAGCGGCATTTATCGCAACGACACGACGGGCGTTCGGCTGGAGCGCACGGGCCTGTTCTGGGCCACTCTTCGTCTGCCCGCCAATGTACCGAATGGCGTGCACACCGCCCGCGCCTTCCTCTTCAAAAGCGGCCTGCCGATTGCGCAAAAGGAACTGCGTCTTCGCGTCGTCAAAACCGGTATGGAACAGGCAATAACCGATGCAGCGCACCAGACGCCTGTGGTCTATGGCTTTTTATGCGTATTGCTGGCGGTCGTCACCGGCTGGGGCGCGAGCTTACTGTTCCGCAGGGATTAGTTAGCCGAGAAGATTGCTGAATCGTACCGAGTAAATCCGGTCACGACCCAGCAGGTGGGCAATCAGCGCCGGATGGTCGAACAGGCCATGCATCGCCTTGTGACGCAAATCCAGACCGCCGCTGAGCACGCCAAAGGCTGGCATCAACATGCGGGTGCCATCGGTTGCAAAACATGGGCGTCGCACCGATTTGTCGCGGCGTCTCACGGTGGCGGCGGGGTGGAGGTGGCCGGCGATTTCGCCCGGCGATGCGCCCGGTTTTGGTTCATGCCGGAAGGCGAGGTTGCCGTAGAACATTTCATCCGACGATGAGCCCGGCAAATCCACCGTGCCATCGGGATCGTGGTTGCCGTTGATCCAGATCCATTCGCGTCCCCGGGCCATTTCCTTGATGAGATCGCGCAAAGGCAACGGCAGATGCTGCGAGCCGATGCGATCATGAAAATTATCACCGAGGCTGACGACGATTTTAGGATCATAGCGGGTAATCAGAGAGGACAGGATTTTAAGCGTGGCGATGGTGTCGTAGGGCGGTAGCAGGCGGCCGCGGCGGGCGAAGGCGGCGCCCTTTTCCAGGTGCAAATCCGAGACGACCAGCAGCGACAGATCAGGCAGATAAAGTCCGCCCAGCGGATCGCACCAGCCAGCAACGCCGTTGATGGCGGTCTCCGAGCCGAGGCATTCGAAGCCGGTGGCAAATTTGTCGCTCAGGGCAAGTCGGCTCAGCACGTTTCGGTTTTGTCCTTCTTGTCCGGCGGGTCGATGCATCATGACATCGCATCCGCAATCAGTTCATCGGCGGCTTCGGCCAGCACATCGTCCATGGCCTGACCCGGCACCGTCTCGCGCCCGATTTCCATCATGACCGGTACGGCCAGCGGCGAGACATGCTCCAGAGCGCAATGGGTGGTGTGGCCCTTGATTCGCCTCAGCATATCGCCAAGACGGCCAATGTCCAAAAGCCCCGATGCGGCATCGCGCCGCGTGGCTTCCAGCAGGATGTGATCCGGCTCATGGCTGCGAAGAACGTCATAAATAAGATCGGCCGAGACAGTGACCTGCCGCCCGGTTTTTTCCTTGCCGGGATGGCGGCGCTCTATGAGGCCGGAAATGATTGCGCAGTTGCGGAAGGTGCGCTTCAGCATGAAGGATTCGTCCAGCCATGCTTCCAGATCATCGCCCAGCATATCCTCATCCAGCAAATCCGGCAGCGACAGACGGTCGGATTGCAGGCGCATGCCGATATCTTCCAGCGCCCAGATGGCTAGCGAATAATCGGTGGCGACGAAGCCCATTGGCTTGGCCCCTGCCCGCTCCAGACGCCGGGTCAAGAGCATGCCGAGCGTCTGGTGCGCCAAGCGACCCTCGAAGGGATACATGACCATGAAGAAGCGCTTGCGGAAGGGGAAGGTCTCGACCAGCAGCTCATCCCGTTTGGGGATGATGGATTTCTCCTTCTGGATGGCGAGCCAGTCTCGCACCTGATCCGGCAGGGCGTTCCAGCGGGCAGGATCGGCCAGCATGGAGCGCACCTGGTCTGCCAGATAGGTGGAGAGCGGAAACCTACCGCCCGCATAGGACGGGATTTTCGGGTCCATGGAAAACGCCTGGCTGACGAGGCATTCACTTTCGCGGATGCCTTCGAAGCGCAGCACCTTTCCAGCGAAGAGGAATGTATCGCCCTGCACCAGCTGTTCGAGGAAATACTCCTCGACCTTGCCGAGCGTCATGCCGCCGCGCCCGATGGTGCCCTTGGCATTGCGTTTGACCATACGGACATTGAGTTCCGCCGCCTCGACGATGGTGCCGAGGTTGAGGCGGTATTGCATGGCGACCTGCGGGTTGGAGACGCGCCACAGGCCATCCTTGGTCTGACGGATGCGGGCGTAACGCTCATAGGTGCGCAGGGCATAGCCGCCGGTGGCGGTGAAATCGACGATACGGTCGAAGGTTTCGCGCGGCAGGTCTGCGTAGGGTGAGGCGGTGGTGACTTCGCGATAGAGGTCATCCGCATCGAAGGGTTCGGCGCAGGCCATGCCGAGCACATGCTGGGCCAGCACATCCAGTGCTCCCTCGGCAATCGGCGGCGTATCCTGTGCGCCAACATAGTTGGCATCGAGCGCTGCGCGGCATTCCATGACCTCGAAACGGTTGGCGGGCACGAGGATGGCCTTGGAGGGCTCGTCCATGCGGTGATTGGCACGACCGATGCGCTGAGCAAGGCGGCTCGCCCCCTTCGGTGCACCGACATGCACGACGAGATCGACATCGCCCCAATCGATGCCGAGATCAAGCGTGGAGGTGGCAACGACAGCGCGCAGCTTGTTATCGGCCATCGCTGCTTCCACCTTGCGGCGTTGGCCCGCATCCAGCGAGCCGTGATGCAAAGCAATCGGCAGATTGTCGTCGTTGATGGTCCAGAGTTCCTGAAAGATGCGCTCTGCCTGAGAACGGGTGTTGACGAAGATGAGCGTCGTCTTGTGCGCTTTCAAAGCCGGGTAGAGATCCTGCATGGCATAGCGGGCTGAATGACCGGACCAGGGAATGCGCTCTTCCGTGCCGAGAATCGCAATATCGGGCTTTGCGCCGCCATCCACGGTGATGAGACCGGCGGTGGGTTCGCCTTGCGCCTGCGGGCTGAGATAGCGTTGCAAATCCATCGGGTCGGCCACGGTTGCAGACAGGCCGATGGTGCGCATGCCGGGAGCATGCTTGCGCACACGCGCCAAGGCCAGAGAGAACAGATGACCGCGCTTGGAGGTGACGAGCGAATGCAACTCGTCCAGCACCACATATTTCAAATCCTTGAAGAAGCGCTCGGCTTCCTTGTTGGCGAGCAGCAGCGAAACCTGCTCCGGCGTCGTCAGCAAGATATCCGGCGGTTTCAGTTTCTGGCGCTGGCGCTTGGATTGCGGCGTATCGCCAGTGCGGGTTTCCACCGAAATGGGCAGGCCCATCTCCGATACCGGCTTCATCAGGTTGCGCTCGATATCGACAGCCAGCGCTTTCAGCGGCGAGATGTAAAGCGTGTGGACACCGACGAAGGCCGAACCGGGTGGTACCTTGCCGCGTTCTGCGAGATCGGTGAGCGATGCCATGAAGCCACCGAGCGTCTTGCCCGCCCCGGTGGGCGCAATCAGCAGCATGTTTTCGCCAGATCTAGCGCGGGCGGATAATTCCAGCTGATGCGCGCGCGGGCTCCAGCCCTTTTCCCCAAACCATTTCTGGAAGGATAAAGGCAAGGTGCCGACGTCTATGCCGGAGATGGGGGGCTCTGTGTGTTTCACAACCCTAAAATAGGGAAAGCAGCCGGAAAAAGAAGGGCCTCACATCGCGATATAGCGGTCGTTTCGATGATTGACGGCGATGACGAGGTTCATGACGAGCGCGCCGAGGATGGAGCAGAGAATGATGAAGGGGGTGGCGACAAAGAATGCGCAGATGAGGACCGTACAATCGAACGCCAGTTGCGCCAGCCCGGCGCGGATGCCGAAACGGTCTTGCAGGTAAAGCGCCAAAATGCCGAAACCGCCGAGGCTTGCGCGGTGGCGAAACAGAGCCAGCATGCCAGCGGCGACCGTGAGCCCGCCGAAGAGGGCAGCAATGACGGGATTGACATTTTGCAGCACGATGAGGTGCGGCAGATATTCCGACAGGACCGATGTCAGTGCGACGGCGCAAAAGGTCTTGACTGTAAAGGCCAGGCCGAGGCGGCGCAGGGCGATGTAATAAAATGGCAGGTTGGCGAGGAAGAACAGAAGGCCGAAGCTGAGACCAGTCGCGTAATGCAGCAGAAAGGCGACGCCGACGACACCGCCGATCAGCAGGCCACCGCCGGACAGAAGCACGACGCCGAGCGATACGAGCATGCTGCCTGCGATGACGGCCTGCGCATCTTCCACGAGAGAATGCTTATCAGACGTCGATGCCCAAAACCTGTTGCGCTTGCGCTCTGCTATGTCGCTCATGATCGTCCCCGCGTTGCAGTCTAACTCTTTGCGCCGCGAAGGACAAAAATTCAAGCGTTCAGCGCACGACGATGTAGCGGTCGGAACGGTGATTGATAGCCAGGAACAGGTTGAGCACGAAGGCGCCGACGATGGAGTAGAGCACCGTTTCTGGATTGATGACGGCAAAGGCGGCGATCATGACGCAGCTATCAAAGGCAAGCTGGATGAGACCGGCGCGGATGCCGAAACGATCCTGAATATAGATAGCGAGAATGCCGATACCGCCGAGGCTGGCGCGGTGGCGGTACAGCGCCAGAAGGCCGTAGCCCAAGAGAAGACCGCCGAGCAGTGCCGCCCAGAGTGGGTTGATGCTTTCCACCACCATCCAGCGGCTTTCCAGTTCCGTCAGCACCGAAACAAAGCCGATAGCGATGAAGGTTTTGAGGGAGAAGGCAAGACCCAAGCGACGGAAGGACAGGTAATAGAAGGGCAGATTGACGAGAAAAAACAACAGGCCGAAGCTGATGCCGAAAGCGTAATGCAGGAGGAAGGCCACGCCTGCCGTGCCGCCGGTGAGCAGGCCGACTTTCGCTAGGAGGTAGAAACCGAGCGCCGAGACGATGCTGCCGGTGACGATGCCCTGAATGTCTTCCAGCGGCGCATGCTTGGCCGGATCAGCACTCCACATGCCATAAACGCTTCTCGTGAATGCCATGCGCGCTACCCCGAAATGGAACTGTCAATGCTGTGTGAATGTGCATCGCCGCATCACGCATCCGCCGGGATGGATCGCTCGATTGCGCCTATTTTGCACTGCAAAAGGCCAGGTTTCAACATCGATATGTAAGCAAGGCTGACCTATCGATCAAAAGGCAAGAAACGAAAAGATCAGGCGGGCTTTCTGGCAAGAAACAGAATGCCAGCGAGGGGTTTTCCAGCGTCTTTGCGAATGGTGGTTTTACGTATTTCCAGCATTTGCAGGCCGGATGCCTCCAACAAGGCGCGGACATAGGCTTCCGAATGGGCGTAGCGCAGGGATGGCAGGAGGATGAAGCCTCCCTCGTCACCTGCATCCTCCACCGAAAAGGCGAAGGTTCCACCCGGTGCCATCAGCGCCATGACAAGCGGCATGACGGTTTCGAGACTGCCGAGATACATCATGACATCGGCGGCTGCGACCAGATCGGCGCGGTGACGGGGAAGGTCATCGGCAAAGAGACCGGATGTTTCTGCTGGCATCGAAAGATCGGCTTGGGCCAGATGGTGGTAGATGGCCTTTTCCTGCGCCTTGGCCAGCATGTTGGTGGAAATGTCGAAGCCTTCAAGGCGGTGTGTCCAGCCGTGGATTTCCGCACCCAGCAAGCCAGTGCCGCAGCCGATATCGACCGTGCAGGTGAATTGGCCGGTGGCCGGTCTTGCGGTTTCGATCAGCGCTGCCAGCTTTTGCGGGACGCTGTATTCCAGCTTTTCCACCAGCGAGGTTTCGAAACGGTCGGCGTAATCATCGAACAGGCCTTCGACATAGGCGCTGGGCGGCTGTTCCGGCGTTTCGGCGGCGCCCAGCACCGCGAGTTTGAGGGGGGCAGCAAAAATTCCCTCCGGGTCCAGCCTGTTGACGGTCTCGTAGGCGGCTATGGCCTTCTCGGTCAGCCCCGCCTTGTCACAATAGTCTCCCAGCTGTACCCAGCCTGCGGCCCATGACGGCGTTAGCTCCAGCGCCTGCTCCATCAGTTCAGCGGCCGCCGCAGGATCTCCGCTCTCTGCCAGCATGCGGGCATAATCGGCGCGCCGGTCTGCGATGGCGTCGCCGGAAGAAAACTGGTGTGGGGCCATGCACGCTTTCCTGAAAGAGGTGGACTGTCTTTCATCAGGCCATAAAAAAACTCAACTCCTATTTCATGGCAGCGGCAAATATAGCGCTTAGAATGTGTCTTGGCTTGCATAGAGGCGCCATGCTTTCTATGTCTTGGCTGAATTTAGGAGATATGCTGATGGCGGGTGAGGTCGATAAGGTGCTGGGTGATAGTGTCGCGCGAACAATCGTCAAATTGCTTGTCGTGTCACTGATCGTCGGTTTCGTCATGGCTGTCTTCGGCTTGACGCCGTGGAACATCATCTATGGCATCAGAGATTTCGTGCTCGACATCTGGCACAGCGGTTTCCGCGCCTTGGGCAGCATCGGAGATTATTTGCTGGCGGGTGCGGTCATCGTCATCCCCGTCTTCATCATCCTTCGCCTGTTGAGCTTCCGCCGCTGATATGACTCAACATTCCCTGCTCACGTTTTCACGGCGCGGCTTCGTGCTGGTTTCTGCAAGTGCAGCACTTTCCGCCTGCGTTTCCACGCGCACCAACAAGGGTATCGCCTCCGGCACGCGCGATGAGACCGCATCAGCCCTTCCCATGGTCAACGAGCTTCGCCGCTCCAAGGGGCTCCCAACGCTGTCCGCCAACAGCGCCGCTCAACAGGCGGCCGCCTATCAGGCCAACCGCATGGTGAAAGCGCAAAAAATGGCGCATCTCATCGGCCTCACCGACAGTTTTCTCATTCGCATGAGGGACGGCGGCGTGCCTCTGCCTGCGGCTGAAAACGTGGCAGCTGGACAGGATACGGTCGAGCGCGTGGTAAAAGCCTGGATCAGTTCGCCACATCATCTGGAAAATATGCTGGGCAATTACGGCGGCCTGGGTGTGGCGGTTGCTTATGATGCAACGGCTAAGAATAGGCCTTATTGGGCGATGGTGCTTTGCAAGTGACGAGCTTGGGTAAAGGCCGCAGCCACAACTCTCCGTCACCCCCGCATCAAGTACAGGATGACAGACGTATATGAATCCGTTGCGACTTTAAATTTTACGCTCGGCCCAACGATCCACCGCGCTATCACGCAGTTCCCGAATATTGCCAACCTGCTCGCGTGCGACCAATGTGGAAAGCCCTCGCACGATGCGGCCGGGCAGAGCCGGCCCCTCATAGACCATGCAGGAATACAGCTGCACCAGATCAGCACCGGCACGGATTTTTTCCAGCGCGGTTTCGGCAGACGAGACGCCGCCGACGCCGATGATGGGCAGAGCGGGGCCGACGCGTTTGCGCATTTTGGCAAGCACGGTCGTGGAGAGATCAAAGAGCGGCTTGCCTGACAGGCCGCCCGTCTCGTTATTGTTCGGGCCGGGGCGCAGACCATCACGTGACAGTGTCGTGTTGGAGACGATCAGGCCATCAAGATTATGGGCCAGCACTTCGGCAGCGATATCATCCAGCCCCTCTTCCGTCAGATCGGGTGCGATCTTCAGGAATACCGGAATGAGGCGGTTCAGCTTCTGTGCCTCGGCATCGCGCTTTTCCAGCACGGCTTTCAACAGGGCTGACAGGCTCTCACGCGCCTGCAAATCGCGCAGGCCCGGCGTATTGGGCGAGGAGATGTTGGCAGTGAAATAAGACGCGACCGAAGCGAATGTTTCGATGCCCTTCACGTAATCCGAGATACGATCTTCGCTATCCTTGTTCGCACCGATATTGACGCCGACGAGGCCGCGCAGGCCAGCAGCGATAAGGCGCGCAAGCGCCACCGCATGACCTTCATTGTTGAACCCCAGACGGTTGATGACGGCGTCGTTTTCCAAGAGCCGGAAAATGCGTGGTTTCGGATTGCCCGATTGCGGGAGCGGCGTGACCGTGCCGATTTCGGTAAAACCGAAGCCCAGCTTCAGCAGCGGACCGGGCACTTCCGCATTTTTGTCGTAACCCGCTGCCATGCCGAGTGGGTTGGGGAAAACAAGGCCAGCCACCGTCTGTTGCAGGCGTGGATCGTGCGGCACCATGCAGGTGGGCATGAAACCACTGCGTAGCGCGGCGATCGACATGCCATGCGCCACTTCCGGGTCCATCAGAAACAGGCCGCGCCGACCGAGTGAGGAAAAAAATCCGCTCATCATGAAATCTCCGGAAACTGGTGTGCGCCGTCATCATCCATCGTCAAAGGTGTTTCCCACAAAACCGCGCTCAAGGGCAGGTGCGCATAGAGATGCGGGAACTGATCGCCGCCACGGGATGTTTCAAACACCAGCTTGTCTCCCAGCGCGCCACCATCGACGGCCACCAGCAGAAGATCGTCCTGACCGGCGAAATGCTTCTGTGCAGTTTCCTTGACTTGGGCTGCGGTTGAGAAATGGATGTAACCATCCGTAAGGTCGATGGCCGCGCCTTGGAAAATACCGGCGTCTCTAGCCCTTTGCCAAAGGGCTGTCGGGACAATCTTGTAGATGACGAGATTGTTGATGACGGGGGGCGTTTCACTCATGCGGCGTCTCCTTCACTGCGGGCGGTTTGCCGCAAATGCCGGTGCTTGTCCACCGCCTCACACAGATTTTTGCCCCAGGACGACACCCGCAAGGCATTACCTGCAATCTAAAGCTTGTATTGCAGCCGTATTCACGCAATCCTTATTTGGCGGATGCTTGACGTGAAGTTGAACTCCGCCAAAATGAGACGCACATGAAATGCTCTTGGGAGGGGGCGCTGCATGTCACAACTCACCATTATCATCGCAGATGACCATCCGTTGTTCCGCGGCGCTTTGCGCCAGGCGGTTACAGGGCTTGAAGGCGACAACACGATCATCGAGGCGGGTGACTTCGAAGCGGCGAAAACGGCCGCCGCTTACCAACCCGATGCCGATCTCATGCTGCTGGACCTCGCCATGCCCGGTGTCAGCGGTTTTTCAGGGCTGATGGCTTTACGGGCAGAGTTTTCCAGCCTGCCCATCGTCATCGTTTCAGCTACGGACGATCCGGCCACCATGCGCCGCGCCATCGAGCTTGGCGCCTCCGGCTTCATTTCCAAATCCTCAGGCATTGAAGATATGCGCGCCGGTATCCGCGCAGTGCTGGAGGGTGATGTCTGGATACCGGCATCCTGTCAGTCCGGCCAGGATCACGACCCGGATATGGCAGACCTCATCAACCGGCTGCGCACTCTGACACCGCAGCAAAACCGTGTGCTGGGCATGTTGGGCGAAGGCCTGCTCAACAAGCAGATTGCCTATGAACTCAGCGTTTCCGAAGCCACGATCAAGGCGCATGTTTCGGCAATATTGTTGAAACTGAAGGTGGATAGTCGCACCCAGGCCGTCATCCAGCTTTCCAAGATCAACATGTCCACATTGGTCGCATAATCAATAAGGATTTTATTCCTTTTTTACTTTACTCTTTCTTCGTGTTTGGCTAAATTTCGTCAGATACTGAAGCGAGCCGCGTGACGACGCCGCTCCATCCGGGCCGTAAATTATGCTATCACACGATAATATCTGGAGTGCGATCGATACTCTCGCGGACCGTAACCAGCTGACGCCTTCCGGTCTGGCACGGAAAGCGGGACTTGACCCGACATCGTTCAACAAATCCAAACGGGTAGGCCCTGATGGTCGCCAACGCTGGCCTTCCACCGAATCGGTGTCCAAAGTGCTGGATGCAACCGGGGCGACGATCGACCAGTTTTTCGGTTACGCCCTTGGCCATGCCAGCAAAAACACCTTACCCGACGGCAATTTTCCGCCACAGACGGGCGCCATTCCTCTGCTCGGCTTTGCCCAGGCGGGGTCAGGCGGCTTTTTTGATGATGGTGGTTTCCCCGCTGGCCAAGGTTGGGATGTCGTAGATTTTCCCGCCTCCCCCGCTAACAAGGCTGGTGTCTATGCATTGGAAGTGCAAGGCGACAGCATGATGCCGCTTTATCGCGATGGCGATATGCTGATCGTAGAGCCCGGTGCGCAGGTTCGTCGCGGGGACCGCGTTGTCGTCAAAAGCAAGGATGGAGAGGTCATGGCGAAAGTCTTGGCACGCCAAACCGCCAAGACTATCGAATTGTTCTCACTGAACCCGGAACATCCCAATCGCAGCTTTGATCTGGCGGACGTCGAGTGGGTGGCCCGCATCATCTGGGCCAGCCAATAATCCGATAGGTTCAAAACATTCCGTAAGGAAAATAGCGGCGATAGATTTCCTCCAGTCGGCCGTTACGTGACAGAGCGGCAAGGGCCTGATCGAAAGCAGGCACGAGCTTGTCTTCCGGATCGACCGTCATGATGGACAGACCCTCGCCTAGAAAACGATCGGACATATAGGGACCATCGAACATGGCGCAACAGCCATCGGATGCAGTTCCCGAGACCCAAAACGGCAAGCGTAAGCCATCGGCGAAGATGGCGTCGATCTTGCCGGTCCTCAGCGCTTCATACATCGGCTCGTAACCATCGAAGCCGTTGATGGCGACGGTCGGAAAAAATGCTTTCAGCATCGCCTGATGACGGGAATTGCTGATCACGCCCACTTTCTTGCCGGAAAGTGCGCTCGCTGACTGCCCCTCCAGCTTGGTTGTCTTGTTGATGGCAAAGCGGGCGGGCAGAAGTATATACGGCCTTGTAAAGCTGAAACTTTTCCGAAGGTCTGGGCTGGAGGCGATGCCCGACATGACGGCTTCGCCCTCACCCATTTCCACCGCGGCCTCCAGCTCATCGAAAGGAAGCGCCTGGACCTGGCATTTACTTTCGATTTTCAACTGAGCGCAAATCTCGCGAGCCAGATCAACATGGAACCCGACCAGCCGTCCGTTTTGATCGGTAAAATTGAATGGAGGAAAATCGACCGACATCAGAAACCGCACGCGCGAGACCGTCGAAAGGTCTGCACCCGGCAACCGCTCCTGCTTATCGAACAAAACAGGCAGTCCGCCATTTTCGACAAGATTTTCCGCACGGACTGGCTGCGACGCCAAAAAAATACTCGCGCAGACAAAATAACCTAAAATACCCATTAATTTGAAGGGTGCAACTAAAGGACGCATGTATATGATCCGCTGGGGAATTGTTGGGGCACCACCGGTTCGGTGGCTGGTATATGTATGTCGCGTATTGACGAGTATACACAAGAATCGCGAAAAGCGATGCTTGTACAGGGTGAAATCGTCTCATTCGATCCGCTCGAAGACGATCCATTTTCTTTCCTCGATAGCTCGGTGGCAGAGAGTGACGAAGCTGCTTTTCTCAAGACCCTCGGATTGGGAAAACCCTATATCGAGGAGTTTACGGCACGTGCGCTTCGCAACGGATCGACCTTCGAAGCGGAGCTTCTAGCGAGCGAAACCGTAACGGAAACCGCGTATTTTGGCGCTTTTGCCCGCTTTCTGCGGCTGCCATTCGTGGCTGAGCTGGATGGGGCCATCGTGGTCGATACACCGTCGCTTGATATCCAGCTCCTGGAAACGCGAATGGTCCGCCTCTCTCCAAAGGATACCAAACCCTATATAGCCATCGTTCCTGATATTAGCAGCATCGAAAGGCTGAAACATGCGCTGGAAAGCACGCCCGGCATTGCTGCAGATCTTGTTGTCACGACGCCATCGGCGCTTCGCACCGCCGTCTGGCAGGCAGGTGCGGAAAGGCGAACACGACAGACTGTGAATTCATTATTCGATGCGACACCGCTTTATTCGGCGCGCATTACCTTGCACGGAAAGCAGGGATTTCTGCTCGGCGTCGGTTTTACCATAATCATAGGCTCGATGCTTCTTTCGCCGTCGTTGACCTTTCATCTTCTGCATATCCTGACCGCTGCGCTCTACATGGCCGCCATCCTGTTTCGTCTTGTACCGTTGCGCTTAAAACCGGACCGGCGAACACTGGCACTGGTGGAGCAATCGAAGGAAGATCAGCTACCGGTCTATACCATTCTTGTCGCGCTCTACCGCGAAGAGGCAATCGTGGAGCAACTCGTCACCGCGCTGAACAGGCTCGACTGGCCGAAATCTAGGCTGGATATCAAGCTAGTTTGCGAGGCGGATGATGCATCGACTATCGTTGCAATCGAACGCCTTAACCCCGGCTCGCACTTCGAGATCGTTCATGTGCCGCCTTCCTTGCCGCGCACGAAACCGAAGGCTTTGACCTATGCGCTATACGGCGCGCGTGGAGAGTTCATCGCGGTATATGATGCCGAGGACAGGCCGCATCCCAAACAATTGCGCGAGGCCCATACTCGTTTTCGCAGTGGTTGTGAAAAACTGGCCTGCCTGCAAGCACCACTGATTATCAGCAATGCCAATATTTCTTGGATGACATCGTCTTTTTCGCTGGAATATTCCGCGCTGTTCAGGCGCATGTTGCCCATGCTGGCACGCATGCAAATGCCTCTTCCGCTGGGCGGCACATCAAACCATTTCCGCGCATCGATCCTGCGCCATGCCGGAGCCTGGGATCCCTACAACGTCACGGAAGATGCCGATCTTGGCATGCGCCTGTACCGGCTCGGCTACTACTCGGATGTCATCAGTTATCAGACATTGGAAGATGCCCCGACAGACATATTCGTCTGGCTTGCCCAGCGCAGCCGCTGGTTCAAAGGCTGGCTGCAAAGCTGGCTGGTGATGATGCGATCGCCAGTCAGTGTCGCAAAGGAAATGGGATGGAAAGCCTATCTGGTCTTCCACCTGTTGATCGGTGGCATGTTGCTTTCATCGCTGACTCATCCGCTTTTTATCGTCTACTTGATGGTCGTTGGTCACACAATCTGGACGGAAGGTCCAAGCGTATTTTCCACCACGCAACTCGCGCTTATCGGCATCGACACAGTTAATATTGTAGCGAGTTACGCCATCTTCCTGCTGATGGGGACTCGAGCGATGATCAAGCATGAGCGGGGTATGATCGGGAAAAGATGGCTCGCTACACCACTTTATTGGCTCTTGCTGTCTGCCGCCGCTTGGCGTGCCGTCTTTGAACTGCGCTATAAACCATTCGTCTGGAATAAAACGCCGCACAAACCGGTCTCAAAGAACAATTGAGTGAAATTTTAATTAAAACTCATGCTCTTCAAAATATAGGATGAAGAGCAGATAGGGTGTCATTCAATAAGGTGAGCGGCATTCCGTACGCGCGCCATGCTTGATTTGATACGTATTGTCGGTGGCGTGGTATGACGGGTAGTTCTGCGCGCACCATTTCACATGCAGGATTTCATGCGAAGACAGCGATAAACCACTTGAATTCCCGGCATCTGATGAGCCTCCGGTAAATGCGACCGGTGGGTGATCGTAGGTGCCTTGCGTGCCTGCCTGACCCTCGTATGCAGGAGCAATGATGCTAAGTGCATGGGCAGGAATCGAAGTAGTCGCAGATAAACCGACGCTGAGAACGACGAGAGAAATGAGTTTTACCATCCTAGACATTGGTAATTCCTTTTTTTCTATTCGGAAAACCAACGTGACTTGAGTAGCTTTTGTTCCAGAAAATACAAGATTGTTAAAATTTGGTGTTGACAACACCATCGGGTGTTGCAGCGCCAAAAAAATGAAAGACGGTCTCAGATTTTTGCTCTCCAAAAAATCCACCGAATTTCGGCGGTAGATTTGAGTTGTGTTTACGCTGAGCCGTTTTATCCTAAAGCACATTGGAAAGTAGCAAAAGATGACGTAACGTTAATTCGTAAGACCGAGGGTCGGCGCTATTCGCTTCATCAGGTGAAACTTCTACGCTTGATCACATTCTTGTTCTGAATGCCTGTCAGTTTCATTTTCCGGCATCGGTTCCCGACCATCAAAATTGCTGGATGTCACTGCATACTGTTGCACGTTTATACGCGCGCGTGAGGCGAAAACGCTGAAACATCAGCATTTATTTGACGTCATTGATCTTGTTGGAAAGGTCAATGGAGCGGGTGAAGGGAATCGAACCCTCGTATTCAGCTTGGGAAGCTGCTGCTCTGCCATTGAGCTACACCCGCGCGGAAATCAAAATCTGATAGTTGCGACAGACTGTCAAGCTTGGCGATAGGAGTTATTCCGGGCGGAAGTGTTTTGAAAGTTTCAAGCCCTGAGCCTGATAGTTGGATCCTAGTCCTGATCCATAGAGGCCTTCCGGCTTGGTCAGCATGTGCTCGTAGACCAGGCGACCGACGATTTGGCCGTGCTCCAGAATGAAGGGGACTTCGTGGCTTCTGACTTCGAGGACAGCGCGGCTGCCGGTGCCGCCGGCGCTGGCATGGCCGAAACCGGGGTCAAAGAAACCAGCGTAATGGACGCGAAATTCGCCGACCAGCGGATCGAACGGTGTCATCTCGGCAGCATAGAGAGGTGGGACGTGGACGGCCTCCTGCGAGACCAGGATGTAGAACTCGTCCGGGTCGAGGATGAGTTCGGCACGGCCCCTTGCGTAGATCGGCTCCCAGAAGTCCAGCACGTCGTGAGCGGCTTTCTGGTCGACATCGACCACCGCGGTATGATGTTTGCCGCGATAGCCGATCAGGCCCTTTTCACCAAAGCCTTGAAGATCGATCGATAATGCAATGCCACCGCCGGAGACATTGGGCGTTTCGCTCGCGACCAGCGTTTCCTTTTCGTGCAAAATCAGCATTTCAGCATCGGCAAGGACGGAGTGACCGATGCGAAAGCGAATTTGTGACAGGCGCGAACCCTGGCGCACGACGATGGGGAAAGTGCGCGGGCTGATCTCAAGATAGAGCGGGCCGTTATAGCCTGCGGGTATCTTGTCGAATTCCTGCGCATTGTCGGTGATGACGCGGGTAAAGATGTCGAGGCGACCCGTCGAGCTTTTCGGGTTGGCGGAAGCGGACATATCCACAGGCAGGGCAAGCGCCTCCATCAACGGAACGATGTAGACGCAACCGGTTTCAAGAACCGCACCTTCGCTCAGATCGATCTCGTGCAGGCTGAGACGCGTGAGCTTCTCGATGACTTTTGTCGATGGGCCGGGCATAAAGCTGGCGCGCACGCGGTAGGCTTTGGCACCCAGACGCAGGTCGAGGCTGGCTGGCTGAATCTGGTCCACATCCAGCGCGCGTTCGCTCTTTAACTGCCCAGAACCGAACAGCCCCCGGATTGCGCCATCCGCCAATATGCCCGTTGTTCTCGTCATCTTTTCATCATCCCTTTTCACGGCGACAAAACCAAAAGCAAGGCATTGACGCAAGTCGTTAACGGAGTTAAGGCAATCTTATCCCGTGGTGATTTGGCCGGTCGGCTTGCAGCCACGTTAAATAAGTGGCTAAAAAGACCGGGTGCGCTTGTAACCGGTCTGCTTTTTGCGACCGGTTTTTTTGTTTGTAAGGTGATGACATGAGCAAGAAATGGCGCCCGGCAACACAGCTGGTACATGGTGGAACACTACGGTCTGCGTACGGCGAAACGTCCGAGGCAATCTACCTTACGCAGGGCTTTGTCTATGACAGTTCTGAGGCGGCTGAAGCCCGCTTCAAAGGCGAAACGGAAGGCTTCATTTACGCCCGTTATGCAAGCCCGACCAATGACATGTTTGAAAAGCGCATGTGCCTGCTGGAAGGCGCCGAAGACGCGCGCGCTACGGCATCCGGCATGGCCGCTGTCAGCGCTGCCATTCTGTGCCAGTTGAAGGCAGGCGATCACATAGTTGCCGCCCGCGCTCTGTTTGGTTCCTGCCGTTGGGTTGTCGAGACGCTCGCTCCGAAATACGGCATCGAATGCACTTTGGTCGATGGCCGCGATCTCGCAAATTGGGAAAAGGCCATCCAGCCGAACACAAAGCTGTTCTTTCTTGAAAGCCCGACGAACCCGACGCTGGAAGTGGTGGATATCGCTGGCGTTGCCAAGCTTGCCAACCAGATCGGTGCGAAGCTGGTGGTCGATAACGTGTTTGCGACACCGCTTTTCCAGAAGCCGTTGGAACTGGGTGCGCATATCGTCGTCTATTCCGCGACCAAGCACATCGACGGTCAGGGCCGCTGCCTGGGCGGCGTCGTTCTCTCCGACAAGAAATGGATCGAGGAAGAGCTTCAGGATTACTTCCGTCATACGGGGCCCGCCATGTCGCCCTTCAACGCCTGGACGCTGCTGAAAGGCATAGAGACATTGCCGCTACGCGTGCGCCAGCAGACGGCCAACGCCGCCAGGATTGCCGATTTTCTTGCCGACCAAGGCAAGGTCGCCAAGGTGATCTATCCCGGCCGTGCCGACCATCCGCAGGCCGATATCATCGCCAAGCAGATGACGGGCGGCTCGACGCTGGTTTGCTTCGAGCTGAAGGGTGGCAAGGAAGCGGCATTCAAGCTGCAGAACGCGCTGGAGATCGTCAAGATTTCCAACAATCTCGGCGATGCCAAAAGCCTGATCACGCATCCCGGCACCACAACGCACAAGAACCTGACCGATGAGGCGCGTGCGGAACTGGGCATTTCCGGTGGTACGCTACGTCTCTCCTGCGGCATCGAAGATACTGACGATCTGCTGGAAGACTTTGCTGCTGCAGTGGCTAAAGTCTCGGCCTGATGAAACAGATGTGGCCCGATCACCCAGGCCACATTTAACGCCTCGCCTCGGCGTTGATTCCGGGTTCGTGGAACCAGAGTGACCGTCAGCTTTCAGAAATGCGCAAAGATCCGTGAACACCTGCTAATGTAAACGCGCTTTATTGACGATATACAGCGCTATTCGTGTATAGTGCCAAGAGAAGCAATACTTAGGGTCCCGTAATGTACCGTGCAATGACAAGAGATATCGAGGTCACAGTCGACCCCTATTATCTTGACGAGCAGTCCGACCCGGATGACAGCCGTTATGTCTGGGGCTACACGGTTGTCATCTCCAACAACTCCGACCTTGCCGTAACTCTGGTCAATCGCTATTGGCATATTACCGATGAAAACGGCCAGGTGGACGAGGTTTCCGGTCCTGGCGTGATCGGCGAACAGCCACATCTCAAGCCCGGCGATTCCTACGAATATTCTTCCGGCTGCCCGCTGGATACGCCATCGGGCCTGATGTTCGGTCATTATGAGATGCAGGCGGAAACCGGAGAAGTGTTCACGGTGGACATTCCGGCGTTTTCCTTAGATAGCCCGGGACTGCTGCGCGTCTTGAACTAAAGCAGGCGGGGCATCACCCCGCCCACGATATCAGCCCGCGACTGGCAACTCTTCGACCTGATAATGATAGGTCGTCGAGCAGAATTCGCAGGTAACGGAAACAACTTCGTTTTCCTGACTCTCGCGGATTTCCTCGGCGGAAAAACCGGAAAGCACGCCTTTGATCTTATCACGCGAGCAATTGCAGCGATCAAGGATCAATTGCGGTTCGTAGACGCGCACGCCCTGTTCGTGGAACAGACGATACAGCAGCTTCTCGGCTGGAACTTGTGGATCCGTCAGCTCATCCGTATCGACAGTGTCGATCAAGGCGACGGCTTCATTCCAGGCGTCGTCGTCCGCCACGTCGAGGCTATTTTCGTCACCGTCGCCGCCATGCAAATCCCGCTGACGGAGCCGTTCCGGCGCCTGCGGCAGAAACTGCGCGATAAGCCCACCGGCCCGCCAGCCATGGCGTGGTTTGCCGTCTTCGTCCCGGTCGAACAGTTCGGCAACGCCAAGCCGCACACGCGTGGGCAGTTGTTCCGACTGGCGAAAATAGACGCCCGCAATATCTTCCAGCGTGGAGCCATCCAGTGGCACGATGCCTTGATAGGGCTGCATGCCAACGCCTTGATCGATCGTAAAGGCCAGAATGCCAGCACCAAGCAACTGCTCTGGCGACGTGGTGCCGGCAGCCGTGGCTTCCGCCAACCGCTCCTCGTCGAAACGCGCATAGGCGCGCATATTCTCAGGCGCTGAAAAATCTGCGACCAGCAAATCCACGGGGCCGTCACTCTTGGTCTGAAGTGTCAATTTGCCGGAAAACTTGAGCGACGTGCCGATTAGCGCAGTCAGAACAACCGCTTCCGCCAGAAGGCGGGCGACAACCGGCGGATACTCGTGTCTTTCGAGAATAGCATTCAGCAGCGGCCCGACCTGCACGGCACGACCGCGCACGTCCAGTCCTTCTACCTGAAAAGGAATGACCTTGTCGTCACCTGCAAAATCGAGTGTGTCGAGATTTACCGTCACATCTGCCATCTCACTAACTCCTTGATGCCCGCCGTGCACGTTGCCGCGCCACATGATCTGCGCCGCAAGCAGCATTGATCGACGGGCCTGATATTCGTTCTCGCATAGATAAACCGGCGGAGGTGAAAACGGAACCACCGTCCGGGGAAGTATGCGGCGAATAGTTGATGAAAAGCCGCCATCAAATTGTATGGCAGCATCGACTTGGGCTACAAATGGGTAGCCCTGCCGAAAATTCAAGCGTTCGGTACGGCACGTTGCGTTAGCAACATGCCCCAGACGTCAGATGACGCCCATGCACCATGCGATGATGGACTTTTGCGCATGCAGGCGGTTTTCCGCCTCGTCAAAAACGACGGATTGTGGTCCGTCGATTACATCATCCGTCACTTCTTCACCGCGATGCGCAGGCAGGCAGTGCATGAACAGCGCGTCCTTGTTTGCCTTGGCCATCAAGCCAGCATTGACCTGGTAAGGCTGGAAGATATTGTGGCCACGCGCCTTGTGTTCCTGGTTCATGGACACCCAAGTGTCGGTTACCACGCAATCGGCACCTTCAACGGCACGTTCTGCATCGTGATACAGCATGACTTCGCCGCCATTGTTGCGCGCCCAGTTCAGGAACCGGTCATGCGGCTCGGACCCCATCGGCACCGCCATGTTCATGCGGTAACCGAAGCGTGCAGAACCTTCGACCAGCGAATGCAGCACATTGTTGCCATCCCCGGTCCAGGCAATCGTCTTGCCCTTGATCGGTCCGCGATGCTCTTCGAATGTCAGAATATCTGCCATGATCTGGCAAGGATGCGTATCATCCGTCAGGCCATTGATCACAGGCACGGTCGCGTGTTCTGCAAGCTCCAGCAGGCGTGAGTGGTCTGTCGTGCGGATCATGATTGCGTCCACATAACGCGACAGAACCTTGGCCGTATCGCCGATGGTTTCAGCACGGCCAAGCTGCATTTCCGTGCCTGATAAAAACAGCGTCTCGCCGCCGAGTTGGCGCATGCCGACATCGAAGGAGACGCGGGTGCGTGTAGACGGCTTTTCGAAAATCATCGCCAGCATCTTGCCAGCCAGTGGCTTTTCCGCTGTCCCGTTCTCGGTCGCAATCTTGCGTGCGCGGGCGTCGTCCATAATAACCCGCAGGTCATCCGAGCCAACGGCCGAAAGATCTAGAAAATGCTTTGCTGATGCCATTTCAATATAGTCCCATTGATGCAGGCCACGCGGCGCGCTGGCCTAACCATTGCGCGTTTAGGCGCTTTTTGCCATTTTCGTCGTGACGGCTTCCGCAGCTCTTTCAAGCCGCGCCAAGCCTTCGCGCGCTTCTTCTGCCGTTACAACAAGCGGCGGCAGCAAACGAATAACGTTATCACCTGCTGGAACACCCAGAAGATGCTCGGCACGGATGGCATGAAGCAGATCGGCGGAGGGAACCTTTGCCTTGACGCCGATCAGAAGACCTTCACCTCTGATCTCCTCGATCACATCGGGATAACGATCCTTCAGGGAAGCGAGGCCCTGGCGGAACACCAGTGTGACATCACGTACCTGCTGAAGAAATCCGTCGGCCAGAACGATATCCAGCACTGCATTGCCGCAGGCCATGGCCAGCGGATTGCCGCCATAGGTCGTCCCGTGAACGCCAGCCGTCATACCGGATGCGGCCTCTGCCGTTGCAAGGCAGGCGCCAAACGGAAAACCGCCACCAATACCCTTGGCCACCGCCATGATATCTGGCGTAACGCCCGACCATTCATAGGCAAAGAACTTGCCCGTACGGCCGACACCCGTTTGCACTTCGTCAAAAATCAACAGTAGGCCATGCTCTTCACAAAGGTCTCGAAGTGCGCGCAGAAATTCTGGTGCAACCGGACGAACGCCGCCCTCACCCTGAATAGGCTCTATGAGCAACGCCGCAGTTTCCGGAACGATTGCCGCTTTCAGCGCTTCCAGATCATTGAATGGTACCTGATCGAAACCTTCGACCTTCGGGCCGAAACCTTCGATGTATTTCGGCTGGCCACCGGCAGCAATGGTGGCCAGTGTGCGCCCGTGAAACGCGCCTTCAAAGGTAATGATACGGAACTTCTCCGGGTTGCCGTGGGTATAATGGTAACGACGCGCCGTTTTGATCGCGCATTCCAAGGCCTCAGCACCCGAATTGGTAAAAAACACCTTATCCGCAAAAGTTGCATCGGTCAGCCGCTTGGCCAGCGTTTCCTGACCCGGCACTTCATAAAGATTGGAGAGATGCCAGACCTTCTCGGCCTGGCCTTTGAGAGCCTCCACCATATGCGGATGGCTGTGGCCGACCGAGGTCACCGCAACGCCTGCGCCGAAATCCAGATATCGCTCGCCGCTTTCCGTCACGAGCCATACACCCTCACCGCGCTCGAAGCGCAAAGGGGCTCTGGAAAACGTATCGAACAATGGCGTGGTGTCGGCCATGGCTGCAGCACTCCCGCGCAAACGCGCTATCAATAGGGCTTATCGGTCATCCCGTGCCTGAAAATCAAAAATGCCGCCTCGCGGCGGCTTGGGATATTCTCGGTAGGTCGAGCGCACTATTGTCACTTCCCTTGACGATGTCAACAAATGTCCACATATGCTGGCTTTCTCAAGCGATGGTAGAATCGTTTTATCAACCTACAAAGTGTTGCCTTTCTGACTCAGAAACGAAGCAAGTTGGGGAAAACCGGGAAATCGATTCCAGATGATTCCCCCGACTCTTGTCACGGAGTCTGCCGACGATTAGGTTAACTCTCAATTACTAGACTGCAAGCGGCGGAACTAGTCACCTACAATCTGGCGGATACTCTGCGCGTGGTTCACTCCACGGCATCGGGGATGATTCTGCCTGCGCTACGAGCGGAGAAACGGCATGAACTGGACTGATGAACGAGTCGAAAGACTGAAACGCCTGTGGTCCGAAGGACTGAGCGCCAGCCAGATCGCAGCGCAGCTCGGTGGCGTCAGCCGCAACGCCGTCATCGGTAAAGTGCACCGTTTGAATCTCCCAGGCCGTGCGAAAGCTGGCGGGACAGTAGCAACCACACGTCCAGCAGCCAAGCGCCCAGCAGCCTCGACAGCTCCGCGTCCAGCAAATTTTCAGGCACGTCCAACCGCTGCCCGCCCTAACGTCCGCACTGCAGGTTCGACCGCGTTGAAAGACGACATGGACACCGATACAGCGCGGGTTCTTGAGTATGTTCCCGTCAGCAACGCATCGCTGCCAACCTCTCTTCGTCTGACCTTGACTGAGCTAACGGAGCGCACATGCAAGTGGCCAGTGGGCGATCCGCTAAAGGATGATTTTCACTTCTGCGGTTGCGAGTCCCACGAGTCCTCGCCTTACTGCAAGTTCCACGCCAAGATGGCCTACCAGCCAGTGAGCGAGCGTCGCAGAGCCTAAAAGGCCGCACGCACATTGCTGAATATAAAAAAGCGGGTCATTGGCCCGCTTTTTTGTTGCCTGGAATTTTCGGAATGGTCGACACCGCAGTTCAGCGCACCAACAGCACCTACATCTCTGCGCTCGGCTAAACGCACGCCCCGCCGTTCACATCTTGATTGCAAAAGCTCTCATAAACATTGGATGCTTTGCGAATGGTTCGGACCACTTATGGAGGGAAATTTCTGCGCAACACCAATACGATTTGCGCAAGGCGCAAGCCTGCTTGCTGATACTCAGCCGCGGGCGTCACGTGCTTTGGAGGCACGATTTTGGATTATATCCATCTCGCCAGATCGCAGCCCTTCGATTGAACGGCTGCTGGATCTTGGCGAATGGATCAGCCTTGGCGGGCTTTGCGGTTGGCATAACGACGATCGCGTTCTGCCTTGCGGGCCGCTTCGTCTTCGACAACGCGAGCAATACGATTTTTTTCAGCCGCCTTGCGGGCGTCTTCTTCAGCGTTTGCGGCAGCTTCGAGTTCGGCTTCGCGTTGCGCAGCTTCAGCTTCGAGGCGAAGTTTTTCTTCACGCTTCTGCGCATCTCTTTCGGCCTGACGCGCTCTGCGTGCTTCGGCAACAGCAATCTGCTCTGCCTGCTTGGCTTCGAGTGTCGGTGCGGCAGCTTCCTTTGCTTCACGATAGGCCTTCAAAAGAGCGGCCTTCGCGTCGGCCGCGGCGCCGCGACGTTCGGAAACTTCGTTGTTCTTGATATTTCTAGTGTTTCTCAAATCTCTATTCCAGTTGATGCGTCATGCCGACCGGGGTCAGGATTTTTTGGCGCGTTTCGTTGGGATGACTGCGGGTTTCATGCTGTCGTCAAGTTCTTTCGCAAGGCGCGCTTCACGCAGCCTGATGGTCTTTTCGTCGCGAGCCTGGGCAATGGAGTTGAGTTCATCAACCGCACGACCGCGTGCAAAAAACTGCGATTGCGTAGCGCCGAAAGCGATTTCGGCCTGCTTGCGAGATTTGCTGTGAGCGTCAGACATGGAGTTCCCTTCCTATCGCATCGCACTGAAAATCGGAATCGATTTTTTAAAAAGGACGATACGCAGATTTATTGCTCGAAGCGTATTCGTGCATCTCGACGATGCAATACGTTCAAGCGTTTGGCCGTCGAGCGGCACAAAAAAAGGCCAGGCAACCTGCCTGACCTCGATTGGTCTCATGCTTTCAACAATGCCAGTACATCCGTGGTCAATGGAAAGCAGAGTCCGTATTATACAGCCTGCAGGTTGCAAGCAGACATTTTGCCCGACTTGTTGTCGCGCTCAAGGTCGTAGCTCAGCTTCTGGCCTTCAACGATTTCGCGCATACCTGCACGCTCTACAGCGGAGATGTGTACGAATGCGTCTGTGCCGCCGTTGTCAGGCTGAATGAAGCCGAAGCCCTTGGTGGAGTTAAACCATTTTACTGTGCCTGTGGTCATAATGAACCCTTTCAAAGCATAAGAGATAGATCGCAGAACTTGCGTCCCGCGTGCGATTATAGCGATTTTTTTGAAGGAAAGGGTTAGTTCAAAACGCGGTGCTAATCGCGCGGCAACCAAAGCTCAGCAAGCAAAATATCGATATGACATTGATAGACGTTTATCGTCGGATAGTCAAACTTTAATTTTGAGATAATGACATCGACTACCGATGGCGCTGCTCGAAGGGTACGTTTGGTGCATGCTGGCAGTTGGCTTTTATATCAGAAAGAGGTGCCCCTGGACCCAATCGACGTCTTGGAAAAATATATCTCAGACATATGGTCCAAAGTTATTGAAGCTCCTTTTCTATCCATCTCCCGTCGGTCTTGTGGAGATGGAAGGGTATACGTTGAGTGGGCCAATAATCACTATTGGCTCATCTGTGAAGAGCGCGGCAAGGAATACTGGCGCAGGGAAGCCGAGGACATCGATGATGCCGCATTCGAGTTGAATTCGACAGAACTTATGATGCACGCAATCAAAAAGGAGCGCTCTTTACGTCCCGCAAAAGTGTCCTACCATCTCGTTGGAACTGGATGTACCTGGACATCGAAATGATGGGCGCGATGAAAACGAGTTATGGAATTCGAGCAAAACAGCGCTACGTCGAAGTTTTGCAGCGCGCGCGCCTGAGCCAAGAAGAAAGACTTTACGCGCGCTACCCAATCAATCTGGAAGTCTGATATCTATCAGGCTTCCATAGAGTATCCCGCGCCGCGCACGGTGCGGATAACATCCTGCATATTGGAGAAGTTGAGCGCCTTGCGCAGGCGGCCGACGTGGACGTCCACGGTGCGTTCATCCACATAGATGTCGTGACCCCAGACGCCGTCGAGAAGCTGAGAGCGCGAGAAAACACGACCGGGAGACACCATCAGGAATTCCAGCAGGCGGAATTCGGTTGGTCCGAGCCGCACTTCACGGGTCTTGCGGTGAACCCGGTGGGTTTCCCGGTCCAACTCGATATCCCCGCATTTCAGCACCGAAGACAGGACTTCGGGACGAGCGCGGCGCAGCATGGCCTTGACGCGGGCCATCAGTTCCGGCGTTGAAAATGGCTTGACCACATAGTCGTCGGCACCGGTGGCCAGACCACGCACACGTTCGCTTTCCTCACCACGTGCCGTCAACATGATGATCGGGAGGCGTTCGGTTTCAGGACGCATTCTCAGACGGCGGCAAAGCTCGATGCCGGAAACGCCCGGCAGCATCCAGTCCAGGATCAAAAGATCCGGCGTGCGCTCCTGCAAGCGGATTTCCGCTTCGTCGCCACGCGGGATCGTGTCCACGTCGTAACCTTCGGATTCCAGATTGTAGCGAAGAAGAACGCTCAACGCCTCTTCATCTTCGACAACTGCTATTTTCGGCACCATGGCTAAGGGACTCCGCCAGTCTTATAGGGAATTCACTCGGTTACTGCACCGAGCGTGTTGGAACTGTCGTCCTTGGGACGCTCGCCTTCCGGCTGGCTACCGGTGGCCATGTAGTAGATGGTCTCCGCGATGTTCGTGGCATGATCGCCAACACGCTCTATGTTCTTGGCACAGAACAGAAGATGCGTGCAGGTGGTAATGTTGCGCGGATCTTCCATCATATATGTCAGCAACTCGCGAAACAGCGAGGTGTACATCGCGTCGATTTCCTCGTCGCGCTCGCGGATGGTCTGTGCCTTTTCCGCCGAACGGGTGGAATAGACGTCCAGAACGTCTTTCAGCTGCACCAGCGCCAGTTCGGACAGATGCTCGAGACCGCGCGCCAGCTTGCGAGGAACGCCGGTTCCGGCAACCGCTATAACGCGCTTGGCCGTGTTCTTGCCGAGGTCGCCGACGCGCTCCAGATCGGCAGCGATGCGCAGCGAGCCAATGATTTCGCGAAGGTCGGCTGCCATAGGCTGGCGCTTGGCAATGGTGACGATGGCCTTGTCGCCGATTTCGCGTTCGGCGTTGTCAAGGATCGTGTCATCCGAGATGACCTTCTGGGCCAGGGCTGCGTCGGAATTGACGAGGGCGCGCACGGCATCCGCGCACATCTGCTCCGCCAGACCGCCCATTTCGGCGATACGGCGGGTCAGGAACTTCAGCTCTTCATCGTAAGCGGACATGATATGCGAGTGGGTCGGCATGTTCTACTCTCCAGTTTCGGTGCGATTCCGCAAGCCCAGCCGGGCTCAAGCGGTTTGCGCTGATGTTGTGAACCAACGGCAGATCAGCCGAAGCGGCCCATGATGTAGTCCTGCGTACGCTGGTCATCCGGGTTGGTGAACATCTTGTCGGTGTCATTTTCTTCCACCAGATGGCCGAGGTGGAACATGGCCGTGCGCTGAGATACGCGGGCGGCCTGCTGCATAGAGTGCGTCACGATAACGATCGTATAGTTGGCGCGCAGCTCGTGGATCAATTCCTCGACCTTGGCAGTCGCAATCGGGTCCAGCGCCGAGCATGGCTCATCCATCAGGATGACTTCAGGCGAAACGGCAATGGCGCGGGCGATGCAAAGACGTTGCTGCTGGCCACCGGAAAGACCGGTACCGGATTCGTGCAGGCGATCCTTTGCTTCGTTCCACAGGCCGGCCTTTTGCAGGCTGGCTTCGACGATCTGGTCCATATCAGCCTTGCTGCGGGCAAGACCGTGGATGCGTGGGCCGTAGGCGATGTTTTCATAGATCGTCTTCGGGAATGGGTTCGGCTTCTGGAACACCATGCCGACGCGCGCGCGCAACTCAACTACGTCGATCGCGGGATCGTAGACATCGTCCTCATCGAGCGTGATCTTGCCGGTGACGCGGCAACCGTCGATCGTGTCGTTCATGCGGTTCAGCGTCCGCAGGAAAGTAGACTTTCCACAACCGGATGGCCCGATCAAAGCTGTTACCGTGTTTTCGCGAACGTTGAGGTTCACATCGTAAAGGGCGCGTTTCTCGCTATAATAGACAGAAACGTCCTTGCCGATCATCTTGTACGAAACTTCATTCATTTTCTTGTCCAGCGCCTTTTCAACTGCTGCTTCCGACAACATGTTCATAGCTTTCAAGCTCCTCTACCAGCGCCGTTCAAAGCGGCGACGCAACAGAATTGCGCCAACATTCATGACGATGAGGAACATAAGCAGGATGATAATAGCGCCGGATGTTCTTTCGACAAAGGCACGTTCTGCTTCGTTCGCCCACATGTAAATCTGCACCGGCAGGGCCGTAGACGGGTCCATGGGTGTTGTCGGATAGTTCGTGACGAAGGCGACCATGCCGATCAGAAGCAATGGCGCGGTTTCACCGAGAGCATGCGCCAGGCCGATGATCGTGCCGGTCAGAATGCCGGGCATGGCAAGCGGCAGGACATGGTGGAAAATGGTCTGCATTTTCGACGCGCCAAGGCCAAGAGCCGCGGCACGGATGGAGGGTGGCACTGCCTTCAGCGCCGCGCGGGTGGCGATGATGATGGTTGGCAGAGTCATCAGGGTCAGAACCAGACCGCCAACCAGCGAGGCCGAGCGTGGAAAGCCCATGAAGTTGATGAAGACCGACAGACCAAGCAGACCGTAAACAATCGAGGGAACGGCAGCCAGGTTGTTGATGTTGACCTCGATGAGATCCGTCAGGCGGTTCTTTGGCGCAAACTCTTCCAGATAGATGGACGCTGCGACACCGATGGGCAGAGACAGAACCAGCACGATCAGCATCATGTAGAACGAGCCGATGAGAGCAACGCCAACGCCAGAGGCTTCCGGACGGCTGGATGCGCCGTTGAAGAAGATGCCGGTGTTGAACTGCTTGGCAATCTGGCCAGCATCGGTGAGTTGCTTGACCCAGGCGAGTTGCTGATCGGATATCCGACGGTTCTGTTCATTGACAGTCAGATCGACCTGGCCCTTGAAGGCGCTGTCGAGATCGCCCGACGCCAGAAGGGAGACGGTGCGTGTTGTGCCGATGATGCTTGGATCATTGACGACGACATCCCGGAGCTGAACGCGGATACCATCCGAAATCATCGCAGAGACACCGCGCAGAGCCGTGCGGTCATCCAGCGAAACGCCAAGTGCCTTGGCCACCGCATTGCGGGCCACGAGAGGATAGTTGGCCGTAACGAGCTTGGCCGGGTTCTGAGCACGCACATTATCCGGATCGATGATCTGTTCAGAAAACTCGACCGGGACGGTAATCATGGTCTGCTGGAACGCTGTGTAACCCTTGCCAACGACCGACCAGAGCAGAAGAAACAGGAACAGCAAACCAAAGGTGATGGCTGCGAGACCGTAGGCGCGGAAGCGGCGCTCGGAGGCGTAGCGGCGTTTGATGCCGATATCGCGCCGGACCTTCTTCGTTGCGGCTGGGGCAATAGTGCCCGGAGTAACGACGTCGGTCATTCGTACTGCTCCCGGTATTTGCGCACTATGTAGAGCGCGTAGATATTGAGGCAAAGCGTGATGGCAAAGAGGGTAATGCCAAGCGCGAAGGCAACCAGTGTCTGCGGCGAGGTGAACTCAAGGTCACCGGTCAACTGGCTGACGATCTTGACGGTGACGGTGGTCATCGGCTCGAACGGGTTGAGTTGCAGGCGTGCTGCCACACCTGCGGCCAGCACGACGATCATGGTTTCACCGATCGCACGCGAGGCCGTCATCAGGATCGCACCGACAATGCCCGGAAGGGCTGCCGGAAGGATGACCTTCTTGACCGTTTCAGAACGGGTGGCGCCCAGGCCGAGTGAACCGTCACGCATTGTGCCGGGTACTGCGGTAATGATGTCATCCGACAGCGAAGACACATAGGGGATCAGCATGATGCCCATGACGAAGCCAGCGGTGATGACGCTCTGCGCCTGGATGAAGTTCGTGTAGTCGCCAGTCGCCAGTCCGTTGATCTGCGAGGAAATGTCGCGCAGGAACGGGCCGACGGTTGTCAGCGCGAAGAAGCCGTAGACGATGGTAGGGATACCCGCCAGCACTTCCAGAAGCGGCTTTGCGACCGAGCGGAAACGAGGGCTTGCATATTCGGCCATGTAGATGGCTGAAAACAAACCGACCGGGACCGCAACCAGCATGGCGACGAAGCCGATATAGAGCGTGCCGGCCAGAAGGGGAATAAGGCCGAATTGACCTGCACTATCGGTAGAACCGGCAGCGGCAAAACGTGGGTCCCACACCGTTCCGAAGAAGAACTGATGGGCGGGCACCATGTTGAAGAACTGAATGGCTTCCGTCAGCATCGACAAGACAATGCCGATGGTTGTGAGAATGGCGATGGACGACGCCAGCACCAGAGCGGCAAGAATGACCTTCTCGACATTGTTACGCGCCCTGAACCGTGGAGCAATGCCGCGCATGGCGTAGACTGCACCGCCAATCGCCACGACGAGCACGACGAGAACCATGCCGACCTGACTGGCCGCGGACATGGTATTCAGCGTTTCAGCTGCTTCGACCATGTAAGGCTGCGGATCTCCGGCAATGGCAACGCCCTTTGACCCCAGCAGCGGCCGCAATGTGGCCGGATCGGCCTTGGCCGCAGCAAATTCTTCCGGTGTCAGGCGCTCGAGGCCACGCGCAATTGAGCCGACCATGCCGTAATTGAGGCTCTGCTGAGCTTCCGATTGCGCCCGGATATCTTCTGGAAACGCGGCGCGCACCGAAGAGGTGATAACGAAGGGGCTGATAACCAGCCAAAGCGCGAGAATGAACGCTGCAGGAAGAACCGCCCAGACGAGAACATAGGAGCCGTGATAACCCGGCCGCGAATGCATCTTTGTGGCGCTGGCGCCCACCATTGCGACTGCGCGACGTGTGCCAAGCAAATAGCTGGCTGTGCCGATCAGCGCCAATATAAGCAAAAGTATGGATGTGTTCATGGAGACTTTCCTCGGCGCATCAGAAAAGTGGATGCGGTATCAGGCAGCTTTGTAATTTGCACATCGGATCGTCCGAAGACCGGACTGACCTTGAGGTCGTACGGTTTCGTGACAGGCGCTGTATCCCCTGCTCGGCTTCGACTTTCCAGATTGATAGATCCTATTCATCGGGTCTGAGCGTCCGGTAAATAGGGCCTGTCAGCCCATGGGTGCCTTGGCAGACAGATAGATGAAAGGCGCGGCAGTGGTGCCGCGCCTTCCGTCAGGATTTACATGACCTTACCGGTTTCGAACTGGGCGCGGATTTCCTTGCGTTCTGCTTCAGGAGCAGCAACCAGGCCGTAGTTTGCCAGAGGAGATTCTGGACCGATCATCTCGTCAGAAACGAAGAACTCAACATATTCCTTGAGGCCAGGAATAACGCCGAGGTGGGCCTTCTTGACGTAGAAGTACAGTGGACGAGACACTGGATACTTGCCGCTTGCAACGGATTCCGTGGTCGGAACGATGCCGCCGACGGTTGCAACCTTCAGCTTGTCCATGTTGTTTTCGTAGAATGCGAGGCCGAATACGCCAACGCCGGTCTTGTTTGCAGCGATGCGAGCCAGCGTTTCCGTGTAGTCGCCGTCGATATCGACAGCAGCGCCGTCTTTACGAACTGCGATGCACTTTGCAGCAGCCTGCTTGGCGTCGGGAACGAGGGTCTTGAGAGCGTCAGTTGCTTTAGCTTCCTTGCAGCCATCAGCCATGATCTTCTCTTCGAAGACTTCGCGTGTGCCGTGCTTGGAGCCAGGAATGTAAGCGGCGATCGCTACGTCTGGCAGCTCCTTGTTGACTTCCGACCACTTCTTGTAAGGATTGGCAACGAGCTTGCCGTCCTTGACGATTTCAGCGGCCAGAGCGAGGTACACGTCCTTTGCCTCAAGCTTGACGTCGGCGTTGGACTTGTCCATCGCAAAGACGATACCATCGTAACCGATCTTCACTTCCTGAACGTCGGTAACGCCAGCAGCCTTACAAGCTGCAAGTTCGTCAGCCTTGATAGCGCGCGAAGCGTTGGCAATGTCGATTGTGCCTTCACCAACGCCAGAGCAGAATGCCTTCAGACCACCGCCTGTGCCGCCGGACTCAACAACTGGAGCCTTGAAGTCAGGGAATGTTTCGGAGAAGGATTCAGCAACGATCTTTGCGTAAGGCAGAACGGTGGACGAACCAGCAACCTGGATCTGGTCGCGAGCAGAGGCGGCGCCTGCGAAGGCAACTGAAGCCACCAAGGCTGCTGCGGACAATTTAACGATATTCATGTGAATCTCCCGTAGGGTGCCCGCGGTGGGCATTTGTGGACGCTGCCGGCAGGAGTTTTACCCTCTTGCCCAACTATGGGCTGCCCCGGCGACCTCTTCATAACCAGTCTTGCCACACCCTTTTATGTCACTTCGATGAAGTATTTGTGACAATCTAAATATCTGATTATTATAAATTTTTTTTCTTCATAGAATCCGCGATATGCGTTTTATGTCAAAATCTCACGGTGAAGTCGGTTCCGACATCCAGTTCCGACCGGATAATCAACCTGGCGCGGTGGCGGGTGAGGATGTGCTTGACGATGGCAAGCCCGAGACCCGTGCCTTTTTTCGAGCGGCTATCGGCCACGCTGACACGGTAAAATCTTTCCGTAAGGCGTGGGACATGTTCCGCCGGAATTCCCGGCCCCTTATCCACAACGCCGACCTCAACGGGTTTTCCAGGATTGGCACGCAAAAACACGTCCACCACCTTGCCATCCTGACCGTATTTGCAGGCATTTTCGACAAGGTTCTGAAACACCTGAACCAACTCGTCACGGTCGCCGATGACCTCGACCTTTTCCGCAGGCATATGAAGATTGATTTCGATGTCGAGATCTTGCGCCAATGGAAGCAGCGAGTCCCTGACATGACCCAGCAACGGCACCAGATCAACCTTTTGATCGGGTGCGATATTGGCGCGCAACTCCAGCCGCGACAGCGACATCAGGTCATCCACAAGGCGGCTCATGCGTGTGGCCTGATCCAGCATGATGCCCAGAAACCGCTCCCGCGCCTTTGGATCGTCACGGGCCGGGCCCTGCATGGTTTCGATAAAGCCTCGAAGCGATGCCAGTGGGGTGCGCAGTTCATGGCTGGCATTGGCGACGAAGTCGCTCCGCATCCGGTCTATCCGGCGCAATTCCGAAACATCCCGGAAAGACAGAATGTAAAGCGGCGCACTTGCCTGCCCCTGCATTTCAGCCAGCGCAATGCGGACGATGAAGACACGCTCGGAAGGCAATCGCTCCGAATGCTCGACCTGATTGGGCTGTCCTGTGGCGATGGTTTCGCGAATGACATCCAGCAGACCCGGAGAGCGCAGTCGTCCGGAAATGTGCGAGCCGACAGCAAGTGTTCCGAACGCCTTTTCTGCGGCGCTGTTTTCGAAGAGAACGCTGGCATTACGGTCCAGAATGAAAACCGGGGTGTCGAGAACCGCAAGCCCGGAACGAACACCGGCAATCAGGCTTTCGCTGACACCTTGTTCCTCTTCTCTTTCTGCCTCGGCGGTATTTTCCCGGGGCAATCTTGCGACAACACCAGAGCTGATCGCCAGAATGGCCAAGACCGCCCCCAACCAGAGTGCTAGCGGGACATAGGGCGAGCGCAACTCCGACAGGGCGACCGCGGCGAGCAAGGTGACGACAATAATGGGTAGCCAGCTTCTGCGAAGCTTCTGCAAATATCGCCCCACTGCGTCTCCACCTTCCATGATTGCCATAGTCTTCCACTTTTCTTCTACGCCGAAATCGGCGCATCGAAACCTCTTATCCCTCTTTCATGACAAAGATTCATCACTATGTCTTTTCCACAGCCTGTATCAACGCAATGACAAGACGCCGACCTCAAACATCACATCCAGGGAGCCATGATGAGCGAAAACGCCAAGGACCGTTCGGTTGAACTTCAAATCGAAGGCAAAACCCGAATCTTCAACATCGACGATCCCGTTCTGCCGGAGTGGGTCGAAGATAAAAAACTTTCCGCCGGTGGGTTCCCCTACGACAAGAAGATGAACCGCGACGAGTATGACAAGACGCTGGAAGCGCTACAGATCGAGCTAGTGAAAGTTCAAAACTGGTTGCAGGCCACCGGCCAGCGCGTGATGTCGGTTTTCGAAGGGCGCGATGCCGCCGGAAAAGGCGGGGTCATTTCGGTCATCAAGGAATATCTCAACCCCCGAACTGCGCGCGTCGTTGCGCTTACCAAACCAACGGAAACCGAACGCGGACAGTGGTATTTCCAGCGCTACATCTCGCATTTTCCAACCGCTGGAGAATTCGTGATGTTCGACCGTTCCTGGTATAACCGCGCAGGCGTCGAACCTATCATGGGTTTCTGTACTCCGGAGGAACACAAGCGCTTCCTCAAGGAAACGCCGCGCCTCGAAAAGATGGTGGTCCATGAAGGCACCTACCTGTTCAAGTTCTGGCTGGACACGGGCCGGGAAACCCAGCTTGACCGCTTTCACGATCGACGTCATAGCCCATTGAAATCCTGGAAATTGTCCGACATGGACATCGCCGCTCTGACCAAGTGGGACGACTACACGGCCATGCGTGACCTGATGCTCGAAAAAACCCATAATGATGAAGCGCCATGGACGGTCATCCGTGCCAATGACAAGCGCCGCGCCCGCATTAACCTGATCAAACACATCCTGGCGTCGCTGGACTATGACGGCAAGGACAAGAAGGCGATTGGCGATATCGACGGCAAGATTCTGGGGTTTGGTCCGGATTTCTTGAAGTAGAAAGCACCTCGCATCACTCGCCCGGCAGAATCCTGACAGAGTAGAGATTGACCGGGCGACCGTTGCCATCGACATCGCTGTTGATGACAATGCGGCCCGGACTGTTGGGAGCAAGCGTCCGGTCGAACGTCACATTGATCAGCATGTCCGCACGCTCAGGCGTTGCCGTGAAACGGTGGCGGGCGCAATTTCCAAGGCTACCGAAATCACAGCTGATGGACAGCTGCGTCTGGCGGTCGCTGGAGGATTGTAGTGTTATGGCAATGGTCGAGGATTTACCGGCCATCTCGCGCAGCACTTCTGTCGGCACGGCAATGCTGACGTTACCATCAGCCTCCGCCACGCGTGATGTCAGCCGCACGGCTTTTCCAGCAGGTGTAGAGATGTCCTCGATGGCGGCGAGAGAACCTGCTTGAAGACCTGAATTGCCACGATCAGCATTGAAAATCTCGTTCCAGGCATCAGAAAATCCACGCCCTGCTTCAAGGCTCGGCTCCGGCTTGGTCTCCGTGCCCGTGAAATCTTCCGACTGCACTTCCGGCGGCGGATTTGGGACGCTGGTGTCACGTTCGGCAGGGCTAAGCAGCAGGCCGGAACTGTAGACCCACCATGCGCCAAAACCCAGGAATGCCAACAGGGTAAAATAAATGAACAACCGCGCGACCAGCCGCTTTTTACGGCGCGCTTTTGCGGCGCGCTGTGGCGTGAATGCTAGAGACCCCATATCCGAATCCGATGCAGACCTGGCATCTGGCGCGACCACGCCGCGCTCGGCACGAAAATCCTCTATATCGTGACCCGCGGGATCGGCATTCGGAGTTTCACCCCTCACCTCCGCATCGACCGGCAGGTCGTTTGCTTCCTCTTCCCACTGCGCAGGCGAGACAGATGGCGTGACCGAAGGAACCTGTGGCGCAGCAGCAGGCGCCCTGGCTGCTTCACGCCGAACATGATCTTCCACGACATTGAGCAGCCGGTTGCGTTCTTCACTCTCGATAGCATGGACCAGCATTTCAAGCCGCTGGCGCTGCTGCGCCACCACATCGGGGTCTTCTATGCCCTGCTTGCGCAAACCCGCTTCCAGCGCTTGCCGCGACGACTGGTAGATCCGCGCGCGCACTTCGGCGCTTGATCTGTCCGATTTTTCGAGGGCATTCCTAATTGCCGTTTCCAGTCCGCTCACGACCCGTCCTTACCTTGCCATGCAAAAGGCGTCTGCGGCCTTGCGCCATGTTGTTTACGATTCGGTAACGACTAGCTTGCGCAATCGCAAGCGATGTATTTCACAAACAGCGCAATGGCTTGGGGAAAAGCACTCGAAATGGCTCGTAATGCAGCCTTTTCCGTCTTCTCGGCTCCTACCCCTGATAGCCGGCTGTGGAATGCACAGGGTGATCTTACGATAGCATTTTGCATTCTTTTTCGCTTTTCAGACCGCGTTAGCTTCGCTACATCTTACGTGTGCGTAAACGTAATTCGTGGGAGGAAACATGCTGCCGGCCGTACTCAACGATAATCTTCGACTGCCGGTGATTGCCTCGCCGCTGTTCATAATCTCCCATCCCGAATTGACGCTGGCGCAATGTAAGGCTGGCGTCGTCGGCGCATTTCCAGCTTTGAACGCCCGCCCGGAAAGCCAGCTTGACGAATGGCTGGCGATGATGACCGACGACCTTGCCAGCTATAACGCGGCAAACCCCGAGAGACCGGCGGCGCCCTTTGCGGTGAACCAGATTGTTCACACCTCAAACAAGCGTCTGGAGCATGATCTCGGTCTGTGCGTCAAATACAAGGTGCCGATCGTCATCTCATCGCTGGGAGCCGTGCCTGAAGTCAACGCCGCCATTCATTCCTACGGCGGTATCGTGCTGCATGACGTGATCAACAACCGCCACGCCAGTTCCGCCATTCGCAAGGGAGCTGACGGCCTGATTGCCGTTGCGACAGGTGCAGGCGGCCACGCAGGCACGCTCTCCCCCTTCGCACTGGTTCAGGAAATCCGCGAATGGTTCGACGGCCCCCTGCTTCTGGCAGGCGCAATCGCCAATGGCGGAGCAATCCTTGCCGCCCAGGCCATGGGCGCTGACATGGCCTATGTCGGCTCCCCCTTCATCGCCACGACCGAAGCGAGGGCAAGCGATGCGTACAAACAGGCCATCGTCGACGCCCAGGCCAGCGACATCGTGTATTCCAACTATTTCACCGGCATTCACGGCAACTACATGAAAGCCTCGATCATTGCCGCTGGCATGGACCCCGATAATCTGCCAGTGGCCGACCCGTCAAAGATGGATTTCGGAGTGGCGACGAGCGGCGCAAAAGCATGGAAAGACATCTGGGGGGCTGGCCAAGGCGTGGGCGCCGTCAAAGCCATCGAACCAGTCTCCGCTCTGGTCGACCGCCTCGCCTCCGAATACACCGCAGCCAAGGCGCGGCTTTGCAACTGACATTGACGAAGGCGGTGCGAACCGTTGCGGATTTTTAAGTCAAGCGACATTCAAGACTTGAAATCCGGGTTCAATGCTTGTATCAGCCCGCCATATCCCACGGCGCCGGAACTATCGGCGCCTGGTAAGCCGCTTTAGCTCAGGTGGTAGAGCACATCATTCGTAATGATGGGGTCGCAGGTTCGAGTCCTGCAAGCGGCACCATTTTCCCGTGTTGTTCAATTGGATACTGCGAGATTGATTGCGGTTAGGCACCTTCCATATTTGGCAGGCATCTACACCATTTATTCATTCACCGCTCCCAGAACCGCAAAAAACTTTCACATGCGAGTGAAATCATTGCTGAGGCTGGGTGGTCGTCCTGGGTATCAACGTCCCGTCCTGGCTTTGCGGTGAAAGCTGCCTATCGCCGTTGAGGAATGCGATGCTCAGCACGATGCCCACGAGCACTAGTAAAAGCGCTACGAAAATCAGGCCTGATTTGTCTATTGGTTGCTTCATGCGTCCCTAACATAAACGTGAATGTGAAGATGATGGGGCGGAAAACACATTTCTTTAACGCTGGACATATTTGGTTACAAATAAATGAAGGCACGCCGTCGCGTGCCTTCATTTATTAGTGTTTGCGGCTCTCGAGAATGGCGTCAAATGATGCCGCCGCTGCCGCTTCTGGATTCCGGGCGTTCGGCTGCCACCTTGGCGCGGTAGCCACTGGCGCGGTACGTGGCGATGGGGTCGAGGGCACCGCTAGATCTTCTGCGCGCTTCAGCCAGAATGGGTTCCACATCCGTGCGGTAGGCTCGCTTCAGTGTGTCGGATGCCATAAGCGCGTCGTTCTCCTGTTGGAAACCATCGAGTGCCGTGCGGTCCACAAGCAGCGCCTGCGCATAGGAACGACGGATTTCGTTGGCGCTGGAGATGAGGCTTTCGATAGGATCGGTCACATTGTGCGACTGGTCGATCATATGGGCCGGGTGGAAGTCTTTGACGCCGCGATGGTCGGCATCAACCAGTTCGTTGAAGACGAGGAAGAGGCGGTAGGGATCGATAGAGCCTGCATCCAGATCGTCATCGCCATATTTGCTGTCGTTGAAATGGAAGCCGCCGAGCTTGCCGAACTGGATGAGGCGAGCGACGATCATTTCGATGTTGGTGTTGGGCGCATGGTGGCCGAGATCCACAAGGCAGAAGGCCTTTTCGCCCAGAGTGTTGGCGATGAGGTAGTTCGTGCCCCAGTCCTGCACCACTGTGGAATAGAAGGCCGGCTCGTACATCTTGTGTTCGGAAAAGATGCGCCAGTCATCCGGCAGAGCCTTATAAATCTCCGCCATAGCGGAGAGATAGCGCTCGAAGCTCTTGGTGAAATTGCTCTGGCCGGGGAAGTTGGAGCCATCGCCCACCCACACCGTCAGCGCTTTGGAGCCGAGGGCATTACCGATTTCGATGCATTCGATGTTGTGGTCCACCGCCTGTTGCCGGGTTGCTGCGTCTGCATGGCTCAGCGAGCCGTATTTGTAGGAATGCTGCTGTCCCTCGGCATCCGAAAACGTATTGGAGTTCATCGCATCGAAGCCGAGGCCAAGAGCATCGGCATGGGCTTTCAGCATTTTTGGGTCTTGGCTGTCCCATGGAATGTGCAGGGAAACATTGGGGGTAGCAGCTGTCAGCTGGTTGATGACGGCGCAATCGTCCAGCTTGTCGAAGATGCCACGCGGCTCTCCCTTCCCGGGAAAGCGGGCAAAGCGCGTGCCACCGGTACCGACGCCCCAGGAAGGAACAGCGACGAAGAATTTAGACACCTGCGCGGTGATGGCCTCGATATCGATGTCGCGACGCGCTAGATTAGTACCCAGCGCCTCGTAATCCGCATGATGGGCGCTCGCGCGCTTTTCATTTTCGCCGTCAACGATCTCTGCCGCTATTTTCAGTTCGGTCATGCTGTCCTCCCGTTCCTCGCCTCCCGCAATTGAACCAATTCCGTGCTCCCCACGTTATGTGCTTGGAAACAAACAGACGGGATATTCAATCGTGGACATTGTTCGTATTATTCTTGCCATCTTCCTGCCGCCAGTCGGCGTCTTTCTTCAGGTCGGCCTTGGGCTTCAGTTCTGGCTCAATATTCTTTTGACGCTCTGCGGTTACATCCCTGGCATCATTCACGCCATATGGGTCATCCTGCGCAGATAAACGTTATTTCACCCGCGCCTAGCGGGTGAAACTCTGCGCGTTACCAGCGTCGACATTGATGATGTTGCCAGTCGATTTTGCCGAGGCATCCGAAGTGAGAAAGTAAATCGCTTCGGCAATGTCCTCAGGCAAAACATTCAGTTTGAGCATTGAGCGCTTGCGATAATGTTCTTCCAGATCGGTGACTTCGATCTTGGAAGACGCTGCACGCTGCTCACGCCATTCGCCATTCCAGATTTTCGAACCACGAAGCACGGCATCCGGGTTGACCGTATTGACGCGGATTCCGGCGTCGGCACCTTCAAGCGCCAAGCAACGAGCCAGATGGATTTCCGCGGCCTTCGCCGTGCAATAGGCCGATGCATTGGGCGATGAGGCGAGGCCGTTCTTGGAGGCGACGAAGACGACGTTGCCGCCGATATTCTGGCGACGGAACAGACGGAAGGCTTCCCGCGAGACGAGGAAATAGCCGGTCGCAAGAATGTCGATATTCTTGTTCCACATGGCGAGCGTCGTTTCTTCGACGGGTGCGGAGGACGCGATGCCCGCATTCGACACCAGAATATCGACACCGCCAAATTCGACGCTGGCCTGCGTGAAGGCCGAGAGAACTGTGTCTTCCTTCGTCACATCCAGCTTGACACTACGCACGGCATCCGCGCTGAAACGCTTTTCGAAATCGCCTTTTGTGACTTCCAACGCAGCTTCATCGATATCCGCCAGCACGACGCAGGCACCTTCATTTGCCAAGCGCTCCGCTGTGGCACGGCCAATACCGCCCGCGCCGCCGGTGATGAAGGCCACACGGCCCGCCAAGCTCTTTGGCTTTGGCATGCGCTGTAGCTTTGCCTCTTCCAAAAGCCAGTATTCGATATCGAAAGCTTCCTGCTCCGGCAGGCCCTGATATTCGGAAACCGTGGAAGCGCCGCGCATGACATTGATGGCGTTGACGTAAAACTCACCGGCAATGCGCGCCGTCGCCTTATCCTTGGCAAAGGACAGCAGACCGACGCCGGGAATGAGGAAAATCACCGGATTGGGGTCTCTGATTTTCGGTGAATTATCGTGCTTGCAGGCTTCGTAATACCGGACGTAATCAGCGCGGTAATCGGCAAGCGCCTGATCAAGCCCGGCAAGCAGCGCATCCACATCAGGATTTGCGGTGTCTAGATCGAGGATCAGCGGGCGGATTTTGGTGCGCAGGAAATGGTCGGGGCAAGACGTGCCGAGCGCGCCCAGCGGCTTTAAATCCTTGGAATTGACGAATTCGAGCACGGCTTCCTGATCATCGAAATGGCCGAGCTTGCGCTCATCGCGACCGATATGACCACGAATTTCCGGCATCAGACGGGCAGCGATGGCGCGGCGCTCTTCAACGGACAGGCTTTTGGCGATAGCGCCACCGAAAATTGTCTTGCCCTCGGTTTCCTTGGCAAACCAGGTGATGGCCTTGTTGATAATCTCCAGCGTCAGCTCGTAGCAGGCCTTGGCATCATTATCCCAGGTAAACAGACCATGGCTTTCCAGCACGACGCCCTTGGCCGTGGGGTTGGCCTTGACGAAGGCTTCAAGGTCCAGACCGAGCTGAAAGCCGGGCCGGCGCCATGGCAGCCAGCCGATATCAGCCCCGAAAATCTGTTGCGTCAGCTCTTTGGAATTCTTGGAAGCCGCAATGGCGATGATAGCATCTGGGTGCATGTGATCGACATGATCGAACGGCACGAAACCATGCAGGGGTGTATCGATGGAGGCGGCGCGCGGGTTGAGATTGAAGGTGCAATGGGGCAGGAAACCGACCATGCGGTCTTCGTCTTCCACACCCTTATAGATGCTTTTCAGCGCTTCCAGCTTGTCGAGATAAAGCGTGGCAAAGCCATCCAGCTTGATGGTGCCGACATCTCCGCCCGAACCCTTGACCCACATGACGCGGACTTTTTCGCCCGTCAGCGGGTCGGTTTCCAGCACTTTTGCGGAGGTGTTGCCGCCGCCGTAGTTGGTGATGCGCTTGTCTGCACCCAAAAGATTGGAGCGATACAGCAGCTTGCCCGGCTCATCGAGTGTTGCCGCATAGGCATCATCCCAGCGGTTGTCGAGAAGACCCGTCTGGCCCATCGCAATATCCTCCCATGTCGTTTATCTGCAGGCCATCGAACCGGCCCGCCTCCCGATGCAGGCAGGTATCGCGCATTCAAAACGGCAATGTCAATCACAAACGATCATATATTTTCATGCTGCATTCGCACCATTGTTTATTTTGATTGAACTTGATTGACAACGTCAGATCTTTACGAATAACTGACCATCAGGAGGACCCCATGCACGAAAGCGAACGCCATCGCATCATCTTGAGCGCTATACAGGAAAAGCCTGTGGTGACGGTGCAGGATATTGCCGAGTTGACGGACGCTTCCGAAGCGACCATCCGGCGCGATATCGCCTCTCTGCACGTTCAGGGAAAGTTGCGGCGGGTGCGCGGCGGGGCTGAGGCGGTGCATCCACCACAGCTGGGCAACCTGGCAGCGCGGCCGTTTCGCGTGTCTGAATCGGTCAATATCGACAAGAAACGCGCAATTGCGCGCAAGGCGGTGGATCTCTGTGAAGAAGGTGACGCCATCATCATCAATGGCGGCACCACGACCTTTCAGATGGTCCATTATCTCTCGGCACGACGTTTGCAGGTCATGACGAATTCCTTTGCGATTGCCGAGCATCTGGTCAAGCATTCCAAGTGCAATGTCAGTGTGCCCGGCGGCGCGATCTACCGCGACCAGAGCCTGATATTGTCGCCCTTCGAAAATGACGCGATTCGCAATTTTTATGCGCGCAGAATTTTCATCGGCGCGCAGGGTGTTGGCGCGCTCGGCATCATGGAATCGGATGCGCTGGTCATTCAGAGCGAACAGAAATTGATGCGGCAAGCGGAAGAGCTGATCGTGATGATCGACTCGTCCAAATTCCGCAAACGTTCGAGCCTCATTCTCTGCCCGCTGGAAAATGTCTCCACCATCATTACCGATGAGGGCATTTCCGATGAGGCGGCACGGATGGTGGAGGCAGCGGGCGTGACGTTGATCGTGGCTGGAACGGCTGCAGCGCAGACGCGACCACCGGACGAGGAGGATTCCGTTTCGGTCGCTTGAAGAGCACCGCCGCGGGAATAAGGTTTAATCGGGAGGAGAACCAACATGAAACTGACACGCAGAAAACTCAGCCAGGCATTGGCCCTTAGCGTCGCCATCGGCGTTGCCGGATTTGGCGGTATGGCGCAGGCCAAAGACATCAAGATCGCGCTGGTCGTGAAATCGCTCGGAAACGGCTTCTTTGAAGCCGCCAATAAGGGTGCGCAGGAAGCGGCCAAGGAACTCGGCGGTGTCGAGATCATCTATACCGGCCCTACGACGACCACGGCTGAAGGCCAGATCGAAGTCATCAACTCGCTGATCGCGCAGGGCGTGGATGCGATCGCCATTTCCGCCAACGATCCTGACGCGGTGGTGCCAGCCCTCAAGAAGGCAGCACAGCGCGGCATCAAGGTTATCTCCTGGGATAGCGGTGTTGCACCGGCAGGCCGTATTCTCCAGCTGAATCCATCATCCAACGCGCTGATCGGCAAGATGTGCCTGCAGCTGGCTGCGGCCCATCTGGATGGCGGCAAGGGCGACTTCGCTATCCTCTCTGCCACCACCACCTCCACGAACCAGAACATCTGGATCGACGAGATGAAGAAGCAGTTGAAGGACTTCCCCGGCCTCAACCTCGTCACCACAGTCTACGGTGACGATCTGGCCGACAAGAGCTACCGCGAAGCTCAGGGCCTCCTCACATCGCAGCCGAATGTGAAGGTCATCGTCGCCCCGACTACGGTCGGCGTGCTGGCCGCATCGCAGGCGGTGAAGGATGCAGGCAAGATCGGCCAGGTCTTCGTGACAGGCCTTGGCCTTCCATCCGAAATGGCAGGTGCCATCAAGTCCGGTGCCACCAAGGAATTCGCCATCTGGAACCCCATCGACCTCGGCTATTCCGCCACCCAAATCGCCTATCACCTTGTGAAGGGTGATGCGGATGGCAAGCCAGGCACAGAGATCGAAGCCGGACGCATGGGCAAGATCAAGGTTGGTGAGAATAGTGAGGCTGCGATGGCCGATCCGTTTGTGTACAACTCGTCCAATATCGATCAGTTCTCGAAGATTTTCTGATCTTTAATGATTCTCCCGGCGGCATTGGTCGATGATCGCTGCCGGGGATTTCAAGTCGCATCCACACCCTCGACGTCATCCTCGGGCTTGTCCCGAGGATCTGCGACGTCTCGGACTTTCAACGTGGTTAGATCCTCGGGACAAGCCCGAGGATGACGTCGAGGGTGTGGGTCGCCCCTGCTCCACAAGGAGCGTTCGGACTTCTGACAATGACAATGGCTGTAGAGAAAATCACCGACGCGACAGCGTCACACGCACAAGCCATGGGAAGTTCAGCTCCCATTCTCGAAATGCGCGGCATCAGCCAGATATTCCCCGGCGTCAAAGCCTTGGATGGCGTCAACATTGCGCTCTACCCCGGCAAGGTTACCGCCCTCATCGGTGAGAACGGTGCGGGTAAATCGACGCTCGTTAAAATCCTGACCGGCATCTACCGCCCCAACGAAGGCGAAATCCTGCTGGATAGCCAGCCCGTCACCTTCCAAAGCGCGCAGGATGCCATCGATGCGGGCGTCACGGCAATTCATCAAGAAACCGTGCTGTTTGATGAGCTGTCGGTGGGTGAAAACATCTTTCTCGGCCACGCACCAAAGGGGCGTTTTTGGCTGATCGACTGGAAAACGATCAATGAACAATCGCGCACGCTGCTGGAGCGGCTGGAAAGCAAGATTGATCCGACCATTCGGCTGAAAGACCTGTCGATTGCGCAGCGGCATCTGGTGGCGATTGCGCGGGCGCTTTCCGTCGAAGCCCGCATCGTCATCATGGACGAGCCGACGGCGGCTTTGTCGCGCAAGGAAATTGATGACCTCTTCCGCATCGTGGAAAACCTGAAACGGCAGGGAAAAGCCATCCTGTTCATCAGCCACAAATTCGATGAGGTCTACGAAATCGCCGAAAGCTATGCGGTGTTCCGCGATGGCAAGATGGTCGGTTCAGGCGATCTGGCACAGACACCGCAGGATGAAATCGTGCGTCTGATGGTGGGGCGCGATGTGAAGGATGCATTCCCGAAACAGGCGGTCAACATTGGCGAAACCACACTTTCGGTACAGCGCTATTGCCACGATACCGAATTTCGCGACATTTCCTTCGATCTGCGCAAGGGCGAAATTCTTGGCCTTTACGGCTTGATCGGCGCGGGGCGCTCGGAGCTGTGCCAATCCCTGTTCGGCATCACCCGCCCCGCCTCCGGCACACTCATGCTCAATGGCAAGCCGCTCTCCATCCGCTCGCCGGAAGACGCGATCCGCTCTGGCATCGTCTATGTACCGGAAGAACGCGGGCGGCACGGGCTGGCGCTCGATTTGCCGATCTATCAGAACATGTCGCTGCCATCTCTGTCACGCACATCGCGCAAGGGCTTTTTGGCGGCGGCCAATGAATTTGCACTGGCCCGCAAATATGCGTCGCGGCTGGATTTGCGCGCCGCTGCGCTCTCCGTGCCGGTCGGCACGCTCTCGGGCGGCAATCAGCAGAAGGTGGTCATCGGCAAATGGCTGGCAACACAGCCAAAGGTCATCATTTTGGACGAGCCGACCAAGGGTATCGATATAGGTTCCAAGGCCGCCGTGCACGGTTTCATCAGCGAGCTGGCGGCCGAGGGCCTGTCGATCATCATGATTTCATCCGAACTGCCCGAGATTCTCGGCATGTCCGACCGCGCCATCGTCATGCGGGAAGGACTGATGGCTGGCACCTTCGAGCGCTCGGAATTTTCAGCCGAAAAGCTGGTGCGCGCCGCCACAGGTAATGCGTGAGAGGAGCCACACCATGAAAAGACTGCTCAAAAACCGCGAATGGCTGCTAGCAGGCATTATCATCCTGTTGATCGCAGGTTTCTCGCTGCGCTCCCCTGGCTTCGAGCGCCCGGCCAATCTCGTCAACATCTTCAATGACACGTCGATCCTGATCATTCTGGCGCTGGGCCAGATGGCGGTGATCCTGACGAAATCTATCGACCTCTCGGTCGCTGCCAATCTCGCCTTCACAGGCATGGCGGTGGCCATGATCAATGCGGCCTTTCCCGGTATTCCCCTGCCCTTCCTCATTGCGATGGCAGTCGTGATCGGCGCGTTTCTGGGCTCGATCAACGGCATTCTCGTCTGGTGGCTTGGTCTGCCTTCCATCGTGGTCACATTGGGAACGCTGACGATTTATCGCGGTATGGCCTTTGTTCTCTCGGGTGGGGCATGGATCAACGCGCATCAGATGTCATCGACGTTTCTCAACGTTCCACGCACGCCCGTCCTGGGCATGCCGGTTTTGTCCTGGGTCGCGATCCTGATCATTGCAGGCGCATGGCTGGTCTTGACGCGCACCTCCTTCGGACGTTCCGCCTATGCCTCCGGCGGCAATCCGGGCGCCGCGGTTTACGCGGGGATTGATGTCGGACGCACCCGCTTTCTGGCCTTCGTGCTATCAGGGGCTCTGGCGGGGCTGGCGAGTTATCTCTGGGTGTCGCGCTATGCCGTCGCTTATGTTGATATAGCCTCGGGTTTCGAACTGGACAGCGTTGCGGCCAATGTCATCGGCGGCATTTCGATTGCCGGTGGCATCGGTTCGGTGGCAGGGGCTGTGCTGGGGGCGCTGTTTCTAGGCGTCATCAAGAACGCGCTGCCCGTCATCGGCATCTCGCCCTTCGCGCAGATGGCGATTTCTGGCGTCGTCATCGTTCTCGCAGTGGTCTTCAACGCCCGCGCCGAAGCCAAGAAGGGCCGCATCATCCTGCGTGACAGGGCCAAGACCGAAATTACCAAGGAGGCTTCGGCATGAGCGCGACCGTACCCGAAACCCGCGTCATTCCAGACAAGCTCGGCACGCCGTTCAAACGCATCATTGCCAGCTGGGAAGTGTTGCTTTTAGGCGTTGCGATCCTCATCTTCATCGTCAATTCCTTTGCGTCACCCTATTTCCTCGATGCCTATAACCTCTCCGACGCCACCTTCAATTTTACCGAAAAGGCGATGATCGCATTCGCCATGGCGCTTCTCATCATCGCCGGTGAAATCGATCTTTCTGTTGCCGCGATCATCGCGCTCGCCTCCACCGCCATGGGCTATGCGGTGCAGATGGGCGTCGGCACGCCTGTTATCGTTGCCATCGGCATCGGCACCGGTCTTGTTTGCGGTGCTTTCAACGGCTTTCTGGTCGCTGGGCTGAAACTGCCCTCCATCGTCGTCACCATCGGCACAATGAGCCTGTTTCGCGGTATCTCCTATCTGGTTTTGGGCGATCAGGCCTTTGGTAAATATCCTGAAAGCTTTGCCTATTTCGGACAGGGCTATGTGTTCTGGGTCATCTCGTTTGAATTCGTATTGTTCGTGGTCATGGCCGTCATCTTCGCCATTCTGCTGCATGCGACGAATTTCGGCCGCCAGGTCTTCGTTATCGGCACAAACCCCTTTGCCGCGCGCTTCTCCGGCATCCCGGTCGAGCGGGTGAAGTTCATCCTGTTTCTGCTGACCGGCCTGATGAGCGGTATCGCCGCCGTCTGCCTCACCTCGCGCCTCGGCTCCACCCGCCCCTCCATCGCGCAAGGCTGGGAGCTGGAAGTGGTGACCATGGTGGTGCTGGGCGGTGTTTCCATTCTGGGCGGCTCCGGCACCATTGGCGGCGTGGTGATTGCGGCTTTCGTCATGGGCCTCGTCACCTTCGGGCTTGGCCTTCTCAACGTGCCCGGCATCGTCATGTCGATTTTCGTTGGCCTTCTCCTGATCATCACCATTGCCATTCCCATCGTCGTGCGCCGTCTGCGAGCCATGAGGTAGACCATGCCAGAACTCGAAAAACACGCCTTCAAGATGAAGCTCTTTCCGGGCATGGAGGCCGAATACCGGAAGCGCCACGATGAAATCTGGCCGGAGCTGGTCGCGCTGCTGCACAAGGCAGGCATCAGCGATTATTCCATTCATCTCGACCCTGAAACCAACATTCTCTTCGGCGTTCTGACCCGCCCGAAAACACACGGCATAGCATCGCTACCTGACCACCCGGTGATGAAACGCTGGTGGGCGCATATGGCCGACATGATGGATACCAACCCGGATGACTCCCCGGTTGCGACCGACCTCATCACATTGTTTCATCTGCCATGACCATCAAGAATGTCGCCGTCATCGATATCGGCAAAACCCATGCGAAGCTGATCGTGGTCGATGGCGAGAGCGGCGAGGAAATTGCGTCGCGGAAGATTGCCAACAGGGTTTTGGCCGGGGCGCCCTACCCTCACTACGATATCGAGACGCTGTGGAGTTTCATCATCGAGGGGCTGGCGGCATTTCGTGAGCAGCCCGGATATCAGGCCATTTCCATCACCACTCACGGGGCGAGTGCCGCGCTTCTGAACGGCCAAGGTGATCTAGCGCTGCCGGTTCTGGATTACGAACACAGCTATCCCGAGGACATTCAAAAAGCCTATGCCGCTCTGCGTCCGCCTTTCGAGGAAACCTTTTCGCCTGCTCTGCCCATGGGGCTGAATGTCGGGGCGCAACTGCATTATCAGAAGACTGCTTTCCCAGAGGCCTTCGTTGATGTCACCGACATCATAACCTATCCGCAATATTGGGCCTTCCGGCTGACGGGCGTAAAGGCGAACGAGGCAACATCGCTGGGCTGTCACACCGATCTCTGGCAACCGGGCAAAGCTACAGTCTCGAGCCTACCGGAAGCACTCGGCATCGCTGGAATCCTCTCGCCGGTGCGCTCCGCCTTCGATGCGCTGGGACCGGTCCTGCCTGATATCGCAGCCAAAATCGGTGTCGATGGCGACATGCCGGTCTATTGCGGTCTGCATGATTCCAATGCGTCGCTGCTCCCGCATCTGATGTTGCGCAAGGGACCGTTTTCCGTCGTCTCCAGTGGCACATGGATCATCTGTTTCGGCGTCGGCGCACAGCTGGAAACGCTCGACGCTACGCGTGATACACTGGTCAATGTCGATGCCTTCGGAAAGCCGGTTCCCTCGGCGCGCTTCATGGGTGGGCGGGAATTTGAAATGTTGACGGCAGGCATAAAGCCGCCGACCGGCGCTGAGCTTGAGGTGGCGCTGAATAACGTTTTGGCTGAGGAAATTCTTTATCTGCCAAATGCGGTGGATGGGTCCGGCCCGTACCCCGGTCGCAAAGGTCACTGGCTGAACGAACCGCGCAGTGACACGGAACGTCATGTTGCCGCAAGCCTCTATGCTGCGATGATGACGGCCTCCTGCCTCTCGCTGGTCGGTAACGCCAAAACAACCATCGTGGAGGGTCCGTTCGGCAGCAACGGCATCTACACCCAGGCCCTGGCCGCAATCACCGGCTCGGATGTGCTGGTCACCGATAGCAACAGCCCTTCAGGCACGGCCCTTGGCGCGGCACTGCTCGCCATCCGCAACGCGCCTCGTCAATCCTATCACACCGTGCAAGCGCTGAACGGCATCTCTGATTACGACGACAAATGGCGGCAGATCGTTGACACCGATTAAGAGATGGCCTGAACCAGCCAGAGACCGCCGACGGCAGCGATGCCCGTCAGAAAGGTTCCCCAAAGGATATCGACCACACATATGCGCCACGACCAGCCCTTCAGCGTGGAGAGATTGGTCATGTCATAGGTGGCATAAGCTATGAAGCCGAGGACTGCACCGGACGTTAACGCCTCATGCCAATCGCCACCATTGAAGGCCGGGAGGACGGCGAAATAGACGATACCGGCAACATAAAATAGATAGAAAATGCCAGCTGCGACGAAATTGGGTTTTGGCAACAAGAGCGGGCCGATCTCGCGCTTGTAAAAGCCTGCCGCCTTCGACAACCAGATGAAATCCAGACCGAAAAAGACGATGGCCGTGCCGATATAGGCGGTTATCACTTCCATCGTCTCATTTCCTTAAATACCGAGAACCGGCTGCAACAGGCGAACCAACCAGCTTTTGAACTTGAGGGGCGCGTCGGTCACGGCAAGACAAATGCAGTCTTCACCCTCACCCGCAATCGGTTGATGTGTGATGTCTTCATCTGTCTCTTCGAAATCGCCACGACGAAACACGTCCTTGCCATCCATGAAGCATCCGGCCAGAACGACCGTCAGCTCCCGCCCGCCATGGCTGTGTTCCGGCACCGGCTTTCCGGCCGGTATACGCAGCAACCGGACGATGGCTTCACCATCATTGGTGCGGATCGGGAACTGGTAAGCGCCGGGGCCGAGTTGCTTCCACTTAATGTCATCCACATCGCCACCGGCGTAGGAGCGCAATGGTTCCGGCAACACAGCTTTCAGAGACGGCCTCGCTGCGGCTTCAGGCGGTGAAACCTGCGCGCCGGGCTGCAGCAGTGCTCGTATCTTCTGCCAATCAGCGCCAGACGTATCCTGCATCGGCTCGATATCATTTAAAAGGGCGCCACCTGCCATTTCCATAGCGGAAAGTCGCCGGCGGCTCTCGGGACAAAGAGCCAGATGGGTCGAAACAGCGAGGCTCCAACTTTCGCCAAGGCTTCCCGAAGCGTAATCCAGCAGCAATTCATCGCTAACCTGGTGCCGTACACTCATGTGCGTGACTCCAGAGCCGCGCGCAACTTGGCGAAGGCGAGCCGAATGCGCGATTTAACGGTACCCACGGGGAGACCAAGCTGCTGGGCAATCGCGCTGTGGGACACTTCATCGAAGAAAGACCGCTTCAGCAGATCAAGCTGTTCCTGCGGCAATTGCGCCAAGGCGCGGTGAAGACGCTCGGCATCCTGAATTTCTTCCAGCTGCAAATCGGCGGCGGGTGCATCGTCCTTAACGAATGCCGGATCGTTGAAATCGAATTCCGGACGCTTGTTCTTACGGTGTGCGTCTATGCGCAGATTTCTGGCAATTCTGAATATCCACGCCGAAACATTGCCTCGGGCGGGATCGAACAAGGCAGCCTTGTTCCAGACCGTTATCATGGTTTCCTGCATCAGTTCCTCGGCGGCCTGTGCATCGCGCACCTGCCGTAACATATAGGTCCGCACGCGCGGTCCGTAATAACGGAAAAGCGTCTCGAAAGCCTCGACGCTTCGCTCAGAAGCAACTGCCCTGATCAGGGCCGGACATTCGCTTTCGATAGTGTTCCTGTCGACGTCATTCATGCGGATCGGCTTCACTCCGCTTCCAAATAGCTTGCCCGCAACCGGACTGTTCCGCTTGCTTGTCATATATTGCCATGCAGGGGCAGCTATGGAAACGTTTATTGTCATGAAACGGATTACGCCATCGGCTCATGAGCGGATCACCGCGAACAAAAAAATGCGAGATCAGCAATCCACTGCCCCGCACCGCTCGTATTGACTAACATAATAAATGCGGAACCGACATTATGGATTTCACGACAGTTGCCAGCAACAAGCCTGCAAGACGCCGGATTGCCGTCATCGGTTCGGGCATCTCCGGCCTCTCGGCGGCGTGGCTGCTGGACAAGTCGGCAGATGTCACGCTGTTTGAAGCAGAGGGCCGGCTTGGCGGCCATGCCAACACTGCGTTCGTGGAACAGCCGGGCGAGGCAACAATTGCCGTCGATACCGGCTTTATCGTCTATAACGAGCGCAATTATCCAAACCTCGTCGCGCTGCTGGATCACCTCGGCGTCGAGACTTCCGCGTCAGACATGTCCTTCGCCGCGTCCCTGCGCGGTGGGCAACTGGAATATTCCGGCACCAGCATCAATGGTCTTTTTGGCCAACGGTCCAACCTTCTTCGCCCGCGCTTCTGGCACATGGTGCGTGATGTCATGCGGTTTTACAAAAAAGCCCCCGACCTTTTGGACGATCCTTCGCTACAGACGATCAGCCTTGGTGAATATCTCGACGCGAACGGCTATTCGCTGAGCTTCGTTGACGACCATCTGTTACCGATGGGTGCAGCAATCTGGTCTACGACGGCAGCCGACATGCGCGCCTATCCGTTGCAGGCTTTCATCCGGTTTTTCGTCAACCACGGTCTTGTCCAATTGGCAGATCGCCCGCAATGGCGCACGGTCAAGGGTGGAAGTCGCGAATATGTTTCGCGGCTGATGTCGCAGTTCAAAGGTACCGTTGTCCTGAACAGCCAGATAGCGGGCCTGCAACGCAGCGAAGACGGCGTGAAGGTTCTGGACCGTTCAGGTCAGCTTTCGGGCTTCGACGATATTGTCATCGCGACCCATGCCGATCAGGCTTTGACTTTGCTGTCGGATGCTGATGTGCAGGAGCGCTCGCTGCTGGGTGCTTTTGAATATACCCGCAACGCTGCTGTGCTGCATTCCGACGCCAGCCTGATGCCGAAGCGCCACAATGTCTGGTCAAGCTGGAACTACCTCAGCGAACCGAACTCGACCGGCGCCGAACAGTTGTGCGTGACCTACTGGATGAACCGGCTGCAGAACATCGACGAGAAGACACCGTTGTTCGTCACGCTCAATCCGTCTCGCGCCATTGATCCGGCCAAGCTGATCCGCGCTTTCGATTATGCCCACCCGCTGTTCGACACCAAAGCACTCGACGCGCAAAAGCAACTGTGGAGCTTGCAGGGTCGGCGAAACACGTGGTTCTGCGGCGCGCATTTCGGCAGCGGTTTCCACGAAGATGGTTTGCAATCGGGTCTCGCGGTAGCGGAAGCGCTGGGCGGGATAAAGCGCCCTTGGAACGTTCAACAGGAATCCGGTCGTATTTTCCTTGCCCCTGAAAAGGCGCTGGCTCCATGACCTTCCGCTCCTCGATCTATGCCGGACATGTCGTGCATGCGCGACACCGTCCGCATGCCCACAAGATGCGCTATCGTGTATTCTCGCTGCTGCTGGATCTGGACGAACTGCCGCTCCTGGACAAGGGTCTGCGATTTTTCGGCCACAACCGCAGGGCGCTATTCAGCTTTCACGATACCGATCACGGGGTTGGCGAAAAGGGTGGCTTGAAAGACTGGGTATCAAAGCACCTGTCAGACGCGGATATCGAGGTCCCCAAGGGTGGTTTGCGTGTTGATATGCTCTGTTACCCGCGCATTTTCGGCTACGTCTTCAACCCGCTGACCGTCTATTTCTGCCATGATGGCGACCGCTTGGTGGCCATTCTCTACGAGGTCAGAAACACCTTTCACGAGCGCCATACCTACATCATTCCGACTGGTCAGAGCTTAGACAATACGATCCGTCATTCCTGCGCGAAAGAGATGTATGTTTCACCCTTCGTCCCGATGGAATGCACCTATGATTTCCGCATTCTGCCACCTTCCGAAAAGGTTCTGGTCGCCATCAACGAGCGCGATCAACAGGGCGATTTGCTGTTTGCTTCCTTTGCCGGAGAGCGCCGTCCCTTGACCAGCGGCGCACTCATGCGCGCACTTTTATCTTACCCGCTGATGACGCTCAAAATCATGGGCGCCATTCACTGGGAAGCACTTTTGCTGTGGGCAAAAGGCAACCCAATTTATCGCCATAAGGCTGCGAAAAACCGCGTTGCCAGCTCGATAGCTGCGCAAAACGGTGGAACCATGGGAGACCTGAAAAATGAGCCACGCTGAGCAGGAGACGACGCCGTTTCCCATGAAAGATGCACCTCTCTGGCAGCGTATGATCTGCCGCCGTCTAAACAACATCACGCAGGGCCGCCTGACCGTCATTTTTCCGGGTGGCTACGAATACGTCGTCAAGGGACAGGAGCCTGGTGCGCACGGTGTGATATCGCTCAACCGTGGCCGCGTCGTGCGCCGGTTGTTGATGGGCGGAAGCCTCGGTTTTGCACAGGCCTATATCGATGGCGACTGGGATACTCCCGATATCGCGGCGCTTCTTGAAGTCGCCATCGCCAATGAGAAGAACTGGTCGTCGGTGTCGGAGCCATCCAAGCTATTTTCCGCATTCGCCTATCTTCGCCACCGCCTGCGGCGCAATTCGAAATCCGGCAGCCGCCGCAACATTTCCTTTCATTACGATCTGGGAAACAATTTTTACTCGGCTTGGCTGGACGAAACGATGACCTACTCCTCGGCTCTTTTCGAGACGCCGGGTCAGAGCCTCGCAGATGCGCAAAATGCCAAATATGACCGTATCGTAGAGCAGTTGAAGATCGGTCCTGACGATCACGTGCTTGAAATCGGCTGTGGCTGGGGCGGCTTTGCCGAATATGCCGTGCGTAAGACGGGTTGCCGCGTGACGGGCCTCACGCTTTCGCGCGAACAGGCGGACTTCGCCAAGGCGCGCCTGTCCAACGCCGGCATGACAGATCGAACCGACATTCGTCTCGAGGACTACCGCGATTGCGCGGGTCCCTACTCCAAGATCGTCTCGATCGAAATGTTCGAGGCCGTGGGTGAGGAAAACTGGCCGACATACTTCCGCCGTGTGCGTGAATTGCTCGCCCCCGGCGGTGATGCCATGGTGCAGGTCATCACCATCGATGAAACGCGTTTCGAAGATTATCGTCGCAACGCCGACTTCATCCAGACATACATTTTCCCTGGCGGAATGCTGCCAACCGTCACCGCGTTTCGCAAGGCGGCGGCCGTCGAGGGCTTCACGGTTCCAGACATGCTGCGCTTTGGAAAAGACTATGATCGCACGCTGATGCTGTGGGACCGCGCCTTTATCAACAACTGGCAGCGCATAGAGCCACTTGGCTTCGACGAGCGCTTCCGCAGGATGTGGCAATATTATCTGCACTACTGCGCTGCGGGTTTTCGGGAGGGTACAATCGATGTCGTGCAGTTTCAGTTGAAAGCATCTTGACGGCAGTATCTGGCACCGCCCGGAGCACGCAATATGCTCGTGCACAACGAAAAATAGAAGGTTCATGGAACTTCGGAAAGATACTCACGTTACGGTGAGTGTCTTTTATCAAAGCATTGCGCTCTACCGAGACAATTTCTCGGTAAGCTCGAGCGCGTAACGCGGAGAATATTCCCATGAACCAGATTATCTACATTGTTGGCCTCGTCGTTATCGTCCTGGCCATTCTCTCTTTCTTCGGCTTCCGCTAATAACAACTTTAACGTTGTAATTTTACGAAAGTGAAATATCCTCCCTAACGGGAACCATGTCGATGTTTAGAACGTTGACGTGGGCTGTTAGGGAGGCGTCCGATGAAACTGACAAGATGGACAGAGCCAGTCGAAGTGAATTTCGACACGACGAACAAGAACGTCATTGCCGGGCCTTTCGATGCCTTGGCATTGTTGACCGAAGACTGGCCGCATACGCGCGGGCTTAACTTCGTCCGTGCTCGCAGCGCATGCCGCGCAGCACTTGACGGACGTAAGTCACCCGAAGAGGCGCGCAAGTGCTTCGAGGATGCGGTGTCGGAAGCACGGCGTCAAAAGCCACATTAAATCCAAAACGATTTAGATATTGAGTGTAGAGAATGGCCCCATACGGGGCCGTTTGTTGTGGTATGTCAGCGTCTTGTCGAGAACACTATCTACAACCCCAGTGCGCGTCACCAAACGCAATGATGGCCCCAAAAGGGGCCATCTTGCATTATCTCTTACATCCAATATGGCGGGACACCGTAATAATCGTAGATTTTCCGGTCGTCGTTTCCAAACAAGCTGTCATCGTCGCGGTTGGCATATTTCGGGCCATTTTCGATCTGCTCTTTCGTCAGGTCGATGCGGTAACCGTCCAGTTCTTCGTCATAGTGCAGTTTTTCCCATGGTAGTGGGTAGTAATCGTCACCGATTCCCAAGAAACCGCCGAAGCTTAGAACTGCGTAGGCAACGCGGCCGCCGCGCTTTTCGAGAATGATGCGCTGGACGGAGCCAATCTTTTTGCTATCGGCGCCGTACACACTGGTGCCCTCAACCTTATCACTTGCAATGAAGCTTGGGGTATCCTTGACATAAGGGTCCTGGCCAGCCTGGGGTGCATGATGTACCATCGGATAATTCCTCCTTGGGTTTTTATTGGTTGTGGTTAGTAAACCCAGAGGTCAAAAAATCGTTCCGATAAAATCTGTCCGCGCCTATGCCCTGATACGCCCCACACGGGCAAGAACCACCACAGGCAATACGCCAATCAGCACGATAGCAAGTGCTGCGAGGGAAGCTTCTTCATAGGTTCCGCGTGCCGCCTCTCCATAAAGATGGGTGGCGAAAGTTTCAAAATTCATCGGGCGCAGCAGCAGCGTTGCGGGTAGCTCCTTAACACAATCCACGAAAACCAGCAGCGCCGCGGCGGCCATTGTCGCCTTTGACAACGGCAGGTGGACGGCGCGAAATGTCTCCGTCGGTGTGCGACCTAGCGTGCGGGATGCCTGATCGAAGGAGAGCGGGATACGGCTTAAACCAGCATCGATGCCACCGCCCGCAATGGTGAGGAAGCGCGCCACATAGGCAAAGACCAAGGCCGATCCACTGCCGATCAGCAACAGGCCCGTCGACAGACCGAACCATTGCTGCATCGTCTGGTCGAGAAACCGGTCGAAACCACCCAGCACGATCAACACGCCGATAGCGATGACCGTTCCCGGTGCAGCATACCCCATCGTCGCCAGACGAAACGACCATAGTGAAGCCTTGCCCGGCAAAAGGCGTAGGGCGTAAGCGACGACCAACCCAGCGCCAACGGTGGCAAGCGTGGCAATTCCGGCAAAGGTAATCGTGTTGAGGGCTTCACCTGCAAAGCGCGATGACAGTCCGCTGAACTGAAATCGTTTCCAAGCCTCAACAACCAGATAGATGGCAGGTGCGACAAAACCAATCAGGATTGGAACGACCCCAAGCCCGAACGCCAGCTCCCCGCGCCACCCACGCATCCGAAGCGGGACCATAACTGAACTTTTCTGGGCTGACGTGGAATAGCGTTGCCTGCGGCGCGCCCATCGCTCCATCGCAACAAGTGCGACGACCAGAAGTAGCATGCACAGGGCAATCTGCGATGCCCCCGGCAAATCCGATTTCGTGACCCAGGTGGTATAGATGGAGACCGTCAGCGTGCGGACGCCCAGAAACTCCGAGGCACCGATATCGTTCAGCGCCTCCATCAACGCCAGGCTCACACCCACAGCGATAGCAGGCCTGGCAAGCGGTACTGCGACCTTTACAAAAAGCCCGTGTCTCGAAGTTCCAAGCATGCGCGCGGCATCCAGCAGACTTCCTGCCTGCGTCAGAAACATGGCCCTGACAGGGATATAGACGTAAGGGTAAAGCACGAAGCCGAGCAGAATGATGCAGCCTGTCATTGAGCGGATATCTGGCAGACGAAATTCGCGGGGGCTGGAGTAGCCGAGGGCAAAGCGCACCGCCCCCTGCACCGGACCCAGAGGATGCAGAATATCGAGATAGGCGTAAGCGACGATGTAGGTCGGCATGGCCAGCGGAAGCAGCAACGCCCATTCCAAAAGCCTGCGACCATGAAAATCATAAGCGCTGACCAGCCATGCGCTCGTCGTACCGAGGATGCCTGCCAGCAGACCGACGCCAAGCAACAAAATCAATGTTTCAGGAAGGGCCGAGGCCAGAACAGTGTCACGCAAATGCGCCCACAACCCTTCAGACCCTTGAACCGCCTGCGACAGCAACGCCAGAACCGGCAACATGGCCAGCAGCGCAACCACGCAGGATGCCACCAGCCACCAGAATGCCGGGTTGATCCGCAGCCTTGGTTTTAGAAGAGTTGCGGTAGCGATGCTGGATACCATGCTGATCTTGAGGTTTTGACCGATTGACAATACGGGGCTCTGGAAACAGTCAAGGCACCCGCTCGAAAACGGGTGCCTGAGATGGCGTAAGCCACTTGGCAGGAAACGTCCTGCTCCATCATTCCGACTTCGAGCGGAGGTGACGGAATGTGAGGAACCGTATCCTCACAGGCAAGCGTCCTTAGTTGTCGAAGCCGACTTTATCGACCAGTTGGCTTGCTTCCTTGCGATGGGAAACGATTTCCGTCAGCGGCTTGCTGTCGATTTTCAGATCACCAAAAGATGCCACGATCTTGTCAAGGCCAGCGCCCTGCTTGACGGGGTATTCATAGTTGGCTTCGGCATAAATCTTCTGCGCTTCATCGGAAACCAGATATTCGAGAAGCTTTACCGCTTCGGCCTTGTTAGGTGCGTTCTTGGCGACGGCCGCGCCGGAGACGTTCACCTGCGTGCCGCCATCCTTGAAGGTCGGCAGAACGACCTTGATTGCCTCACCCCATTTGACCTGATCTTCGCCACCCTTGCCGGAACGCATCAGGCCGACATAATAGGAGTTCGCGATACCGATATCGCAAATGCCGCCGAGGATGTCCTTGGCAACATCACGGTCGCCACCGCCAGCCTTGCGCGCCAGATTATCCTTCACGCCTGCCAACCACTTTTCGGTTGCCTCAGCGCCATGGTGGGCGATGTAATCGGCAAAAAGAGCCGTGTTGTAGGGATGCTGGCCAGCGCGAATGCAGACCTTGCCCTTCCACTTGGCGTCAGCGAGATCCTCGTAATTGAACGAAGAAACGTCCACGTCCTTCGCAGCGTAGAGAACGCGCGCGCGCATGGACAGAGCAAACCAGTTGCCCTTGGCATCACGAAGGCTGGCTGGAATAGCCTTGGTCAAAACTTCGGATTCGATGGGCTGCGTGACACCCTTTTCAGCCAGATCGACCAGATTGCCAGCATCCACTGTCATCAAGACATCAGCAGGCGAGCTTGCGCCTTCGCTCAGAACGCGTTCAGCCAGACCGTCCTTCAGGAACACGGTGTTGACCTTGACGCCGCTTTCCTTGGTGAAAGCTTCGAGCAGGGGCTGGATCAGCGCAGGTTCGCGCGTTGTGTAGATGCTCAGTTCTGCGGCATTTGCAGCGCCAGCGGCAAATGCCGCAGTGCTGGAAAAAAGTGCGATTTTGGTAAAGGTCGATATTGTCATGTCTATCCCCCGGTAACGTGAAAACAATATCCGGATGCATGATCATACATGACGCAACAAATCAAGTTATACTGACTTAGTTTTTAGAGCAAAGGCCTCACTTTGAGTTGAACAATGGGCCATTTTTAAGCAGAAAATTCTAATATTCAATCAAGGGTAAATATCAGAACACGATCAGGAGCGACCAAAAGGCGTACGTCCTGCATGTCTGCAGAGCTGCGCCGCATGCTGCGAACGCGCAGGTCCTGTGCAAGACCTACAACACTGACAGAAACCTGTTCAATCTCGCCCATGAACATCCTGCTCGTAATGCGTCCGGCGATATGAGCACCTGAGTCAGCCTCGCAAAGCGTTATCGCACTGGGGCGGATATAAGCCAAAGCCCTCGACCCTTCACGAAGATCGCCTTCGTGCGGAAACGTGCCGATCGGTGTTTCCAGATGTCCGTTTTTAACCGTACCTTCGACCTTGTTGAAGGCACAGAAAAAATCTGCCGCATAACGACTGACGGGGTTGTCGTGCACGTCATAGCCAGTGCCGCTCTGCACGACACGACCATTTTGCATGAGAACCACGCGGTCACCCGCCGAGAGCGCTTCTTCCGGGTCATGCGTCACCATGATGGCAGTGGTTTTCAAGCCTCTCAGCAGGTGCAGCGTTTCCTCGCGCACACTGTCGCGAAGGCCGCGATCCAGATTGGAGAAGGGCTCATCCATCAGAAGAATGTCCGGTTTGGGCGCCAGCGCCCGCGCCAGTGCCACGCGCTGCTGCTCTCCGCCCGAAAGCGTGTGCGGATAGCGAGTTGCAAGTTCCGCCAGACGCACATGCTGGATCATGTCTGCCACCCGTGCTTTCGCCTCGGCTCTCGGCAATCCTTTCAGACCGAACAGTACGTTTTGCTCGACCGTCAGATGCGGAAACAGCGCGTAATCCTGAAACACGAAACCAATGCGTCGCTTTTCCGGCTCCATGAAAGTCGTCGGCCCTGCGATTTCGCGACCATTCATCATGACAGCACCGGCATCCGGCGTTTCGACACCCGCGATGATCCGCAGCAGCGTGGATTTGCCACAGCCGGAACGACCGACCAGACATATGATTTCACCAGGCATGACCGTCAGCTGGATATCCGTCAGCACGTCCACGTCACCGAAGCGCTTTCCGATCGAGTTCAGCTGTAGTGCGGCGATACCAGACATTGTCATTTCCATATTTTTTTGGTGCGGTTTGTTGATTGCTCAATTCAGGATTAAAGTCAAAAGCCAATCTTTTTGGCGGCAATCCGCGCGGATAAGCGACGATGCGAGATTTGAATCGCGATAGTTGACGTTTACGTCAAAGTTAAATACGCTGATGTGAGTAGGTGGTTTTGGAGGCTTCATCTACGATTGCAAAATTCGTAAATGCATGACTGTTTGGCTGAGGAGCTGGCAGATAGGATTGCAGAGTTGTGCAAATGCCGGCATGGGAGGATACAATGAGCGACATGAATTTGGGCCGTGAGGAAACGCGCGTGCAGCGACCATGGCTTGCATCCTACCCGCAGGGTGTCCCTGCGGAGCTTCCCGATCTCGGTTACTCCTCCCTCGCAGAGCTTCTGGAAAAAAGCTGCTCGCTTTACGCGGATCGCAAAGCCTTCTCCAGCATGGGCAAGTCGCTGACCTATCGCCAGCTTGAGGAGCAGACACGCAAGGTAGGCGCTTGGCTTCAACAGATCGGACTGGTAAAAGGTGACCGCGTTGCGGTCATGATGCCGAACATTCTGCAAAACCCGGTTGCGACCTATGCCATCCTTCGGGCAGGGCTGACGGTGGTCAACGTCAACCCGCTCTACACACCGCGAGAGCTTGCGCATCAGCTCAAGGATTCCGGTGCCAAGGCGCTGTTCGTGCTGGAAAATTTTGCAAATGTGGTTCAGCAGACCCTGCCGCATACAGATGTCAAGCACGTGGTGGTCGCCACGATGGGCGATCTGCTTGGACTGAAGGGTCACATCGTCAACCTTGTGGTGCGCAAGGTCAAAAAGATGGTTCCGGCATACTCACTGCCGCAGGCCGTCAGCTTCAAGGACGTGCTCAAGCAATCCCGTGATCTCCAACTGAAGCCGATGCAGATCGGCCGGGAAGATATAGCCTTTCTGCAATACACCGGCGGCACGACAGGCATTTCCAAAGGTGCGATTCTGACCCACGCCAACCTCCTGGCCAACAAGCAGCAAATCTCGCTCTGGATGGACGCCGCCTTCCTGAACAAAAAACGGCCGGAAGTGCTCAATTTCGTTTGCGCGCTACCGCTGTACCATATCTTCGCGTTGACTGTGAATTCGCTGATGGGCATCGCGCTTGGAGGCCACAATCTGCTTATCGCAAACCCGCGTGATATTCCGGGCTTCGTCAAAGAACTGTCCGGCTACACGCCGCATGTTTTCCCCGCCATCAACACTCTGTTCAACGCGCTGTTGAACAATGAGGATTTTCGCAAACTGGACCTCTCCTCCCTGGTTCTGGTCATGGGCGGCGGCATGTCCGTGCAGCGCCCCGTTGCAGAGCGTTGGGCATCGGTGACAGGCACACACATTTGCGAGGGTTATGGTCTTTCGGAAACCTCGCCCGTCGCCACGGTGAACCCTCTGGGCCGGAGCGATTTCAGCGGCACCATCGGCTTGCCCGTGCCCTCGACCGACATCGAAATTCGTGACGATGACGGCAACAGCCTACCCCTCGGTGAAGTCGGCGAAATTTGTATTCGCGGACCGCAGGTCATGCCGGGTTACTGGCAGCGCCCCGACGAAACCGCCAAGGTGATGACGCCAGACGGCTTCTTCCGATCCGGCGATATGGGGCTCATGGATGAAGCCGGTTATACCAAGATCGTGGACCGGAAGAAGGACATGATCCTGGTATCGGGCTTCAACGTCTACCCCAACGAAATCGAAGAAGTGGCGGCTGGCCACCCCGGTGTGCAGGAATGTGCGGCCGTTGGCGTAGCAGATGAGCATTCCGGCGAAGCGGTAAAGCTTTACGTGGTGAAAAAAGACCCCGCACTGACCGCCGAAGATCTGAAAGCCTTCTGTGCCATAAGCCTCACGAACTACAAGCGCCCCAAGCATATCGAGTTCATCGCGGAATTGCCCAAGACCAATGTCGGTAAGATCCTGCGCCGTGAGCTTCGAAAGCCGACTAACTGATTGGTGTAATTTGCGATAATTCAATCGCTTTGACGAACGCGCCTTGATTTAGCCTGATGAAAAAGAATAGTTTCCTCATCCTTTCCCGGAGCATGAGGAGCATTCCATGCAGGCCATCGTCGAAAACCTGAAATCCACGGCAGCGAGGACCGCTGCCACCGACCTTCGCGCCGCTTTTGCCGCCGACGATAACCGTTTCGAGCGTTTCAGCGCCCGCTTCGACGATCTGGTGATGGATTATTCCAAATGCGCGGTAAATGAAGAGGTGCTTGCGCTTCTCGAAAAGCTGGCCATCGAGGGCGGCGTCGAAACGAAGCGCGAGGAGATGTTCTCCGGCAAGGAGATCAACTTTACCGAAGGACGTGCCGTGCTGCATACGGCGCTGCGCAACCGCTCCAACACGCCTGTCATGGTCGATGGCAAGGATGTCATGCCTGACGTCAATGGCGTACTTACCGCCATGGGCAAGTTTTCCGATGCCATTCGCTCCGGCGCGCTTAAGGGTGCGACGGGCAAAAAGATCACCGACATCGTCAATATTGGCATTGGCGGCTCCGATCTTGGCCCCGTCATGGCAACGCTGGCGCTGGCTCCCTTTCATGACGGTCCGCGTGCGCACTTCGTTTCCAACATCGATGGCGCCCACATTGCCGATACGTTGAAGCTGGTCGATGCGGAAACCACGCTTTTCATCATCGCATCCAAGACCTTCACCACCATTGAAACCATGACGAATGCCGCAACGGCGCGTAAATTCATTGCCGACAAGCTCGGTGAAGACGCCGTCAAGCACCATTTCTGTGCCGTTTCCACCGCTCTCGACAAGGTTGCAAGCTTCGGTATCGACAGCGAGCGCGTTTTCGGTTTCTGGGATTGGGTGGGTGGACGTTACTCCATCTGGTCGGCCATCGGCCTGCCACTGATGCTGGCCATAGGCCCCGACAATTTTGGCAAGTTCCTGGATGGCGCTCACGCCATGGATACGCATTTCCGCCAGGCACCGGTTCGCCAGAACCTGCCCATGCTGCTCGGCCTCATCGGCTTTTATCACCGCAACGTACTGGATTATTCGACCCGCGCCATTCTCCCCTACGATCAGCGACTTTCGCGCTTCCCGGCCTATCTGCAACAGCTGGATATGGAATCGAACGGCAAGGGCGTCACCATCGATGGCACACCTGTCGAAGGTCAGTCCGGCCCGGTCGTGTGGGGCGAGCCCGGCACCAACGGTCAGCATGCCTTTTACCAGCTGATCCATCAGGGCACGAGCGTCATCCCTGCAGAGTTCATGATTGCCGCCAACGGTTTCGAGCCGGAATTGCGCCACCAACATCAGTTGCTGATCGCCAATTGCCTCGCGCAATCGGAAGCCTTGATGAAGGGCCGCACATTGGCGGAAGCGAAAGAACAGCTGACATCCAAGGGCATGGAGGACAAAAAGGCCGACTTCATCGCCCCTCACCGCGTCTTCACCGGTAACCGCTCGTCGATCACCTTCGTCTACGACACGCTGACGCCGTTCGCGCTGGGCCGCCTGATCGCCCTTTACGAACATCGTGTCTTTGTAGAAGGCGTTCTGTTCCGCATCAACTCCTTCGACCAATGGGGCGTGGAACTGGGCAAGGAACTGGCAACCGGCCTGCTGCCTGTCGTGGAAGGCAAGGAAAGCGCTGAAGGTCATGACAGCTCGACGCAGGGCCTTGTAAAAACATTGGCTGGACTGGCGAAGCACGGCTAGTTTTCACCGTCGGAGCGCAGTCACGGATCATGACAGCGCCTAACTGAAACCAACCCTGCCGATGTCCTCGGCTGGGTTGCTCGTTAAGCCGACCCATGTGCACAGCATTTGAAAATCGAGCGGAAAACCCTAATATCGCTTGGAATTGCGGCTTTGCACCGATATGAAATCAAAGGCCCTCGCATCGACAGGAACCGGCCCGGTGTTTTCGACCGTCATAAACAGGACAGACCGTCAGGATGCGGACGCGCACAGCGAAGCGCCCGGCTTGACACAAGGCCTGTCCGGTCGGCTGCTGTTGCTGACAGTCATTTTCGTGATGATCGCCGAAGTCCTGATTTTCGTGCCGTCCGTCGCCAATATGCGCCTGTCATGGCTGCGTGACCGGCTGAACACGGCAGCGGCAGCTGGCATCGTCATCGATGGCTTGCAGACCGAACTGCCCAGAACCGTTCAGAACGACACGCTGCTGGCGACGGGCGCAAAGCTCATCGCTCTTAAAAAGGACGGGACGTCCACGCTTCTTGCCGCCACGGAAGTGCCACCCAGCGTCGATGAACAATATGACCTGTCGGACGTGTCCCAACTCGCGGCGGTGCGCGATGCGTTTTCCGTTCTTCTATTCGGCGGCAACCGAGTCATCCGCGTGTTCGATGTCATCGACGACAGCAATATGATCATCGAGATCGTCATCGGCGAGCATAAGCTACGCGCGGCGATGATCGCCTATGCGGGCAACGTCCTCTTGATTTCAGTGGCGCTGTCATTGATCACGGCCAGCCTGATTTTCGTGTCGATCAACCGCATCCTCATCCGCCCCATCCGCCGCCTGACCCTTGGCATGCGGGGATTTTCCGAGCAACCGGATGACCCCTCGCGTGTGTTCAAGCCGGAAGACGGCAGCGATGAACTGGCCGTGGCCGGTCGACATCTGGCCGATATGCAGACGCAACTGCAAAAAACATTGAAGCAGCAGAAAAACCTTGCCGATCTGGGCCTCGCCGTTTCCAAGATCAACCACGATATGCGCAACATCCTGTCATCCGCTCAGTTGATGTCCGACCGCCTTGTAGACGTCGAAGACCCGATGGTGCGCAGTTTCGCGCCAAAACTGCTTCGTACGATAGACCGCGCTGTCGGCTATACCAGCGAGGTTCTTGCCTACGGGCAAGCAACCGAGGGTGCACCGAAACGACGCCTGATCGAACTGGATGAACTGGTACAGGACGTAAAGGATGTCCTCGCTATCGATCCCGCGAGCGGCATAGAATTCATAGATACCGTTCCAACAGATTTGCGCATCGACGCCGACGCGGAACAACTGTTCAGAGTCCTCTACAATCTCTGTCGAAACGCCGTGCAGGCGCTGCAGCAGGCGACCGGCGATGACTATGCCCATAAACGGCTGACGATCGCCGCTCAGCGCAATGCAGACGTTGTCAGTGTCGTCATTGACGATAACGGACCGGGCATGCCGCAGAGGGCCAGAGAAAATCTGTTCTCTGCCTTCAAAGGCTCCGCTCGCTCTGGCGGCACCGGGCTCGGTCTCGTCATCGCCCGTGAACTGGTCCTTTCCCACAAGGGCACGATTGCGCTAGTGGAAAAGTCCGGCCAGGGAACGCAATTCCGCATCGAAATCGCCGACCGGCCAGCCACCGAGCCTCGTCAACAAAACGGCGCATAAGCATCGCTTAAATATGCGCCTCTGTTTTGACCGGGTCAAAAAACGAGTTAATTCAACGGCCTGGAAAATTCATTGCAGGAAAATGACAATTTCTCAGCGAAATCGCTTGCATTCAAACTGAGGACGTTTTAGAGGATCGCCACGCCAACGGAACATGTTTCTGCGGCACGCACCCGTAGCTCAGCTGGATAGAGCACCAGACTACGAATCTGGGGGTCAGGAGTTCGAATCTCTTCGGGTGCGCCATTCCATCTCTTTGATGGACAACAATAATCTGATTTTGCTGATTAGTTTCCTGCTGCTTTTGATACACAAAGGTAGCACACATGGTCCTTTCTATGCCCTCCCCATATAAACATCCTGCGACCGGCGTTTATTGGTATCGGCAGCGCGTACCTGCCCGACTCAAATCACTCGCGAAGGGGAAGGCGGTCACGGTCACCATTGACGGATATGTTTCCTGCCCGACCATTGGGGACGATATCAAGGTATCGCTCAGGACCAAGCTACCAGCAGACGCGAAGAGGTTGGCCCCGGAGGTGCAAGCGGAGTTTGACCGCGTTTGGTTGAGCTTCGAAAAAGGCCCGGTGACCCTTACACTGCGGCAAATCGTTGGCCTAGCCGGTGAAATGTACCATACCATCCGCAAGGCCCTCGAAGACGACCCGAAGGAAGCAGGAGAGTGGGCCGAGCGCCGCCGCCAGTGGGAGACTAACGACCGTGCGTTACAGCGGTCAGAGCGCTATGGGTTGATGATCAAACCTCTGCCAGACCTCCGCAGCCGATTGGGTTCGTGGGTTGACGGTGCGCTTGCCCAACATCATCTCTCGGTCACTCAGGACACCTACGAGCGCCTCCTACAAGAATTCGACCGTGCGGCCTCGGACATTGCGAACCTTTTGGAAAAACGTGCCAAAGGCGATTTCAGCCCTGATACAACGGGCTCTCGGTTTCCTACGTTCGACATGGGCGATGCTCAATCTAAGGTCGATGAAAGCGGAAAGACCAAAATCACCGGCCTCCTTTCCACATGGTCGGGACGTCTGAAGCAACCAAAGCCGCAGACGGTGACCCGCTACACCGGCATCATAACGCAGCTTGTGACTTATCTCGGTCACGATGACGCTGACCGCTTGACTGATGCGGATATCGTTAGATGGCACAGTGAGCTTATCGAAGCGGGTACGGTTTCGCATGACACATTCATAAAAGCGTACAGGGCTGCGATTAGCACCGTCTATGCCTATGGGATGACCGCGCAGGGCGGGAAACTTGTGGCACATAACCCGGCTGCAAAGCTCTTGCTAGAAGGTCCTCGGAAAAAGCAGAGCCGCCCCAAGAGCTTTTATGTTGAGGAAGCCCATAGCATCCTACGTTGTGCGCTCGATGCGTTGACCGCAGAGAACAGCTATTCCGAAATCAATCGTTCGGCCATGCGCTGGGTGCCTTGGATAGCGCCTGAAAAAGCGCGGCGGTCGATTACCACCCACCATAGATCACGTCATCTGTCGTGCGCTCCCAACACCATCAATCAGGAAATCCAAATGTCCGCCGAAGCCACCATGACCATTCTTAACATCCTCACGGCTGTCATCAATGATGCCCACGAGAAAGTCATCAGACGCACTCAGGAAGAGACGCTGCATGCCATATGGAACTGCTGATTGAGAGACGGAAGCCAACCGAGCGAGCGCATGGGCTGCAAACCCTGAGCAGGCGTATAGAGGTGTTGAGGGAGTTTCGGGCTAATATGCCCATACAGATGGTCTCTGTCTTTCTGGCAGTGGCCATGAAGCCGGGTGTTCGCCAATGCGATCTTGCAGAGATTACCGGCCTTAGTCAGTCTTCCGTGTCGCGAAACATTCACGCTCTCGGTAAGTTTGATCGACATGGGAAGCCGGGGCTGGACCTTATACAGCAGCGGAGTGGTATAGCAGGCTCTAAGTCGCCTGAGATACGTCTCACCAAGGCTGGCAAGGAATTGGCTCAACGGCTCATACTGCCTAGATAATGGCTGTGTCCCATAAGGTATACCCACATCGGACGATCTAAACGAATTGAATTATGTCCGATATGGATTGACTTTCAAATTATGAGACACTATTTCGATTTAATCTTAGACCTTATCGGACAAAAAGGTGTCTCATGAAAATCGGCTATGCTCGCGTATCCTCCACCGGCCAGAACGAAACCGCTCAGGTGGATATCTTGACCCGCCACGGTGTCGAAGAGGTATTCATCGATAAAGCCAGCGGGACCACTCGCGAAGGCCGCACAAAGCTTGCTGAGGCCATCCGGTTCGCACGTAAGGGCGATGCCATAGTTGTGACTCGTCTAGACCGCCTAGCGCGTTCTGTGCCTGATCTACACGCGATCTCTCAGGAGCTACAGGCAAAGGGCGTGGACCTTATCGCCACGGAGCAAAACATCGACACCACGACACCCACTGGACGCCTCATGTTCAACATGCTGGGTGCCATTGCCGAGTTCGAGACTGACCTCAGGAAAGAGCGGCAACTTGAGGGTATCGCGAAGGCGAAAGAGGAGGGTCGATATAAGGGCCGTCCGGTGACCGTTGACGGTGACAAAATAAGGGCCGCGTTAGCCGATGGCCGCAAGCCGGTGGAGGTTGCGAAAAGCTTTGGAGTAGCTCGATCTACTGTCTACCGATTTGCAACTAATAAATAGGGATGAAAGTCAAGTCCGTGTACTTGGGGGGACGTCTGCTTTTTTTAGACCCACTGAATAAAACTCTTGATCGATATCTTTTTGGCTGGCTGAGCTTGTGGTTGAATGACCGCCTACGCTGATTCGATGATGCTAATAAATAATAAGCGAAATCAGAGTCATAAGTTATTAGATTATGGGGCGGGGGAACATGACAAAAACTATTCCAGACGAATTGATTTCTGCGGTTAGGGAGGGACGAGCCGCTTTGTTCATGGGTTCTGGAGCTTCAAGAGGGGCTACAGGCTTCGAAAGTGGGAACGTTCCTGATGGCCAAGGCCTTGCGGACATCCTAGCTGAGCGTCTTTTGCCGCCACAGTATAAGGGTTTGAACCTCAAAAGAGTGTATGACCTCTGCTGTAATCAGAGAGACGTCCGTACCGTACAAAAGATACTCTTTGACCTATTTGACCCATTGCAGCCAGCAGAGTTTCATCGACTGATTGCCACGTTTCCTTGGGCGGGACTTCTTGGCACGAATTACGATCAGGTGATCGAGAAGGCATACGAACAGGAACCCAAAGCCATCAAGCGGGTAGAAGTTAATACCAAGGACGGAGACGGCGCGACGGACCGTGTGGGCACAGACGGAATTCTTTATGTCAAGTTACACGGATGTATCAGTAGGCATTCCGAAACGAAACCACCTATGATAGCAAGTACCGAACAGTATATTCGTTACAATGATGGCAGGTTAGGACAATTCGGTACTTTCCTTGAGTGGGCGAAATCAAAAACTATAATATTTGCCGGGTACAGTTTCGACGATAGCAACTTACGTGGCCTCCTTGAGGATATAATCGCAGAAGGCGATAATCGTCCTAGGCACTACATAGTTAACAAGGGCGTCCTTGAACTCGAGGCCGACTATTGGAGGGAGCGGAGAGTCATCGCAATCGACTCCACCTTCGAGAATCTTCTCAAAACTCTAGATGTCAGTATTCCTTATGAACTAAGAAAATTGGGAACTTTAACAGAATCCTCCGGAACGAGCTTTCGCCGCTTCGTCACAGACCCTGTCAAGCGAGAAAGTGAATCTCTCCAGCGATACCTTAGCACTTTGATCGAACATGTTCCGCCCGAATTAGATGCTCCGAGTGTTGACCCTAAGAGTTTCTACAGTGGTTTCGATCTAGGTTGGGGGCCAATTGCTGCGGACCTTGATGTCCAGCTACCTTTGGTCGACCAAATCTTAAAAGCCGAAATCATTTCTTCTGTAAAGCGATCTTCACAGCCAATTGTATTAATCAAGGGACATGCTGGGTCAGGGAAGACCGTGGCCCTGAGACGCATATGCTTCGAGGCTACCAAAAGAGAAGGAAAAGTCTGCTTTTTTGTAGGCAGAAGACATCTGATCGATGTCGAGCGCTTTGACGAAATTTTTACGCTGACTAATCTGCCAGTTTTCCTGTTTGTCGACAGCATAAGCAGCCATCGCTTGAAAATAGTAGAACTCGTAGCACGGGCGAACCGGCTGAAAGCTCACTTAGTAATAGTAGCTACAGAAACGTTCAGCATGTGGAATAGTCATTGTGAAGAACTGGAACCACTTGTTCAGTCGGCCTATGAAATGACTTACCTCTCCCAAAAGGCGATAAGCTTACTTATAAATAAACTCGAACAACACAACTCCCTAGGCAATTTGATCAATCTTCCTGAGGACAAAAGGGCCCATGAACTTGAACACAAATTTGGTAGGCAGATACTTGTTGCTCTTCTTGAAGCTACCCATGGCGCGCCTCTGCAAGAGATTCTTGTCCAGGAGTATCACGGCATAGCGTCTCCACAAAGTAGGCTTTTATACTTAGACATTTGCTCGCTTCATAGGTTCGGAACCCCCGTACGCGCCGGATTAATTTCGAGAATACACGATATTGACTTCGAAGATTTTGCCGGAAAGTTTCTTAAACCTTTAGAACAGATAGTAATACTTCGAGAAGACAAGCGATCGGGTGATTACGTTTACGAAGCACGGCACTCGCATATCGCAGACGAGGTTTATCATGGAATCCTAAAGACAGAGGACAGTCGCTTCGATAATTTCATCAGAGTGGTTGGTAAATTGAATCCAAATTTCTCATACGACTTGGAGGTACTTGCAAAAATAATAAGAGCAGATGCATTGGAGAACACGCTTCAAAACCCTGCAAAAATTCGGCAAATCTACGATGTAGCGGAAACGTCCGTAGGTCGCAGAGCGGTAATCCTACACCAAAGGGGCCTGTTCGAAATGCATCAGGCGGGTCACATTGGTCAGTTTACCGTAGCAGAAGATCTTCTGCTCGAAGCGGAAGCGAAAGAACCATATAACAAGTCAATCAAGCACACCCTCGCTGAGTTAGACTTGCGCCGCTCTCGAATGGCCGCTGAACCCGCAGAAAGACTAGCGTGGCGTAAGAGTGCAGAGGACCAAGCATCCAAGCTCTTAGGTAAGGGGTCAAGTCCGTACCCACACCACACACTCTTAAAGGCTGCAATCGATGCCGTGCAGGATGCCCTCGTCTTGCTAGAGAAAGAGCAAAGCGAGGCCGCTACCATACATCTCGGAGATGCCATCGCTCAAGCAGAAGCGGTGTTGAAAAAAGGACTGCAGAATTTTCCCAACGAAGCCATGCTTCTTGCGGAAGAAGGAACTCTGTCGAAAATTTTGTCTCAAGCATCGCGAGCGGAAAAGGCTTTCGACAACGCCTTTAAAGCAAATCCCCGAAGCACTCTAATTGCGAAAAGATTGAGCAGAATCAAACGCGCCAAAGAGGCGTACAGCGAGGCGGCTGACATTCTCCGCGAGTGTTTAGGCTACAACCCGGGGAGTCTCGACCTTCACTACGATTACGCCCTTACGCTAATGGAGGAATCTCCCGATGCTCCAACGGTCTCCTCGGACACCCTGTTATTTCATCTTCGACGTTCATTCACGCCGGGAGATCGTAATCGACAAGCTCAGTTTTGGTATGCCCGTCAACTTTCTATTTCCGGTAGCTACCCAGAAGCGAAGGTGTTGTTCGATAGCCTTTCGCAATCTCACGCTTCCTATAGTGAAAAAACTTCTGTTAGAGGGGTCTTGCGAGATCGAGAAGGAGCAAGGGAGTATTTCACAGGTTCGATTGTTACGCTCGGTGAAGATTATGGCTTCGTAAGTTGTGAGCGGTTTGGTTTCAACGCATTCTTCTCATTTTCAGACGTGCCACCGGATGAGGTCGATTTTCTCGCCGTAGGAATGACGTTGAGATTTTGCCTTGGGTTCACACTTAGGGGGCCTGTTGCCTGCAATATTGCGGGTTGAGCTTTTTCAATTCAAGTCTGGAGGACGGTGTTGCTGCATCGTCTTTTCCTATTTACGATGCCATTGACGATACTACACATCGTTGATACACAGAACTGACGTGGCGGGAAGCAAAAGCTATCTTTTCTCGGGTTATTGCCGTTCCTAAAGGGAGTTCGAATCTCTTCGGGTGCGCCATTTTTTCTTCCTAAAATTTCATTCTTTTATGCCATGACGACATGGCGTTTTAACGTCGGTCAGCATGGCACGTTCGACACAGTTGTGTGAAAAGCGTCGGTCACCAGGGTCGTCATCGCTGGCTTCCCCGTGTTGCTTCTGCGATAAGCGGATCAATGGCGCAATGATGTGCGCGGGGAGAGTAAGCAATGGCCTTCAGGCTTGTGGCGATGTTGACGATGATCGCCTTTCTTGCAGGTTGCGGCGGGCGTCCCATTGGGGTGATGACGCCGACCGGGCAGAGGGTACAGGGCACGTCTGCCGTAAACCTTCTGGTTGCCACCACCCGTGCGCCATCTGATGACAAGGCCATCTTGTTCGGGGGCGAGCGTGGTACGGGGCTGAAGGTCGATGCGATATCCGTTTCCATTCCGCCTGAGGTCAACCGAAAGGTTGGTCAGGTGCAGTGGCCGAAGAAGCTGCCGGCCGATCCGTTGAAGAGCTTCACCACTGTTTCCGTCGAGCCACTGACCAATGATGCCGACAGCCGCAGCTGGATCAAGCGTAACAGCCTGAAAAACAAGCGTGTGCTGGTTTTCGTGCATGGCTTCAACAACCGCTATGAGGAATCGGTATACCGCTTTGCGCAGATCGTCCATGATTCCGGGTCCGATGTTTTGCCGGTGGTGTTCACCTGGCCATCGCGCGCCAGCGTGTTCGACTATAATTACGACAAGGAAAGCACCAATTATTCCCGCGACGCGCTGGAAGAAATGCTGACGCGGCTGGCCAAGGACAATGCCGTCAATGACGTGACGATCATGGCGCATTCCATGGGCACCTGGCTTGCGGTCGAAGCGCTGCGCCAGATGGCGATACGGCACGGGCGCGTTTATCCCAAGATCAACAATGTCATTCTGGCCGCACCGGATCTCGATGTCGATGTGTTTGCGCGCCAATATGCAAGCCTTGGCAAGGAAAAACCAAAATTCACGCTGTTCGTCTCGCAGGATGACAGAGCGCTCAGCCTCTCCAGACGCATTTCCGGAAATGTCGACCGCCTCGGCCAGATCGACCCCAGCGCGGAACCCTATAGAAGCCAGCTGGAAAGCGCGGGCATCACTGTTCTCGACCTCACCAAGCTGAAATCCGGCGATAGTCTCAACCATGGCAAGTTTGCCGAAAGCCCGGAGGTTGTGCGTCTTATCGGCGGGCGGTTGATCGACGGTCAGACGGTGACGGATTCCGATGTCGGTCTGGGTGAGGCTATCGGTGCCGTCGGCATTGGTGCCGCACAAACCGTGGGCACGGCGGCCAGCGTCGTCGTCAGCGCGCCGATTGCGGTTTTCGATCCACGCACGCGGGAGAATTACGGTCGTCAGGTCGAGCGTCTTGGCCGTTCCGTGGGCAACACGGTTGGTTCCGTGGGTGACACGGCGACGAGCGTCGTTGATCCGCAGGCGTTGAACAACGGTGCCCGGCGGTCCAGCGATTGTAACCTGTCTGTCAATCGTGGAAATTCCGAATGCCGCGGTCGCTGAACCCATAATATACAAACAGTATTTTATGGGTTATGACCTGCATATCCTAATCTTTCACCGGAGTGGTCCCCATGCGCTTCAAACGTACCCTTCAGCTTCTCGATGTTCATTGCGAAGGTGAAATCGGGCGTGTCGCCACGGGTGGTGTACCAAAAATTCCGGGCAATACGGTGGCTGAACAGCTTCACTGGCTGAACACCGATCCAAAAGGCGAGGAACTTCGCCGCTTTCTGACGCTGGAGCCTCGCGGCGCGCCCATCGGCTCCGTCAACCTGCTGCTGCCGCCCAGGCACCCGGATGCGGACGCCGCTTTCGTCATTCTCCAGCCGGATCAGGCGCATGCCAGTTCCGGCTCAAATTCTATCTGCGCCACCACCGCGCTGCTGGAAAGCGGCATGGTGGAAATGAAGGAGCCCGAAACCATCGTCATGCTGGAAACCGCAGCTGGCCTGGTAAAAGCTACCGCCACCTGCCGCGATGGCCGCTGTGAGAAAGTGAAACTCACGATGGTGCCCTCCTTCGTCCATGCGCTGGACGTCGAACTCGATACCCCGGACTGGGGTCGTATCCACATGGACATCGCCTATGGTGGCATTTTTTATGCGCTTGTTGATGTCGGCCAGATCGGGCTCACCATCGACAAGGCCAATGCGGCAAAGCTGGTGGCGGCGGGCATGGTGCTGAAGGATATCGTCAATCGCGATATCCCCGTGGCCCATCCTGAAATCCCCGCCATCTCGGGCGTCGCCTATGTGATGTTCCGAGACACGGAGGCCGATGGCACCATTCGCACCTGTACCACCATGTGGCCGGGCCGGGCGGATCGCTCGCCCTGCGGCACGGGCAATTCTGCCAATCTGGCCACGCTGCATGCGCGCGGCAAGGTAAAAATCGGCGATACCTACACATCGCGCTCCATCATCGGCACGCAGTTCGAAGTGGGCCTTTCGGCGGTCACAGAGGCTGCCGGTAAAGCCGCAGTCATACCCACCATCACAGGGCGCGGCTTTACCTTCGGCATGCACCAGGTCTGGCTTGACCCTGACGATCCACTGGCGGACGGTTTTGCCATGACCGATGTCTGGGGTCCGCAGGCGGGTGCGATTTAACAACCGTTTTTGCGCCGAAAAAGTCGCTTAGGGCGCTGTCTTCTCGCGTAAAATGGTGTTAAACGGGCGCAATTCCAGCAAGCCCGAGGTTTCACGATGAAGTCGATCACCCTTCGCCGCCCTGATGACTGGCACCTGCATCTGCGCGATGGCGCGATGCTGGAAGGCGTGATTGGCGATACCAGCCGCCATTTTGCCCGCGCCATCATCATGCCGAACCTCGTTCCTCCGGTGGTGACGACGGCAGATGCGATTGCCTATAGGGATCGCATCGTGAAGGCCATTCCAGCGGGTGATCGCTTCCAGCCGCTCATGACGCTGTACCTGACTGAACACACAAGCCCCGACGATGTCGAAGAAGGAAAAACCAGCGGCCTTATCACCGCCGTCAAGCTCTACCCCGCCGGTGCCACTACGAACTCCCATGGCGGCGTGCGGGACATGGACAAGGCCATGCCGGTGTTGGAGCGCATGGCGAAGATTGGCCTGCCCCTCTGCGTTCACGGCGAAGTCACGACACCGGAAGTCGATGTTTTCGACCGCGAAAAAGTCTTCATCGACACGGTTCTGGACCCGCTGCGCCAACGTCTGCCTGAGTTGAAGATCACGATGGAGCATGTGACGACGCAGGACGGTGTCGATTACATCAAGGCATCCAAGTCCAACCTCGCTGGCTCCATCACCACGCACCACCTCATCATCAACCGCAACGCCATTCTGGTGGGCGGCATCAAGCCGCATTATTACTGCCTGCCGGTGGCAAAGCGCGAAGAACATCGTCTGGCTCTGCGCGCCGCCGCCACCTCCGGCGACGAGCGTTTCTTCCTGGGTACCGATTCCGCCCCCCATGTGGACCCGCTGAAGGAATGTGCCTGCGGTTGCGCGGGCGTCTACACCTCCATCAACACCATGAGCTGCCTTGCGCACGTGTTCGAGCAGGACAACGCACTTGACAGGCTGGAAGCCTTCACCTCGCTCAATGGCCCGGCGTGGTATGGCTTCGCACCCAACGAAGACACGATCACTCTGGTCAAGCGCGATGAGCCGGTGAGCTTCCCCGCCAAGATCGACACTGGCGCAGGCCCGGTCACGGTGTTCGACCCGATGTTCCCGCTGCATTGGGACGTTGCCTGAATTTTTCAATCCCTGCCGGTTTATCCGGCAGTTTTTCTATGTGCTTTATGACGATAAAGGAAAACGCCTGATGTCCCAGTTTACATTCACGGATCGCGCCTTGGTGGCAGAACTTGTCGCGAAGATGCTGTGGGAGATCAAGGCGGTTCATTTCAATTCCGAGAGCCCCTACACATTCGCATCGGGCATGAAGAGCCCAGTCTATATCGACATGCGCAAGCTGATTTCCTACCCGCGCATCCGCTCCGCTGTGATGGATTTTGCTGCCGCCAAGATCGTTGCCGATGCTGGCTTCGAGAAGTTCGACTGCGTGGCTGGTGGTGAGACGGCGGGCATTCCCTTTGCGGCATTTCTCGCGGAACGCTTGGGCTTGCCGATGATCTATTGCCGCAAAAAGCCCAAGGGGCATGGCCGCAATGCGCAGATCGAAGGCCATATGCCGGAAGGTGCGCGCGTGCTGGTCATCGAGGATCTGACGACCGCTGGCGGCTCCATGTTTACCTTTATCGATGCCATCAGGGCCGCTGGCGGCATTGTCGATCATGGCATCGCGCTGTTCTATTACGGCATTTTCCCGGAGGCGGAAGCACGCTTTGCCAATGGGAACGTGAAGCTGCATTACCTCAGCACATGGCGCAATGTTCTGGCTGTTGCCCGTACTGAGAAACTGTTCGATGACAAGACCCTGTCGGAAGTCGAGGCCTTCCTCGACAATCCGCTGCCATGGTCTGCCGCCCAGGGCGGGGTCAGCGAATTGCCGCAATCCTGATCTTCTTTTATGTCAAAGTTTCGATTGGAAGACGTCTGGCCAATTCAGGCGAAGTTGTTTAAATCGATTTAGTTTTTGATACGGAGGAGGACCGGATGATCCTGTGTTGTGGTGAAGCCCTGATAGATATGCTGCCGCGTGAAACCACGAAAGGCGAGCCGGGTTTTGCGCCCTATGCAGGCGGGGCGGTCTTCAACACGGCCATCGCGCTGGGGCGTCTGGGCGTGCCATCCGCCTTCTTCTCCGGCATTGCCGATGACATGATGGGTGAAATCCTCAAGGACACGCTGAAGGCCAGCAATGTCGATTACAGCCTCTGCGCCTTCTCGCACCGCCCCTCGACCATCGCGTTCGTGAAACTGGTGGACGGCCACGCGACCTATGCCTTCTATGATGAAGGCACGGCCCTGCGCATGCTGTCAGAGAGCGATCTGCCCAACATCGGCGCCGATTGCGAAGCCATGCATTTCGGCGCCATCAGCCTCATCCCCGAACCCTGCGGCAGCACTTACGAAGCGCTTCTGATGCGCGAACATGAAAAACGCGTCATCTCGCTCGACCCCAACATCCGCCCCGGTTTCATCAAGGACAAGCAGAAACACCTCGAACGTATCAACCGCATGGCCGCCAAATCGGATATCGTCAAATTCTCGGATGAAGATCTGGCCTGGTTCGGTCTGGAAGGCGACGAAGACACCCTCGCCCGCCACTGGCTGCACCACGGCGCCAAACTCGTCGTCGTCACCCGCGGCGCACAGGGCGCCGTCGGCTACACCTCCAGCCTGCGCGTGGAAGTGCCAAGCGAACGGGTCGAGGTGGTCGATACCGTCGGCGCAGGCGACACCTTCGACGCCGGCATCCTCGCCTCACTGAAACTCCAGGGCCTGCTGACCAAGCCGCAGGTTGCAGCACTGACGGAAGAGCAGATTGCCAAGGCGCTCGCGCTCGGGGCGAAGGCTGCGGCTGTGACAGTTTCACGCGCCGGGGCGAACCCGCCTTGGGCGGAGGAGATTGGGCTGTGAATATCTGATATAATCAGTTTTTTTGCGAACTTAGACTGCTACCTAAGCGACCCTGCCTCTAATTTCGGTCATTGTTATCTGCCGGAATTGGCCGCAGGGGTGCCCGATAGTTCTTCAAAGCGTTTCGGTGCAATGTAGACCGTGATTGTCGCCTCCGCGAAGGGCGCTAGCTGTATGATCGCAGCGACATCGAAGCTCAACATTTGCGGTGCATGGCCCAGCGGGGTCGATATGCCTGTAGGGTGGACCAGAAGAAACTTGTCGCCGACCTTTATGCCAAGTTTATCAGCTACATACTTACCAATAACGGCGTGATGGCTGGTAGAAAATTCGACTGGCTTCAGGTTCGTCCAGACGTTGAGCTTGGAAAAGTCTCCAACTTCTATGCCTTGAACGAGCACGCCAGTCGAGTGATTATTGGCAGTCGCCAAAGCTTCGGTGGATGGGCCGACCAATTGGCTAAAGGCTGCACCTTGTTCGAAAAAAATGAATGCGATTGAAACTAAGTTAGCCCAAAAACCAATCCTGAAAGTCGCTTTCAACATACCAAGGCGCCCTTTAGGTTAACGAACAATCCCACTCAGATAAATATCCTCTCCACGTCGCTCTTCGCTGAACACGAAATCGTCCTTCCTGAGAAACGTATCAAACCAATTCACAAGCTGTTCAGCGGTCAGGGTGTTGCGGTAGGCGGTGAGCTTTACTGTAAGAGGTGCTGTGAAAGCGAGAGCAAAGCTGGTGCCGAATTGAGTTTCACCCAGAACTTGTGCTGAAAACGTCCCGCCTCCATCGTGGCGCAACGAGATTTCGGCCTTTTGGAAAAACTCGTCGCTATAGGTCGTGATTAGGCCCGGGGCCTCCCACCAATCCTCATCCTTTAATCTGTTCGGAGTACCTTCACCCTGAAAATTCACGTGTATCGTTTCAAGGCTTCGGTAGTCGCGATTTTGAAAATGTTTAACTGGAATATCTAACCACTGGGTATCTAGGCAGGGATTGAGCCACTGAGCAACATCATCTTCAGGATCGTTATTGGGGTCAAAGAAAAATTTCGGGGACAATATCCTCAGATCTAGGTTAACGAAATCGTCAAGGATTTTTCCGGGGAAGGATCCGCTCGAGGCTCGCAGGGCGATGACGGGCTTTTGCGCCGGAAGGTCAAGCGAATAGCCTTTATAAACAAACTTAAAATGCCCCATAAAACCTCTCAACTGTTCGACGGGCGCGGCCACCTGACTTACCTAATAGTTGTATTTTTGATGAATCATATTCAACAAGTCAATCATGAGATGTTTTGTGCCAAGCACATCACAGAGCTACGAGTATTCTGAAATTGAACCGCGCCGGGTTTGCCGGAGGCCATTTCGTTTAAGTTATGCGGCCATGGCTGGTTCGTCCAGCATGGCGTAGT
>NZ_KQ961029.1:0-281674 GCF_001562555.1 Agrobacterium bohemicum
CACAAGGAGGGAGATTGGCTAGGGGCGGGCTCATTGGGCATCTTGAAAGGTGCGGCGGGGCGACAGCATGTTTTGCCGGTGCATCCCTCTGACGGCTACGATTGGAGCAGTGAACGTGCCTTTTACCAATCTCCCCACCTGAGGGGGAGATGTCCGGCAGGACAGAGGGGGGTGAGCGGCATGCTCTGCTCTCATACATCATCCTGACTACGTCGAAGAAAATATGCTTTGGTACATGGGAAGGGCTTGATCATCCAGCTGCGGTCCTCCCTAACCCGCACCACTCGTCCTTCGAGGCCTGTACGGAGGAACCCCAGGAGGTGAGCGCTACCATCGGCGCCTCTTCTGTGACTGACTTAGGATGAGAATGAGAGTTGCTCGTGATTTTCCATCAAGCCGCTGCCGTCAATCGCTCCCCCGCGATACGATAGGAAATCGCTTCTGCCAGATGAATGCGGGTCACGGTCGCCTTGTCGTCCAGATCGGCGAGCGTGCGGGCGACTTTGAGGATGCGGTGGTAGCCTCGGGCGGAGAATTTTAGTTTTTCGGCGGCGTCGCGGAGCAATTGCAGGCCCGGGGCGTCGGGTTCACCGAATTTTTCGATGAGAGCCGTGGAGCAGCGGGCGTTGGTGCGGATGCCGGTAAAGCCTGCGCGCGCGAAACGGTCCTGCTGCAGATCGCGGGCGCGGGCGACGCGTCTGGCGACATCGGCGCTGGCTTCGGCGGCCATGGGGCGAATGAGGTCTGCGGCGGAGACGGCGGGGACTTCGATGCGGATATCGATACGGTCCATCAACGGGCCGGAAATGCGCTGCTGGTAATCTGTAACGCAGCGCTGACCGCGGGCGCAGGTAAAGCCGGGCTCACCCGCCATGCCGCATTTGCAAGGGTTCATGGCTGCAACCAGTTGGATTTCAGCCGGATAGCTGACGCGATGGTTTGCGCGGGCAATGATGCATTCACCGGTTTCCAAGGGCTGGCGCAAGGCATCCAGTGCTTGCGGCGAAAATTCCGGAAACTCGTCCAGAAAGAGGACACCGTGATGGGCAAGTGACGCCTCGCCGGGTCTGGCGCGCAGACCGCCACCGACGAGGGCAGCCATGGTGGCGGAGTGATGCGGAGTGCGGAACGGGCGGCGATCCGACAGCTTGCCGCCGGAGAGTTGGCCAGCGATGGAGTGGACCATGGAGACTTCCAGCAGTTCCGACGCCAACAGGGGTGGCAGAATGGATGGCAGGCGCGAGGCCAGCATGGATTTTCCCGAGCCGGGCGGGCCAACCATCAGCAGATTATGTCCACCGGCGGCGGCCACTTCCAAAGCGCGCTTGGCGCTTTCCTGCCCCTTGATATCGGCCAAATCAGGCAGGTTGGCGGGATTGGCACGAATGGCTGGAACGGGGCGTGACAGACGTTGTGTGCCGCGAAAATGATTGACGAGGGCAATAAGGCTGCGTGGCGCGAGAATATCGAAATCGACCCCCGCCCATGCCGCCTCTCCACCGCTATCTGCCGGGCAGATCAGGCCCTTGCCCTGCGCATTTGCGCCGATGGCAGCGGGAAGCGCCCCGGAGACTGCACCGATGGTGCCATCCAGATTAAGTTCACCTAAAACGACATAGGAACCCAGCGCATCAGCGGGAATGGCACCCAATGCGGCCATGAGCCCGAGCGCGATCGGGAGATCGAAATGGGAGCCTTCTTTTGGCAGATCGGCAGGTGCCAGATTGACGGTGACTTTTTTTGCGGGGAGCGCCAGGCCGGAGGCATGGAGAGCTGCCTGCACCCGTTCGCGGCTTTCCGCCACGGCCTTGTCCGGCAGGCCGACGATCTGCATGCCGACCTTGCCGGGCGCGACCATGACCTGAACTTCGACCGGCACACCTTCTATGCCCTGAAATGCCACCGTATTGACGCGCGCAACCATGTAAGCCCCCAACAGTCGGACTTTAGAAAACGCGCAATCAAGCGTGTATGTGTCCGCCCATGCAACCTTGCACAACGCAAATGATAAAACAAGAACAAGAAGTGAACAATTTCACTTATACCGGGCAGTAATTTTTGCGCGGTTGTGAGACGTCAGACACCGGTTGAGCCGAAGCCGCCGGTGCCGCGCTCGGTATTGGACGTCTCGCTAACCTCGAAAACCTCTACCTGTGTAACGGGCGCAATAACCATCTGGGCGATGCGCATGCCGCGCTCGATGACGAAATCCTCCTGGCCCAGATTGGCGAGAATGACTTTGACCTCTCCGCGATAATCGCTATCCACTGTGCCGGGAGTATTGAGACAGGTAATGCCGTTCTTGATGGCCAGGCCGGAGCGCGGGCGGATTTGCGCCTCGTAGCCGTCGGGGACCTCGAAGATGAAGCCGGTGGGCACCAGTGCTCTTGCGCCTGATGTCAGAACCATTGGCGCGTCCTTGGCTACTGCGGCGCGCAGGTCCATGCCAGCGGCACCGACGGTTTCGTAAGATGGCAGTTCTATGCCGTCTGCATGCGCCAGACGAAGGAGATTAAGGGCGGGGCGATTTTCGTTTTTTAGGGTCATGCGGCATTAGTTTGCCGCGTGGGTGCCAAGGTCAATTGCAAAAGCGGCCCCGAAACGCTAGATACCGCGCAATTCCACAGGATTTGTTTGATGCCCGAAACACTCGCAGAGGCGGTTTCCCGCCGCCGCACCTTCGCTATCATCGCGCACCCGGACGCCGGTAAGACGACGCTGACCGAAAAGCTGTTGCTGTTCGGTGGTGCCATTCAGCTGGCCGGTGAGGTGAAGGCGAAGAAGGATCGCATCCAGACGCGCTCCGACTGGATGAAGATCGAGCGCGAACGCGGCATTTCGGTCGTGACCTCGGTGATGACGTTCGAGTATGACGACAAGGTCTTCAATATTCTCGATACGCCGGGCCACGAAGACTTTGCGGACGATACTTACCGCACGCTGACGGCGGTGGATGCGGCCATCATGGTCATCGATGCCGCCAAGGGTATCGAGCCACGGACGCTAAAACTGTTCGAAGTCTGCCGCATGCGCGACATTCCGATCATCACCTTCGTCAACAAGATGGACCGCGAAAGCCGCGACATTTTCGAGATTCTCGATGAGATCGAGGAGAAGCTGGCGCTGGACACGGCACCGATTACATGGCCGATCGGTCGCTCCAAGAGCTTCTGCGGCTCTTATTATCTGACCAGCAACAAGGTGCGCGGTTCCGACAAGGAAGTCGAGGCAACGCAGGTGAATGGCCCGCAGGATGTGGCCAACCGGTTGCCGGAAAATGAGAGGGCAGCCTTTATCGAGGAAACGCAACTGGCGCTGGAAGCCTGCCGCCCGTTTGACCGCGAGGCCTTCCTGGAAGGCCATTTGACGCCCGTATTCTTCGGTTCGGCACTGCGTAACTTCGGCGTTCGAGACCTGATCAATGCGTTGGGCGATATCGCGCCGCCACCGCGAGATCAGGTTGCCGATACGCGCACCGTACATGCCGACGAAGACAAGATGACGGCTTTCGTCTTCAAGATTCAGGCCAATATGGACCCGAACCACCGCGACCGCATCGCTTTTGCCCGCATCTGCTCCGGCAAGCTGGAGCGTGGCATGAAGGCGCGGCTGGCGCGCACGGGCAAGCAGATGGGCCTGACGGCACCGCAATTCTTCTTTGCCTCACAGCGCCACATTGCCGATACGGCTTTTGCGGGTGATGTGGTGGGCATTCCCAACCACGGCACGCTGCGCATTGGCGACACGCTGACCGAGGGCGAGAACCTTGTGTTTCAGGGTGTGCCAAACTTCTCCCCGGAAATTCTGCGCCGCGTGCGGCTGGAAGATGCGATGAAGGCGAAGAAGCTGAAGGAAGCGCTGCACCAGATGGCCGAAGAGGGTGTCGTGCAGCTGTTTTCACCGGAAGACGGTTCACCCGCCATCGTCGGCGTCGTCGGTGCCTTGCAGCTGGACGTGCTGAAGGAACGGCTGATGGGCGAATACGGCCTGCCGGTTTCGTTTGAAATGTCGCGCTTTTCCATCTGCCGCTGGATTTCGGCCGAGCAATCTGCCGACATGGAGAAGTTTCTGACCATCAAACGCGGCGATATTGCCCGCGATCTGGACGGCGACCCGGTGTTTCTGGCGCAGGATGCGTTTTCGCTGCGCTACGAGTCGGAACGGTATCCAGCGATCAAGATGGCTGCGATCAAGGAGTATCACGTCGCAAAGGCGGCGTGATGTTGGGACAAGCGGTACGCCTATAGTAAGCAGCAGTGGGTGGGGCTTACCCCCCTCTGCCCTGCCGGGCATCTCCCCCTCAGGTGGGGAGATCGACTCGCGGATGCCACCCGGCCATCTCGAAGGCTGCGGATAGAGTGGGGAGCATGTCTCTAGCCGATCTCCCTCCTTGAGGGGGAGATGTCCGGCAGGGCAGAGGGGGGTAAGCCCCACCCGCTGCCGCGCATTTTCACACGTTGTTGGTTTTCGACTTAACCCTGCGCGTCGCGTTTGCGCTCGATGGCATCCCACAACAGGCTGGCAACATCGGCGCCGCCGAATTTCTTGACTTCACGGATGCCGGTTGGGGACGTGACGTTGATTTCCGTCATGTAATCGCCGATGATATCGATGCCCACGAAGAGGAAGCCGCGTTCGCGCAGGGCCGGGCCGATGCGCTCGCAAATCTCTTTTTCGCGGCTTGTCAGTTCCGTCGGTTCAGGGCGGCCACCGGCATGCATGTTGGAGCGGGCATCGTTTTCCGCAGGCACGCGGTTGATGGCACCGACCGGCTCTCCATCCACCAAAAGGATGCGTTTGTCGCCCTTGCGAACGTCGGGCAGATACTGCTGGGCGATATAGGGTTCGCGGAACATCTGGCCGAACATTTCCAGAAGCGAGGAGAAGTTGCGGTCATCGCGGGTGGAGTGGAAGACGCCAGCGCCACCATTGCCGTAAAGCGGCTTGAGGATGATGTCGCCCATCTCTTCGCGGAAGCGGGAAATTTCGGCCACGTCCTTTGTGATGAGGGTTGTCGGCATCAGATCGGCGAATTCGGTGACGAAAATCTTTTCGGGTGAATTGCGCACCCATGCCGGATCATTCACCACGAGCGTCTTGGGGTGAATGCGCTCGAGCAGATGGGTGGAGGTGATGTAGGCCATGTCGAAGGGCGGGTCCTGGCGCAGATGGATGACATCCATCGTCGAGAGGTCAACACGTTCCGGTTCCGACAGGGAGAAGTGGTCGCCTTTGATATCGCGCAGTTGCATCTGCTCGACGGTTGCGTAGATTTTACCATCGCGCATCGACAGGCGATCCGGTGTGTAATGGAACAGGCGGTAACCGCGGGCTTGCGCCTCAAGGCTGATCGCGAAGGTGCTATCGCCCGCAATGTTGATGCCGGAGACATGATCCATCTGGATCGCGACGTTCTTGATTTTGGCCATGCGCAATTTCCTTTTGAAAGCCCGAAATGTGTAGGGCAGGCAAGCTTCAAAGGCAACTGCTACGCGGTGGCGTATCTATGAGTTTTATTGACGTTATCGGCGCCTAGAGTGTCGGCGTTTTGGCGGGCAACAGCTTGTTCTTCAAGCGGTAGGCAAAGGCGATGGGCGCAGGGAACGGGCGACGCAGGAAAGCAACTTTGCGCACGTAAGTGTCCACCCGCCATGTGGCCCAGGTGCCAGCCTTGAAATAGGCGACATCGCCCGTGCGCAACATGTGAACGGAGCCATCCTCCGCCGTGACATGAACTTCGCCTTCGAGAATGTGGACGGTCTCGTCCCAGGCGAAAAACCAGCGGAAGGTGCCAGCCGTGCAATCCCACAGCGCGGTGTAGGCAGCGCGGTCTGCGCTTTTGGAATGGTCGGCCATGCGGGCAACGGGTTCGCCTGCGATGATCCAGTCCGGATTGATGGGGGCCGGTTGCATCTGCATGGCGCTGGACGCGGCAGAGACGACAGGCGCGGCCCTCTCACGCTTTTTCGGCAGCGCCATCGACGGCACGGAGCGTCCGGCCAGTGCCGCCACACTTGCGATTACGACATGTAAAACCATATTGCGTCCCCACTTTGCAACGGGAACGCAATAACACGATTGGCGTAAGAATGCTCTTCCATAAATTGAATCATATTTAATGGAAGTGTATTTTCAACAGACTTAGTGAGCCGCTGCCAGCTGTTGCGCTGGCTGCTGGATGGCGGCGGCAGCGCCCTCTATGCGCTTTCCGCTTTCCTTGTCGAAGAAATGCAGCTTTTCCGATGCGATGGACAGCGACAGTTCCTGCGGAATATCCGTCTCAGATGCGCAGGCAACGGTCAGTGCCTGTTCGCCCAGCATGCCGTGAATGAGGCGCTGCGAGCCAAGTTCCTCGATATATTCGACGCGGAACGGCATGCCCGGCGCTGTCCCATGAACAAAGCGCAAGTCTTCGGCACGCATACCAACCGTCACCAGACCGGAGGTGGGCGCATAACCGTTGAGCGACAGGACCGTCGGACCGATGGCAAGGCTATCGCCATGCAGCTCGCCGGATAAAAGATTCATGGCGGGCGAGCCGATGAAGCTGGCGACGAAGGTAGAGGCGGGCTTGTGGTAGACCTCCAGCGGCGCGCCGATCTGTTCAATGCGACCGGCGTTGAGCACCACCAAGCGATCCGCCAGCGTCATGGCTTCGAGCTGGTCATGCGTCACGTAGATGGAGGTGGTGCCGAGGCGGCGTTGCAGGCGCTTGATTTCACCGCGCATGGAGACGCGCAGCTTCGCATCCAGATTGGACAGCGGCTCATCGAAGAGAAAGGCGGCGGGCTTGCGCACGATGGCACGACCCATGGCCACACGCTGGCGCTGGCCGCCGGAGAGAGCACGGGGTTTGCGATCGAGATAGGGCTGAAGTTCCAGCATGCGGGCGGCTTCCGCTACGCGCGCATCGATTTCGGCCTTTGGCGTCTTGCGGTTTTTCAGGCCGTATTCCAGGTTCTGGCGCACCGACATATGCGGGTAGAGCGCGTAGTTCTGGAACACCATGGCAATGTCGCGGTCGGCGGGTTCCACGTTGTTGACGACGCGGTTGCCGATGCTGACGGTGCCATCGGAAATTTCCTCCAGCCCCGCGACCATGCGCAAAAGCGTGGACTTGCCGCAGCCCGACGGGCCGACGAGCACGATGAATTCACCATCCTTGATGGAGATATCCACATCGTGCACGGCGCGCATGCCGTTGGAGTAATCCTTGCAGACCTGCGTGATTTCGATCTCGGCCATTGTGGTGTCCTTTATTTGTCGCTCTCGGTGAGGCCCTTGATGAACCAGCTCTGGAAGATCACGACGATCAACACAGGTGGCAGCATGGCCAGAACGGCAAGCGCGAAAGCTTCGTTATAATCGGGGATTTGCGAGCCGACCCACACTTGCAGGATCGATTTGATGCCGCGCATGAGCGTGAAGAAGCTCTCATCATTGGTCATCAGCATGGGCCAGAGATACTGGTTCCAGCCGTAGACGAACATGATGATGAAGATGGCGGCCACCATGGTGCGCGACAGCGGCAGCAGGATGTCGATGAAGAACTTGACCGGTCCCGCCCCATCGATGCGGGCGGCTTCCAGTATTTCATCTGGTACGGATTTGAAGAACTGCCGGAAATAGAACGTGCCGGTGGCCGACGCCAGAAGCGGCACGATCAAGCCAGTATAGGAGTTCAAAAGGCCCAGTTTGCTCATGACTTCGTAGGACGGCATGATGCGCACTTCGAGCGGCAGAAGCAGTGTCGTGAAGATGATCCAGAAGGCGAACGTGGCGAAACGGAAGCGGAAATAGACGATGGCGTAGGCCGCCAGCATCGACAACACGATCTTGCCGACTGCAAAGCCGACGCCGAGGATCATCGAATTGACGAACATGTTGAAACCGGTGATCTGGCCCGTGAAACCGCCCTTCTGGGTCAGTACCTTCTCGTAGGTCGCGATGAAGTTATTGCCGGGCGTAATGGCAAGACCATTCATATGGATTTCGGTGGCGGTATGGGTCGACGTCATGAAGGACACGATGACCGGCATGATCAGAAACAGCGAACCGATCATGAGAATGAGATGGTCGAGGGGCTTTGTCTTGTACATGTCTGATATCCCTCAACCGTAATGGATGCGTTTTTCGAGGAAGCGGAATTGCAGCACGGTCAGCACGAAGACCACGATCATGAGAATGACGGATTGTGCGGATGAGCCACCGATATCGTTGCCACGGAAGCCATCCAGAAAGACCTTGTAGACAAGGGTGATGGGGTTGTTGGCAGCCTTGTCCTTCACCATCACGTCAATGACGGCGAAGGTATCGAACAGCGCGTAGGTGATGTTGATGATGAGCAGGAAGAAGGCTGTGGGCGCGAGCAACGGCATGATGACCGTCCAGAACCGGCGAAAGCCAGAGCGGCAATCGATGAAGGCGGCTTCGCGCACGGACACCGGCACGCTTTGCAGGCCCGACAGGAAGAAGATGAAATTATACGGGATTTGCTTCCAGACCGACACGAAGATCATGGCAAAGGCGGTGTCGAAATAATTGACGCCTACCTGCATGTGCCAGCCAAGCATCGCGGCCATCTTCACGAAGGGGCCGATGTGCTGATCGAAGAACATCATGCCAATGAGGCCCGCAACCGGCGGGGCGATGGCATAGACCGAAATCAGCAGCGTCTTGTAGGTGGCACTGCCGCGAATGATCGCATCTGCCTTGACCGCGAGCAGCAGGCCGAGCGCCAGCGAGAAGACGGTGACCAGCACGGTGAAAACCACCGTGAACTTGGCGATGTTGAGATATTCGGTGCTGAACAGCGCATCGGAATAATTGGCGAGACCGACGAAGGTGGAGCCGAAGCCGAACGGGTCTTCGATATAGAATGAGGACTGGACCGCCTGCACCGAGGGCCAATAGAAAAACACGAAAATGACGAGCAACTGCGGCGCGATCAACAGATAGGGCAGCGCGGATGACGAAAACTGCACCCGTTTCGCCGCTTCAGCTTTTACCGCAGGCTTTTTTGCCTTGGTCATGAAGCCGGACAAGAACCGCACGGGACGCGGTTGTGAAGACGTATAGGCCACGCGCGCAAACCTTTATGTGTTGTGGACTTCTCTTCGAGGGTGAAGGGACGCCGGGATTATGACAGGCTAGGGCTGCATCATTGATGCCGAACGCAGTTCTCCACTCTCCGTCATTCCGGCCTTGAGCCGGAATCCAGCAGCGCCGCGTCTGCGGTGCAGAAGAGTCTTTCGCGATCAAGGACTTGATCGCACTGGATCCCGGATCAAGTCCGGGATGACGGGAAGAAGATGCGCTTCGTAAACTATCGCAGACAGTCTACGGACCTTCTCTCATCAAGAGGGAAGGTCCGCTCGTTTTCAGTTATCAGCCAGCGGTCTTGGCAAAGCGGGCCAGAAGATCGTTGCCTTCCTTCTCGATGATGTCGAAGGCATCCTTGACGGAGACTTCGCCGGAGAAGATGCGGCCATATTCACGTTCCATGATGGTGCGGATCTGTGGGTAGAAGCCGAGGCGATAGCCCTTGGACCATTCGCCACCTGGAAGAGAAAGCTGCTTGATGCCGACTTCGGCAACGGGCTGCTTTTCGTAGTAGCCTTCCTTCTTGGCCAGCTCGTAAGCTGCCTGCGTGATGGCAACGTAGCCGGTTGCCTGGTGGTAGAACTTCTGGATTTCAGGCGATGTCAGGAACTGGAAGAAGTCTGCAACGCACTTGTTTTCAGCTTCAGACTTACCGGACATGGCAAACAGGGCAGCCCCACCGATGAAGGAGTTGGTGCCAGCGCCCTTGATGGAGCCCCAGTAAGGAAGGAAGGTTGCCGAGAACGGCATCTGTGCCGTCTTCTGCAGGCCACCGAAGGAACCGGAAGAACCGATCCAGAGTGCAACCTTGTTTTCTTCGAATGGCTTCTGGTTATCGTTCCAGCCAGCGCCGTAATAAGCGAAGTAGCCCTGATCTTTCCATGCCTTCAGCTTTTCGAACATCATGACGAGGTTCGGGTCGGTCACCTTCAGCTTGGTATCGACAGTGCTGTCGTAACCATTGTTGTTGGTCGCGAACTGGAGATTGTTGCGCGAGAAGAAGTTCTCGGTGAATTCCCAAGTCAGCTGCGTCTGAACGAGCGGGATGAAACCGGCTTCCTTCAGCTTCGGTGCCGCTGCTTCAAACTCTTCCCAGGTCTTTGGTGCTTCAACGCCAGCCTTTTTCAGGGCTTCCGTGTTGAAATACATGATAGGCGCGGAAGAGTTGAATGGCATGCCGACGAACTTGCCATCAGCGGCGGCAAAGAAGCTGCGCACGCCGGGAATGAAGGCTTCGCGGTCAAACTTGTAGCCAGCCTTGGTGATGATGTCTTCAGCAGGGATAACGGCGCCCTTGGCATTGATGATGGTGGCGGCACCGGCATCGAAGACCTGGAGGATGTTTGGCTGTTCACCGGAGCGGAAGGCAGCGATGCCGCTGGCCAGGGCTTCTTCGTAAGAACCCTTGGAAACCGGCGTTAGCGCGCACGCGCTCTGGGCGGCGTTGAACTTCTGGGACACTTCATTGATGACTTCGCCGTTGCGGCCACCCATGCCGTGCCACCAGGTGATGTTCGTCGCCGCCATGGACGACGTCGCCGAAAACGTGATGGCCATCGCGGCCATGGAAAATTTCTTGATCATAGTTTCGTCCTCTACCGCCCTTGTTGGCTGAGGATGCGAATAGGCCCCTTCCATGACGGGGTTTTTACAGTTTTATGGCAGATTTATTACGGCGCAACCTGGTCACGTATGCCGATGAAGAGGATACATCAAATGAGAGTATCGGCATCTTTGGGGATGATCTTTCGCGCCGGATTTCCGACGACAGTCTGACCGGGTGCCACGTCTTTCGTGACGACGGAGCCTGCGCCGACAATCGCGCCTTCGCCGATGGTGATGCCGGGCAATATGATTGCGCCGCCGCCAATCCAGGCATTGTTGCCGATCGTGACGGGTTTCGCGATCTCGATACCCTTGGAGCGTTTCTCTACATCCCTGTGATGATCGGCGCAGTAAATTTGCACGCCAGGCCCCAGCATTGCGCCCTCCCCGATTTTGACCGGAGCGGAATCCAGGATGACGCATCCTGCGTTGAGGTAGACGTTTTTGCCCAGAGAGATATTGAAACCGTAGCTGCAATGGAACGGCGCTTCGATGAAAGCGCCCTGTGCGACCGATCCGAAAAGGGTTCGCAGAAGCGGTGCCATTGCGCCGCGGGCATCCGGTGCCATGGTGGCGTGCTGATGTACCGCGAGCCTTGCTGTGGCGCGAAGGGCATCGAGCTGTTCATCAAGGCAGCAATACCATTCCCCGGCGGCCATTTTTTCCCGCTCGCTGCGCATAGGCTACCCTTTCAAAAGGCGTCGACAAAATGTTTCGGCAGGCGTCGCGGCAGGACCGCGACGATATCAAAGCGTAGGGACAAGGTACCGGCATCCTTGCGACGGGACAGCCACAGGTCTGCGGCAGCGCGAATGCGGTTTTGCGAAGCGTAACCGACGGCATCCACAGCGCCGGTCTCCGACGCCCGCGCCTTGACCTCGATGAAGGCGATCACGTCCTTCTTGCGGGCGATGATGTCGATCTCGCCCACTCTGGTGCGATAACGAAGGGCCAGAATGCGGTAGCCCTTCAACAGCAGATAGAGCGCTGCCCAATATTCGGCGATATGGCCACGCCGTTCGGCACGGCGTTTGCTGTTCGCCTCACGCGCCATCGTTGTCCTTGAGGTCGAGAATACGCTGGTAGAGCTCCTTGCGCGGCAGGCCGGTGAGTTTGGCGGCTTCTGCGGCGGCCTTTGCGGCGGGCATTGTGGAGACGAGGTCTTTCAACAGCTTTTCCACGTCTTCCATATCGGGAATTTCGTCGTAGGAAGGCGGCTCTATCAGCAGAACGATCTCGCCCTTGACGATGCGGTCTTCGTTATAGAATTCCGTGAGCTCGCCCAGCGTGCCACGGCGGAATTCCTCGAAGGTCTTGGTCAGTTCACGGCATACGACGGCGCGGCGGTTCGGCCCCAGCACTTCCGAGGCGACCTTGATGGTGGCGCAGATGCGGTGGGGGGATTCAAAGAACATCATGGTTGCCGGGATTTTCGACAGTTCCGAGAAACGGTCGCGCTTGCCCTTGTCTTTGACCGGCAGAAAGCCTGCGAACATGAAGGCATCGCTGGGCATGCCCGAACCGACGAGTGCTGCCAGAGGTGCAGACGCCCCGGGGATCGGTACGACGCGGTGGCCTGCGTCCAGCGCCATCTGGCCCAGGCGATAGCCGGGATCGGAGACGAGAGGCGTTCCGGCATCGGACACCAGAGCCACGGATTTTCCGGCATCCAGAGCTGCGATGAGTTTGGGACCTGCCTCTTCGGCATTGTGTTCGTGGTAAGAATAGGGGCGGTTGCGGATGCCGTAACGGTCCAGCAGAATGCGGGTGACGCGAGTGTCCTCGCAGGCCAGCACATCGGCCGAGGCCAGCGTTTCCAATGCCCGTACTGTAATGTCACCCAGATTGCCGATGGGTGTGGCGACGAGATAAAGAGCGGCATCGATAGGGCGCGCAGGAACCGTGAAGCCGCCAATCTTGAAACCGCGCCCTGTGCCGTCGGCATCCGTTGTAGACTGTTCGCTCAACGCTTCATCTGTCACTGCATCATTCCCGTCATGTCTCATTCCATGTCTTTATGGGCAAGACGGGGGCTTCGAACAAGGGCAGTTGTTGGCGCTCAAGCCATGTAAGGAAATGTATAGCGTGGAAAATTGAGGAATGACGCGGTCTGGCCCCTTGCCTTTTCCTCGATAACTCTGCCATTTTGCCGGTCCACATTATCCGGCCAAAATGCCGGAGACACTATCTTGGCGATCCGGCCTATCCAGGATCGCATCGGTTGAAAGCGGAAGTCTTCATGCGTATTACCCTCGAGCGGTCGAACCTTCTGAAATCGCTGAACCACGTTCACCGCGTGGTGGAACGGCGCAACACGATCCCTATCCTGTCCAACGTGCTCTTGCGCGCATCCGACGCGAAGCTCGACATGAAGGCGACCGACCTCGATCTCGAGATCACCGAGGCGACACCGGCGATGGTGGAACAGGCTGGCTCGACGACCGTGCCTGCGCATCTGCTCTATGAAATCGTGCGCAAGCTGCCTGACGGTTCCGAGGTGCTGCTGGCCACCAACCCTGATGGTTCGACCATGACGGTTGCGTCCGGTCGCTCGAAGTTTTCGTTGCAGTGCCTGCCGGAAACCGACTTTCCGGACCTGACGGCCGGCACGTTCAGCCATGTCTTCAAGCTGAAGGCAGCGGATTTGAAGATGCTGATCGACCGTACGCAGTTTGCGATTTCGACCGAAGAGACCCGTTATTATCTGAACGGCATTTTCTTCCACACGATTGAAAGCGGCAATGACCTGAAGCTGCGCGCTGTCGCGACCGACGGCCACCGTCTGGCGCGCGCCGATGTAAATGCACCTTCCGGTTCGGAAGGCATGCCCGGCATCATCATTCCACGCAAGACGGTTGGCGAGTTGCAGAAGCTGGTCGACAATCCCGAGCTGGAAGTGACCGTCGAGGTTTCCGATGCCAAGATCCGCATTGCCATCGGCGATATCGTTCTGACCTCCAAGCTGATCGACGGCACGTTCCCGGATTACCAGCGCGTGATCCCGACCGGCAACGACAAGGAAATGCGCGTCGATTGCCAGTCCTTCGCCAAGGCCGTGGATCGCGTTTCGACCATTTCATCCGAGCGTGGCCGCGCCGTGAAGCTGGCGATCACCGAAGGGCAATTGACGCTGACCGTCAACAACCCCGATTCGGGCAGCGCCACGGAAGAAGTGGCCGTGGGCTACGAGCACGACAGCATGGAGATAGGCTTCAATGCCAAATACCTGCTGGACATTACCGCGCAGCTGTCCGGCGAAGACGCGATTTTCCTGCTGGCCGATGCCGGTTCGCCAACGTTGGTGCGTGATACGGCAGGTGACGACGCGCTTTACGTGCTGATGCCGATGCGCGTTTAGAACTCTCTCATTTTAGATAAAGCGCAACAAAACGCCGGTGACACCATCACCGGCGTTTTTGTTTGCGCATTCGTCACAGTTTGTTAAGATTTTCCTATTGCGACATTTTTCATTTTCTTTACGACAGACCGAAACAACATATTGCCACAGTTTCACCAAATGTTGTTTTGACGGAACACAGAGGGGGACCGGATGGGACTGAGCCTGAAACAGCGCTTCGGCAGAAAATTCGAAGAAGAAATTCGTTTCTTCAAGGGCATGGTGAACCAGCCGAAAAAGGTTGGCGCGATAGTTCCGACCTCAGGCGTGACCGCCCGCCGCATGGCAAGCGTCATCACGCCGCAATCCGGTCTCCCCGTTCTGGAGCTCGGGCCTGGAACCGGCTGCATCACCAAGGCGATATTGGCGCGTGGCGTGAAGCCTGAAAACGTGACGGCGATCGAATATTCCACCGATTTCTATCAGCAGCTTCTGCGCAACTATCCCGGCGTCAACTTCATCAATGGCGATGCTTTCGATCTTGATACGACACTGGCTGCGCAGAAAGACCAGATGTTCGACTGCGTGATTTCGGCTGTGCCCATGCTGAACTTCCCGATGGCAGACCGCATCAATCTGCTGGACGAGTTGTTGAAGCGGGTGCCGCATGGACGTCCGGTGATCCAGATTTCCTATGGTCCGGTATCGCCCATCGTCGCGCAGCCGCATCTCTACCACATCCGCCATTACGACTTCGTCGTGCGCAACATTCCACCGGCACAGCTGTGGACCTACACCCGCGCTTGAGTTAGCGTCGGTGTCATGTACGCACTTTACATCACCCACCCGCAGGTCAGGATCGAGGCGAATGTCCCGGTCCCGGAGTGGGGTTTGTCCGACATTGGACAGGCAAGGACGCGGCGAGCGAGCGCCCTGCCCTTCGCCAAACCCCTCCGGCGTATCGTTTCCAGCACCGAGAAAAAGGCCACCGATACCGCCCAGATTCTGGCAGCGGCGAGCGGTGTCGCCTATGAGACCGCTGACGATCTGCACGAAAACGACCGCAGCGCCACGGGATTTCTGCCACCCGATCAGTTCGAACGGGCGGCGGACTGGTTTTTCGCTCATCCGCATGCCAGCTATAAGGGCTGGGAAACAGCAGTCGATGCGCAGGCCCGCATCGTAACCGCCATAGACGCCATCCTCGCCAGCCATGATCCGACACAGCCGATTGCCTTTATCGGCCATGGCGGGGTTGGCACATTGCTGAAATGCCACCTCGCAGGCAGCGAGATTACCCGAAGCGCCGACCAGCCACCGGGCGGTGGAAATCTCTTCTGTTTTACCCTTGCAGACCGGCGCATCACATGCGACTGGACGGCAATGGAAACGTGGCAGGGGATGACACTATGACCGCACGCGAGCGCCTGATCGTCGGGCTTGACCTTCCAACCGTGGCTGAAGCCGAGAGCATCGTCAGCGCATTGGGCGACGATGTCCTTTTCTACAAGATCGGCCACCAGCTGGCCTTTGCGGGCGGGCTGGAATTCGCCAGGGAACTGGCGCAAAGCGGCAAGAAAATCTTTCTCGACATGAAGCTTCTCGATATCGACAACACTGTGGCCTCAGGCGTGGAAAACATTGCCAAAATGGGCATGTCGATGCTGACGCTGCACGCCTACCCCAAAGCCATGCGGGCAGCGGTGAAGGCAGCGGAAGGCTCTGGGCTGACGCTGCTCGGCGTGACCGTGCTGACGTCAATGGATGATGCCGATTTGATCGAGGGAGGATATCAAGGTGACGCCCGTTCGCTGGTGTTGAAACGGGCAGCCCAAGCGCGGGATGCTGGCATGGGCGGCATCGTCTGCTCGGCGGAAGAATCTGCTGGCGTGCGTGAGATCGTTGGAGCCGACATGGCGGTGGTAACCCCCGGAATTCGCCCTATTGGTGGCGATGCAGGCGACCAGAAGCGGGTTGTCACGCCGTTCGATGCGATCAAAGCCGGTTCCAGCCACCTTGTCGTTGGCCGCCCTATCGTGAAAGCCGCCGATCCGAGGGCTGCGGCACGCGCTATTCTGGATGAAATGACAAAAGCAATCTGAAAGGAAAACATCATGGCAAAGGGCTACTGGATTGCACAGGTGGATGTGCGTGACGCCGAGCGTTACAAGGATTATATTTCCACCGCCAAACCGGCATTTGAACGCTACGGCGCAAATTTTCTGGCCCGTGGTGGCGTCGTGACGCAGCTCGAGGGCAAGGGCCGGGCGCGCAATGTCGTGATCGAGTTTCCCTCCATGCAGCATGCACTCGATTGCTACAATTCGGATGAGTACCAGCAGGCGCTGAAAATTCGCCAGGAAGTGGCCGACACCGAACTGATGATCATGGACGGCGCCTGATCTTAGCCAGCATCCGTTCATTCTGGTTGGGGCGGATGTTGTTCTCTCTTCCCGTTGTATCGGCTTTAAGCTAAGAGACGGAAACACCTCTATTCAACGCTTCGCAGGAGCCTCCCATGCCTTTGGCCAACCTTCCCCCTCTCGTCACCGTTTTTGGCGGCTCGGGCTTTGTCGGACGGCATGTGGTGCGCTTCCTCGCCAAGCGTGGCTATCGCATACGGGTCGCCGTTCGCCGCCCTGATCTGGCTGGCTTCTTGCAGCCGATGGGCAATGTCGGGCAGATTTCCTTTGCGCAGGCCAACCTGCGTTACAAGGATTCGATCAACAAGGCTGTCGAAGGTGCCGACCACGTGGTCAACTGCGTTGGTATTCTGTTTGAAAGCGGACGCAACACATTCGACGCCGTTCAGGAATTCGGTGCGCGCGCCGTGGCCGAAGCCGCCAAGAACGCTGGCGCGACACTGACGCATATTTCCGCCATTGGTGCGGACGCGAATTCGACTATTGGTTATGCCCGCACCAAGGGCCGTGCCGAAGCCGCGATCCGCTCTGCTTTGCCGGATGCCATCATTCTGCGTCCTTCGATCGTGTTCGGACCGGAAGATGATTTCTTCAACAAATTTGCCGGCATGGCGCAGCGCATGCCTTTCCTGCCGCTGATCGGCGGCGGACACACCAAGTTTCAGCCCGTCTATGTGGAAGATGTGGCCGAAGTGGTGGCCCGTAGCGTCGATGGCGCGTTGAAGGCTGGCGCGACCTATGAACTGGGTGGGCAGGACGTCATGACGTTCCGCGACTGTCTTGAGGCCGTTCTGGCCGCAACCTATCGCCAGCGCCCGATGGTCAACCTTCCCTTCGGCATTGCCTCACTTATCGGCAAGATCGCATCCATGGTGCCGCTGATCACACCGCCTCTGACATCCGATCAGGTTGCCATGCTGAGAAACGACAATGTCGTCTCTTCCGAGGCCGCACATTCCGGGCTGACACTCGATGGTCTCGGCATCACGCCGGTGCGTGTCGCCTCCGTTCTGCCGTCCTATATGGTGAGCTACCGCACCCATGGGCAGTTCAGCAATGCTGGTAAAGCCGCTTAAACGTTATCGTATCTGGACGGAAAATCGGCATCCGCTTTTCCGTAAAATACTTTTGAAAGATGCGTGCAACCAAATTCAAACTGGTGAGTTATGCACCCAACGGGCAGCGATCACGTTCGCTGCCTTTTCTTTGTATGTGGGGGCACATCATGAAACCAGCAGAGCGTAAGACAAAGCGTGGCACATGGGCAACTGTGGACAAGAGTTCGCATTAACCCGGTGTTCAGCAAGGTCCTTTATTGCTAAACGCCACATCCTACACACAATCCAGAACCTAACAATCATCGTACGGCGGCTGATGTCGCCACGTTCATCGTCTGAAAGGCAAATATAAAATGGGCAAGTCTATCGCACTCTTTTTTGCGTGTGCGGCGTTGGTTGTTCTGGCAGGTTCGTTCATGGCGCCGGGCACGGTTGCAGCTGGCAAGACCGGTTGTTCGCCAGCCTATGGCGTCGATCCATGCGCCACGAGCTCGATCTCGGCAAACTGATCGATTTCAAGCAAAGCGCTTGGGTATGATTTTAAAAAAAGCGCCATCGAGTTGATCGAAGGCGCTTTTTTCATGGTTGGGTGCCGGTTTTCAGCAAGAAAGTGATGCACCAATCGCCCGGATGTTAAACTTGTCTTAAAAAAGCTGAACTTATAGTTTCTGCACAGGCCATACCTGTCCGCCCTCTGGCGATAAAGACAACCTTTCCTTTCATCAAAAATTTGAGTGCCGATGCCAACCCTTTTTCATTCTCCGATGTCGACTGCCTCACGATTCGTTCGGCTGATCCTGACCGAATACGGTTTCCAGGCTGATCTGGTCGAGGAGCAGCCATGGGAAAAGCGGCGCGAGTTTCTGGCACTCAACCCGGCGGGAACGCTGCCGGTCTATCTGGATGACAATATGCGCTCGCTGTGTGGGCCATATGTTCTCGCAGAGTTTCTGGACGAGACGCATGGTGTGTTGAAACGGGACAGGCGTTTGCTGGCTGAAGACCCGTTCCAGCGCGCCGAAATCCGCCGCCTGACGGAGTGGTTTTTGCAGAAGATGGAAACAGACGTGACCCGCCCGCTGGTGCGCGAGCGCGCCCACAAGCTGCAAATGTCCACCGCACAAGGCGGCGGTCCGCCAGACAGCAAACTGTTGCGCACGGCGCGCTCGAATGTCCATCAGCATATGAAATATCTGGAATGGCTGGCGGGATCACGCACGTGGCTTGCGGGCGACCGGTTGAGTTATGCCGATCTGGCCGCCGGTGCATCAGTCTCCATTCTCGACTATCTCGGCGAGATCAATTGGCTGGAAGCGCCGATTGCCAAGGAATGGTACCAGCGCGTCAAATCACGGCCCTCCTTCCGCCCTCTGCTGGCGGAACGCGTGCCGCGTCTCGCGCCCTCGTCCCATTATGCGGATCTGGATTTTTAAGCCTGCGACATGGGCTTGCTATATAATGACGCGCAATGCGGGTTCCTATCCGCATCAATTGCGGGAGAAGCGCCATCGACACAGCTTTGCAAAAGCAGCAGTTGCGCGCCGGCAAGCTGACGGACTTCGTTCGCGCAGAAGCACTCTCGCTCGGCTTCGATCTCTGTCGCGTCACTTCTGCCGACAGCATTCCACTTGCGCCGGAAAGGCTACGGGAATTTATCGGCAACGGCTTCCACGGCACGATGGGCTGGATGGAAGAAACGGAAGAGCGCCGGGCCAGCCCGAAGACGCTGTGGGGCGACGTGCGCTCGGTGGTGATGTTCGGCCTGAACTATGGCCCCGACGAAGACCCCCGCGACATTCTGACCAAACCCGACAAGGCGGCCATTTCCGTTTATGCGCGCAATCGCGATTATCATGACGTCATCAAAGGACGGCTGAAGGAGATTGCCACGCGCTTTGCCGCACGAGCTGGCGAAGACGTGAAGGTTTTTGTGGATACCGCCCCGGTGATGGAAAAACCCCTGGCGGCAGCGGCGGGTCTGGGCTGGCAGGGAAAGCATACCAATCTCGTCAGCCGCACACATGGTTCCTGGCTGTTTCTGGGTAGCATGTTCACGACAGCGCAACTCCAGCTGGATGAGGCGGAGCGGGACCATTGCGGCTCCTGCCGGGCCTGTCTCGACGCCTGCCCGACCAATGCCTTTCCGGAACCCTACAAGATCGATGCGCGGCGCTGCATTTCCTATCTGACGATCGAACACAAAGGCCCGATACCACCGGAATTCCGGCCGATGATCGGCAACCGCATCTATGGATGCGACGATTGCCTTGCTGCCTGTCCGTGGAACAAGTTTGCCGCAAGTGCTTCCGAGATGAAGCTGCAGGCGCGTGAAGACCTGAAGGAACCCTCCATCGCTTTTCTGTTGACGCTGGATGATGCGGCGTTTCGAACTTTCTTCAGCGGGTCGCCTGTAAAGCGGATAGGTCGAAATCGTTTCGTGCGTAACGTGTTGATTGCAGCAGGAAATTCCGGCGACAGCGACTTCATCGCCCAGTGCCAGACACTGGCACGAGATAGCTCCGCGGAGGTCCGCGCCATGGCGGTCTGGGCGCTTTCAAGGTTGATGGATGGGAAAAGCTTCACTACCTACGCAGCGGCCCGGGCGCCCGAAAGCGATTCGAATGTGCTGGACGAATGGCGGATAGCAGGAGTGTAAATGTCGCATCTGATGATTTTCGGCGCCGGATATTCCGGCAAGGCCATTGCCAGAGCGCTTCAAGGCAAAATGGCCAAGGTTTCGGGTACGACACGCAGCAGACACAATGTGACCGGCCTTCAGTGTCAGGCGATTGCACCCTTCATCTTCGATGGTGAGACGTTGAGCGAGGAGTTGCGCACGGAACTCAAAGGCGTGACACATTTCGTTCAGTCCATCGCGCCTGGTACCTCCGGTGACCCGCTGCTGCGGCTTTGCGCGCGCGACCTCAAGAGCCTGATGCCGGACTTACAATGGGCGGCCTATCTTTCCACCGTCGGCGTCTATGGCAACCATGATGGCGCGTGGGTGGATGAGAACACGCCCTGTCGTCCGGTGTCAGTGCGCTCGACGGAACGGGTGGAGGCGGAAAGTTCCTGGCTAGCAGCGGCAGAGACGGCAGGAGTACCGGTCTGCATCCTGCGGCTATCAGGTATCTACGGACCGGGGCGCAATGGCTTCGTCAACCTGGAAAAGGGAACGGCACGGCGGCTGGTCAAGGCAGATCAGGTGTTCAACCGCATTCGCGTTGAGGATATCGGCGGGGCAACGGACTTCCTGATCGACAAACATGCAGGCGGTATTTTCAACGTGACGGACGACGAACCGGCTCCGCCGCAAGACGTCGTTGCATTCGCGGCAGACATGATGGACGTCGAACCGCCGGAAGAGCAGGCATTCGAGACCGCCGAGCTCAGCCCGATGGCACGCTCGTTTTATGGGGAGAACAAACGCGTCTCCAACCGCAAACTGAAAGAACTTGGTTTTAACTTCACTCACCCGGATTACCGGCAGTCACTACGCCAGCTTTGGCAAGATGGTGTATGGAGAGATGAATAAACGTTCATCTTCATTGCAATGAAAAATCCTTCCAATGGCACTTTTCAGGAAGGAATTAATCTCATTTTGGCCTTTTAACCTTTCGTTAATGCGCAAATTTGGCTAAAATTTTCATACGGTGGAAAATTATTTCAACATGATTTCGTGATCCAGGCCATGCTACTTGGCCCGCGCAACGAATTTCTTGCTTATTGTTGATTCTAAATAAATTTTTGCTGGAAGCATCGAAGGCTATTTAAATTTCAATACCTTCTTTCAATCACGAATGTTACAAGCTGTAACACTTCGTGATTAGCGCTCGGCCATTTTTTGCCATTTTTCGCTCGCTCTACACTCACCTCAGTTCAGTTAGCCTAGTTTATCGGCGCGGGGCCGAGTATCAGGGAAGCACAGTTTGACGAATATCCGACGCATGACTTTTGCGGCTGCGACTATAGCCGCATGTTCCATCCTCACTCCACTTGCAGCGAATGCAGCAACTGGCTGTGGCGGCGCATCCTGGTATGCGCTGAACTCCAAAACAGCCTCTGGCGAGCGAATGAATCCTGCAACGCTGACGGCGGCGCATCGTTCCCTGCGGTTCGGCACCAAGGTCAAAGTAACGAACGCCAACAATGGCAAGGCCGTTGTTGTTCGCATCAATGACCGTGGTCCGTTCATCAAGGGTCGCGTTCTCGATCTTTCCAAGGCTGCCGCCAAGAACATCGGCATGGTCAGCTCCGGCACGGCGAAGGTCTGCTACGAAGTCATCGCTTCCAAGTAAGAGCGCGGGCGAAGCCGCTGTTGTTGAGCGAATTCTTCGCAAAGACTTGCCCTCGCCACCATTCGCGTCTACCAACCGCCATTCATAATGATGAGGTAGACAATGCGTTTGGGCGGGCGTTTAGCCGGGGCTATAGAAGTACTGGCGGATATCGAGGCGCGTAGACGCCCCGTCGCCGATGCCCTGAAGGACTGGGGACTGGCACATCGTTTTGCCGGTTCAGGCGACAGGGCTGCCATAGGCAACATTGTCTATGACGCGTTGCGCATGAAGCTTTCCCACGCATGGCTGATGGATGACGATAGTGCGCACGCACTTGGCTACGCCGTCATGTTGCGGCAATGGGGCAAATCCGCCGAACAGTTGGTGGCGGAATTCGATGGCGACAAATTTGCGCCCGAACCCCTTTCCGAAACCACTTTGAGCGCCTTTGCATCTCGCGCGCTGTCCGATGCGCCTGCCCATGTGCAGGGGGATGTTCCCGACTGGGTGCAGGCATCTCTCGAGGCGTCCTTCGGTGAAGACTGGTTGCGGCAGGCGCAGGCGCTGAACCAGCGCCCGACGCTCGACCTGCGCGCCAACACATTGAAAGCGACCCGAGAAAAGGTCATCAAGGCGCTGTCTGACGCCGGTGCCGCGGCCACCCGCCTTGCGCGGCAGGGCGTGCGCATCGCCGCTGGCGAAGGTCCATCACGCCTGCCGAACGTGACCGCGGAGCTTTCCTTTCAGAAGGGCTGGTTCGAGGTTCAGGACGAGGGATCGCAGATCGTTGCCGATCTGGCCGGTGTGCAGGAAGGCGAACAGGTTCTCGATTATTGCGCGGGCGGTGGTGGCAAGACGCTGGCCTTGTCTGCCAGCATGAACAATAAGGGGCAGGTTCACGCCTTCGATACAGACCGCAAGCGTCTCGCCCCCATCATCGAGCGGCTGAAGCGTGCGGGGACGCGCAATGTGCAGGTTCACGACCGCGCCGAAGGGCTCAAGAGCTATGTCGGCAAATTCGACCGCGTTCTGGTCGATGCACCCTGCACCGGCACGGGCACATGGCGCCGCCGCCCGGACACGAAATGGCGGCTGACACCGCACAATCTGGAAGAGCGCGTCGAGCAACAAACCCAGGCGCTGGATCAGGCCAAGACCTTCGTGCGGCCCGGTGGTGAGTTGCTTTATGTGACATGTTCGGTTCTGCCCGAGGAGAACGAGCGCCAGATGGAACGTTTCTGCACGCAGAACCCGGAATTTTCCATGCGGCCGGTGCTGGACCGGTGGAACAGCATATTTGGCGCCCAGGCCATCAAACCGCATTCGACAGATGGACATTCCGTGACGCTGACGCCCGCAACGACGGATACGGATGGCTTCTTCTTCTGCGCCATGAAGCGTACCGCCTGACCACTTTCTATCCAGCGGGTTGCCGGATCTGATTCCGGCATCCTGCTTGGAAAGCTTCTAAACTAGAATATTTGACACAAGTTTGTGATTGGTTCAGAACTCGCCTTCACGGCCTCGTTACGAGAGGGCTGATAGGAGAGATCATGTTTCGCAAAACCGTTCTTAGCGCCAGCGCGGCGCTTCTGGCCGCTTCCGTTACGTTCAGCGCGCTTCCAGCCCGGGCCGCGACCGATCCGGCCGCCGTGGTAAAGCACTACGCAGAACTGGGCTACGCAAAATATCAGGATTCACTGACGACGGCGCAGGCGCTCGACAAGGCTATCGATGCCTTGATCGCGACACCAAGCGAAGCCAATCTGAAGGCCGCACGCGAAGCCTGGATCAAGGCCCGCGTTCCCTATCAGCAAACGGAAGTTTACCGCTTCGGCAACCCGATCGTCGATGAATGGGAAGGCAAGGTCAATGCCTGGCCGCTGGACGAAGGCCTGATTGACTATGTTAACGGCTCCTATGGCACCGAAAGTGACGAGAACGAGCTTTACACCGCCAACATCATCGCCAACAAAAAGATCAAGGTTGGTGGCGAAGAGGTCGATGCCTCCAAGATCACGCCGGAGCTTATCCAGAGCCTTGCGGAAGCGGGCGAAGTGGAAGCCAACGTGACCACCGGTTACCACGCCATCGAATTTCTGCTGTGGGGCCAGGACCTGAACGGCACGGGACCGGGCGCGGGCAACCGCCCTTACACCGATTATGACACCAAGAATTGCACCGGCGGCAATTGCGACCGCCGCGCCGATTATCTGAAGGCAGCATCGACGCTGCTGGTGGCCGACCTTAAGGAAATGACGGGCAACTGGGCGCCGGATGGCGAAGCGGCGAAAACCGTCGAAGCTGATCCGAAGAAGGGCCTGACGGCCATTCTCACCGGCATGGGTTCACTCTCCTACGGCGAATTGGCAGGCGAGCGCATGAAGCTTGGCCTTCTGCTGCACGATCCCGAAGAAGAGCATGATTGCTTTTCCGACAACACCTACAACTCGCATCTGAACGACGCCATCGGCATCGCATCGGCCTACACCAGCGAATATACCCGCGTAGACGGCACCAAGATGACCGGCCCTTCCCTTTCGCAACTGGTCGCCGCCAGCGACAAGACGCTGGATACCGAAATGCAGGGCAAGCTGAACAAGACGCTGGATGCCATGCACGCCATGGAAAAACGCGGCCAGACGGTCGAGGCTTACGACCAGATGATTGCCGAAGGCAACAAGGACGGCAATGCCGTGGTGCAGACCGCGATTGACGGGCTTCTGGACCAGACCAAGACCATTGAGCGCGTGATTGCAGCGCTTGACCTTGGCAAAATCCAGCTCGAGGGCTCCGAGAGCCTTGATAGCCCGAACGCTGTGTTCAAGTAGCACGATTATGCGGGCCGCGTGAGGAACGCGGCCTGCCCCTTCCCTCCCGGTCAATCATCATGACATGCTCGCGGTCGCTTCTTTTTCTTTGTCCGCTGCTGATCGTGGCCGTTACTGGCGGTTTGCCAACAGCGGCTGAAACCAGCAAGCGGCTCGACCTTTCCGCCGAAGACAGAACGCGCATTCAACACGTCACTCGACCCACGACAGACTTTTCAAAACCAGAACCCTTCGAGGCCATGTCGGCGGGGGCGGCAACCACGACAGCGACACGCGACCCATTTTCGCAACCCTCCGCCAATATGACCTTCGAGCGCGGACAGGATTTCAAGCTGGGCAACGCCCTGTTCCAGAAGCTGTGGGTTTCCTCGCCCTCCTCCACGCAAGCGTCGGATGGGCTGGGACCGCTTTACAATGCGAGGTCGTGCCAGACATGCCATATCAACGACGGTCGCGGACGTCCGCCGGTAGGAGGCGAGGATGCGGTTTCGATGTTTCTGCGCCTTGCCCGCCCTGCCCGCACGCCTGAAGAGATGAGGGCGATAGCCGACCATGATATCTTGAATTTTCCGGATGCGACCTATGGCGGGCAGCTTCAGAATCTTGCGGTTCCAGGGCTGAAGGCCGACGGCACGCTTGTCGTATCGTATGAGGAGCAGACGGTGACGCTTGATAGTGGCGAGACCGTATCGCTCCGCAAGCCAACCTATGGGGTAGACCGACTGAATTACGGGCCGCTGGAGCGCGACACCACGCTGTCTGCCCGCATCGCTCAGCCGACGCTCGGTCTGGGATTGATCGAGGCGATTGCTGACGAGGATATTCTGGCCAATGTGGGCGAAACCGGCAAACCAGCATGGGTGCGCGACCACCGCAGCGGCGCGTTGAAGCTGGGTCGCTTCGGTTGGAAGGCTCAGAATGCCAGCGTGCGGGATCAGGCCGCCAATGCGCTTTCTCATGATATCGGCATTTCCTCGCCGGATGCGCCCAATGCCTTTGGCGATTGTACCGACAAGGAACCCGACTGTCTTTCCATGCCGACCGGGGTGCAGAAGCGGCTGGGCGATGTGGAAGCACCCTCCCCGGTTCTCGATCTGATGACCTTCTACACCGAAAATCTGGCCGTGCCTGCGCGCCGCAATGTCGATGACCCCACCGTACTGCGCGGCAAGCAGCAATTTTATGCGGCGGGATGTGCATCCTGTCACGTGCCGAAATTCGTGACGAGGCGTGATGCGAACGACCCGCTGCATTCCTTTCAACTGATCTGGCCCTATTCCGATTTTCTGCTGCATGACATGGGCGATGGCCTAGCGGATGGTCAACAGGTGGGTGAGGCAAGCGGGCGTGACTGGCGCACCCATCCGCTGTGGGGCATCGGCCTGACGCAAGCCGTGAACGGCAATGGCTTTTACCTGCATGACGGACGGGCGCGCAGCCTGACGGAAGCAATATTGTGGCACGGCGGAGAAGCGCAAAAAGCGCGCGATACTTTTGCTGCCTTGCAAAAGTCTGACCGGCAGGCTTTGCTGACATTTCTGGAGTCTCTGTGATGGACAATGCGATGCGAAAATTTCATGCCCTTCTGCCGCTCGCTTTTCTGATAAGCTTCGGCACGGCACTGGCGCAAGATGTGGAGCTGATGCCACCACCGCCTCTTGACCCGGTCAAGGTGCGCAGCGTGATGGCAAAGGCCGTGGATGGCTTTATCCGCCCTAGCTATGACGGTTTTCGTGATAGCGCCAAGGCGCTGGAGGGCAAGATGCAGGCGCTGTGTGCTAGCCCATCCGCGGACACGATGGCAGCGGCAAAAGCAGGCTTTGCCAATGCGACGCACGCATGGGCGGAGATCGAGATCGTCCGCGTCGGTCCCGTTATTGAGGAGAACCGTTTCGAGCGGGTGTTGTATTACCCTGACAAAAAGGGTCTTGGCCTGAAACAGGTGCAGCGTTATCTCTCGGAAAAAGACGAGAGCGTAACGACGCCGCAGGGCGTTGCGGCGAAAAGCGTAGCTGCACAGGGGTTCGGCGCACTGGAATATGTGCTTTACGGCACTGGCGCAGATGACATCGTGGCTGAGAAAAACGGTTTTCGTTGCCGCTATGGCGCAGCCATTGCCGGCAATGTCGCCAATATCGGCACGGAGCTTTCCGATCTCTGGGACGCGCCGGATGGTACGGCGAAGAATTGGAAGGAGCCGGGGCCGGACAATCCGGTATTTCGTGACGAGAGAGAAGCGCTGGTGGCGCTGCTGGGCATTCTGGTGCACGGCTCGGAAGCCATTCGCGACCAGCGTATCGAAACCTTCTACAAAGGACCGGACAATGCCAAATTTCCGCGTACCGCGATCTATTGGCGTTCCGGCCTGACATGGAAGAGCATCGGCGACAATGTGTCTGCCGTGCAGACGCTGTTGCACAAGGCTGGCATGAGCGATCTTCTGCCGCCCGACCAGCGCTCCATCATCAGTTCCATCGACTTCATTGCCAAATCCATGGTTCGAGTAGCCGGAACCATTGAACCCGATGTGGAAAAGGCGCTTGCCGACGACAAGCAACGCTCCAAGGTCGATTATCTACTGCTGAACGGCAAGGACCTGATCTACCGCATCAACGATCAGTACGGCGGAGCCATTGGCCTTAGCTCCGGCTTTTCCTTTTCGGATGGGGATTGAGTGGTGGCGCGCGACAAACGGCTGCTGATCGACCGGCGCGCCTTTATCAAAGCGGCGGGATTGCCGTTTCTGGCATCGCTTGCGCCGCGTTCGCTTTATGCGCTGGAGCGCACGGACGCGGTCTTCGCCTCGGCCTTCCGCGACCGCGATGGCGCTTATGGCGTGGCGACTGTGAGCGAGGCGGGCGAGATCATCGACCGGCTGATTTTGCCCGCCCGTGCGCATGGCATGGCGACCAGCCGCGCGACGGGTGTAACGGTTGCCTTTGCGCGCAGGCCCGGAACTTTCTTCATGGCTTTCGATCCGGCCAGACGCCGCGAACCCATCGTCATGCACACGCCGGAGAATCGGCATTTCTACGGCCATGGGCAGTTTTCCCCCGACGGATCGATCCTTTATGCGAGCGAAAATGACTTCGACCGCAATCGCGGTGTGATCGGCCTTTATGACGCCCGCGATGGCTTCAGGCGCATTGGTGAATATGATGCGCGCGGCATCGGTACCCACGACATGACGGTCAGCGATGACGGGCGGATGATCATCATCGCCAATGGCGGCATCGAGACCCACCCGGATTTCGGGCGCACGAAACTCAATATCGATACCATGGAGCCTTCGCTGGTGCTGCTGGATGCGGCGACGGGACGACTGATCCAGCGGCACGGGCTTGCGAAAGATTTGCGCCAGCTTTCCACCCGCCATGTCGATCTGGGCCGCGACGGGCGCATCTGGTTTGCCTGTCAGTACGAGGGACCGCGCAACGACATGCCGCCGCTGGTGGGGTATTTTTCCAGGGGCGACGATCTCCGCTTCATCGATCTGCCGGAGGAAACCACCGTTCGGCTGGCCAATTATGTCGGGGCCATCGCCATCAACCGGCGCGACGGTATCGTCGGCCTCACCTCGCCCAATGGCAATTCCACCGTAATGCTGGACGAAAAAAGCGGCAAGGTTGTCAATGAGACGACGCTTCGCGAGGCTGCGGGCGTTGCGGCGGCCGCAAAGGGTATCGTCACCTCATCCTATGACGGGCAATTCGCGGCGAAAACCAGTGCTGTGGCGTGGGACCAGCACATCGTCAGACTTGCCGGATAAATTGCTAAAATAACACCGGAACAGAAGGCACGTCTGCGCATTTCATGCCTATGAAAAAAGCTCTGGTCTATCTCATCTTCGTCTTGGCAGTCGTCACCATCGGTGCGTTCGTCGGTATGAACAATGTCCCAGGCGAATGGTACCAGTCGCTCAACAAACCCTTCTTCAACCCGCCCAACTGGATTTTCGGGCCGGTTTGGACGGCACTTTACGTGATGATTGCAATTGCCGGTGCACGCACATGGCTGCAAAGCCGGATGGGCGGCCGCATGCAGCTGTGGGGCAGCCAGATGCTGTTGAACTTCATGTGGTCGCCGATCTTTTTTACGATGCAAAGCCCCGCTGGGGCTCTTATCCTCATCGTACCCATGCTGATCTGCGTCATCGCCTTCATCATCATGACAGCAACGCGCGACCGCATCTCCATGTGGCTGTTCGTTCCGTATGCTGTGTGGGTGGGCTTTGCCACGCTTCTCAACGCCAGTATCGTCTATCTGAACTAGCAAACGCGCTCGCCCTTGCCTTGTGGCCCTGCACACGCCATGTTTCGATAAAGAAACAGGGAAAGGCAGGGGAATGAATTTCACCGATCCCGGCGATTACCGCCAGCGGATAAAGAAGAGCTTTGCTCGCCAGGGCGTCGTTCAGGCCATCAATGCCGAGATATCGCGCATCGAGCACCGTCTGGTGGAAATCGAGCTGCCGTTTCACCCCAAACTGACGCAACAGCACGGCATTTTGCATGCGGGCGTGATTGCGGCTGCCCTCGACACCGCCTGCACCTATGCCGCCTATACGATCATAGAGCCGGATGCCTCGCTGCTGACGATCGAGTTCAAGGTGAACCTGATGTCGCCTGGGCGCGGCGAGCGGTTTCTGTTTCGTGGTGAAATCACCAAGCCGGGCAGCAACATCATCGTGGCAGATGGCCGCGCTTATGCGCTGTCAGATGGGCCAGCCAAGTTGATCGCTTCCATGACCGGAACGATAATGGTGATGAAGGGCCGCGAAGGTTTCGAAGAATGAGTTATGAGATTGTCGAGGTGGCGGGCAAACGCCTGCTGTTCGTCATGGCTGCCGATGCCGAATACGGCCCGCATCTGAAGGCGCGCTTCAAGCCGCTGATGACGGGGGTCGGCCCGGTGGAGGCGGCGGTTTCGCTGACGGTGGCGCTGAGTGATCTCCGTGCCGCCGACAATCGACCCGAACTCGTCGTGTCGCTTGGCTCTGCCGGTTCGCGCACGCTGGAGCAGGCGGAGGTCTATCAGGCCGTCTCCGTTTCCTACCGCGATATGGATGCCTCGGCCTTCGGTTTCGAGAAGGGCCGCACGCCGTTTCTCGATCTGCCCGCCGAGATTACCCTGCCGCTGCGCATTCCCGGCGTTGGGGAAGCGCGGCTTTCCACCGGCGCCAATGTCGTCTCCGGTGCCGCCTATGACGGGGTGGATGCGGATATGGTTGAGATGGAGACATTTGCCATTTTGCGCGCCTGCCAGCGCTTTGATATTCCGCTGATCGGCCTGCGGGGAATCTCCGATGGTAAGGCGGATGTGCACCATATCTTCGACTGGACGGAGTATCTGCATGTGATCGACGAGAAGCTGGCTGATGCTGTGGGCAGGCTGTACCGAGCAATAAAAGACGGAAGCATTTCGCTCTAAATCTCTTGCGCAACCGCTTATTTTCTGGCTTTTCAGGCCATGTCACGGGTTGCCTAAAGCCCCGGATTTCTTTAAAGGCTCGCCATGACCCAGATAGCCCATCCCGACAGCATCCTCATCATCGATTTCGGCAGCCAGGTGACGCAGCTTATTGCGCGCCGTGTTCGCGAAGCCGGAGTCTATTGCGAAATCCACCCGTTTCAGAATGCCGCGGACGCGTTCGAGACACTGAAGCCGAAGGGCGTGATTTTCTCTGGCGGACCGGCATCCGTAACAGCGGAGGGAAGCCCCCGCGCGCCGCAGGCGGTTTTCGATTCAGGCATCCCGATACTCGGTATTTGTTACGGCCAGCAGACGCTGTGCACCCAGCTGGGCGGCACTGTTGAAGGTGGGCATGCAGCGGAATTCGGGCGCGCCGATATCGAGATCAAAAAAGCAAGCCCACTGTTTGACGGCTTCTGGGAGCTGGGCGGACGTTATCCTGTGTGGATGAGCCATGGCGACCGCGTAACGCAATTGCCGCATGGTTTTGAAGTGGCCGCGACGTCCGAAAACGCGCCCTTTGCCATCGCCGTCAATGAAGAGCGCCGCTACTACACCACGATGTTCCACCCGGAAGTCATGCATACGCCCGACGGTGCGAAGCTTCTGTCCAACTTCGTGCACAAGATCGTTGGCCTGAAGTCCGATTGGACGATGGCTGCCTATCGCGCCGAGATGATCCGCAAGATCCGCGAGCAGGTCGGCACCGAGCGCGTGATCTGCGGTCTGTCCGGTGGCGTCGATTCCTCCGTTGCTGCGGTTCTCATTCACGAAGCCATCGGCGATCAGCTGACCTGCATTTACGTTGACCATGGCATGATGCGGCTTGCCGAAAGCGAGCAGGTCGTCACCATGTTCCGCGACCACTACAATATTCCGCTGGTGCATGTGGATGCGTCCGACCTGTTCCTGACGGAGCTCGCCGGCGTTTCCGACCCGGAAGTGAAGCGCAAGACCATCGGGCGCCTGTTCATCGAAACATTCGAGGCCGAAGCCGCCAAGATCGCATCCGATGGCAAAGGCGCGCCCGCGTTTCTGGCGCAGGGGACGTTGTACCCGGATGTTATCGAAAGTGTTTCCTTTTCCGGTGGCCCATCCGTCACCATCAAGAGCCACCACAATGTCGGCGGTCTTCCCGAGCGCATGAACATGAAGCTGGTGGAGCCGCTTCGTGAGCTTTTCAAGGACGAGGTTCGTGTTCTGGGCCGTGAACTCGGTCTTCCCGAAAGCTTCATCGGCCGCCACCCCTTCCCCGGTCCGGGCCTCGCCATCCGCTGCCCAGGCGTCGTGACGCGTGAAAAACTGGATATTCTGCGCAAGGCCGATGCCGTCTATCTCGATGAAATCCGTAAGGCCGGTCTCTACGACACCATATGGCAGGCCTTTGCCGTGCTGCTGCCGGTGCAGACCGTTGGCGTCATGGGCGACTACCGCACCTACGACTTCGTCTGCGCGCTACGCGCCGTGACCTCTGTGGACGGCATGACGGCAGACTTCTATCCTTACGACATGAACTTCCTGGGACGTGCGGCAACCCGCATCATCAACGAAGTCAAGGGCATCAACCGCGTCGTGTATGACGTGACCAGCAAGCCGCCCGGCACGATCGAGTGGGAATGAGGTCAGCTCTTCTGCAATAGGAAAAGCCGGTCGATGAAAACTCATCGACCGGCTTTTTGTTGGGTAATATGTATGAGGCGAAACGTTATCGTCTCGCCATCAAATGTCAGCCTTAGAGCTGAACCTTGTCGAACGCTGTACGTTCGATGCCAAGGGCGTCAAGGTCTGCGCCAGCTGGCTTGCGGTGGGAGCGGACAGCTGCGGATACTGCCAGAGCCGCGCCGAAAACGGCAAATGTTTCGCCAAAGAATTTACGGGATGTCTTAGCAACGTTACGCATGTGGGTCTCTCCTTCGTGTTGCCCAGAATATGAGCATTTGAAGCGCTTTGCACAACTCACGATATAGCAGGCAAGCCATGCAGCTTAGCTCGAACTCATTTGGATGACTGGTCATGCAAATTTGCATAGCTAGCCGAGATTTGAATGCGGCGGATTTTTTGCTATGCCTTTCGGAGAGCATGGAAAAGGCTGACGGATATGACGATTACGATCTACGGGATCAAGAACTGCGACACGATGAAGAAGGCCCGCACATGGCTGGAAGCAAAGGGCATCGACTATGTGTTTCATGACTATAAAAGCACCGGGATCGATGAAGCGCATCTCAATGCGTGGTGCGATGCCGCTGGTTGGGAGACCGTGATGAACCGCGCTGGCACCACTTTCAAGAAACTGGATGAGGGCGATAAGGCCGACCTTGACCGCGAGAAAGCGATTGCCTTGATGCTGGCGCAGCCGTCGATGATCAAGCGCCCGGTTCTGGAAGCCAAGGGAAAGATAACGGTCGGCTTCAAGCCTGAATTCTACGCCGCGCTGTTCTGTTAGGCGTGGCCCATGTCGAAGACCACGCGCGCGACCCAGACGCTGACCAAAGCGGGTATTTCCTTCACGACGGTGACCTATGAGTATGATCCGAATGCAGAACGCATCGGCCTTCAGGCAGCGGAAGCCATCGGGGCCGAGCCGCATCTGGTGTTGAAAACGCTGATGGCGGAGGTTGATGGCAAGGCGGTCTGTGTTGTGGTGCCATCCGACCGTGAGGTCAGCATGAAAAAGCTGGCGACGGCCTTTGGCGGCAAATCTGCCCATATGATGAAGCCCGCTGATGCCGAGCGCGCAACGGGATATCATGTTGGCGGAATCAGTCCTTTCGGCCAGAAAAAGCAGGTGCCGACGGCGATTGAAGTGCAGTCGATGGGTCATGAACTCGTCTATATGAATGGCGGGCAGCGTGGATTGCAGGTGCGCCTTTCACCGGGGGATGCACAGGCGGTCTTGAAGGCACTGGCGGTTTCCCTGGTCACCGAATAGCAGAAATCCGGTTGGCTTTCGCAGCGAATGGGCTATGTTTTGCGCCTCGCAATGAAGACATTGAAGGCGTACCATGACAGTCTCCCCTATCGATCCCGTCAAACTGGAAAAGCTGGCTGAAGTTGCCATCAAGGTCGGGCTGCAATTGCAGAAAGACCAGGATCTGGTCATCACTGCACCGCTTGCGGCGCTGCCGCTGGTGCGGTTTCTGACCAAGCATGCCTATATGGCTGGCGGCGGTCTGGTGACGGCTTTTTATTCCGACGAGGAAACGACGCTTGCGCGTTACAACCATGCCAGCGATGCCAATTTCGACCGTGCATCCGGCTGGCTTTATGAAGGCATGGCGAAGGCCTATGCCAATGGTGCCGCCCGCCTCGCGATTTCAGGCGACAATCCGATGCTGCTCGCGGATGCGGACCCTGCCAAGGTGGCGCGCGCCAACAAGGCCAATTCCATGGCCTACAAGCCGGCGCTGGAGAAGATTTCCAACTTCGACATCAACTGGAACATCATCTCCTACCCCAACCCGTCCTGGGCCAAACAGGTGTTTCCCGGCATTCCAGAGGATGAGGCCGTAACGAAGCTGGCGGATGCAATTTTTGCCGCATCGCGTGTCGATCTGGCCGATCCTGTGGCGGCGTGGACGCAGCACAATGCAAACCTTGCCAAGCGCTCCAAGTGGCTGAATGACGAGCGTTTCTCCTCGTTGCATTTCACTGGCCCCGGCACGGATGTGACCATCGGTCTGGCAGACAGCCATGAATGGCATGGCGGCGCATCGATGGCCAAGAACGGCGTGATCTGCAACCCCAATATTCCGACCGAAGAGGTCTTCACCACGCCGCATGCGCTACGGGTGGATGGCTACGTCTCCAGCACCAAGCCGCTGTCGCATCAGGGCACCCTGATCGACAATATCCAGGTGAAGTTTGAGGCAGGCCGCATTGAGGAGGCCAAGGCTTCCAAGGGTGAAGCCGTGCTAAACAAGGTTCTGGATACGGATGAAGGCGCACGACGTCTGGGCGAAGTGGCGCTGGTGCCACATTCCTCCCCCATCTCGGCCAGCGGCATATTGTTTTACAACACGCTGTTTGACGAGAATGCGTCCTGCCACATTGCGCTGGGACAGTGCTATTCCAAGTGCTTCGTCGATGGCGCTTCGCTCACGCCAGATCAGATCAAGGCGCAAGGCGGCAATTCCAGCCTCATCCATATCGACTGGATGATCGGCTCCGACAAGGTCGACATCGACGGTGTCAGAGCAGATGGCTCCAAGGTTCCTGTCATGCGCAAGGGCGAATGGGCCTGATTTAACGAGGGATCTGGCTTTTCTGGCTGAGCCAAACGCTGAACAATACCATAACAAACCCTGCAATCTGGACTGGAGCGAGGCTTTGACCGAGCGCCATCCAGCCCAAAAGCGTGGCGGTGACGGGGCTTAGGAAGCCGAGCGATGCCGCCACGGATGGCTCGATGCGTGAAAGGACACGAAACCACAAGAGATAGGTAAAGGCCGCGCCGATCAGGCCGAGATATGCCAGGCCAAGTATGTTTTCCGTACTGAGTGGGGGCAAAGCGGGTTCCAGACACCAAGCGACCGGCACCAGCAAAATACCGCCCGCTGTGAGTTGCCATGCCGTGAAGGTCAGACTGGAGACCGGCGGCTGCCATCTGCGCGACAGGACCGTGCCGAAGGCCATGGAGACCGCACCGGCAAGAGCGGCTGCAATGCCAACGGGGTCTAACGCCGCATTTGGTGTCATCACCAAAAACGCCACGCCTGCCATGCCGATGATGCCAGCGACGATCGCCAGTGCGCGAATGGGGCGTGCAAGAAACACGTGGGACAGCCCGATAACGATCAAAGGCTGTACCGCGCCGACCGTTGCGGCCACGCCACCGGGCAGACGATAAGCTGCAACGAAGAGCATCGCCCAAAAGAAAGCGAAGTTTAACGCGCCAAGAAAAAAGGCGCGGCTCCACCAGATGCCGAAGGGCAGTTTACGAACAAACAGCAGCAACAGCAGACCCGCAGGCAATGCGCGCAGCATGGCAACGTGCATGGAGTAGCCATACGGCAAAAACTGCGTCGTGACGAAATAGGTACTGCCCCAAATGGCCGGGGCGATTGCCGTCAAGGCAATATCAGCGATGTCGTGTGAATTTTTCTTCATTTCAAGAATCTCTATATCAAGATAAATATAGAATATGCGTTTTTGTCTTGACGTCAAGATACCCAATGCTATCTTTTCTCCATGGCCGAAAAACCCGCAGATGATCACGTCGACAGAATTCTGGCGCAATGGGCGAAGGAACGCCCGGATCTTGATGTCGAGCCGATGGGTATCATGGGGCGTCTGCACCGGCTGGCCACCCATCTCGGCCGCGAGGTGGAGGCCGTTCTGCTGCAACACGGATTGTCATCTTCGGCTTTCGATGTGATGGCAACCTTGCGGCGCGCAGGCGCGCCCTACCGCCTCTCCCCCGGCGAATTACTTGATATGACCATGGTCAGTTCCGGCACCATGACCAACCGCATCGATCAGTTGGAAAAAGCAGGACTGGTGGAGCGAATCAACAATCCCGAAGACCGGCGGAGTGTGCTGATTGCGTTGACGGACAAAGGGTTTGCCACAGTGGACGCGGCGGTGACGGCGCATGTGGAAAACCAGCACCGGCTGCTTGCCGCCATAAGTGAAAAAGACAAGACAGAATTCAATCGGCTGCTGAAAACGTTTCTCGCTGGCCTTGAGTGAGCCAGTGACGACCGACTAAAACAGGCTGCCCTGACCTGCCGGACCTGATATCGGGGCCTTTGCGGGCTTTTTCTTCGGCGCAGATGAGACGCCTTCTTCTGTCGGCCCACCCTCTCCAGTAGCTATTGCGGAGACGATGCCATCGGCGAACTCGATAGACAAGGCAGCACCTGATGTGACGGTCGCAGCGCGTGTCAACGGGCGGTTTTCGTCATCGCGAATGACAGCATAGCCGCGCCTCAGCACGTTTTTGTACGAAAGAGATTGCAGAATGCGATCATGAGCGGCGATGCCGGAGCGGTTTTGGGACATACGGTGCAGCACGGCAGTATCGGTGCGTCGGGCAGCACCCGCCACCCTCTCCCTCTGGCGTTCCAGTTGACCAAGGAGCCGGGCCGGCAGTGCGCGCAGCGACGAATCCGACGATGAGACGCGCGATTGCGCCTGTAACAGCCGACGTTCCACGAGACTCTCGGCGCGCTGCATGCGCTCCTGAATGCGTTGGCGTTGCTGCTTGAGGCCATGGGCCAGCACATCCGGGCGAAGACCCGATGTGGTGCGCTCGAAGCTGCGGCGTTTGTTGAGCGTATTCAGCTCCAGCCCGCGACCGAGACCGCTCGCAGCCTCGTCAAACCGGCGGCGCGGCAGAGCCAGCAACTGATCCAGCGACGGAAGCGCACGAACGAGCGCCCTTACGCCCTGCCGGCGATTGTCCATCTGGCGCGACATGGAGCTGGAAAGACGGGCGGAAAGGCCTGCAAGCTGGGCTTCCAGATCGGCCCGGACAGGCACGGCCATTTCCGCAGCACCCGTGGGGGTCGGCGCACGAACATCGGCGGCATGATCGATCAGTGTCGTATCGGTTTCGTGGCCAACGGCCGATATCAGCGGTATTTCACTTTCAGCAGCAGCGCGCACGACGATTTCGTCATTGAAGCTCCAAAGGTCTTCCAGACTGCCGCCGCCACGCGCCACGATCAAAACGTCGGGGCGCGGAATGGCACCACCAATCTCCAAGGCATTGAAGCCCCGGATGGCGTTGGCCACTTCCTCGCCTGAGCCCTCACCCTGCACCTTCACCGGCCAGACCAACACGTGCACGGGGAAACGATCCGATATACGGTGCAGAATATCGCGGATGACGGCACCGGTTGGCGAGGTGACGACGCCAATGATCCTTGGCATATAGGGCAGACGGCGCTTGCGTGTCTGATCGAAGAGACCTTCGGTGGCCAGCTTTCTACGGCGCTCCTCCAGAAGCGCCATCAGCGCACCAGCACCGGCGGGCTCCAGGCTTTCGATTACGATCTGATATTTGGACGAACCGGGGAAGGTGGTGATCTTGCCGGTAGCAATGACCTCCATACCCTCTTCCGGGCGGAATTTCAGCTTGGAAAAACTACCCTTCCAAATGACGGCATCAATGCGGGCCCGATCGTCTTTCAACGAGAAATAGGCGTGACCCGATGTGTGCTGGCCGCGATAACCGGAAATCTCGCCGCGGACCCGCACCTGGTCGAACGCCGTTTCCACCGTGCGTTTGATGGAGCCGGATAGCTCCGACACCGAAAATTCGGCGAGGTTGGTGAGAGGCTGGCTGAAAATATCGCTCATGCCCGTTTCTACCCGATGGGCTGCGATTCGCAAATCGCATCCTCCGATCAATTCCGCGTTTCCACGTCAGATAAAATTTCACAAAATTGCAACAATTTGCTAGCGTGTGGGTTGAGAGTGCATGCATGGAGGAGAATAAGGGCTTTTGAGGATGACGGTGCCTTTCCTCAAGCCCCCTGGAGGAGGAGCGGCATCATGGTATTTATTCTTGGATTGTCACTGGGCGTCACCGCGCTCTTTTTTCGCTCCGCAATGGTAATTGCAGCGGTCGGATTGCTGGTTGTAGCGGCGTTCTCCGTTGCGGCGATCGTCTCATACCCTGCGTTTCATCTGCTTCCACTGTTGATTGCCTTGGCAGGCTATAATGTCGGCATCGCAAGTGGCTTTATTGCAGCGATAACGATCCGGCGTTTCGGCACTGTGTAAGCGCTGACCGTTCGTGGAAATTGCGTTATGCAGATGGCATCGCAATTCGAACATCGGAATTAAAGCGTGCCACTTCTGCCATTCACTGCGCTGAACCTTGCCTTAGTGGCTTTTGACGGACTTGCGACATATGGCCTGATCGGTATTGCAGGCTTGGACATTATTGTTGCCCGTTTGTTGGGCCTGTGTGTCGCGTTTGTTTCTCTTGTCCTGTTTCAGCGCTACGCACAGCGAAAAGACGCATTGGCTACCATCATAAGTGGCATCACCATGCTCGTAAGCTCCGGGCTTTTTGCGCTCATACTGACGCGTAACCCGGCGATCCAATGGCCAATTGCCTTCATCGTCGCGTCCTTGGCGTCGCTCGTGCTCGGCGTATTTGGATATCGCCGAGCCCTGAAGCGACGCGAGAGCGTGGTTTAAACCGTTTCCCACCCGTCCTTCTCAGCCGCCCGATAGATCGCATCGATGAAACGCTGGCTGTTTCTGGAGCTTTCCAGCGTCACGACATCCGCAGCCTCACCGGTGGCGGCCTTGGTAAAGGCTTCGATCTCGCGCCGGTATTGTCGGCTATCCTGAAAGCGGAATATCTGTGACACGCCGTGGTTCTGGTTGGTGAGTTCCACCTCTTCGGCACCCCAGCGGTCCGCATTGAAGGGTGACTTGACCTCGATATAACCTTCGGTGCCGTGCAGAACCATGAGCTGGCGGCCCGCAAGCTGGGTGGAGATGTAGAAGCTGAGTTCGAAATCACCAAAATCTGCCTTCACGCTGGCATAGATATCAGTGCCAAATTCCGGGTCACGCTCGACAACGGCCTGAACACGCTTCGGCTCTTTTCCGGTCGCGAAGCGTGTGGTGATGGTGGGGTAGACCCCGATATCCGGCAAAGCGCCGCCACCAAGTTCGGGGATGTTACGCATATTGCCGGGATCGCGGTTGAAATAGGTGAATGATCCCTGCACATGCTTGAGCGTGCCGATGGCACCGGCGGCCAGCAACTCGCGCACTTTCAGCCACACCGGCGCGTAGGTCACCATATAGGCTTCTGATATCAACACATTGTTGCGGTCTCGTGCGGCAATCAGGCTGTCGATTTCATCTGCCTGGAGCGCAATCGGCTTTTCACACAACACATGCTTGCCCGCATCGGCGGCCTTGATCGACCACTCCACGTGCTGGGCGGTGGGCAGCGGAATATAGACGGCATCGATAACATCCGAGGCCAGCATTTCCTCGTAGGACCCAAAGGCATGTGGCACGGAGAAACGGTCGGCCAGTTCCCGCGCCTTGCTAAAATCACGGCTGGCGATGGCGGTGACGACAGCATTTTCCGCGTCCTGGATGGCAGGAATGACAAGCTCCCGACCGATTTTCGCCGTCGATAGAATTCCGAAACGCAACATTCTCATCTCCCTTTTTCTGGGCGGCACCTTACCACGCGAAAGCCGCGAGGCAACACGGTGGCGCCACAGCCGATCAGCTGGGTGTATCATGGCTGAAAACGTCCTTTCTTCGGCAATATCCTGTCTTTCGCCTTCCAAGTAAAAAGGAAAAACTGTATTCACACTGAACCGGAGATACAGAAAATGTCCCATGATAACACAGCGCTTCTGGTCATCGACGTGCAGGAATCGTTCCGACAAGCGCCCTATTTCGATGAAAGCGGCCTATCCACTTTTCTTTCCGCCCAGCAGAAGCTAATCGATGGCGCGCAGGCAGCGGGAATTCCGGTGATCCAGATATTCCATGTCGATGGCGACAAGGCCTTTGCAGAAGAAAGCGGATTCATTCGAGTGCTCGAAGGCATTCGCCTTACCCCGACGGTCACCTTCCGCAAGAGCCGCCATTCGGCTTTTGTCGGCACGGGCCTAGATGTATGGTTGACGACACACGGTATCAATCGCCTGATCGTATCCGGCATTCGCACGGAACAATGCTGCGAAACCACAACGCGGCACGGCTCCGATCTCGGCTACACCGTCGATTACGTCACTGAAGCGACGTTGACATTTCCGATGACGCACGCTTCCGGTGAGATATTTTCCGCTGAACAGATCGCCACCCGTACCGAGCTTGTTCTGTCTGGACGTTTCGCCCGTATCGCGACCGTGGATCAAGCTTTGAGCGCGCACAAGAAAGCAGCATGATGAGACCAAGCGGCGGCACCAGCACCAAAATCATTTCGGTTTTCGTCGTCTTGCCGCCGCAAACCCTACTGCTGGATGTCGCCGGTCCTCTCGAAGTTCTGCGGTATGCCAATCAACAACAGAGTGCGATCCGCTACGATTGCACCTATATCGCGGCACATCCCACCCAGACCACCACGATAGGGCTTTCTCTGTCAGGGCTGCTGGCCTTACCAGAGACACTGCCTGAAGACGCTATGGTGATCATCTCCGGCAGTTCCTCCCAGGAACACGCGCAACCCGCCGCGCAAAACGAACGGCGCATTCTCGCGGACTGGCTGCGGGGCACGGTCAGAGACGACACCACGATTGTCTCCATCTGTTCAGGCGCGCTCATTGCTGCCGAGGCTGGCGTGTTCGATGGCCATCAATGCACCACCCATACGCATTGCGTCAGCGACCTTCGACGCATTGCGCCGCTGGCGCAGGTTCTGGAAAACCGGCTTTTCGTGGAAGATCGCAAGCGCTTCTCGAGTGCCGGTATTTCGACCGGTATCGATCTTTTGCTACACATGGTTTCCAATCTCACCAGCCCGGCCATTGCGGCCCGCATCGCGCAGATCATGGTCATCTATATTCGCCGCACGGCAAATGATCCGCAAATGTCTCCCTGGCTGTCCGGTCGTAACCACATCCATCCCTCGGTCCACAAAGTGCAGGATGTGATTGTCGCCGATCCCGCTGCCGATTGGTCACTTGCCAGACTTGCCGATGTGGCAAATCTCAGTGAACGCCATCTCTCCCGGCTGTTTCGAGAGCATACAGATGTCAGCGTTGTCGATTATATCAATCTGATGCGCGTCAATCTTGCCCGCGATATTCTGGAACACTCCCGCCTGGATATGGAGGCGGTTGCGGAGCGGTCCGGCTTTGCCTCTGCCCGCCATCTTCGCCGTGTCTGGCAGCAACATCATGCACAGCCGCCGAGTTTTTACCGAACCGTTTCAGCCTGAGCGCTGTTTGCATCACAGACGCGACATCCGGTCATCAAGGAAATTCAATGGTTATGCGCGCGCACGATTGCTAACCTCACTCTCAACAGAAACGACATTGGGAGAATCTCCATGGAAAAACGTGCACTTGGGAAAACCGGCCTATCCGTTGCCCCGATTGTCTTTGGCGGCAACGTGTTTGGCTGGACGGCGGATGAAACGATGTCCTTCCAGTTGCTGGATGCCTTTTTCGACGCAGGCTTCAACACCGTCGACACTGCGGATGTCTATTCCGCTTGGGTGCCGGGACATGAGGGGGGTGAGTCGGAAACCATCATCGGCAAATGGCTGAAACGCGGCACCGTTGCCCGTGAGAAGGCGGTGATCGTTTCCAAGGTTGGATACGACAAAGGCCTCAAGGCAGACCGGATTGCAGAAGCAGTCGAAGCATCGCTACGCCGCCTGCAGACCGATTATATCGATCTCTATCTGGCCCATAAGCCTGATGCCGAGACACCAATCGAAGAGACGCTTGGCGCTTTCACCAAGTTGAAAGAGCAAGGCAAGGTCCGCGCCATCGGCTGTTCCAACTATGATGCGCCGGACCTGCAAGCTGCCCTCGACGTCTCTGCAAAAACAGGATTAGCACGCTTCGATGTTGTGCAGCCGGAATACAACCTCTACACCCGCGAACGCTTTGAAGGGCCGCTTGCGGAACTGGCTGTCAAAGAAGACATTGGCGTCATCAACTATTACAGCCTTGCGGCTGGGTTCCTGACAGGCAAATATCGCAGCAAGGCGGATACGGAGGGAGTGGCGCGCTCTTACCGGGTTGGTGACTACGTCAACACACGCGGTCTGGCCATTCTCGGCGCGATGGACACGATTGCGGCCGAAACGAACGCAAAGCTCGCGGATATCGCGCTGGCATGGCTGTTGCGTAAAAAGGCAGTGACCGCGCCAATTGCCAGCGCCACCAGCCTTTCACAACTGGAAAGTTTCAAGCGCGCCACAGAGCTAAAACTGACGGACGAAATGATGGCTCTTCTGGACAAGGCAGGCGCATAAATGGACCTGGAAATTCGCGATGCCCGTCCGGAAGACCGGGCGGATTGGCTGACGCTGTGGAATGATTACCTCAACTTCTACAATGTCGATCTCGCCGAGGATGTAACCGCCCACACATGGGCGCGCATCATCGACACGACCTCTCGCGTATCTGCGCGTCTTGCCGTTCTGGATGGACGGGTGGTTGGCTTCGCCATTCACCACTTCCACGATTCCACCTGGGTCAAAACGCCGGACTGCTACCTCGAAGATCTGTTCATCGATGCCACCATTCGCGGCAAAGGCGTCGGTCGGGCATTGATCGATGACCTCATTTCCATCTGCAAGGACAAGGGATGGTCGCGCCTCTACTGGCACACCAACGACGACAATGCCCGCGCTCGCAGGCTGTACGATACCTATGTCCAGAGCGACGGCCACATCCGTTATCGGCTCAAATTCTGACTCACGCCCTGGCGCGGAAAAAATCCAGAAAAGCCCTCAGTGCCGGACGCATCTGCCGGCGTGAGGGGTAATAGATGTAAAAACCGTCGAACGGTGCGCACCAGTCCTCAAGCACTCTGACCAACTTTCCATCCTTTATATCGTCTTCGATGCGCTGCTCAAACACGAAGGCAAGGCCCGCTCCATCGATCACCGCAGAGCGTATGAGGCTCTGGTCGGAAAGGATCAGCGGTCCTTGTACGTCAACGACCAACGGCTTTCCGTTCTTCTCCAACTCCCAGCGATAGATGAGGCCGCTTGAGAACCGACGGCGAATGCAGCGATGCTGCATAAGATCACGCGGGTGCTGTGGTGTCGGATGCCTGCTGAAATAGGCGGGAGAGCCGACGATTGCGCCGCGCCATGCACCGCTGGCGCGCACGGCAATCATATCGGCCTCAAGATTTTCTCCCAGCCGAATGCCCGCATCGAACCCTTTGGCGACGATATCCTCGAACCGGTCGTCAGTGGATATTTCCAGAGAAATCTCAGGATAGAGCATCAGGAATTCGCCGAGCCTGGGCAGAACAATGTCTTCGGCGGCAAGACGTGGCATGGTGACCCGCAAGGGACCGGCGGGCCTTCCGCCGTGTTCGGCAAGGGCGCTGATCACCGCATCGATATCGGCCAATGCCGGGGCCAAGGTTTCCAGCAGCCGCCTGCCCTCTTCCGTCGGCGAAACGCTGCGTGTGGTACGATGGAGAAGGCGAAGGCCAAGGCTCGCCTCCAGCGAAGATACGGCGTGGCTGACAGCAGAGGGCGCGACGCCAAGCTCCGCAGCCGCCTTGCGGAAACTGCGCCCTTCGGCCACGGCAGCCAGCACAGCCAATTGGGAAAGTTGTACACGGTTCATTGTTCTAAATGATAGAACAAGCTGACAAGAATTGCAGCGATTATTTTTGCCGTCTTGCCACGCTATCTTCGTCATCATGCTGAATAACGGGCGGTTCCGTTATGGAAGGACAGACAGATGCACAACAGAACTCTTGGAAAAAATCTCTCGGTTTCGGCACTTGGCCTTGGCTGCATGGGTATGAGCCATGCCTACAGCCCCTCCTCCGATGAAAATGCCTCGATTGCGACCCTGCACCGCGCCGTCGAACTCGGTGTGACCTTTTTCGACACGGCGGAAGTCTACGGCCCCTACACCAACGAAGTCCTCGTTGGAAAGGGTTTGAAGCCCTATCGTGACAAAGTCACCATCGCCACCAAATTCGGTTTCAAGATCGATGCCAGCAAGCCAGCGGGACAGATGATGGTGGGCACTGACAGCAGTCCGGAAAATGTTCGCGCCGTGGCCGAAGCCTCCCTCAAACGTCTGGGTGTCGACGTCATCGATCTCTTCTACCAGCACCGCGTCGATCCCAACGTGCCGATAGAAGATACTGTTGGCGCCATGGCAGAACTGGTACAGGCGGGCAAGATCAGGCATCTCGGTCTTTCGGAAGCCAATGCCGAAACAATCCGCAAGGCGCATGCCACCCATCCCATCACAGCACTTCAGAGCGAATATTCGCTGTGGACCCGCGATGTAGAGACGAATGGCGTACTCGACACCTGCCGAGACCTCGGCATCGGCTTCGTGCCGTTCAGCCCGCTAGGACGTGGTGTGTTGACCGGAGCATTGAAGAAACTCGACAGCCTCTCCGACACGGACTTCCGCCGTTCGCTGCCTCGTTTCCAAGCCGAGAATTTCGACGCCAATCTGGCACTCATCACATTGCTGGAAGAGATGGCTGCAGAAAAAGGTGTAAGTGCCGGGCAACTGGCTCTGGCATGGGTGATGGCGCAGGGCGACTTCATCGTCCCCATTCCCGGCACCACCAAAATAGCCAATCTGGAAAAGAACATCGCAGCGGCTGATGTTTCTCTCAGCAGGGAGGACGTGACGAAGCTGGGCGATTTGCTGTCTCCAGCAAAGGTCGCAGGCGGGCGTTACCCCGAACAAATGGCGGCTATGGCGAACCGTTAAAAGCAAAGGCCGAGGAACATTTCCTCGGCCTTTTTAATCTTATATGACGTAGGTCTCTAAGCGCGCAGCACGCCACCGGTCGATTTCTCGACATTGCCGACGATCTTTGCCGTCAGAGCTTCGAAGTCTTCATCCGTCAGTGTCTTGTCGACTGGCTGGATCTGGACTTCGATGGCGACCGACTTCTTGTTCTCTCCGACAGACGCACCTTCGAAGACGTCGAAGACATTGACGCCCGTGACGAGTTTGCGGTCAGCGCTGGTGGCTGCCTTGATGATGGAGCCCGCTTCGACAGAGCGATCCACAACGAAGGCGAAGTCACGCTTGACGGTCTGGAAGGGTGAAAGCTCAAGCGCCGGCTTGGTGCGCGTGGCCTTCTTCTTCGGCTCAGGCATGGCGTCGAGATAAATCTCAAAGCCGCTGTAGATGCCCGACACATCCAGCGCAGAAAGCGTCTTTGGATGGAATTCGCCAAAATAGCCGAGAATGACCTTTGGTCCCATTTTGATGGTGCCAGAGCGACCGGGATGATACCAGCCGGGAGCGCCCGCTTCGATTTGCACATTGCTCATCGGCAATCCGCAGGCCTCGATGACGGCCAAGGCATCGGCCTTGGCATCATAGACATCCACCGGCTTGCCGCCGCCCTTTGCAACATTCGACCACATGCGACCGGAGCCGGACAGCGATGCTGTGCCACGGCGGACACCGCCAGCCACGCGTCGTTGAGCTTCCGGCGTATCGCCCTCATAGGTGCCGGAGACTTCAAAAATTGCGACGTCGCCATAACCTTTATCGGCATTGCGCTGTGCGGCCGTCAAAAGACCTGGCAGCAGAGAAGGACGCATATCCGACATGTCGGCAGCGATTGGGTTGGCAAGCTTCAGCGCTGCCGAACCACCACCGAAGAGCCTGGCCTGTGCTTCTGGAATGAACGACCATGTAACGGCTTCGAGCATGGCGCGGCTGGCCAGCGCACGGCGCGCGGTGCGGGTGCGGATTTGCAGCGTGGTCAGGATACGGCCATTGACGGCACCGAAACTTTCCAGCGGTTCCGGCTTGATGTTATCGACGCCATGAATGCGCATAACCTCTTCCACCAGATCCGCCTTGCCATCAACATCCGTGCGCCACGAGGGAACGGAAACACTGACGCGTTCGCCTGAGCCTTCGATACCGAAACCGAGGCCCTTGAGGATATCAAGACTCTCGTCGGTGGAAACCTCAAGGCCGGTCAGCCGCTTGACTTCGGATAGCGGGAAATCGACGATCTTGGGCTCAAAAACCTTGTAACCGACGACCTTTGCTTCACCCGCCGTGCCGCCACAAAGCTCCAGCACCAGTTCCGTCGTGCGCTCCAGACCAGCCACCATATATTCCGGGTCAACGCCACGCTCGAAACGGTACCGCGCATCGGTGATGATACCGAGCGAACGTCCGGTCTTGGCAATATTGATCGGGTCCCAGAGCGCGGATTCGATCAGCACGTCGACGGTGTTTTCATCACAACCGGAATGCTCGCCGCCCATGACGCCGCCGATGGATTCGATGCCGTTATCATCGGCGATGACCACATTGTTCGGACCGAGCTTATATTCGCGCTGATCGAGCGCAAGGATGGTTTCGCCGTCATTGGCACGACGAACGACGAGGTTGCCCTTGACCTTCGCAGCATCGAAGACGTGCATGGGGCGACCCTGATCGAAGGTCATGTAGTTGGTGATATCCACCAGCGCGTTGATGGGACGAAGACCGATGGCGAGCAGACGCTGCTGCATCCATTTAGGGCTGGGGCCATTCTTCACCCCGCGCACAAGGCGCAAGCCGAAGCCGGGGCAAAGTGCCGCGTCGTCCAGATCGAGTGTCACATCAATCGGGGTTGCGCCTTCGACCTTGAAGCTTGGAGCGGGCTTTGTCTTCAGCGTGCCGAGGCCCGACGCTGCGAGATCGCGTGCAATGCCATAGATGGACGTGCAATCCGGGCGATTTGGCGTCAGATTGATCTCGATGACAGGATCGTCAAGACCGGCATAGGTCGCGAACGACGTGCCGACCGGCGCATCGTCCGGTAGATCGATAATGCCGTCATGGCTATCGGACATGTTGAGCTCTTTTTCGGAGCACATCATGCCATGGCTTTCCACGCCGCGAATTTTGCCGACAGCCAGTGTCACATCAATGCCCGGAACATAGTCACCCGGACGCGCCAACGCGCCGACAAGACCGGCACGCGCATTTGGCGCACCGCAGACGATCTGCACCGGCTTACCCTCGCCCGCATCGACAGACAGCACTTTAAGTCGGTCAGCTTCCGGATGTTTTTCAGCCGTTAAAATCTTGGCGATGACGAAGGGTTTGTAAGCCGCCTTATCATCGACATCCTCGACTTCAAGACCGATGGCGGTCAGCCGTTCGCAAATCTGTTCGAGAGACGCATCGGTTTCGAGATGCTCTTTCAGCCAGGAGAGTGTGAATTTCATTTGTCTATCTCCTTAACTGCTCAAACCGCCAAACAAGGTAGGCATGTCGAGCGGGCGGAAGCCGTAGTGGGTCATCCAGCGAACGTCGGCGTTGAAGAAATCGCGCAGATCAGGCATGCCGTATTTCAGCATGGCGATACGGTCGAGCCCCATACCCCAGGCAAAGCCCTGATATTCATCCGGATCGAGGCCACCAGCGCGCAGAACGTTGGGGTGGACCATGCCGCAGCCGAGGATTTCCATCCAGTCCTTGCCTTCGCCGAACTTGACGATGGGGCCGGAACGATCGCACTGGATGTCCACTTCGAAGCTCGGCTCCGTGAAGGGGAAGAAGGAGGGGCGGAAGCGCATGACGACACTATCGACCTCAAAAAAGGTCTTGCAAAACTCTTCCAGCACCCAGCGCAAATTGCCGACATTTGATTTTTTGTCGATGACCAAACCTTCGACCTGATGGAACATCGGCGAGTGCGTGGCATCGCTGTCCTGGCGATAGGTCTTGCCGGGAATGACGATGCGGATCGGCGGTTTCTGGGCTTCCATAGTGCGCACCTGCACCGGCGAGGTATGTGTGCGCAGCACCTTGCGCTCACCATTCTCGTTTGGTGGAAAGAAGAAGGTGTCATGCATTTCGCGGGCCGGATGTCCCTCGGGGAAGTTCAGCGCCGTGAAGTTATAATAGTCGGTCTCGATATCCGGGCCCTCAGCGATCGAGAAGCCCATATCGGCAAAAATTGCGGTAATCTCATCTACGATCTGGCTGATCGGGTGAATGCGACCACGCTCTGCCGGTGATTGGCGCACCGGCAGGCTGACATCCAGTGTCTCGGCCTTGAGGCGCGCCGTGATGGCAGCGTCTTTCAGCTCGGTCTTGCGCGCGGTAATTAGATCCGTCACATCGGTCTTGAGCTGGTTGATCGCTGCGCCGCGCGTCTGGCGCTCTTCCGGCGTCATCGAACCCAGTGTTTTCAGAAGCTCTGATACCGAGCCCTTTTTGCCCAATGCAGAAACACGCACGGCTTCGATGGATGCTTCATCTCCAGCGCCTGCGATGTCCGACATCAGTTGTGATTTCAAGGTATCCAGTTCGGTCATTTTTTCCTGCCTCGCCGGGCTTTAGCCTGCGGCTTCGGGTTCAACAGCATTCTTCAGATAATCGGTCGCCACGATAAAGCGTTGCAGATCACTACCCATCTGCACGCGCCCAATCAACCGGGCGAGCGGCAAAAAACGGCCAAGAACACGCACCAGCCGCCGCAATTCAATGATTGCAGCTTCAGGTGCACGCGACGCCCATGCCTGATAGGCCGCATCCAACGTCGCACGGCCGTTTTGCGCGAGTATGCAAAGCGGTAGAAACAGCAACCAGATATCCCGCGCCTGCGCGGTCTCGAGTGGCATAACGGCTTGTGGCTCTTCTTCGAAATCCATGAAACCGATGCGGCCATCGCGCAAAAAGAAATCGCGGACATGGGGACGACCGTGACACAGGCTGGCTGCATGCAAATCCCCGATCGCCGCAGCACAGTCGATGAGAAGCGCGTCATGATCTGTTTCGCCCGCCCGCCGTTTCCATTTCAAAATTCTTTGAACGGTGGGACCAACATCGGAAATGACGATGGCCGTCTGCGAGGAATAGATGATGTCGGGAACGGGAAAACCCTTAGCGCCAAACTCCATCATCCGCCGCCTTTCACGCTCCATCATCTCGACGGGCTTGAGGATTGGTGACGGCTTTAGAAACTTATACGGCAGAGCCGACGCCGCAAGCGCCTGGAGCTTTATCCACCACGGTGCTTTTTCAATGCCCTGGCGTTTGATCCAGACAGATCCCGCAGACAGGTTAAGCTGCTGTATGCGGCCATCACTCGCCAGCAGCACCTGCATCAGGGCAGCAATATCCGCGTCCTCGAGATGGACGTGAAATCCCCGTGCTTGCTCCTGTGGGTCGGCGGCTTCCAGCATTTGGAACTCATATATGGGCGTTTGCCCGGTTTGTGATATCCGTAGGACGGTGATCAAAACGGCAAAACCCGCACCGGTGACCGGCGCGGGTTTCAAATGAACAACAGATTGTCCGCGCCGTAATTACTTTACAGCGGTTTCAAATTCGTTGGTGGTGCCTGCATCCTTGAGGTACTCAAGAGCCTTCTTGGCGCTATCGACGAGAACGCCGAAAGCAGCTGGCTCATGGATAGCCATGTCGGACAGAACCTTGCGGTCTACTTCGATACCAGCCTTGTTCAGGCCGTCGATGAAGCGGCCATAGGTCAGGCCGAATTCGCGAACAGCAGCATTGATACGCTGAATCCACAGAGCGCGGAAGTTGCGCTTGTTAACCTTGCGGTCGCGGTAAGCGTATTGCTTGGAACGATCCACAGCAGCCTTGGCTGCGCGGATGGTGTTCTTGCGGCGGCCGTAGAAGCCCTTGGCTGCCTTGAGTGTCTTGGTGTGCTTGGCGCGGGAAGTTACGCCACGTTTTACGCGTGCCATGTCATGATCTCCTTAAAATGTCCAAAAATGCGGAAAAGTCTTAAAGACCGTTCGGCAGGTAGTTCTTGACGACCTTCTTGGCGTCAGCTTCGGCCAGAACCATGGTTCCGCGCGCGTCGCGAATGAACTTGTTGGACCGTTTGATCATGCCGTGGCGCTTGCCGGCGGCAGCTGCGAGAACCTTGCCGGTGCCTGTGATCTTGAACCGCTTTTTAGCGGCGGACTTCGTCTTCATCTTGGGCATTTTGCTACTCCATTTTTTGTATCGAAAGACAGGCAGACGAAGCCTGCTTTCAAGCTATTCTAGAACGGACTCGGCATGCCCTGCCGGACCGTTCGGACGCGCTCCTATAACCGTAGTTATAAAAAAGAGCAACGGGGAATAGGTAATCCTCCTGCGGATTTGTCAAAACGCCTGCGATACAGACGCTCTCACATTATTTTGGTGCCAGAACCATCATCATCTGACGGCCTTCCAGCTTTGGTTCGGCCTCGACCTTGGCAATCGCCAGGGTGTCTTCCTTAACCTGCAGAAGAAGCTTCATGCCGAGTTCCTGGTGAGCCATTTCGCGGCCACGGAACTTCAGAGTCACCTTTACCTTATCGCCTTCGTCAAAGAAACGGTTCATCGCCTTCATCTTCACCTCATAGTCATGGGTGTCGATGTTGGGGCGCATCTTGATTTCCTTGACCTCAACGATCTTCTGCTTCTTGCGCGCTTCTGCCGCCTTTTTCTGCGACGAATACTTCAGCTTGCCGAGATCAAGAATTTTGCATACGGGCGGTTCTGCGTTCGGCGAAATCTCAACGAGATCGAGACCGGCGTCTTCCGCCATCTTCAGAGCCTGGTCCGTCGCCATGACGCCAAGGTTCTGGCCTTCTTCATCAATCAGCTGAATTTTGGGAATTCGAATTTCCCTGTTGGAGCGCGGGCCCTCTTTGACGGGGGCATCGGCTTTGAACGGTCTGCGAATGGTCGTATTCTCCTGATCTGTTTCGGGATCGCGTCGGCAAAAACCAGCTTGTCGGTGCAAATGGCGGAAATGTCGTGAATGCCGCCGCGAAGTCAATAGCATACCCACGCAAAAAAATCACCTCCTGTCGTGCTTTTTCCGAATTTACGCTACATGGAGAGCAAAATGCAGGAGATTCTCACCGATATGACTGAGCAAACGATTCAATACTTGACGGTTGGCACTGCCGATGAGGCTCGCGACATCGCCATACTCTCACGCGCAGCGACAAATGGTGAGGATGCTCCTGCTCTCGTCTGGCTCGGCGGCTATCGCTCCGACATGACCGGCACCAAAGCCGCGGAGCTCGACCGATTTGCCGAAGAGAACGGCCTCGCCTGCATCCGCCTCGATTATTCCGGCCACGGTGCATCCAAGGGCGACTTCAACAAAGGCACGATCTCGCGCTGGCTGGAAGAAACAATGGCCGTGCTGCGTCACACGGCACCGAGACGTATCGTGGTCGTCGGCTCCTCCATGGGCGGCTGGATTGCACTGCGGCTGGTCGAAGAGCTGCGCAAGGCTCAAATCGGTCCGGAAATAGCTGGCCTGCTTCTCATCGCCCCCGCTCCGGATTTCACCGTCGAACTGATAGAGCCCAATCTGTCAGATGAAGAAAAGACATCACTAGAGGGCAGAGGTTATTTCGAAGAGCCGTCCGAATACAGCACAGAGCCGAACATCTTCACCCGTGACCTGATCGAAGACGGACGCGACAACCGCGTGTTGCAAGGCATTATCCAGACCGGATGCCCGGTCTACATTCTACAGGGCATGAACGACGAGGATGTACCCTATACGCACGCCCTCAAACTGCTTGAGCATCTGCCTGCCGACGACGTGGTGCTGAGCCTTATCCGCGATGGCGACCACCGACTGTCGCGCCCACAGGATATAGAGCGCATGCTGGCAGCGGCGAAAAGCCTTGTTTCGTAGGCAAACTGGCTACAGTCTTAACCATATTATTCATCTTGCGTTCATGGACACCGAGTTCCGATTGACACATACCCCCACCGTCTCTTAACTTTTCATTAAGATTTTAAGGGACGGGTTTCATGATGAACGCAGCGCGGGCACTGCTTCTGGCAGTTGCGGCCGGAATACTTTCTGTGGCCTCTGCACAGGCCGAGAACAAGGGCAGCCCGGCCATGGTCACCGGTGGCATCACGTCCCAGCCTATCGGTCATTACGAGTTCTGCCAGAAGTACATGGCCGAGTGCGATATTCGCAGCAAGCTGACCCCTCCCCCGCGTGTCACTGAATATGGCTGGAAGGTCATTCGCGACGTCAACAAGGAAGTGAACACGACTATCGTCGCCATGACCGATCTGGAAGTTTACGGCAAGGATGAAGTCTGGGAATATCCCAAGACCGCTGGTGACTGCGAAGATTTCGTGCTTTTGAAGCGCCGAAAGTTGATGGAACGCGGCTTTGCCGTGTCCGACCTTCTGATCACCGTCGTTCGCAAGCCGGATGGAGAAGGTCATGCGGTGCTGACGCTGCGCACCAATGACGGCGACTTCATTCTCGACAACCTTTCGGATGACGTAAAGCTCTGGACGGATACGAACTATACATATCTCAAGCGTCAGGCCTCGTTCAACACGGGCCGCTGGGTTTCCATCGAGGACGGTCGAGACGTTCTGGTTGGCGCGTTGCGATAATATCCGAGACGAGCGTCAGGCATCTGCCAGCAAGCCTGAAGCCATCTGGCGAAAAGCCTGGACGGCTTTGGGAAAGGCTTCGCGCGGATCATCGGCGGCGGCGATCCAGAGCGCCGCGTTCAACACAGCACCATTCAGCAGCCATGTCGTGGCTCTTGCATCGACCGGCTTTAACGTGCCGTCATCGACCAGCGCCTGAACCGTTTCCTCGATCCTCTTGAGGCAGGCCGTCTGGTTCGGCCATTTGGCGGGGTCACCTAACACTGCCGGGCCGTCCAACAGCATGATGCGTTGTATGTCCGGCTCCAGGGCCATTTCGATATAGGCCACGCTTTCGGCCAGCAGACCCAGCCAGGGCGTGTCCGCCTCCTGCTGCACGACACGCAATCTCGCCAGCATTTCGGCATCGATCTGGTCGATCACGGCCTGAAGCAGCCCCTTTTTGTCACCAAAATTATGATACAGCGCACCGCGCGTCAGTCCGGCTTGCGCTGTCAGGTCATCCATGGACGATGCGGCATAACCCTTTGATGCAAAGGCTTTTCGCGCCTCCGCGATGAGTTTCGTGCGCGTCTCTTCGACCATTTGCGACCGGGTTTTTGGTGTCATGTTCCACCCCACGATTAACATACGATGCGTATACCTATTGACATACGTTCCGTATGTTTACATATTTAGACATACGGAACGTATATCAAAATTCGTCCCGAACAGTAAAGTCATCAAAGGCCTGACCATTCGACCTCGCAAGGCGCATTTGGCGCATTTACGAGGACTGGACGCTGCTGCCTTGAAATCTGGAGTTAAAAAATGAGCAAACGCGACGCAATTTTTCCCGCCAATCGGCATGCGCTTTATGAAAAGCACGGCTACTCGGCAGCAGTCCGCGCTGGCGACCTTCTGTTCGTCTCAGGACAGGTCGGCAGTCGCGATGATGGTTCCGCCGAACCGGATTTCGCCAAGCAGGTGCGGCTTGCCTTCGAAAATCTGAAAGCTGTTCTCGCAGCAGCCGATGCGACCTTCGATGACATCATTGATATCACCACATTCCATACCGACCCGGAAAAGCAGTTCGACACGATCATGGCTGTCAAGGCCACCGTCTTCAGTGAAAAACCCTACCCCACATGGACTGCCGTTGGCGTGAATTGGTTGGCGGGTTTCGACTTCGAGATCAAAGCCATCGCCCGCGTTCCGCAGGCTGCATAGTTCATTGAAGAGGGCTCAAACAACGCGTTGAGCCCTCCCTTCGCCTCAGCCGTGACCGATGATTATGCCTGCCGCCAGCACCAGCGAACCACCCAGCACGACCTGAAACACAGCGCGCAGGAACGGCGTTTCCATGTAGCGGTTCTGAATGAAGGCGATGGCCCAGAGTTCCATGAAGACGATGACGGCAGCGACGGCAGTGGCGGTCCAGAAATGCGGAATGAGGTAGGGCAGCGTGTGGCCGAGACCACCGATTGCGGTCATGATGCCGGACGCAAGACCACGCTTGAAGGGTGAACCACGGCCGGAAAGCTTGCCATCATCATGAGCCGCTTCTGTAAAGCCCATCGAGATACCGGCACCGACGGAGGCTGAGAGACCGATCAGGAATGTTTGCCACGTATCCTGCGTGGCGAAGGCGGCGGCAAAGATGGGGGCGAGTGTCGAGACCGAACCATCCATCAGGCCCGCCAAACCCGGTTGGACGTAAGTCAGTAGAAATCGGCGCTTTGCGGTTTCCTCTTCTTCGGATCTGGCGTCTTCCGGTAGATGCTTGCCTTCCAGCATCCCGGCAATGTCCTGATGCCCACGTTCCGCCTCGGCCAGATCGCCCAAGAGCTTGCGGGTCGATGCATCAGTGACATGTTTGACTGCCTCGTCATAGAAGCGGATCGCTTGACCTTCCATCAACTCGGCCTGTTCGCGCATGGTCCCGACAGACAGGTTCTTGACCAGCCAATCCGGCTTGCGCTCGTAAAAGCCGCTGACATGTTCGCGGCGAATAAGCGGAATGACGTCGCCAAATCTTTCCTGGTGCATCCCGATCAGCATATTGCGATGCGCCTGCTCCACCTCCGCCATCTCATCGAACACCTTGGCCGATTGCGGATAATCCGCTCGCAAATGTCCGGCATAGGACCGGTAAATGCGGGCATCGTCTTCTTCTGACGATATTGCCAAGGCCAGGATTTCCTGTTCGCTTAAAGACGAGAAAGGACGCTTGGACCGCGAAAAGAGGTTGAGGAGCATGAGAACCATCCAATTTAGAATAATTCTAAATACCCTCGGTCAGGAATTTTGGCAAGACAATTTAGAATAATTCTAAAACTCAATGGAGTCAGATAATCAAATTCGAAACGAGGCGACGACAAGAGCCTCGCCCAGACCGCTCATTCACGTCAAGGTTGATATTGAACCCTGCCTCTACTGGAAAACAGAGGGACCCACCTCAATATGATCAAGATTACCTTGAAGACTGCAACCGGACATGGTTAGTAGTCCACGGGAGGCGTACCAGGCGGTTCGCCTTAAATCTTCATATTCAAGGCTTAATCGAACATGGATCGCAGATCATTCATCCGCAAGGCCGGCGCCGTTGGTGCAGGTGTTACAGCAACCGCGCTCGCCGCGCCCGCCATTGCCCAGGAAAACCCAAAGATCACCTGGCGCATGACGTCCTCTTTCACCAAGGGTCTCGACATCCTGTTCGGCGCCGGGCAAATCGTGGCCGATCATGTCAAGGAAGCGTCCGGCGGCAATTTCGTCATTCAACATTTTGCCGGTGGCGAGATCGTTCCAGCCCTTCAGGCGGCCGATGCCGTGACGACGGGCACAGTCGAAATGGCGCACACCTGCTCTTACTACTATGTCGGCAAGGACCCGACCTTTGCGCTTGGCACCTCCGTACCTTTCGGCCTCAATGCCCGCCAGACAAACGCGTGGTTCAACCAGGCTGGTGGCAACGAATTGATGAACGAGTTTTTGGCCAAGCACAACATCTATTCCATTCTGCTGGGTAACACCGGCGCGCAGATGGGCGGCTGGTTCCGCAAGGAAATCAACACCATAGACGACCTCAAAGGTCTGAAGATGCGCATTGCGGGCCTCACCGGTCAGGTCATGCAGAAGGTGGGCGTCACCCCGCAGCAGATCGCAGGCGGCGACGTCTATGCGGCGCTGGAAAAGGGCACTATCGACGCAACGGAATTTGTCGGTCCCTACGACGACCAGAAGCTTGGCTTCTACAAGGTCGCGAAATATTACTACTATCCCGCATGGTGGGAAGGCGGACCGGCTTGCCATGCTTTCGTGAATCTGGAGAAATTCAACAGCCTTCCGGACAATTACAAGCGCATTCTGAAAGACGCTTGCGCGGCCGGTAGCGCTTCCATGCTGGAACGTTACGATGCCCGCAACCCGAAGGCGTTGAAGGAACTCGTCGCACAAGGCGCGATTCTGCGCCCGTTCAGCCAGGAAATTCTAGACGTCTGCCACAAGGCGGCGCTCGAAACCTATGCCGAGATTTCTGCCGTCAACGAGAACTTTAAGAAGATTTACGAAAGCCAGCAGGCATTTAAGAAAGATGCCTATCTTTGGGCTCAGATCGCTGAATACACCTACGACACCTACATGATGATCCAGCAGCGTAACGGCAATCTGTAATCATCTTCTGTCCATATTTGATGGCCATCCGGTTACGCCGGGTGGCCATTTTTATGCGCTGACACCAGCTTCCAAACCTCCCGCTCCCGCCACGCCAGCGGGTTCATGCCGGTGATGCGGCGAAATTCCCGGTTGAAATTGGACTTGGTCTGGAAGCCGCTTTCGAACATGATGGACGTCACGGATTGATCCGTCTCCTCCAGCAATCGGCATGCATCTCTCACGCGCAGTTGGTTGATATATTGAGAGACATTACCGCCCGTTGCGCGGTTGATGGCATTGGAAATCTGGCGGCTGGGCAATGCCAGCTTGCGGGCTAGGCGGGAGAGATTGAGATTTTCGTCTCTGTAGAATTGATGCCGCGCCATCAGTTCTTCCAGCCGCGCCATGATCTCATGGTCTTCGGTGGTGGCGCTCACTGGCTCTGTTTCCGTTAGCGCCGAAAATTTTTCAGGCTTGCTGTCGCCCGCAACCCATGCCGTCAGCCCAATCAGGAGCAGGCCGAGCACATTGCAATTGCTGATGATGACACCGGCATTCTGACCCCGCGTCCATTCGTAGTCGAGAAGGATCACAATATCGAAGGCTGCGGAAAGGCAAAGGGCGGCAGCGGCGATATAGAGTGCGCGGTGAACGGATGTGACGCTCGCAAATTGCGCCTCCTCCAGCCCATCCGGCCCACGCCGTCCCAACAGGATGATGGCCAGCGCATAGCCGACAAAAAGAGAAATGAGGGCAAAATCGATAGCAACCGGATAAAGGATCAGCAAGGCTATGATGACGAGTGGCGGAACAGCAAGGCTGGCAAGCGTTTCCGCACTTTTCAAACGCCAGTCGTTCATCAGGCTGCGGAAGCTGGCATAGGCCAGCGGCGGCAAAAGAGATGCCGTTACGGGCAATGAAAATTTCAGCCAATCGACTTGATAGCCCCAGCGCAGACCAACAAGTGCCGACTGAGTGGCGCTCAGCACGAGCAACGCCAGAAACGGTAGATTGGCCTTTCCTTCGCCATTGGCTCGAAGGATCGAGATCAACATCAGACAAAGAAGTAGGGCGACAACAAGGGGTAAAGGCAGGAAAATCAAGGCGAACGACCCAGGTTGGAAATGATGAACCCTTTCTACATGGACCAGATCGCGTTCGCGAACGACCTCAAACGTGTTTCAGGGCGTAAAAAAACGGCGATGCGCAGACATCAGCCTCGTTGTTTCATTTCAAGAGGCTTTCCCATGCGCTGCATTCTTTCCGCTACCGTATTATTCGTTCTCGCCACACCGCCCGCTTTTGCAGGCGAAAATGTCGGCACCCGCGATATAGCCATCCAGTCCTCTTCTCGCGGCCGGGATTTATCCGTTACCGTCTGGTACCCGTCTGGAGGGATGAGCCAGAAAGTCAGCGTGGGTGACAACAGGATTTTCGAAGGAGCGCCCGCTTTCAAAGATGCCCCCATCCAACCGCATCGCCTGCCATTGGTGTTGCTATCCCATGGCTCCGGCTCGCGCGCGATCGGTATGGCATGGATTGCGACAGCTCTTGCGCAAGCCGGTTTCATTGTTGCCGCACCAGATCACCCCGGCACGACCAGTGGCGATTCCACGCCGGAAGACACACCGAAAATATGGGAGCGCACCGATGATCTCTCCACCATCATCACATCGCTCACAACCAATGCCGAATGGTCAAAATCCATTGATGAGAGCCGCGTTGGCGTTCTGGGATTTTCGCTGGGCGGGAGTGCTGCGATGGAGCTTGCAGGTGCGCGCGCCGACCTTAATGCCTACGTAAAATATTGCGTGGACTATGCCACATCCATGGATTGCCAGTGGTTTTCGGGTGGACGTGGCTATAAGAACGATGAACAGATCGTTGTTCCGAAGTTTGATTTGCGCAGCGTCGATAAGGCACGCTTTGAACAATCCAATCGCGACGCGCGCATCCGGTCTGCCGTGCTTGTCGACCCGGGGCTGGAGGCCGCCTTCACGAAGGACAGTCTTGAGACTATCGACATTCCGATGACATTCATCAATCTCGGCAGCGTCGGCGACATTCCTGTCTCTGTGCTTTCGGACCAGTTGGCTAAGGACGTGCCGCATGCAACTTACATGCAAGTCGATGACAGCAACCATTTCAGCTTTTTGCCCGTCTGCAAAAAAGATGCAGACGCATTTTTGAAATCGGTCGGTGAAATCGATCCGATTTGTGAGCAGACGCATAAGCGTGACAGAGCAGACATTCACAAGGAACTGGTGAAGCTAATCATCGATGCGTTCCAGAGCACGCTCAAAGCAAGCGACTGATCGTGCAGCAAATGCCCGTCAAAGAAGCCGGTTCAAGCATACCGGCTTCTCCCTTGGCATTATTCGCGAAATATCGAACTCACTGAATATTAACATTATTTTCAAACCTCGGTTGCAGAAGTGTAGGCACGCTGATCTTTTCGGCTTCAAAGAAATTGAAGGCCAAAAGCGGACTTTGGGGAAAATAATGATGATCGATAACTTGCTGGCACGTTTCAAGATACAAACGAAAGTCATCGTGTTCATAGCGCCATTTATTGCAAGTATTCTCGCAGTGGGATTGTCGGGGCTTTACGCATCAAATCTACTGCAAAGCCGCATGGATGTTTCCAACACGATCCTGCAATCCTTGACCGGATTCAAAGAAGTGTATGGCGGCATGACATCGTTTCTTACCAACACTAATGAGGAGACCCGCACCACCTTGCACCGCCAGCTGGCCGAACAGGCCAATTTTCTGCGCGCGACCGAAGATGGTAACTCCAGCGAAATAAAAGACGCGATTGACAGAACAAAAGTCATCACCAATCAGGTCGATGAATTGTGGTCGAGCCACCAGAAAGAGCAGGCACTTCGTGCTGGTATGGATACCGACCTTTCAGTCATCAAGAAGGAACTGAACGGCCTTCTGGCGAACGCAACCAACATCCGAAATACGCTTCAGACCGACGAAGCCAAAGCCAAGCTGCTGTTGCGCGAAGCAGACAAACTTAATCGCGGCGCAAACCTCATTGCCACTGTGGTCACAGACTTCAACAGAGTGACATCGCCCGAGGAAAAGACGGCTGTCGTAAAGGCAGCCATTTCCAATCTGGAAACAACGGCCAAGGAACTGGTCAGCATCGCCTCCGTCGATCAGAAAATGATTATTGACCAGCTGGCCGAGGGCGTGACCCAAATCCGCGCCCAGCTCGATATCGGCCTCGTCAATGACGCGACAGTCGGCACGATCGACCGCGTGGTCAACATCATGCGCCCGTCGACCATTCGACTTCAGGGTTTTGCTACCGTCAAATCCCGCCAGGCGACTGAGGTTTTCGGCAAGCTCGACCAGCCTATCGAACAGGCAACAGCATTTCTTGCCACCGCACGGCAGATTGCCGAAGACGCAAAAAATCTAGAGCTTGAAATGGCAGGCTTTGTTGCGGCCCCAGCCAAGGCGTCATTGGAGAAATTCAGAGATGTCGCCTTCCGCCTGAACGTCTCTGCCGGCGAGATGATCGGCGACAAGACGATGTCTGAGGCGACGCGCAAGAGCGCCGAATCGATCGACGCCATGGCCACCAAGCTGGACCGCGCATCGGCAGACCTGTTCGCCATGTCTCAGCAGCGTCAGGTCGCGTTCCGCATGGCGGAAGACGAGATCCGCAACGTTTGGACCAGTCTGACGAGTTTTGCCGAAAAGCAGCGCACTGCCGCCGATACCGAGCGCATCAAGGCGGATGGCATCTCGCTTTCAGCCATGGTGATCGGCGTACTCGTTGCCATCTTTGCCGGTATCGGCCTGGTGATGACGTTCAAAGGCCCTATCCTTGGGATCGTCGGCGCCATGAAGCGGCTGGCAAAGGGCGATATCGATATTCCACTGACGGGCAAGAACCGTTACGACGAAATCGGCGACATGGCGCGCGCGCTGGAAGTGTTCAAGGAAAATGCCGAAGAGCGCATTCGTCTCGAAGCCTCCACGCAGGAACAGCGCGCCTCTGCCGAAGCAGCACGCCAGTCCAACGATGCAGAGCGGAAAGAGCTGGACCGCCAGATCCAGTTCGCCGTTGCGGCCTTGGCCGGTGGGTTGGAGCGCCTGTCCGCAGGCGACATTTCCACCACCATCGATACGCCATTCAGCGACCGTCTCGAGCAATTGCGCGTCGACTTCAACCAGTCCATGCTGCGATTGCGCGAAACCATTGGCGGCATTCTCGAAAACGTCGGTGCCATCCGCGGTAACGCGCAGCAAATGTCGGAATCCGCTGTTGATCTGGCGCGCCGCACGGAACGTCAGGCCGCTTCGCTGGAGGAAACGGCAGCAGCCGTGGATGAGGTCAACTCCAACATGCGCAACGCCGTGGATCGTGCCCGGGAAGCGAACACCATTGTCGATAAGACACGCCGCAATACCGATGAGTCACTTGTCATCGTCGGCAATGCGATTTCGGCCATGGAGCGGATCGAGAATGCATCGAAGACCATCGGCAACATTACCGAGGTCATCGATTCCATTTCGTTCCAGACGAATTTGCTGGCTCTGAATGCGGGCGTTGAAGCAGCGCGCGCCGGTGAGGCGGGCAAGGGCTTTGCCGTTGTCGCCCATGAGGTTCGCGAGTTGGCGCAAAGATCGGCCGCAGCCGCCAAGGAAATCCGTCAACTGATTGCCGTTTCGAACAAGGAGGTCGCCGCAGGTTCCAGCCTCGTTACCCAGACAGGCGAAGCGTTGGCCCAGATCGGCACGCAAATCTCCCATGTCAGCGACCATGTGCAGCAGATCACGCAATCAACGCAGGACCAGTCGATTGCCATGCAGCAGATCAATAGCTCCGTTGGTGAAGTTGATCTGCTGACGCAGCAGAATGCGGCGATGGTGGAAGAGACAAGTGCGGCCAGTGAGCAGCTGAATGAAGAGACGGATCAGTTGCTTGGTCTGCTGGAGCAGTTCCGCCTCGACAGCGCGCAGGATAGCCGCCGGGATCATCGGCGCGCTGCCTGATCAGAAAAAACGGGAATTTCGAACATGAGCGCGGGCGGTTTCGTCCGCGCTTTTTGCTATCATGCTCACCGCAGTCTCACGCAAATGTCAGCTCATCTTTTTTATCATTTTCCGATCGTAAAGATTGGATTCAGCCTTTTTTGATAATTTGTCGTTAGTCATCTTTTTTCAAGGTTCCAGGGCGGTGCGTTTTGTGTTTGCCCGTCTGTTTTGCGTACGGATTCTCATGTATCGATCGACAGTGCCAGCCATTATTCTAGCCTGCCTATCCCTCACGGCCTGTACGTCCAGTTCTGGGCCGGAAAGCCTGATGGCGGGAATTCCTTCCAAGGAAACGACGAGTTCCGTAACGCCTTCGGCGCCTGTGCCGCAGGCCAGTGTTGGCCAAACGCGTGCGACGCTTCGTGCCGAACCTGCCCAGAAGGTCCTGGCCTGGGGTGGGCCGCTTCCACAGGAACCAAAAGCCTTTGCCGCTGTGGACCAACAAGCCGAACCCCGTCGCGCCATGCCCCAGATCGACACGTCGATGTCGCCACAGGCTGGTGTCGGTCTTCCAGATGAGAAGTCGGTGCAGATGGCCATGGCCGCAGCGCCTGCCATCAATGCCGGACCAGCCGTACGCTCCCGCATCTTCCGGTCCAACTTCAGCGATGCCAAGCCGATCAATTTCGGCAAGGTCACGCCTCGGCATTTTGCCGTCCACGGCGTCGATGTTTCCCGCTGGCAGGGCAATATCGATTGGGAGAGGCTGAGATCACGCGGCGCCAACTTCGCCTTCATCAAGGCGACCGATGGCGGTGATCATCTGGACCCCATGTTCAAGACCAACTGGAACCGCTCCAAGGCAGCAGGGCTGCGCCGGGGTGCCTACCACTTCTTCTACTGGTGCCGCCCTGCAAGCCAGCAAGCAGACTGGTTCATTCGTAACGTGCCGCGTGACCCGGATGCGCTGCCGCCTGTCATCGATGTGGAATATAATGGCGAATCCAGCTGCAAGATGCGCCTGCCGCGCGCCAAGGTGCTGGAAAAGATGCAGGTATTCATGGACATGCTGGAACGCCATTACGGCCAGCGCCCGATCATCTACACTGCCCCGGATTTCTACAAGGACCATCTGTCGGGTGAATTCCTGAACTACCCCTTCTGGCTGCGGGCCGTGGCCCAACACCCGTCCAAGGTCTATCCAGACCGCAAATGGATGTTCTGGCAATATTCCGGCTCTGGCCTGTCCCATGGCGTAGAGGGCAAGATCGACCTCAACGTCTTCAGCGGCAACGAGGAAAGCTGGCTTCGCTGGACATCCCGACGCGGCAACGGCTAACAGGGCTGTGGCTTCGTCGCGGATTTCTTTGCACCGACGACACAGGCCACGACGCCAACCGTTGTCAGCAGCATCGGGATGCTGACGGCTTCGCCCAGCAAACTCGCCGCCAGCACAAGGCCCATGAAGGGTTGGAGCAATTGCAACTGACCAACGGCGGCAATGCCGCCCAGCGCCAGTCCACGATACCAGAAGATAAAGCCGATCAACATGCTGAACAGCGACACGTAGATAAGCCCGGCCCATGCGCCACCTCCAATAGTGCTCCACGACGCTGGCATGGTGAAGAGTGCGAGCGGCAGCATGATGGGCAAGGACAGAACCAGCGCCCACGAAATGACCTGCCAACCGCCAAGCTTGCGAGACAAGGCCGCCCCCTCCGCGTAGCCAAGGCCACAAAGCGCGATGGCCGCCAACATCAGTAGATCACCGGCCAGCGACGCCGAGCCGCCCTGCGTCATCGCGAAACCAGCGACCAATGCGCTGCCCAGACATGAGTAGAGCCAGAAGGCCAAACGCGGGCGCTCGCCTCCGCGCAGCACGGCAAATATGGCCGTCGCCAATGGCAGCAGACCGATGAAGACGACAGAATGGGCCGAGGTGATGTGCTTCAACGCCATGGCTGTCAGCAGCGGGAAGCCGACCACGACACCCAGCGAAACGATGGCCAGTGACAGCACGTCATTCCGTGCAGGACGCTTCTGCCGAAAGACCGCAAGCAGCGCGACCCCGAGCAACCCGGCAATGCTGGCCCGCGCCAATGTCAGAAACACGGGATCGAACCCCGTAACCGCCAAACGTGTTGCTGGCAAAGAGCCGCTGAAAATAACCACGCCCACAAAACCGCTCACCCAACCAGCCGACTGCCTATCCATTCCAATGCTCCATTTCGATGGATTTATGAACCGGAATGGATGGTGCAGACAGCTACACTGCGGTACAGTTTTGTAAAACTGTTATGGTATTGAGAGCAATACGGATGAATCTGATCCCGAGCAAAACTCACGATAACGCGCCTCGCATCAACAGCGTGATGGCGGAAGTTCGAAAGCGTATCTCGGCACGCATCCTCGCGCCGGGATCAAAACTTCCATCGGTTCGCGCCTTCGCCAAGACAATGCTGGTTTCAACCTCAACCGTTGTCGAAGCCTATGAACGGTTGATGGCAGAGGGCACCATTCACTCCCGCCCCGGGTCGGGATTTTATGTGGCGGCCGCCCTGGCTCCTCTTTCACTTGCCGAAATAGGCCCGAAGCTCGACCATGCGGTTGATCCCTTCTGGGTCTCGCGCCTTGCGCTGGATGGGCAGAGTGGGATGATCAAACCCGGTTGTGGCTGGATGCCGCCTTCATGGATGCCGGAAGAGGCAATACGCCGTGCCATGCGCAGCGTGGCCCGCGCGGACACAGACCTGTTGACCGACTACGGTACTCCGCTCGGACTTCTACCATTGCGGAAATTGCTTTCGCGGCGACTGTCGGAGAACGGCGTGCACGCTGCGCCGGAACACATCATGCTGATGGATAGCGGCACGCACGCTATAGATCTGCTCTGCCGTTTCCTGCTGGAGCCGGGGCAGACCGTTTTGGTCGATGACCCCTGTTATTTCAATTTCCATGCTCTGCTGCGCGCCCACCGGGTCAAGATCATCGGCGTACCCTATACACCATCCGGACCGGATGTTGCGCTGTTTGAAGAAGCTCTGAACGAACACAAGCCCCGCCTCTACATCACCAATTCTGCAATCCACAATCCCACCGGCGCGGTTCTTTCTCCGGTTACAGCGCATCGGGTGCTGATGTTGGCGGAACGTGCCGGACTGACGATTATCGAGGACGATATTTTCGCAGATTTCGAAAACCAGAAAGCGCCGCGACTTGCTGCCTTCGATGGTCTGAGCCGGGTCGTGCAGATCGGCAGTTTTTCCAAGACGCTCTCGGCGTCCATTCGCTGCGGTTACATCGCAGTACCACAACCTTGGATAGAGCCGCTGACCGACATGAAGATAGCCACGAGTTTTTCAGGCAACCAACTATGTGAGGCAGTGGTGCTGGCAGCGCTTAAGGATGGCAGCTACCGGCGACACATCGAGACCGTGAAAGTGCGACTGTCCAGAGCTAGAGTGGAAACAACATCACGGCTTCGCGCGCTCGGCATCACACCGTGGATCGAGCCGCAAGCGGGTATATTTTTATGGTGCATCTTGCCTGAAGGGGTCGACGCGGCAAAGGTCGCTCGCCATGCTCTTTTGAAACATGTGGTTTTGGCGCCCGGCAATATTTTCAGTCAGTCATACGCCGCATTGACCCATATGAGGTTCAACGTTTCGCAATGCGACGACCCGAAAATGATGGAGGTTTTGAGTGAGGCGATCGATACGGCGCGTTCGATACTGTAAGGGTACCAGTTTTTACCATTTATAGATTTCTGGAACCAATCACGCAGAATCGCATTTTCTCCCCATAGTAAGAGGAGAAAACATCATGACATTCGATCCAAATCTGCCACGCGACCCCAATCTTCGTCCAGATCGCCCTGAACTTCGCACAACGCCAGAAGCTGCCCGCAAATCTGCGGGTTGGGCTCCCTGGGTTGCGGTCATCGCAGTTCTCTTGGTCGGCGGCTTCATCTGGATGCAGATGAGCGCTCCATCGACAACTGACCCAACGACGACGTCGTCAACAACGCCCCCAGCCGTCAGTGATCAGGCTCCAGCGCCTGCCCCCATGACACCGGCTGCACCCGATAATGCGACGCCTGCTTCGCCTAACACGGGCGGTACGCAGACTCAGCCTTAAGAGGTTGATGTCGTCAATAGTTGAAAGAGCCGCTTGCTTTCGGGCAGGCGGCTTCTTTGCGTGAACGGTACGGCATAGCTGTCTTCGATAAAAACTCGCGGTCGATAAGCAATTGCCATCATAACAAAAAGGGCGCCTCAGCGCCCTTTTCATATCAATCATCGCTCATTTTCAGCGCTGCAATGAACGCTTCTTGCGGAATGTCCACCTTGCCGAACTGGCGCATGCGCTTCTTGCCTTCCTTCTGCTTGTCCAGAAGTTTGCGCTTGCGGGTGGCATCGCCACCGTAGCACTTGGCGGTTACGTCCTTGCGCATGGCAGAGATCGTTTCACGCGCAATGACGTTGCCGCCAATGGCCGCCTGAATGGGGATCTTGAACATGTGGCGCGGAATGAGATCTTTCAGCTTTTCGCACATGTCACGGCCGCGCTTGTCGGCTGCGGTGCGGTGCACGAGCATGGAGAGCGCGTCCACCGGCTCGCCATTGACCATGATCGACATCTTCACAAGGTTGCCTTCGCGGTAACCATCGAGATGGTAATCGAAGGATGCGTAGCCTTTGGATATGGATTTCAGGCGGTCGTAGAAATCGAACACGACTTCGTTGAGCGGCAGCTCATAGGTGAGCATGGCGCGTTTGCCGACATAGGTTAGTTCGGTCTGTACGCCGCGGCGGTCCTGACAGAGTTTCAGGATACCACCGAGATAATCATCCGGCGTCAGGATAGTCGCCTTGATCCACGGTTCGCGGATTTCAGAAATCTTGACGACATCAGGCATGTCAGCCGGATTGTGCAGCTCGCGCTCGGAACCATCGGTCATCGTCAACTGATAGACCACCGAAGGGGCGGTTGCGATGAGGTCCAGATCGAACTCGCGCTCGAGGCGTTCCTGAATGATTTCGAGATGCAAGAGGCCGAGGAAGCCACAGCGGAAACCGAAGCCGAGAGCGGCGGACGATTCCATTTCAAACGAGAAGGACGCGTCGTTGAGGCGAAGCTTGCCCATGGCGGCGCGCAGATCTTCGAAATCGGCAGCATCGACCGGGAACAGGCCGCAGAACACGACCGGCTGGGCAGGCTTGAAGCCCGGCAAAGCCTTTGCTGTGGGGCGCTTGTCTTCGGTAATGGTATCGCCGACGCGGGTATCGGCCACTTCCTTGATGGAGCCGGTGATGAAACCGATTTCACCAGGGCCGAGGCTATCGACAGCCACCATCTTAGGGGTCAGAACGCCAACGCGTTCCACCTGATATTTCGCGTCCGTGCCCATCATGCGGATGGTCTGGCCCTTGGTCAGCACACCATCGAGAACGCGCACCAGAACCATAACGCCGAGATAGGTATCGTACCAGCTATCGACCAGCAGAGCCTTCAGCGGACCTTTCTCGCCAAGCTCGCTCTTTGGCGGCGGCAACTGGTGCACGATGGCTTCAAGAACATCCGGAATGCCAAGACCGGTCTTGGCCGAAATCAGCACGGCCTGAGACGCATCGATGCCGATGACTTCCTCGATCTGTTCACGGATACGATCCGGTTCAGCAGCAGGCAGGTCGATTTTGTTCAGGACGGTGACGATCTCGTGGTCGTTATCGATGGCCTGATACACGTTTGCCAGTGTCTGCGCTTCGACGCCCTGAGACGCATCCACCACCAGCAGCGAGCCTTCGCAAGCTGACAGCGAGCGCGAGACTTCGTAAGCAAAGTCGACGTGGCCGGGGGTATCGATGAGGTTCAGCACATAGATTTCGCCGTTATTCGCCTTGTAATGCAGGCGCACGGTCTGTGCCTTGATGGTGATGCCACGCTCGCGCTCGATATCCATATTGTCGAGCACCTGCTCGGACATGTCGCGCTCAGCAAGGCCGCCCGTCGACTGGATCAACCGGTCGGCTAGCGTCGATTTGCCATGGTCGATATGGGCAACGATGGAAAAGTTGCGGATATGGTCAAGCGGGGTGCGGGTCGAATTTGTGCTCATGCCCCGCGCTATAGCAGGGGCTTTTGCGCTGGAAAAGCGGGAATTTGGTTAAAAGCCTTTTAAGTTGGGCTTTTCAGCCCTCTGGGCCAGCTTACAGTGCCACAGCGAGCGTTGGGGCAGAGTGGCGAGCCAGATTATCCTGCCACCAAGACCTGAATTCCACTAAGATGGATGTTGACTCCATTATATAGGATTATTATTCTTATATGATGGAAAATAACATCGACACTTTCGAACAGTCAATCGCTGAACGCATCAAGCATCTGCGAGCACAGGGCAATCTGACGCTCGAACAGCTGGCCACCGCATCCGGCGTCAGCCGCGCCATGATTTCCCGCATCGAGCGCGGAGAAGCCAGTCCGACTGCGGCGCTTCTGGCACGCATCTGCGCGGCGCTCGGGCTCTCGCTTTCGGGCTTCTTTGCCGAGGACAGAGAAATCGTCTCGCCCTTGGTCAAGAGGCAGGACCAACCGACATGGCGGGACCCTGACACGGGCTATGTGCGTCGCGCCGTATCTCCTCCCTACGTCGGCTCCGATGTCGATATTGTTGAAGTCAATTTTCCCGCCCACGCAAAGGTCAGCTTTCCGCCGCATGCCGCAAGCCGTGGAATGACGCAATATGTGTGGTTGTTGGAAGGCAGCATCGAGATGACGACGGGCGCGGGTGTGTATCTGATGGAAGCAGGCGATTGCCTGTTCATGCCCGTTGGCGACGGGCACACGTTCCACAACCCGACCGACACCCCTGCTCGCTACGCCGTGGTGCTGGACCACCGCAAACGCTGATATTTTTAGGAGCTTCAAATGACAATCATCCGCACATTGACAAGTAGCGAGACCTTGGCCGCACTGCCAGACCTTTCCGAGATTCTGTCCGATTGCGTCAATGGCGGCGCCTCCGTCGGCTTCATGCTGCCTTTCGCACCGGCTGATGCGATGACGTATTGGAAAAGCGTGGCGGAGGCCGTCGATCATGGCGACACAATCCATGTGGTGGCTGAGTTGGATGGCAGAACGGTCGGCACCGTTCAGATTGGCCTTGCCTCCAAACCCAACCAGCCCCACCGCGGTGACCTGATGAAGCTTCTGGTGCACCGCTCGGCCCGTGGTCTTGGCGTGTCCCGCAAGCTGATGGCACAGGTAGAGGCAGAAGCTGCAAAACGCGGACGAACACTTCTGGTTCTGGACACGGCAACCGGCAGCGAGGCAGAGGCGATCTACCCTCGTTTTGGTTGGGAACGCGTGGGCGTCATCCCGGACTACGCGCTGTTTCCGAATGGCGCATATTGTGGAACCACTTTGTTTTACAAGCGAATCGCGGAACGCTCGATTTCTTCGCCGATGTAAAGAGCCGCGCCGTTCACTACTTGCAAACGTGTGCCTGCTGAAGAATTATTCCTTCAGGCACGAACGAGGGCAAGATGGCAAACGCAATCCGCAAACCACGTATTTCCATTGTCTATTGCACCCAGTGCAACTGGCTCCTGCGCTCATCCTGGATGGCGCAGGAACTGCTTCATACCTTCGCCGATAGCCTCGGCGAAGTCGCTCTGGTGCCGGCGACAGGCGGGCGTTTTGAAATCCTGGTGGACGGAGAGGTCATCTGGGAACGCAAACGCGATGGTGGCTTTCCTGGTGCCAAGGAACTCAAGCAACGCGTCCGTGATGTCATCGACCCGGACCGGGACCTCGGCCACCTCGATAGATCGAAGAACGAAGGTATGGACACCTGATTCTCAGAAGGCGGTGATGGATGCTGTCGCCCCCGCACGCGAGCCAACCACCGCAAACATCGATTTTTTCACTGAAAAATCAATGATCGTCACAAAACTTCAAAATCTCTGTTGACACCAGACGACTGCCCCCGTACATGGCTCCTCGTCGCCCAGATGGCGGAATTGGTAGACGCGCCAGCTTCAGGTGCTGGTACTCGAAAGGGTGTGGAGGTTCGAGTCCTCTTCTGGGCACCATCCGTTTTTACTCCCCTTGAAATCGTTAAACAAATAACCTTTTCAAGGGGATGTAGCTCTTCACCTGAGGCACAGAAGTGCGTCACATCATGGTGATTAGAATGGTCAGACCCGTCAAGCGTTTGGGTACAAACAACGCTCAATTCAGACACCGCATACCGCTCGACTTGGTGGAAAAGCTCAAGGGCCAACACTTTGCGGTTGACCTTCCGCTTACTCTTGACGCCCTTGATGAGCGCGCTACGTTCCGTGTCTCTTGCACGATTGGCGCTGAGATAAAATTCTCTCTCAAGACAAAAGACCCGAGACTGATCAGCGTACGTCACGCCGCCGCTCTCGGAGCCGTAACAACCTTTCTCGACGCCGCGAGACGTGGGCCGGTAGACTTGAACCATCGCCAGCTGCAAGCCGTCCTTGGGCTAGCCTATCGCCAGCTGATGGCAAAGCATGAGGACAATCCGCCGCCTATAACGAAGGATGCGGAGTGGTCGGAGTTCGAACAGTGGAAGGCCATTCTCATTGCGACGGAGGAATGCTTTGCGTTGAGCAAGTCTTTCGGCCTTCCGCGCGCCGTTGACACGATACGTCCGTTGTTTGAGGTCGATATTTTCCTAGCATCCAATCAGATACAACTTACTGAAAAAAGCTACGCAGACTTCGTGAGAGCGTTACCAGAGACCGTTGCCGATGCGATGGGTACTTTGATGGATCGCGCGCGCGGAAATTATAAGCCAGATCAGGTCGCGGCAAAGTTTCCTGAATGGAATACGGGCCGACCGGGAGCGCATACAGCGCCGTCGAAGGGGCAAGTTAAAACCTTCGACGATTTGTTTGATCGTTGGAAAGCTGAAAGCAAAAGGGCAGCATCTACTATCTCGACATGGCGCGGCTATATCAACCGCTTCAAGACGTTCGTGGGCCACGACGACCCGCACAGAGTCGAAAGAGTCGATGCGCAGCGATGGAAAGATGCGCTCGTCAATGAAGGGCGTAAGAAGGTCTCATCGACGTATCTTGCGACTTTCAACACGCTCTATCGTTTTGGCATGAGCAACAGTGAAACGACCGGGATAAGGCACAATCCATTCGATGGCGTGAAGGCAAAGCAGAAAGTTCTGGCAGGGACCACGCGCCTACCTTTCTCCACCGCCGAAGTTGCCACAATCCTCAATGCAGCGCGCGCCGCGCCTCTCAATCATCTGAGGTGGATACCGTGGCTTCAAGCTCAGACAGGCGCGCGTGTAGCTGAGGTGGCGCAGCTTTGGGGTGGAATGATCGTGACTGATGATCACGGACACCCTTGCATCCGTTTCCAACCGGCACCGGACGGCGGCACCTTAAAGAATGTAGGTTCTGAGCGCATTGTACCGCTCCACCCGCATATCATTTCAGCAGGGTTTATGGACTTTGTGCGTGCACGCGGTGCAGGGCCGCTGTTCTATGGTGCGCGCTCAGGTAAAATAGCGATCAAAACGCGCGAAGAACAGAAGCATCCATCGAAAGGCGTCAGCAACAGGCTCGGCGCTTGGGTTCGAAACCTAGGCATCACTGATGAACGTAAGGCCCCGACGCATTCGTTCCGCCATTGGTTCAAATCGGAAATGATGCGGCTAGAGGTCTCGGATAAGCTGGTTGATAAAATTCAGGGACACAGCGACAAGAACGACTCAAGTGGGTACGTACATGCCGATACGTCGATGATGCTTGCGGCAATTTCAAAGTTAGACCTTAACGCTATAGCGGACAGAGCGCCGAAACAGGCGTAGGCCCTTCTCGGAGAGATCAACCTAAGATAAGCTTCACGCCAATCATCGGGGGTTTTGGTTATGGGGCGTGTAGCTTTTCTTTGCGCAATCTTCCTTTCGGCTCCTAATTTGGCACTGGCATTTTGCTCTCAGCCGTATGGCGATGTGACGCTACCTGATGCACCGGGAAGCTTCCACAAGCCGACTGCTCCTTATTGTCTCTCTGGCTATAAGTTTTCCGGCAAGCATAGTTGCTCTGATTGGGAGATAACCAGCTATCAGAACGAGGTGGAGACCTACCTCACCAAGTTGCGCAGCTTTGCCAATGAAGCCGTTGACGCAGCGAACGAGGCCATAACCTTCGCTAACGATGCCAAAGCGTACGCCAAGTGTGAAAGCCAGAACGTCCTTGCTGAGTTGAACTAAGAGCCACCTTATGGACTTCCTCTCAATTATCTTAGCGGCATTAGGCATCCAGCGAGAGCGGGCAAGTAAAGCCAGTGACCGGAGGATAGAAGCCTACCGCCTTGTCTCTGAGGTGTCAGCAGAGGCTGCACAAGCGGCCAACATGGTGGCTACAGCAATGCCTGGCATCATGCGGCGGCTTCAAGTTCTCTACCCAGACCAACCGGAGATACCAGCAAGCTGTTCTACCACTCTGACCACGATGTTCACCCAAGCGAAACAGCTGCATGAAATGGCAGAAGGCTACAAGCCGACGGTTGAGAAGGGCAGCAATTGGGCTGACTGGGAGCTGGCCTTAAGGAAGCTGCACGAATGGCGGTCTACGGCTTCCTTGCTGCGGCCTCAGACAGAGACAATCATCCGGCGATACGAAGAGCTACTGACCCAAGCTGAGCTGGATTGGGATGAGCCCCTGTCACCCCCGCAGCAGCCCCCACGGTCTGAGCGCGACAGGGGGTGGGATGCTCCCCCATTATGAGAGCGGGGCCGGGGGAAAGCTCGCCGCAGCTGCTACGTGATTAACTCTGAGATACGTGACCCCTGTGGAAGTCGGAAGGCTATAATTCCTGTGGTAAGAACATCAAGGCGCTTGCAAAGTGCAAAATTATGTGGCTATTTTCCGCTTAATGCAAAATCGACATGCATAGCATAAGGAAAGCTACATGATTCCCGATGAGCGTAGATTAGAGTTTGAAGCCGCGATAAGACGAGACATTCCCCGCAATGCGCTCGTTGAAGTGAAGACAATGTTCCCCTGTGCTGCCGAGCAAGCAGACGTTGCCGTAAGCACCTCGCACACAGCCATAGTGGATGGGGTGCCATTGTCCCGTTTCCGCCAAAGTAGGGCGGTGGGTCTTATGCGACACAATATTATCGATGAAGCCTTTGAGGGGATACTCGCCCGGAACGGCGCTGAGTTTGTGAAATCCGTTCCTGTGGAGTACGCACCCGATGAGATTGCGCTTGCCCCTGTCCACCTCACTACCGGCGTCTTTGGCCATACAATGGTCGGCTTCGCCTCGCATAGAGAGCTAACAGATACACCTGTTAAAAACGCAACACGCAGGGCCCTTTGCTATCAAAACCGTGGCCTTTCGGCTGATCTTTTCCATCCGCCTGAAATGTTCAGTGATAGGAAACGAATGGCCGTTATCATGGTGAGGCGCGATCCCAACGTGCTTGGAAAGCTGGCGTCTCTAACCTTGTCCGTTTTGGATAGCAGACAGGAAACCTTCATCTATCAATCGGATATCGATGAATTTCTTGCTGGTTACGGTGTGGGAGCTGTTCCTGTCGTTAAGCGTCCCGTGATGCTCAAACCCGTGAAGGGTAGCTTCAAGGACACAAATGGGGATGCGTCACGCGATCAGAGCGAGAAGTGATTTAGGAATGAGAAGTGCGTAGCGGAATACAGACATTTGTGGGAGCCAAGCTTGCCGAAGCACGACAAGCACGGGGCATTTCATCGCGAAAAGCTCTTGCCGATATGATGCAGCGTGCAGCTAGCACAGTGCAGCGCTGGGAAGAAGGTGACTCTTTCCCGGAGCCGCAAGCGTTGTCTGAGCTTTCCACACTACTTGCTGTCCCAGAGGACTTCTTTCTAACGCCGCGATCAGATGGCGCTGGTCCTTCTTTCTTTAGATCATTTGCTGGCGCTTTGAAAAGTGACAGACTCATCCAGCATGCGCGGCTGGCGTGGCTGGAAGACATCACAGCGGTAGCTGAGCACTACGCTTATCTGCCGGAAGTGAATGTGCCGGATTTGATGGGTGGTCGAAGCTTTAAGTCGCTCAGGAATGAGGATATAGAAGCCCTCTCACAAGCCGCAAGAGAACACTGGGGACTTGGCCTCAAGCCTGTACTGGACGTAGTAGCGTTCGTTGAGGGTATTGGCATCATCGTAGCGGCTGAGCAGATGGAAACGGATAGACTGGATGGTCTCAGCCGTTGGGGCCAAGACGGAAGGCCCTACATACTCTTAGCTAATGACAAACAATCTTTCGCACGCCGTCAATTCGATACAGCTCATGAGCTGGGCCATATCCTTCTGCACAGGCAGATAACCGAAAGCGAGTTCGAAGAAAACTTCAAGCTCATTGAGGATCAAGCGCATAGCTTTGCGTCGGCATTCCTGCTGCCCGCAAGTCAATTCAGTGTCGAGGTTGACTCTGGAGCTATATGGGAACTTGAGCGCCTTAAGGCACGCTGGAAGGTATCGATAAAAGCTCAGATCATGCGGCTCAAGCGGCTGGATATTTTAGACCCCCTATCCTCACAGCGACTCTTTAAAATTTATAGCTCTAAAGGATACTCTTCGAAGGGCGAACCCTACGATGATGTTTGGCCGCTGCAGCAACCCAGCTTATTAGCTGATGTCTTTCGGGCTTTGGTCGATGAAGGCCAAATCAGTAAAGAGGCTCTTTGCCACGACCTTCCGCTGTTCCCCCATGATGCCGAAAGCTTATCTGGGCTCCCAGCTGGCTGGCTGACGCTGGAAACGGCTAGAATTGTTGAGTTCAAAACTGATGCACTCAGACGCCCTAAGGACGGCAGCAATAGTGCGCAAGTTATTCCTCTGACGAGAAAGTAGCCTTTTCAGAATTCGAATCCCACACCGCGACGAGATTACCTAATTGCCTCCTGATGAGGTCGCGGGAGGTCAGCGCAGTCCTGCGAACAACCTGATGAAGCCCATGCCGCTGGTAGCAGACAGCAAGGCAAGCTCAATGGGAGCTTCATGAACTTGCTCAAACGGTGCCCCGTGCCTGTATGGATGGGCCTCCCTGACCCAAGCATTAAGGGTCTCCAGCACGCGGGCTACCTTGTCCTCAGCTTCGGGAAACTCTTTGTATCGATCAAGAAGGATTAGCTTCAAGCATCCGTCCACTGACTGCTTGTTTAGACGGTTCGCGGTATTGGGGCCGATCACCACGAGGAAGGAGCTTTCCACGGCTTCGAAGACACCCCGGATCAATCCTTTGCCGCTCTGCTTTACAGGTGAAAGCGCTTTTAAACCCTCTTGTAGAGCCGCTCGTGCTGCCGTGAATTCAGGCCTGTCGAGGCCAGAGAGAGCAGCCTCCACGGCGGATGAGAACTCCGCATCGACCAAGAAATGAATGCCACCCCTATCATCCATTTTGTAATGTAAATCCTCTTGCTCCAAAATATCACGGGCTACCGTAAGCTGATTTGGAGCTTGCCGTATCCACAGAGTTATTGCGCTAAGGAAGTCGCTAACGTCTGATTTTTCCCAAAAGCCGTTGTGAAACCATCCATTAAAATACGGGTACTCAGCGCCAAGCTCTCCCTTAACGATGAGGGGAAACTTATTTAGCTGGTCCACGCTCATACTGGCCAAAAAGCGAGCCGCCACTCTTCTCCGGGCCTTTATGCTGTCAGAGAGCTTTGTGGGGCTTCGCTGATAACTCCTAGTGAAAAGCTCACCCTCTTTCGCTTCCGCCACTTTCGCCCTCCCCCTGATTCGAACTTCTGTATGCCACGATGTCGCGGGCCTCAATAACCGAAAGGCCAGACGCTACTAGCTGGAGCAACTCGTCACGCATTCTTATGTGATGCTCAGGGTCTTTCCTCAAAGTCTCAGGAAGCACCTTGCCGTGTCGGTAAGCAACACGCGAAACCCCATCGTCAGCATCCCGCCACTCTATACGGGCGTCTGGGACGAACTCGAAGCGTGGGGCCAGTTCTACTAACTGCGGCGTGAGGCAGAGCCACTGGCTACCCATCTTGACCACAGAATGCAGTATCAGATCGGAACCACAGACCATCCACCCAAAGACATGACGACTCAGCCTACTGGGGTCATTTGCTTCTTGCGTAGAGCAATTAGTGTGGCAGTCGTACGGCACCATGTCAGCCGCTAAAAGTTGATCTCTTGGTGGGCGAGTTACGACCACGCGCGGCAGGGAGATTACCTCTGTATAAGCGCGCTTCTCCCACTCGGTAACTGGAAAAGCAAAGAGTGCAGCATCACGCAATATTAGCTCGTCTAGCTGTAGACTAGTCTTAGGGGCAATTGCATTGGGAAAAAGATCGTTTTCCATTGCCGATTTGTCTCATCCTGCCCCACACTTGCTTCAGAACAAGCCCCCAGTGCCTGTTCCCTTACGCCGGGTTTCCGTTGTTCGCTCTTCCCAAACCTCCTGCCAAATCCTGTAGGTGTCGGCAACCATGCTTTCTAGCTCATCAAGGGAAAAAAGCTCAACGCCTGTGTCAGTGTACAACTGCACAGACCGTCCATCACCTTCGTCGTTATCTTGGAAACGAACAATGCCCAACCTAACGTCTGCAAAGTCATCATCAGCTACACGGATACGCTCATGCATCATTGAAAACGCAAACCTGCGGCCTACCTTGGTGAGCCCTTTTGTTCGGCGTGGGTCGACAAAAATCACATGCGGCTGCTGCTCTACTGCCAGCACCATCGGAAGCCAAAAGCTAACCTTTTTGCCAACACCGACATGCATGGGGAAAAAGTCCTGCTTTCTTCCAATCACGCTGTACCCAGATGCAAACTCATGCAGGGCTTTCGCTATCTGCGATGCAGAACGCATGTGCCACGGTCAGGAAAATATGACGCTGAAAACGTCCAAGGTTATCGACACCCAACCAACGGGCAAGCTCGATGTCGAGAACGCGCGGGCCTGTGTCGGTGAGAGATAGAGTGAAAGGTGTCATGATGTCTCTTTCCAGAAATCGGATTGTCGAATGATTGTCCCAGTGGGTCACTCTTATTGGTCAGCACAACGCGGAAAGCCGACAGCGCGGAGCCAGTAGCGCATTTCATGGGCAATCGGCTTTTTGCTGCGCGATAAGAGCGCGTCGAGACCAGCCGTAGAAATGATGGTCATGTCCCTGCCAGCCGAGAAGCCTATGGTCTCTCTCTTGATGATACGGCGTTGGCTCTCTTTCAACGCCAAGTACGAACGCCAGTATCCGACATCCGTGCCGTAGAGGGTCTTGAGAATATCTGTCCCAAGAAACCAGAAGACGCCGTCGATCTCTACGGTTCTGATTTCGCATGTTTGGAACGCATACGATGTGGTGTGGGGTGTCATGTGCAAGCTTTCGAAATTTGGCCACGCCTGGCTTCGGGAGCGCATTGGCGTAATCGAGAAGCCCCTTCGCTAGAGGGTTACGATAAAGGCCACAGGTAGTGAGACTGTGGCCTTTTTCATTTATGGTGATGGTCCCGTGTTGGTCAGCATCGTTGATGAGTTAGTCGTGAACTAATCCGGCCCGGAACTGGCCTTGCCTGTAAGCGCGGCGCTTGTAAGAGTAATATGATACTGCGAGTCCTATACCTCGCGTCCAACAAATCTCATTTTTGAATAACTTTGCGTAAAAGCCACTCGGTAGTTTTTCAAAAACGACGGACTCGCCGATTTTTATGTTCATTCCTATGTACCCCTACATGATAACAAGCGTCTTTCGTTGTTAACGATACTGATACACAAAACTGATACACACATCAATGAGAAAATCAGGAAAAACACAATGAAAACAATATCACTATCGAGAGTGAGACCCGTCCTCTTCTGGGCACCATTCCATTCTTGATCTTAGCCAGATCAACAACTTACCTGAAAATTTGATGTGAAAAAGCACTGCCCGACGGGCGATTAAGTGCCGTTTGTGGGCATATATTTGACGTTGGACGGGCGTTAAAGCGAGCAAACACAGCTCCGCGCGCTCGTCATGCTCTTTTCCAAAAATACAGTGATAAATATTACTGGCCACCGCCAGTAGCACCCTCGTTGGTGGAGTGCTCTTCGCAATTGGGTGTGCAGGAAAGAACCGTGCGCGCCGTTTGACGGAAAACGCGAACCGTGTTGCCTTCGTCGATCGACACCAGCACACGCTCATCAACGATCGCATTCCCATCTGCGTCCAGAAGAACCAGATTTGTGGTGCCAAAGCTGCGCCCAGTGAGGACGATTGTGGTTGCATCTGCGACCGTCGCATCTGCGACTTTGGAATTACCGATGATGACCTTGCTGACGGGACGATCAAGTTTCAGGACCCGCGCATGGTTCATAGACACGCGCAACATGTCGTTTTCTGCAGCCATAATTGGTGATGACGTTGCGATAAGCACCGTCAAGGTAGCCGCAATTCTTGCTATAAAAACGGACAGCATGGATATAGACAGCCTCGGTTAACTCGTTACGCATTTCATCGAAATCACCATGCGCGGCATTGGTGAATGAAGCGTTAAGTCAGAATCCCAATACGATACTGCCTCGACCATGACAGATGGATGCGGGTGAACCATTATATGCCATGCGCCATAATGGAACACGATATGCGCCACCTTGAAACGCATTTGGGAACATTAAACGAAAGTCCAAAAGCTGGAGGAGTAAGGATTGTGGACTGTGTATAAAAATTGAATTTCTACTTTGATCTATTGTTTACTATGCTCAACTACACCCCCCATTAACTAATTTTTAACGAGATTTTTTAAGTCGTTGGAAATCGACCTTCTATAATTTGGGATCAACCGAACAGCGGAAAACAGTTGTCGGCGTGCTGAACAACAATCGAAGAGTTTAGGAGAACCCGCATGACAAAGATTTTCGCTCGCTTCATGAAAGACGAGTCCGGCGCGACCGCCATCGAATACGGCCTGATTGCAGCGCTGATTTCCGTTGCTATCATTGCTGGTGCTACAACGGTTGGCGACAAGCTAAAGATCGTATTTGACAATATCGCCACGAAGATGACCACAGCTTCTGGAAAAACAACCTGATATAATAACAAATCGTCGCCCTTAGAGATGAGGGCGACGTTTCCGATATTGGAGGAACAATTGTGAGCACATTAGCCATATTGCTGATACCTCCATTTTGTTTGGCGTTTGCCGCGATCACTGACCTATTAACAATGACTATCCCCAACCGCGTCTCGGCGATTCTTTTCGGCTCCTTCATTGTAATCGCTTCAATTATAGGGATGGATTGGCAAAGCATAGGCATGAGTCTTGTCGCAGGCCTTGCCGTTCTATCAGCTTGTTTCGCGCTGTTCGCAATGAACACAATGGGTGGGGGCGATGCCAAACTTTTGACGGCATCGGCTGTTTGGTTTGGCTTCAACACTTCACTTGCAACATTTTTGATCTGCGTTGCTATTGTTGGTGGAGTTCTTACTCTCGCGATTTTACTACTGCGCTCCCGTAAGCAAGAAATCATGGCAAGCGGCTTGCCAATTCCTGATTCACTTCTAGTTGCAAAGAAAGTGCCTTACGGCATAGCTATCGCTATCGGGGGCCTCCTGACCTACCCCGAAGCGCCCATCGTGCAACTCGCCATGCAGCACATGCTTTGACGGCACATTTCCAATAATCGTGTTGTTTATTTCTCATTAACCACGACGCGACAGATTTTATTAACTATAATTACACCAATGGCGGGCCAAGGTTGAGATCAGAGATTCTGACTCCCTCAAGGCCCAAGCATGAAACCGTCACGTGTCATCATACTCTCCGTTGCTATTGTTGCCGCTGGTCTTGCCGGTTTGCTGGCGATGCAGCTTGGCGGTCCTCAGCAGGTCGTTGAACAGGCGGAAGCCATCATCCAGAAAGAGCCGACGGTCAATGTGCTGGTTTCCTCGGTCAATCTGCCAGTGGGAAGCCGTCTGAGTGCAGACTCCGTGCGCTGGGCGCAGTGGCCACAAGGCAGTATCAACGATAACTTTGTCACCGAAACCAAGCGACCAGACGCTATCACAGAATTGACCGGGTCCATCGTGCGCCTGCCTTTGTTCGAAGGCGAGCCGTTAAGACCAGAAAAAGTGGTCGATTCCAGCACACGCATCATGTCCGCTCTTTTGCCGGCGGGGATGCGTGCCGTCGCCACGGAAATTTCCGTCGCCACGGGTGCCGGTGGCTTTGTGCTACCGAACGACCGGGTCGACGTGATCATGGTTCGCAAGGGTGACGCTGGAAGTTTCCTGACCGAAAACGTTTTGAACAATGTCCGCGTCCTTGCCATCGATCAGCAGATCAAGGAAGGCGAAGACGGCACGACCGCTGTCGTTGGCGCAACCGCAACCCTGGAACTGACGCCCGAGCAGGCAAAAATCATGATTGTCGCACAGCAGATGGCGGACCGCTTGACGCTTTCCCTGCGCTCAGTTGCCGACGCTCAGGACAGCGATACGACATCGGCCAATTATCTCTTGAGCGGTGGCTCGGGGCGACCGGCCATTCAAGTTATCAAATCCGGCTCGATCGTCCGGGAAGGACAGGGAGGGTCGTCACAATGATCGTATCTCATGGATTTTGGCGCCTGAAACAGGTTATGCGCTCCTCCGTTACCGGCGGCATCGCTTTTTGCATCGCCTTTTCTGGTTTTCCCGGAATGAACATGCCTTCCGGCCTGTCGACGCATGAGGCGCTTGCCCAGAGCGCCAGCATCGTGCGGATCAATGAAAGTGGCCAAGGTGTCCGCAAGCGCCTGAAGCTGGGCTTGAACAAGGCACTTGTCATCGACCTGCCGCAGGACGCCCACGACATTCTCGTTGCCGACCCCAGCATGGCAGATGCCGTAACGCGCAGTTCGCGGCGCATTTATCTGTTCGGCAAGTCGGTTGGCCAGACGAATATCTTCATCTTCGGTGACCAGGGCCAGGAAATCGTCAGCCTCGATTTGGAAGTCGAGCGGGATATTTCCGGCCTTCAAGCCAACTTGCGCCGGTTCATTCCAGAATCCGACATTCGAGTCGAGATCGTCTCAGACAACATCGTGCTGTCGGGCAGCGTGCGGACGCCGCAGGATTCCGCCCGCGCCGTTCAGCTGGCCTCCGCCTTTCTGAAGGGCGGTGAGGCCACCACGCGCAATATCACCGAGACAAGCCAGAGCAATGGCGACGGCGCTGTCGCGATTTTCGCCGAAGACCGTCAGCAATCCTCCATCGTCAACATGCTGACAATCGAGGGTGAAGATCAGGTCACGTTGAAGGTGACCGTTGCCGAAGTCAGCCGTCAGGTTTTGAAGCAACTCGGCTTCAACGGATCGATCAGCGGTACGGGCAGCGATTTGGGTGGACGTATTTCCTTCTCCAACCCGTCGAACCTCGGCAACGCAATCGGCCTTGCTGGTACGGGAAATGTGGCCGGTACCATCGGCAAATTGACGCTTGGCAGCTATTTCAACGCTATGGAACAAGCAGGTGTCATGCGCACGCTTGCAGAACCAAGCCTCACCGCCATTTCTGGTGAGCAAGCCAAATTCTATGTTGGCGGGGAGTTTCGCCTGCCCGCTGAGCAGCAGGTTTCGATTGACGATGCCACTGGGCGGCCAACCGTCACGCGCTCGACCGATACGGTCGATTACGGCATCGAGCTCAATTTCCGGCCAGTTGTGCTTTCTCCTGGACGGATCAGCCTGAAAATCGAAACCAATGTGTCCGAGCCGACCTACGAAGGCAGCGCAGTGACGGGCAATGGCAGCAGCATCAATGTTCCCGGCAGCACCTATTTGTCGATCCGCAAGCGCGAAGCGTCCACAAGCGTGGAGCTTCCATCCGGTGGATCGATCGTGATCGCTGGTCTGGTGCAAGACAATGTTCGCCAGGCCATGTCCGGCATACCCGGCGTCTCCAAGGTGCCGGTCCTCGGAACACTGTTCCGCAGCAAGGACTTTATCAGGAACGAAACCGAACTGGTCATCATCGCGACGCCCTATCTGGTTCGCCCCGTGTCGCGCAATGAAATCGCCCGGCCTGACGACAACTTCAACCCGGACAATGATGCGGCGATGTATTTCATGAACCGGGTGAACAAGGTTTACAGCAAAAAGCAACAGGCTCAGACACAGCCCTATCAGGGCTCGGTAGGGTTTATCTACAAATGACAAAGATGCATCAGATGAAACCTTTCTTCGATAGTCCTTCCATCCGCCGTGGCGGGTTGTTACTCGCACTTTTGACGACGGCGGCGCTGGCGCAAGGCTGCGCGCGCGACCCGATGTCGACGGGTGCCATACCTGATGATTACCGCACCCGTCACCCGATCACGCTTTCGGAAGCCCAGCACTCCCTGGATATTGCCGTATCGGCTGGTGACAACCGCCTGACCGTGGGCGTGGCAGACAATATCAAAGGCTTTGCCCAGAGCTATACCGCGACATCATCAGGCGTCGTCCAAATCCAGGTGCCGACAGGCTCTGTGAATTCGGCGGCGGCATCCATATTTAAACGCCAGGTCCGGTCTGTACTTGCATCGTCAGGCATACCGGCGGGAAAAATCGTCGAGACACCCTACCGCGCCGCGCCATCCGGCGATGCCGCCCCTATCCGCCTGAGCTACATCGCCGTTACCGCGATGACCGGGCAGTGCGGACAATGGCCGGAAGACTTGTCCGACAACACCTATTCCAACAAGAATTGGTACAATTTCGGCTGCGCCTCCCAGAATAATCTGGCTGCGCAAGTGGCAAATCCGATGGATCTCGTCGGCCCGCGCGGCATGAGCCCAATCGATGCGGAGCGACGCTCCGTGGTGATCGGCAATTATCGTTCAGGCAAGACCACCGCAACAACAGAATGACGTCCAGTACGCAACGCACGCGGCGACAGGAAAAACAATGAGCCCGGTAAACTACGATATCCAGCACGCAAATCCGGACGAGGTTTACTCCGAAGAGCCCTTGCGCGTAGGAGATATGGACGATTTGCGGCCACTGCCGCGTATCTCGATCCATGCCTTTTGCGAAAGCGAAGGCATGCAACGGCTGATGGAACGTCTGTCGGGCGACCGTCGTATGAACAAGGTCAGCTTACGTACCACCAATGGTGAAGTCGAAGCTGCCGCAACCATGTTTTCGTCCAGCCCGACGCCCAACCTGATCATTCTCGAAACGGCGCGCGAACCTTCGACCCTGCTGAATGATTTGGCCCCGCTTGCGGAAGTCTGCGATCCGACCACACGCGTTATCATCATCGGCCGCCACAACGACATCACGCTTTACCGCGACCTTATCCGCAACGGTATTTCCGAATATCTGGTCGCTCCCGTCAAGATGCCGGATTTGCTGGCGTCGATCTCGGCGATCTTCGTCGATCCCGAGGCGGAGCCACTGGGTCGCAATATCGCTTTCATCGGAGCCAAGGGCGGTGTCGGCTCCTCCACGATTGCTCACAATTGCGCCTTCGGCATTTCGACGTTGTTTTCGACCGAGACCATACTGGCCGATCTCGACCTGCCTTTCGGCACCGCAAATATCGATTTCGATCAGGACCCGGCACAGGGCATTGCGGAAGCGGTCTATGCACCGGAGCGGCTGGACGAGGTTTTCCTTGATCGTCTATTGACCAAATGTTCCGAACATCTTTCCCTGCTGGCCGCCCCCTCTCTCCTCGACAGGTCCTACGATTTCGAGCGATTGGCGTTTCAGCCACTTCTCGAGCTCCTTCAACGCAGCGCGCCCGTGGCAGTTCTCGATGTTCCCCATATCTGGTCGGACTGGACGCAGACCGTGCTGGCGGAAGCGGACGAGGTGGTGATTACAGCAGTGCCGGATCTTGCCAATCTCAGAAACACCAAGAACCTGCTGGACGCGCTCAAAAAGCTGCGGCCCAACGACAAGGTTCCGCATCTGGTGCTCAATCAGGTTGGCATGCTCAAACGCCCGGAGATCGCGCCTGCGGATTTCTTCGAGCCGTTGGAAATCCAACCTGTCGCCATTATTCCATTCGATGTGCAGCTGTTTGGCAATGCCGCCAATAGCGGGCGTATGATCAGCGAAATCGATGCGAAATCTCCCATCGCCGAAACCTTCTCGCAGATCGCTCACATCGTGACGGGACGGTCCTCCACCCGTAAGACGAAACGGGCGGGCCTTGGTAAATTCATGGACTTGATCAAACGCAAGTAAGCGCGTTCCGCGCCTCTAGCGACATACCGGAAGAAACACATGTTCGGAAAACGCGGCAACGAGGGCTCTCCAAAAAGCCAAAATACCGGACAGGTGGCATCCACCCCTGCCCCGTCGCCTGCTATGGCGACGCCGCGCCTGGACGCGACAGACACGCTGGTTCTTACACCACCTCCGACTGCCGCATCTTCACATTCGGCAGCGCCCCTGCCGCGCAAGCGGACACGGACGGATGACTACTATCAGACCAAGGCACAGGTCTTCTCGGCGCTGATCGACACGATCGATCTGTCGCAACTCGCCAAACTCGATACAGAGAGCGCACGCGAGGAAATTCGCGATATCGTCAATGATATCATCACCATCAAGAATTTCGCGATGTCGATTTCCGAGCAGGAAGAACTGCTGGAAGACATTTGCAACGACGTTCTGGGTTACGGTCCGCTGGAGCCACTTCTGGCTCGCGACGACATCGCCGATATCATGGTGAATGGCTCCGGCCAGACCTTCATCGAAGTCAACGGCAAGACTATCGAATCCGATATTCGCTTTCGTGACAACGCTCAGCTTCTGTCTATCTGTCAGCGCATCGTCAGTCAGGTCGGACGTCGCGTGGATGAATCGAGCCCGATTTGTGACGCCCGCCTGCCGGACGGCTCACGCGTCAACGTCATCGCGCCGCCTCTTGCCATCGATGGCCCGGCACTGACCATCCGAAAGTTCAAGAAGGACAAGCTCACACTCGACCAGCTGGTGCGCTTCGGTGCGATCACGCCGGAAGGAGCGGTTCTGCTGCAGATCATTGGTCGTGTGCGTTGCAACGTGGTCATCTCAGGCGGCACAGGTTCGGGTAAAACGACGCTCCTCAACTGCCTGACGAGCTATATCGACAAGACCGAACGCGTTATTACCTGCGAAGACACTGCCGAACTTCAACTTCAGCAGCCGCATGTGGTACGGCTGGAAACGCGCCCGCCGAATATCGAGGGTGAAGGCGAGATCACCATGCGTGACCTCGTCAAGAACTGCCTGCGTATGCGGCCTGAGCGCATCATCGTCGGCGAAGTTCGCGGACCCGAGGTCTTCGATCTGCTGCAGGCTATGAACACCGGTCATGACGGCTCCATGGGAACAATCCACGCCAACACGCCGCGTGAATGCCTGAGCCGAATGGAATCGATGATCGCCATGGGCGGCTTCAGCCTGCCTTCAAAAACCGTGCGAGAGATCATTTCGTCATCGGTGGATATCGTCATTCAGGCTGCGCGCCTTCGCGATGGCTCACGCCGCATCACCCAGGTGACAGAGGTTCTGGGCATGGAAGGTGACGTGATCATCACCCAGGATCTGATGCGTTACGAAATGGACGGTGAAGACGCCAATGGCCGGATCATCGGTCGTCACGTGTCGACCGGTATCAGCAAACCGCATTTCTGGGACCGCGCCCGCTATTTCAACGAGGAGAAGCGGCTTGCCGCAGCGCTCGATGAAATGGAAAGCAAGTCTCAATAGAGTAGTGAAAGAGAGTTTTTCCGGCGTCGTGATGATGTCACGCTCTCAGGCCAAGGCGAATGAAAATGAACATGACGGTGATGCTGCTTGTGATCCTCGTCGCCGTTTCGGCAGGAGCGATGGCCTATGTCTTCCTGTTCCCGCAGATCGAAGTCGAGAAGAAAACCGCAAGCCGTGTCAGCCGCGTCAAGGCCGCGGAAACCGACAAGGACAAGATCAAGGTTGCCCGCGACCGCGTTCAGGAACTGAGCAAGCGGCGCAAATCCGTGCAGGACAACCTGAAAGATCTTGAAAAGAAACAGAACGAAAAAAACAAGGACAGAAAAGACAAGAGCGTGCGCGCGAGGCTCATTCAGGCCGGTCTGACGATGTCTGTCAAGAAGTTCTATGTACTGGGTGGTGGTCTTGGGCTTGCTGTTTTTCTGGTCGCCCTGATGTACGGCGCACCTCTTCTTCTGGCGCTGGGTGGAGGTATCGTTGGCGCACTCGGCCTGCCGCGGTGGGTGCTCGGCTTTCTGGTCAAGCGAAGACAGAACAAGTTTCTCGAAGAGTTCCCCAACGCGCTTGATGTGATGTATCGCTCCATCAAATCAGGTCTGCCGTTGAACGACTCTGTTCGGTTGATTGCTTCGGACGGGCAGGAGCCGGTCAAAAGCGAGTTTCAGCGAGTGGTGGAAGCGCAGCAAGTGGGCATGAGTATTCCGGAAGGGATCAACCGTATGATGCTGACCATGCCTTTGCCGGAAGTGAACTTCTTTGGCACCGTCATCACCATCCAGGCACAGGCAGGCGGTAACCTTTCCGAAGCGCTGGCCAATCTTTCCAAAGTGTTGCGCGAACGGCGCAAGATGAAGGCCAAGGTGGCCGCTCTTTCCATGGAGGCCAAGGCATCCGCCGTCATCATCGGTGCCCTTCCCTTCATCGTGGCGACGCTCGTCTATCTCACGTCGCCGGACTATATCATGGTGCTGTTTACCGATCCGCGTGGTCATCTCATTCTGGGTGCCTCGGCAATCTGGATGTCCATCGGTATCGTCGTCATGCGCCAGATGATCAACTTCGATATTTGAGGCGGAAAAGCATGTCGCAAGAACTCGTATCGAACCTGACCAACCCGCACCTGATCATCGCCATTCTCGTTTCTGTCGCCGTGTTTGCGACGTTTTATACGCTTGCCATTCCGTATTTAGAAAAAGGCGATCTGAACAAGCGCATGAAGGCAGTGTCCACGGAGCGGGACCAGATCAGAAGCCGGGAACGCGACCGCATGAACGAAGCGGCCAAGAGCAGCAAGGCATCGCTACGCGCCAACAACAACAAGTCGGCGAGCCGGATTGTCGAGCGCTTCAACCTGCGTGAAGCTCTGATTGACGCCAATACCGTCAACAAGCTGCGCGCTGCGGGCTATCGATCCCAGAATGCGCTGAACACGTTTCTCGCAGCACGGTTTATTCTTCCGTTCGTCTTTCTCATATTGGCCTTTTTGTGGGTTTTCGTCATGGGAAACCTGCCTGAACGACCATTTGGCGTGCGCCTGATGGTGGTTCTGGTCGTTGGTTACCTTGGCTTTTACGCGCCCAACATCTTTGTTTCCAACCAGATGTCCAAGCGCCAGAAATCCATCAAACGCGCTTGGCCTGATGCCTTGGACCTGATGCTGATCTGCGTGGAGTCAGGCGTCTCCATGGAAGCCGCGATGCGCCGTGTAGCCGAAGAAATGGCTGACCAATCGCCTGCGCTCGCAGAGGAAATGGTTTTGACGACAGCGGAACTTTCGTTCCTGCAGGACCGGCGTACAGCACTCGAAAACCTCGGGCTTCGCACGCAGCTGGATGGTGTTAAAAGCGTTGTCCAGGCGCTTATCCAGGCTGAGCGCTATGGTACACCCTTGGCTCAGGCGCTACGCGTTCTGGCGCAGGAAGGTCGTGACGAGCGCATGAACGAGGCGGAAAAAAAGGCCTCTGCACTACCACCGAAACTGACGGTGCCGATGATCCTGTTCTTTCTACCCGTCCTGATCGCGGTTATCCTCGGCCCTGCCGGTATCCGCGTATCCGACTCGTTCTGAGATCGGCCCCGGCGCAAACGAAAAAGGCGGCCATGGTGGCCGCGTTTTTTGTTTGCATAGAACCATCAGTTCGTAGCGGTTTTCTTGTTTTTGTCCGAGAGTTGCGACCATGCGTTCTGCTGGGACAACATACCTCTGAGATACGTCAGATTGGCCTGTGCCTGCTGAGCCGACAGTTCTTGCACGGCGATGCGTTCCGCCTCTTCGAAGCGTCCTTGAAGGCCGACGACAAGCGCGAGGTTCTGCCGGATTCGGCTGTCGGCTCCCGGCTGCGACGCTGCGGAGCGCATATAGGTTTCAGCTGTGCGTGGGTCGCTCTGGAGCACGTAGGACATGCCGAGATTGGAAAGAATGCTGGGATCGTTGGGCTTCAGGTCTAAAGCCTGACGATACTTGGAGCGCGCCTCATTCGAGCGGCCGAGTTGATCCAGAACCGCACCTTCGGCGGAATAAAGACGCCAGTCGGGGCGATCCGGTGTCTGCGCGCGGTTGATGGTGTTGAGCGCCTGCTCCAGTTGCCCGGCAGCGGCCTGCGCCTTACCATAGGATGCGAGCACTTCACGATCAGACGGGTAGGCGATAGCAACCTGCTGCATGACGGCGAGCGCTTGGGTGTTCTTGCCGGTCATCATGAGAAGGTTGGCGTAGTTGAGACCGGTGTTGCGGTCCTTCGGATTTGCGGCATAAGCTCGTCCGGTGGATGCTTCCACTTGGCGCAACTGATCCATGTTCATCTGATCATAGGAGCGCGAGACCGCCGGGATAGACCCTGTCGACATGCGATCCGGTTTGGTGGTGGAGCAGCCTGCGAGAGCAAGGGCCAGCGCAGCAGCGCACACACCGCGCAGTAACGTCGTCGAACGGGCTGAAATGTTGGAAACAGCAATCATGACATTGCCCCGGCTCTCGGGTTGGATCGGAAAATTTTCGGCGCGACGTGATTTCCCTCGACGCAACCCTCGCTCCAGCAATAATCTGTTAACCCTAACAGAGTGTTAATTTGCTGATTCCATACCTTTACGAAAGCAGCCCATGCCCCCCTATCAATTTATTGAACGCACCACACCTTTCAGTTCAAAAGCGGGCAAAACGCTACCGGTCTTCGCCGTCACGCCTGCCCATATCGAACAGGGTGCGATTGATCCGATTGCGCTGGATTGGGCCCACAAGGCGGGCTTTAAAGCCGAGGCAGGCGCGATTCTTCTGATACCCTCGGCGGAGGGCGCATTGGGCGGCGCACTTCTCGGCCTTGGTACCAACCCTTCCGAGCTTCCTTTCATTACCGGCAAACTGGCGAGGGAGTTGCCCGAGGGCGACTGGCATATTGAAACCGCGCCACTCACGGTCAACCGTCTGATGCTGGGCTTTGGCCTTGGCGCCTATCGTTTCGACAAGTACCGCGCGGTGAAGAGCAACGGCGCAAAGCTGCTCATTCCACGCGATGCCGAAGATGCAGAAATCAAGCGTATTCTGGCCGGTGTCTATCTGGCGCGCGATCTTATCAACGTCCCCGCCAACGACATGGGGCCGGACGAACTAGAAATCGCATTTCGCAGTCTGGCTGCCCATTACAAGGCGCAGTTTAGCGTCATAGCCGGTGAAGACCTGCTGAAAGAAAACTTCCCATTGATCCACGCCGTTGGCCGCGCAAGCGAAAGCGCGCCACGTCTGTTGGAAATGACCTGGGGCAAAAAGGGCAATCCAAGCCTGACTCTGGTCGGCAAGGGCGTTTGTTTCGACACGGGCGGGCTCGATATCAAGCCGTCATCGTCCATGGCTTTGATGAAGAAGGACATGGGCGGAGCGGCTAATGTTCTCGGCCTGGCGCTGATGATCATGGATGCGCGCCTTCCTATCAACCTGCGCGTCATTGTGCCGGCGGTCGAAAACTCCATATCGTCTAATGCCTTCCGCCCCGGCGATATCTATCAAAGCCGCAAGGGCCTGACGGTTCAAATCGACAACACGGATGCCGAAGGCCGTCTCGTTCTGGCCGATGCACTGGCCTATGCCGATGAAGATGCGCCTGATTTGATGATCGACATGGCAACGCTGACCGGCGCTGCCCGCGTTGCGCTCGGCCCGGACGTACCACCATTTTTCACCGATGACGAAGACCTTGCGCACAGCATTGCCGATGCCAGCATAGATATGGACGATCCCTTGTGGCGCCTCCCGCTTTACATGGGTTACGACAAGGACATCCGCTCACGCGCAGCCGATATCACCAACGCGCCTGCCGGTGGCATGGCGGGTTCGATCACCGCAGCCCTCTTCCTGAAGCGTTTCGTAACGCAGACCAAGAAGTGGGCGCATTTCGATATTTACGGCTGGTCTTTGAGCGAACGTCCGTACTCTTCCATCGGTGGCGAGGCACAGGCGATACGGGCGCTGTTCCACTACATCTCGCGCAATTTCGCTAAGAAGTAGGCTAAAAGATGAGGGTGGAAAACCGCCCTCATCTCACACCTTCACATCTTGGTTCTTGCGGTCTTCATGACCAAAAAACTTCAGGTAACGCTGAACCTCTCCAGGTTCTCCGGTTGCCTTTTGCGGATTGTCGGACAGTTTCACGGCAGGTCGGCCATTCGCATCGATAACCTTGCAGACGATGGAAATCGGTTTCAGGCTCTCGATTGTCTTGGGTGCGCAGCCAGCGAAATCATTTGTCAGGTTGGTACCCCAGCCAAAGCCCATCCGCACCCGGCCTTCGAAATGCTTGTAGGTGTCGATGATGGCATCCACATCAAGACCGTCCGAGAAGATCAAGAGCTTCTTTTTCGGGTCACGGCCCACCTTCTGCCACCAGTCGATGATCTTCTCACCGCCTTCGATCGGGGGCGCACTGTCGGGGCGGAAACCGGTCCAGTCCGCCACCCATTCCGGCGCGTTGCGCAGAAAGGCTGCGGTTCCGAACGCATCGGGCAGCACGATCAAAAGGTTGCCGCCATAGAGCCGGTTCCAGTCCTTCATCACCTGATAGGGCGCAGCGGCCAGTTCCTCATCATTTTGCGCCAGAGCAGCCACAACCATTGGCAATTCATGCGCATTGGTGCCGACGGCCTCAAGGTCTGAATCCATGGCAAGCAATACGTTGCTGGTACCGGTAAAGGCAGGACCAATGCCTTCTTTCAGGGCTTCCACACACCAGCGCTGCCATAAAAAGCTATGACGACGGCGCGTGCCGAAATCCGAAATGCGTAGACCCGGCAGCTCGCGAAGGCGCTCCACCTTTTCCCACATCTTGGCTTTCGCGCGGGCATAGAGAACGTCGAGTGTGAAGTAGCCGAGGGATCGCATGGCGCTGCGCGACCGCAACTCGTTGATGATGGCAAGGGCCGGAATTTCCCACAGCGTCGTGTCCATCCAGCGTCCGTGAAAATTCAACTCGTACTGGCCATCACGCTTGAAAAGCTCGTATTCCGGCAGTTGATAGCTATCCAGCCAAGACAGGAACTCAGGATCGAATATCTGCGAGCGGCCATAAAACGTATTACCTGCCAGCCAGATTCTCTCCTTTTTGGAAAGCCTCAACGTCCGGGCGTGGTCCAGTTGCTCACGCAGTTCCGTCTCATCGATTTCATCGGCAAGCTTGACTGTCTTGGTGCGATTGATTAGCGAAAATGTCGCGTTCACATCCGGGTATAGTTTCCAGATCATCTGCAACATCAACAGCTTGTAGAAATCCGTATCGATGAGGCTGCGAATGATGGGGTCCAGCTTCCAGGTGTGATTGTGCACACGGGTCGCTATATCTGTCTTCGTCATTGCTGCTGCTATCCCCCGCACCGGCAGAGCCGGTTTTGCCGCGCATTTGAGAAGGCATCACGCCTCCCGAAGCCTGATCCGCTCCCGACACAAGACTTATCTGATAAAACCTTGGCAAGTCCAGACCGGTTCGGGCAAAGACGGTTCTGCCCTACCGATCAAAAATCGACAGCAGGAGGATTGATGCCGGGATACCAGTCTTTCGACGTCGGCACACGCGTTCCTGTCATTGAGACCCCTGGCGAGCCTGAGCACCGGTAACCTTGCACCGGCAAACCACGGCTCCCGAACACGTCACGATAGGGTCCATCGGGATAACCGGAATTCACCGTGGTTGAATGGCAGGTGTAACGCTCCTTGGGTTGAAGCGTCTTGGGGTCCTTTACACCGGGAAGATTGGTGTAGGCATCAGGAGCAGGCATATAACCGTTCTCATAGACTGTCTGAGCCTCCGCGGCTGTCGCCGAGACGAGTCCCGCGAAAACCAGAGCGGAGATCAGTGTTGCTAGCCTTGCCATTTATCACGCCCTGCCTTCAGTTGCATTTCTATCATATAGGGGCAGGAGAAACGAAAACAGCAGCTCCAACGAAACGTTTTCGTGAAAATATCAGGGGCGGCGGAAGCCTGTCGGCATCTCGTAGAGCCAACCAATACGCTTGATCGCCTCATCCAGATTTTCCCGCGACACATTCATGGTGTGGCCATTGGCATGAAGCAACGTTTCTTCGTCTTCCATGATACCGACATGACCTTTCCAGAAAACGAGATCGCCACGGCGCAGTTCGTCACGGTCAATCGGTGTCCCGAGCGATCTGACCTGCATGTCTGTATCTCGCAGAACCGACCTTCCCGTCATAGCCATGGACAGTTGCACCAAGCCGGAGCAATCGATACCGAAACCGGAACGTCCACCCCACAGGTATGGTGTTTCCAGAAACCGTAGCGCCACCGAAACGTAGTCAGTCGTTGCTGGCTGGTCTACAGCAAGGCAATGGGCGGCGATGACGCCCTGGCCTTTTTCCGTCATCAGATAACGCGTACCGCGTGTTTCAGCCTCTCCCACGAAGGTCACGCAACTACCCATGGATAGTGCCGCAACGGGGGGCTTTCGAAGTTCAGCCTCTGGATAAAGAAACGTGCGCGGAGCGACGATGCGGTGCGTGGCGGCGACACTCTCGCCAATCGTAGTCTCCGGCAGATATCCGGCATAGCCATCCGCGTCCGCCTGAACCCATGCCCAGCCATTGGCCCTTTCGAAAACATGCAAAGTCTCACCAAGCAGCAGTTCTGTATCGATCCCTGCGGTCATATCCGGTCTAGGGCGAAGACCGGTTACTGGAACCATCACCTGGGCAGGCGTGCCTGTTGCAAAAATCGAGGCCTCGACCTGCCCCTTCAATCTCTCGTCGGCCAGATCAGCACGGAAGATATGCAGACGGCGGTCGAGTGGCGGGTTTGCGAGTGTCATCTTGACGTCCTGATATGTTGGTCTCAGTGTTTATCGGTACTAAGCTTTACGTGCCTGATGGATAATAAGATCGCCTAATTTTTCGAGATAAAGCGCGCCTGCGACCGTGCGTTTTATCACCACATTGCGTTTGTCCCGCTGATCGCGCTCACGCTCCACCAGACCAATCGCGCCCATACTGTCCAACGCTCTGGTAATCACAGGCTTGGTGACGCCGAGCACCGAGGCCAATCCGCGGACGGTGTGGGGCGGCGGGACGAGATAGATATGCAACAAAACCGCCAGTTGCCGGGATGTCATATCCGGCGCGTCATCCTCGACCTGCGCCAGCACCACCCGATGCCAAAGGCTCAGCGCTTGCGTTGGCGATAACTCGACAGACAATTTCCCTCTCCGTCTACTTGGTGCTTCGCCCACATTCACTCTGATCTTCCCGCAAATCAATGAACAAAACAAAACCGCCGCCACTGTGACCACGCTGGAGCGCAGATAGTGGCGGCGGTTTCTTATCGCTCGTTCGAGCTTTGCGTCCCCTCTGGACTTGAATGTAGACATGCATGAAGCATGCCAGTTCAAAAAACCTTTAAATCAGGCTCACAGGAAGCACGACATAAACGAACGTCGCTTTATTTTTATGCAATGCACAAGTAATACGCATTCTGATCTCCCACCTGTAGAGGCGAGAGACGTTCTCAGAGGATCAAATCGCAGCAGTCTTTTTGGCTTCGACTTCATGCGCACGTTCACGCTTGTTATAACGGATCGAAGACCAGAGTGAGATGCCGATGAGCGTTGCGCCACCTAGGCCCGTGATGACTTCGGGAATATGGACAAGGCTCTGCACATACATGATAACCGACAGAATAAGGATGGCATAGAAGGCGCCATGCTCGAGATATCGGTATTCCGCCAGCGTTCCCTTTTCGACCAGCATGATCGTCATCGAACGCACATACATGGCACCGATACCAAGTCCGATGGCAATGATGAAGAGGTTCGAGGTTAGCGCGAAGGCACCGATGACGCCATCGAAGGAGAAACTGGCGTCGAGAACTTCAAGGTACAAGAACGCACCGAAGCCGCCCTTTGCCGCCCCTTCCAGCACCTGCTGGCTGCGATCGAGAATACCGCCCAGAACTTCGACCAGAAGAAAGGTCAAAAGGCCCCAGATAGCCGAGCTGAAGAAGACGTTGGCCGCTTCCGGCCCAAGAGCCGGATCAGCGCTGTTGGCTATAATGCGCGAGAACACCAGCATGATGATCAGCACGAAAGCGATCTCGATGCCCTTGATGGAGGAATAGGTCGCGATCTTCTCTTCGAACCAGCGAACCCAGTGGACGTCTTTTTCATGATCGAAGAAGAAGCTTAGGCCCACCATCATCAGGAACGTACCGCCGAAGGCAGCGATCGGCAAATGCGCGTCCTTCATGATCTGAGCATAGCGATCTGGCTCGGTTGCCGCCATGACCATGGCCGTCCATGGGCCGACATTGGCCGCGATGACGACGATGAGCAGCGGAAAGACGATGCGCATGCCGAAAACGGCAATGAGAATGCCCCAGGTTAGAAAGCGATGCTGCCATTCCGGCGTCATGTCTTTCAGCTTATTGGCATTGACGATGGCGTTATCGAAAGAAAGCGAAATTTCCAAGACGGCCAGAACCGCGCAGATAAAGAAGATGGTGGCCGTACCGCTGACGGTACCCGTCATCTGCCAGCCGAGATAACCGCCGAGGATGAGGCCGATAATCGTAACGATGAAGGCCCATTTGAAATAGGTGAGTGTGGATTTCGTGGCAGCAGTCATTACAGTACTCCCGCGCTAGCTGGGCGAACAGGAAAACGTGGAGCAGGCATGGCACAAAGCGCACGCATGGAATGCATGGTCAGATTTTTCATGGGTTTAAATCCGCCGGCGTCATAAGCAGGCGGTACCGACATCGCGAGAGCGCCGTAAAACTCTCGCCAGAGGGGCCCGGCACCAAAGTTCGGTTCCCAAATCCCGATGTCAGGGGATGGGAATGCCTTTGTTAGTCTCTCAACTTTTTGATCTCGTCAAGGTAAAAGTTGTTTTATCTGTCGTTTCATCAGCCAAATTCAAATGATTCATTCCATTTTGAAAATGGAAGTTGCGCTCCAGCATGTTGTCATATGATTTGATAAAGAGATATTATTTGTTCATTGCGAGCTTGGGCGCGATGCGATAGAGAAAAAGCCAGCGAATTTTCAATGGATGGAGACACGGGATGACGATTTCCTTCGACTTGACCGGTAAGACGGCCATCGTAACAGGTGCCAATACCGGGCTGGGACAGGGTATCGCCATAGCACTTGCAGGCGCGGGAGCCACCGTGGCTCTTGTTGGACGCTCGTCCATGATGGATACAGAGGCGGCAATTGCGGCAATTGGCGGCCAAAGTCACAGCATCAACGCTGATCTGTCATCCATTGCGCCCGTCGGGGACATCATCAGCGAAACCGTGCGTCTGTCTGGTAGCGCCGATATTCTGGTCAACAATGCCGGCATCATCAAACGTGCCGACTCGCTGGACTTCACCGAAGCAGACTGGGATGCGGTGATGGATGTGAACCTGAAGACGGTGTTTTTTCTCTCTCAGGCTTTCGCACGGCATCTCGTGGCGGAAAACAAACCGGGTAAGATCATCAACATCGCCTCACTTCTATCCTTTCAGGGCGGGATTCGCATTCCTTCCTACACGGCGTCCAAAAGTGGACTTGCCGGCCTGACCCGCCTTTTGGCCTGCGAGTGGGCGGGAAAGGGCATCAACGTCAACGCCATCGCACCCGGCTATTTTGATACCAACAACACCGAAGCCCTGCGCAATGACCCCGAGCGCAACGCGGCCATTCTGGCCCGCATTCCCGCGGGTCACTGGGGCAAGCCGGAGGAGATTGGCGGCGCAGCGGTGTTTTTGGCATCCGCAGCGTCGAACTATATTCATGGCACGGTGCTGCCAGTCGATGGCGGCTGGCTGGCGCGTTGATTAGATGATGTCATCAAGCGGCGGGCTCGCCAATTTTGCCTGCCGCCGCTTCAACGTGTTTTCGCGAAAGAAAATATAGAGGCCAGCCACAACGATCAGCCCCGCGCCGATGACGATGCTTGGCTGCGGAACATCCCCGAAGATCAGCCAGCCGAATACCGCTGCCCACAGCAACAACGTATATTGCAACGGCGCGACCGTAGCGGCATCCGCAAGCTTCAACGACCGATTGACCAAAACATGCGCCGTCATGGCGACAATGCCAAGGAGTGAAAGAAGCATCAGGTCGAAACTGGATTGTAACGGGACCCAGCCGGATGACGTCACGAAGACGGCGACGACACCGGCCAGAGCAGCACCAATAATCTGCCAGAAAGCCAGAACAGTATCCGGCGTATTTCTAAGCTGCCGACCTGAGAGCATCATGAACGCGAAAGCGGCACTGCCGAGAATGGAAAACAGGGCCGCTGGCGTAAGACTGGCAGCACTTGGCTTCAGAGCGATCATAACGCCGATGAAACCGATACCAATGGCCGTCCAACGCCGCCAGCCAACCTTTTCACCCAAGAGGAAGGGAGACAGTGCCGCGACGTAGATGGGTGCGGCCAGCCAGTAGGTCATGACATCGGCAAGGGGCAATGCGGTTACGGCGAAGTAAAAGCAGAAAAGTTCGGCCGTGGAGAAAAACACGCGCGCCGCTTGCAAAACCGGACGTTCGACCTTGATAAGACTGCCCAACCCAGCCCGCCACAAAATCGGCAACAGCACGACGATGGCAGCGGCGCTACGCACCATAATGACTTGGCCCAGGCTATAGGTCGAGACCAGCCACTTTCCCATGGCATCGTTTAACGCAAAAAGAAACATGCCGAGCAGCATGACGACAACACCCAAACCCGTGGGCGAAAGCTGGCGAAGGAAATTGGGCATTTTGTTTTTGAACTCCCTGGACGCCCATGACTCGGCGAGCCATCGCCCCAAGTCAAGCCCCGCAGAAAGGTGTATAAGCCTGTTTGCCCGGGCTACATCGACAAAAGCTGCGTCATCGCCGCTTGGAAGCGTCGGGAGATCGCTTCACGCTCGATATGCCTGCCTTGGCGCACGACTGCTTTGCCATTGATCCAGACCGTGTCGGGCTTGACCAGATTGCCGAATATCCATCCATCGAGCAAATGATCACCATCGAGATAGGGTGCGTTTTCGACACTCAACGATATGAAATCAGCCGGGTGATCTTTCGCTATATGGGCCTTCGCGCCCAGCGCCTGCGCGCCGCCACGAAGCGCGGCATCAAACAGGGTACGTCCAGTGGAGCCGTTGGCCGGTGCAATGACGTTGCGGGCACGCTGCGACAGGCGCTGAGAATATTCCAGTTGACGCAATTCGTCGCTAGCACCGATCAGCACATTGCTATCGGACCCGATACCGAACACACCGCCAGCGGCCAGAAATTCAGGCGCGGCAAAGGTGCCGTCACCGAGGTTCGCTTCGGTAATGGGACACAGTCCGGCCACCGCGCCGGCCTGTGCCACACCCGCCGTTTCCTCCAGCGTCATGTGCGTGGCATGGATAAGGCACCAGCGATCTGTGACATCGCTATTGTCCAGCAGCCACTGCACGGGGCGGTTGCCAGACCACGCAATGCAGTCTTCAACTTCTTTCACCTGTTCGGCAATGTGAATGTGCAGGGGTGCATCGGGCGTAAGCTGCGCCGCAATTGCCAGTTCTTCCGGTGTCACTGCTCGCAGGCTGTGGGGTGCCACCCCGACCACACTGTTTGGCATTGCGGCAACCGCATTACGGCAACCATCCACCAAGCGCGTAAAACTATCCGTGGAATTGATGAAGCGTCGCTGCCCCTCCACCGGCTCAAGACCGCCAAATCCTGAATGGGCGTAAAGCACCGGAAGCAGCGTCAGTGCAATCCCGGTTTGGGAGGCAGCAGCGGCGATGCGCTCGGCAAGCTCGGCGATATTGGCATAATGGCAGCCATCCGTATCGTGATGGAGATAATGGAACTCGCCGACACGGCCGAAACCGGCTTCGAGCATTTCCATGTAGAGCTGGGCGGCCACAGCCTCCATCTGGTCCGGCGTCATGGTCAGCGCGAAGCGATACATCAACGTTCGCCAGCTCCAGAAACTGTCCTGCGTGGCTCCACGCGTTTCCACCATGCCTGCCATGGCTCGTTGAAAAGCGTGGCTGTGCAGGTTCGGCATGGCAGGAACAATGACCTTTGCCCGCTCGTCACCCACCTGCGCCGCGACATCCGTTTCGAGCGAGGCGATTTGTCCATGCATGATTTTCAGGCGGACGTTTCTTGCCCAACCATCTGCCAACAAAGCGGTTTCAGCATGAAGGATCATATTGGCTCCTCATTTTTTAAGATCGTAGCTCTTGCCTCGCAATCCATTATGTATATACATATTAAACATAAGGGAAGGGAAAATCGAGCATGACCAGCAACTCCATTCCACACAACCACAGCAAGATTTCACTGTGGCGCAATGCCCATATTGCGACGCTTGCTCCGTCAATATACGGCCTCGGCATTATCGAGAGAGGTGCCATTGCGGTAAGAGATGGTCGCATCATCTTCGCAGGCCTTGAAGCGGAACTTCCGAGAGAATACGCAAGCCATGCCGACAGCTTCGATTGCGAAGGACGCTGGATCACCCCTGCCCTGATCGATTGCCACACCCACCTCGTTTTTGGCGGCAACCGCGCCATGGAATTCGAGATGCGCTTGAATGGCGCAAACTACGAAGACATTGCCAAGGCGGGCGGCGGCATCGTGTCGTCCGTTCGCGATACGCGGGCGCTATCCGAAGATGAACTGGTCGCGCAAGCCTTGCCGCGACTGGATGCGCTGGTGGCAGAAGGCATCTCCACCATCGAGATCAAATCCGGCTACGGGCTCAATATAGAGACGGAGCTGAAAATGCTGCGTGTAGCCCGCAAACTCGCAACGCTGCGGCCCGTGCGCATCGTCACCAGCTACCTTGCCGCCCATGCAACACCGGTGGAATACAAGGGCCGCAACGCTGACTATATCGCCGACGTCGTCTTGCCCGGACTGGAGCGCGGCCACGCTGAAGGCTTGATCGACGCCGTCGATGGCTTCTGCGAAGGCATTGCTTTTTCCGTTGAAGAGATGCGCTCGGTTTTCGATAAAGCCAAGTCGCTGGGCCTGCCAGTGAAGCTGCATGCGGAGCAGCTTTCCAATCTCGAAGGCTCGAAGCTTGCTGCATCCTACGGCGCTCTGTCTGCCGATCACCTGGAATATCTGAATGAGGCCGGTGCCGAAGCGCTCGGCAAAACCGGAACCGTTGCGGTATTGTTGCCCGGCGCGTTCTATGCGCTTCGCGAAACGCAGCTTCCGCCGGTTCAGGCTCTTCGCGATGCGGGTGCCGATATCGCGCTCGCCACCGACTGCAATCCCGGAACCTCGCCGCTGACCTCGCTGCTGTTGACCATGAATATGGGCGCGACGTTGTTCCGGCTGACGGTCGAGGAATGCCTGACAGCCACTACGCGCAATGCCGCCAAGGCACTCGGTCTGCTCTCTGAGACCGGAACGCTGGAGATTGGGAAATCCGCCGACTTCACGATCTGGAATATCGAGCGTCCCGCCGAGCTTGTCTACCGCATCGGTTTCAACCCACTTCATGCCCGTATTTTCAAGGGACGGATCACATCATGACCATCACTCTCCACCCCGGCTCCGTGCAGCTTGCAGATCTCGCAAATATCTACTGGAACAACGGTTCGGCAAAGCTCGATCCCTCCTTCGATGCGGGCATCGAGCGCGCGGCAAAACGCATCGCTGAAATCGCGGCGGGCAATGCCCCTGTCTATGGTATCAACACCGGCTTCGGCAAACTGGCCTCGATCAAGATCGATGCCGCCGATGTGGCAACGCTTCAGCGCAATCTCATCCTGTCGCATTGCTGCGGCGTGGGAGCCGCGCTGCCGGAAAATGTGGTGCGGCTGATCATGACGCTGAAGCTCATTTCGCTGGGTCGCGGTGCGTCCGGCGTGCGACTGGAGTTGGTACGACTGATCGAAGGCATGCTGGAAAAGGGTGTGATCCCTTCCATCCCGGAAAAGGGCTCCGTCGGCGCGTCCGGCGATCTTGCGCCATTGGCGCATATGGCTGCGGTGATGATGGGTGAAGGCGAAGCTTACTATGGCGGCGATCTGTTGCCTGCGGCAGAAGCGCTTTCCAAGGCTGGGCTGGAGCCTGTGGTGCTCGCCGCGAAAGAGGGCCTGGCGCTGATCAATGGCACGCAGACCTCCACCGCACTGGCGCTGGCCGGACTGTTCCGCACCCATCGTGCTGCGCAGGCGGCGCTGATTACGGGTGCGCTATCCACCGATGCGGCCATGGGCTCATCTGCGCCGTTCCACCCTGATATCCACACCTTGCGCGGCCACAAAGGCCAGATCGATGCAGGCGCTGCTCTCCGCAATCTGTTGGAAGGCTCGGAAATCCGCGTCAGCCATATGGAAGGTGATGAGCGCGTGCAGGACCCCTATTGCATCAGATGCCAGCCACAGGTGGATGGCGCCTGCCTCGACCTTCTGCGCCAAGTCGCACACACATTGCAAATCGAAGCCAATGCCGTCACCGACAATCCGCTGGTGCTTTCCGATAACTCGGTCGTGTCAGGCGGAAACTTTCACGCCGAACCTGTGGCGTTCGCTGCTGACCAGACGGCACTCGCCATCTGCGAAATCGGCGCCATTGCCCAGCGCCGTGTCGCATTGCTGGTCGATCCCGCCTTGTCCTACGGCCTGCCTGCCTTCCTTTCCAAAAAGCCGGGGCTGAATTCCGGTCTGATGATCGCCGAGGTAACCTCTGCCGCATTGATGAGCGAAAACAAGCAGATGTCCCACCCCGCATCCGTGGATTCTACGCCGACATCTGCCAATCAGGAAGACCACGTTTCCATGGCCTGCCACGGCGCACGCCGTCTTCTGGTGATGACGGACAACCTGTTTGCCATTCTCGGCATCGAAGCACTGTCTGCCGTACAGGGCGTGGAACTGCGTGGCCCGTTGAAAACCAGCCCGGAACTGCAAAAAGCCATGGCCGTGCTGCGCAACGTCATTCCGCCGCTGGATGACGACCGCTACATGGCCCCGGACCTGAAAGCAGCCTCTGAACTCATTGCGTCCGGTGCGCTGGTGTCGGTTATCTCAGACGGCATTCTGCCGAAGCTGGAGGCATGAGCATGCCTGTTTTCGAAACTCACCAAGGCTCCTCACCGATCATTCTCGGCCTGCCGCACACAGGAACCGATATGCCCCAGGATATCCAGGAGCGCCTGAACGACACCGGCAAAATGCTAGCCGATACGGACTGGCACATTCACGATCTCTATGCAGGGCTGCTGGATGATGCGAGCACCGTGCGCGCGACCTTCCACCGGTATGTCATCGACGCCAACCGCGATCCGCAGGGTTCCAGCCTTTACCCCGGCCAGAATACCACAGGGCTCGTGCCGACAACGGATTTCGATGGCAAGCCAATATGGAAAGCGGGCGAAGAGCCAACGCAAGCGGATATTTCCCATCGTCTGGCAACATTTCACGCGCCGTACCATGCAGCCCTTGAAGCGGAAATTGCGCGGGTGAAAGCCATCCACGGCATCGCTATTCTCTATGATTGCCACTCCATCCGCTCGCACATTCCGTTCCTGTTCGACGGTGCGCTTCCAGATTTCAATGTCGGTACGGATATGGGCCGCACCTGCGACCCCGCCATCGAAGCCATCGCCGTCGATGTGACAGCGAATGCGCGAGGCTACACCTCTGTACTCAACGGGCGCTTCAAGGGTGGCTGGACGACGCGGCAGTACGGACGGCCAGACAGTGGCGTTCACGCCATCCAGATGGAGCTGGCGCAATCCACCCACCTCGTCACAGAAACGCCGCCCTTCGCCTTTGACACCGAAAAGGCAACGAAGCTTCGCATTCACCTCAAAGACATTCTGACGCGCATGGAAGACTTTGCGCTGCACGCCAACGATAAGGGGAGACCATCATGACCAATCCACGCCACAACGAACGTGAGGTTCGCAGCCCCAGAGGCTCTGAGCTCAACGCCAAAAGCTGGATGACTGAAGCGCCGCTGCGCATGCTAATGAACAATCTCGACCCAGAGGTGGCCGAGCGCCCGCATGAGCTGGTTGTCTATGGCGGCATTGGCCGCGCCGCCCGCACCTGGGAAGATTTCGATCGCATCGTCGCCACGCTGAAGGACCTCAATGAGGACGAGACGCTGCTGGTGCAATCCGGCAAGCCGGTCGGCGTCTTCCGCACACACAAGGATGCGCCACGCGTATTGATCGCCAATTCCAACCTCGTGCCACATTGGGCAACGTGGGAGCATTTCAACGAGCTGGATAAGAAGGGGCTGGCCATGTACGGCCAGATGACCGCCGGTTCGTGGATTTACATCGGCACGCAGGGCATCGTGCAGGGAACGTATGAGACCTTTGTGGAGGCCGGTCGCCAGCATTATGATGGCAATCTCAAGGGCAAATGGATTTTGACCGGCGGTCTGGGTGGCATGGGCGGCGCACAACCGCTGGCCGCCGTCATGGCCGGTGCCTGCTGCCTTGCCGTGGAATGCGATGAAACCCGCGTCGATTTTCGACTTCGCACCCGTTACGTCGATGCCAAAGCCCATACGCTGGACGAGGCACTTGCACTTATCGACCAATGGACGAAGGCAGGCGAAGCGAAATCCGTCGGCCTGATCGGCAATGCGGCGGAGATTTTCCCCGAACTGGTCAACCGCATGAAAACTGGAGGCCCGCGCCCGGATATCGTCACAGATCAAACTTCTGCACACGACCCGATCCACGGCTATCTACCGGTTGGCTGGACCGTTGCCGAATGGCGCGCGAAACAAGAAAGCGATCCGAAGGCAGTGGAAACCGCTGCCCGCGCTTCGATGAAGCTCCAAGTTCAGGCCATGGTCGATTTCTGGAACGCGAGTGTGCCTACACTGGATTACGGCAACAATATCCGCCAGGTCGCCAAGGAAGAGGGTCTGGAGGATGCCTTTGCCTTCCCCGGTTTCGTGCCAGCCTATATCCGCCCGCTGTTTTGCCGTGGCATAGGCCCGTTCCGCTGGGCAGCGCTTTCGGGGGACCCTGAGGATATCTACAAGACAGATGCCAAGGTGAAGGAATTGACGCCCGGCAACACCCATCTGCACAACTGGTTGGACATGGCCCGCGAGCGTATTGCTTTTCAGGGTCTTCCAGCCCGTATCTGCTGGGTGGGTCTTGGCGACCGCCATCGTCTGGCATTGGCCTTCAACGACATGGTGAAAAGCGGCGAGCTGAAAGCCCCCGTAGTCATTGGTCGCGACCATCTGGACAGCGGCTCCGTTGCATCCCCCAACCGCGAAACGGAAGCGATGAAAGATGGATCGGATGCCGTCTCCGACTGGCCACTATTGAACGCGCTGCTGAACACCGCCTCAGGTGCGACCTGGGTTTCGCTGCACCATGGCGGCGGTGTCGGTATGGGCTTTTCCCAGCACTCCGGTGTCGTCATCTGCGCTGATGGGTCGGAAGACGCGGCACGGCGGCTGGACCGTGTGCTGTGGAACGACCCGGCTACCGGCGTCATGCGCCACGCCGATGCGGGCTATGACATCGCGCTGGATTGCGCCCGGGAAAAAGGTCTTCGTCTGCCCGGCATTCTCGGCAACTGAACGCCATGAAGCTCTACCGCGCGCACGAACACAAGCGCATGCCATGGAAGAATGGCGGCGGGGAGACGGTGGAAATCGCCGTCTTTCCACCGGGTTCTGGCGTCGAAGATTTCGATTGGCGCATCAGCATGGCGGCGGTTGCGAGTGACGGACCATTCTCGATCTTCCCCGACATTGATCGCACGCTGTCCATTCTAGAAGGGAATGGAATGTCGCTTGCAATAGACGGTCAAGAGGCCGTCCCGCTGACGCGTTCGAGTCCGCCACTCGCCTTCGCGGCGGATGTTCCTGTAGCGGCAACGCTTGCCAATGGGACGATTACGGACCTGAATGTTATGACACGGCGTGGGCGCTATCGTCACAGCGTCGAGAGCGTTAGTGGTCGCTTTTCGGTCAGCAAACAGACGGAAACCGAAACGGTATTCGTGCTGGCAACGGGCAATGTTTCTGCGCTGTCAGATCGTCACTCCTTTGCCTTGACGGCACTGGATGCGATGTCGATCGATACCACCGTGACTGTCGAGGCAGATCACACCGTCTGCTATATAATCCGTCTCACGCCGCAGGAATGAATATCGACCGTTCGCTGGCGACGATGTCCTGAAGAAATTGCACCGCGGTTCTAACCCGCGCCAGCTGGCGGGCGTTTTCGTGGAACGCGGTCCAGTAGGAGCGGTGAATGGTTATGTCTGGCAGGATGCGCGTTAGGTTCTGATCATTGCGGGCGATGTAATCATGCAAGATGCCGATACCAGCACCGGAGCGCACTGCCTCAGTCTGGCCTATGGCGCTGGATATTTCAAAGCTGGCATTCCAGTCCCGCATGATTTCACCCGTATAGTTCAACGAAGGCGAGAAGATGAGGTCTTCGACATAACCAATGCGCCGGTGAAGCTTGAGCGCCTCTACCGTCTCAGGCTTTCCGTTCTCCGCGAGGTAGGATTTCGACGCATAGAGACCAAGCGAATAATCGGTGAGTTTGGAGAAAACCAGCCTGCCTTGCTCCGGCCTTTCAATCGTTATGGCAATATCTGCTTCGCGCTGAGACAGCGAAAAAGAGCGTGGCACCGGCACGAGTTCGATCTTGAGTTCTGGATGCAACGATATCAGTGCGCCAAGGCGTGGCGCCAGAAAAGACACGCCAAAACCGTCAGGGGCACCGATCCTCACAGTTCCGCTAATCGCAGCATCGCTCCTTCCGAGACTGGCCTGAACTGCAAGCATTTCAGCTTCCATATGTTCTGCCGATATCAGAAAGCGGCCACCATCTTCCGTCAACTCACAGCCGTTCGTACGGCGGGTGAAAAGTCGGGTCTTCAGTGCCTCCTCCAGGGAGGTCAGCCGCCGGGACAGTGTGGCGTGGTTCAGTCCGAGACGTTTCGATGCAGAAAGAATTTGGCCCGTGCGCGCAACAGCAAGGAAGATGCGGACGTCATCCCAATTCATGGCTTGTTACGCAAAATCACGGGTTCCACGTCGATCAGAGTGAGCGACCTCACCATTGCCGCCGTGGCTGCCTTGTATTTGAGAAAATGCGGTGTCTGTAAATGGGCTTCATATGCCGCAGGGTTGGCATAAATCTCAAGGATACGAATTTTCTCCGGGCAATCCTTTATCGCCACCGCATTCAATGAGATCACGCCCTCTTCCATACTGACCGAAGCCTCGATCTCCTCGGCCAGCAAATGGCGATAGGCATCCAAGTGAAGCGGATCGATTTCGATGTCCGCCATTCTGACGACAAGGTCTTGATCCATCGATTTGCTCACTGTTTGGCCATCCAGTTTTGGACTTCAATTTACGCACAACGGCTTCTTATATCAGCTCATTGATTTGTACAAATTGAAGTGCGATGGTTCGCTATCAAAAAATCCCGGAGGAACACCCATGAAAGAAATCGGTCACTTTATCAACGGCAAGCATGTGGCTGGCACCAGCGGCCGCACATCCAATGTCTATAATCCGGCAACGGGCGAAGTGCAGGCAACGCTTTCACTGGCGAGCGACGCGGAAATTCTGGCTGCCGTGGAAAGCGCCAAGGCTGCGCAGCCGAAATGGGCCGCGACCAACCCGCAGCGCCGGGCGCGCGTGTTCTTCAAATTCGTGGATTTGCTGAACCAGAACATGGACGAGTTGGCCGTGCTGCTTTCGAGCGAACACGGCAAGACGGTGGAAGATTCCAAGGGGGACATTATTCGCGGGTTGGAAGTCTGCGAATTCGTCTGCGGTATTCCGCATCTGTCCAAAGGTGAGTTTACCGAAGGTGCTGGCCCTGCCATCGATATGTACTCCATCCGTCAGCCGGTCGGTATCGGTGCTGGCATTACGCCTTTCAACTTCCCTGGCATGATACCGATGTGGATGTTTGCCCCGGCCATTGCCTGCGGCAACGCTTTCATCTTGAAGCCTTCGGAGCGTGACCCCTCTCTGCCGATCCGTCTGGCAGAATTGATGATCGAGGCCGGTCTGCCCGCTGGTATTCTCAACGTCATCAATGGTGACAAGAGCGCGGTTGACGGCATTCTCACCAACCCGGATATCGGCGCGATCTCCTTCGTCGGCTCCACCCCGATCGCGCGCTATGTCTATGGCACGGCTGCCATGAACGGCAAGCGCGCGCAGTGCTTCGGCGGTGCCAAGAACCACATGATCATCATGCCAGATGCCGATCTCGATCAGGCTGTCAGCGCCTTGATGGGTGCTGGTTACGGTTCGGCAGGTGAGCGCTGCATGGCAGTTTCGGTTGCCGTTCCAGTCGGCGAAGAGACTGCTAATCGCCTCATCGAAAAGCTCATTCCGCAGATCGAGGCGCTGAAGATCGGCCCCTATACCGATGACAAGGCCGATATGGGTCCGCTGATCACCAAGGAAGCGCAGACACGCGTGAGCGGCCTGATCGACAGTGGCGTCGAGCAGGGTGCAAAGCTTGTCGTTGACGGTCGTAATTTCAAGCTTCAGGGCTATGAAGATGGCTATTTCGTGGGCGGATGCCTGTTCGACCATGTCAAGACCGATATGGACATCTACAAGCAGGAGATTTTCGGGCCAGTCCTGTCCGTCGTGCGCGCCAAGAATTACGAAGACGCGCTCGATCTGCCGATGAAGCATGAATATGGCAATGGCGTTGCGATCTTCACCCGCGATGGTGATGCCGCCCGTGATTTTGCCAGCCGCATCAATATCGGCATGATCGGCATCAACGTTCCGATCCCGGTTCCCCTGGCCTACCACTCCTTCGGCGGCTGGAAGGCATCGAGCTTTGGCGATCTCAACCAGCACGGCACAGATTCGATCAAGTTCTGGACGAAGACCAAGACGGTCACGGCTCGCTGGCCTTCGGGCATCAAGACCGGCGCGGAATTCGTCATGCCGACGATGAAGTAAAAAGACTGTCTTTCCAGTCATGCGCCCTCATCGCTGAGGGCGCATTTTTTGTGCGCGTTATTTCGTACCGTACATACGGTCGCCCGCGTCGCCCAGACCGGGCATGATGTAGCCCTGTTCGTTCAAATGGCTGTCGATCGAGGCCGTGAAAATCGGCACATCAGGGTGTGCTTCGCGGAAGTTCTTGATGCCCTCGGGGGCTGCCAGCAGGCACACAAAGCGCATGTTCTTCGCGCCGCGTTCCTTCAATTTGTCCACGGCAGCGATGGACGAGTTGCCGGTTGCCAGCATCGGATCGACAACGATGATCAGGCGTGCATCGAGATTATCAGGGGCCTTGAAGAAATATTCGACGGCTTCAAGTGTGTCATGATCGCGGTACACACCGATATGCGAGACGCGGGCGGACGGAACGAGTTCCAGCATACCTTCCAAAAGCCCGTTGCCGGCACGCAGGATTGAGGCGAACACCAGCTTCTTGCCTTCCAGAACCGGCGCGTCGATGGTCTGCATCGGCGTTTCGATGGTCTCCATCGTCATTTCCAGATCACGCGTGACCTCATAGCAGAGCAGCGTCGAGATTTCCCGCAGCAGACGGCGGAAACCGGCGGTCGAGGTTTCCTTCTTGCGCATGATGGTGAGTTTGTGCTGCACGAGGGGATGAGCGATTACGGTGACGCCGTCCATGGAGCTGGCCTTTTCTTTTATCTATGATGTCTCTGTATTTCACCGAATGAGCGGCTTTCGCAAGACCGGAAACACATTTTGCATCCCCGTTCCCGCTCGATTTATGCCGCTGTCGACTGCGCATCCAGCTTGGCAAGCAGCTTCGCGCGCGTGTCCTCATCCACAAAGGCGGCCTCAAGCGCGGTACGCGTCATGGCATTGGTCTCGGCATCGCTGAATCCGAAAGCATGGCGCGCGATCTCGTATTCCTGCGCCAGCGACGTGTGGAAGAACGGAGGATCATCTGAGCTGATGCAGACGCGCAAGCCTGCATCGCGAAGGCACTTCAGGGGATGACTTTCGAAATCTGGATAGACATGGAGCGCGATATTGGAGCCGGGGCAGACTTCCAACACCGTTCCGAGTTCCACCAGTCGCGCCACCAGCGCATCATCCTCGATGGCGCGCACGCCGTGGCCGATGCGTTGGGGTTTGACAAGATCAAGCGCATCCGCCACGCTGAACGCGCCGCAGACTTCGCCCGCGTGAATGGTGAGCCCAAGCCCGGCATCACGAGCGATATCGAAGGCGCGGGCGTAATCCGCCACGCGGCCCATGCGCTCTTCACCCGCCATGTTGAAACCTGTGATAAGCGGGTGCTTGACCCGCGCCGCATATTCCGCAGCGGCAATGACGCTTTCCGGGCCGAAGTGGCGCTCTCCGGTGACGATGATGCGCGCTTCGATGCCGGTCTTTTCCTTCGCCGCCGCGATGCCTGCCGCGATCCCCGAGAGATAGGCATCCGCGCCCAAACCGATACGGTCGCCGTGATCAGGCGAAATGATCAGCTCACTATAGATGGTGTTTTCACCGGCCAATTCGGTCAGATAGGTTTCGGCCAGAAGCGCGTAATCGTCCTCGGTCTTGAAGACCTGAGCCACGGCATCATAGCAGCGAATGAATTCGGCAAAATCCGTCCAGATATAAGCGCCATCGCGCATGAAGCAGCTGCTGTCTATGCCGTATTTCCTCGCCTGTTGTACCACCAGCGCGGGCGGCGCGGCACCTTCCAGATGGCAGTGGATTTCTGCTTTCAACAAATGCGACGTCACAAGAAACTCCTGCCGTAGCGGCCAGTTGGGATGCCAAGATGAGTGGCGATGCTTTCGCCGATATCGGCAAAGGATGAGCGTATCCCGATATTGCGTTCGCGGATGCCGGGACCGAAGGCCATGATCGGCACGCGCTCGCGGGTGTGATCCGTGCCGCGCCATGTGGGATCGCAGCCATGGTCGGCGGTGAGAATGGCGATATCACCCGGCTGCATCTTGCGGTGAATTTCAGGGAGGCGGGCGTCGAAAGCCTCAAGTGCTGCGGCATAACCCGCCACGTCGCGGCGGTGTCCGTAATTCATGTCGAAATCGACAAAATTGCTGAAGACGAGATCGCCGTTTTCGGCCTCGTCCATCGCCTGCAATGTTGCATCCATCAGCGCTTCATTGCCATTGGCCTTGATAACGCGGGTAACACCCTGATGTGCATAGATATCGCCTATCTTGCCGATGGCGAGCACCTTACGGTCCATCTCCACCAGACGGTCGAGCAAGGTCGGCTCCGGCGGCAACACGGAAAAATCGCGACGATTACCGGTTCGCTCAAAAGTAGCGACAGTTTCTCCGGTAAAAGGCCGGGCAATGACGCGGCCGATATTGAGCGGATCGACCAGTTTGCGGACCGTCTGGCAAAAGGCGATCAGCCGCTCTAGCCCGAAATGCTCTTCGTGCGCGGCGATCTGGAAAACCGAGTCCGAGGACGTATAGCAGATGGGCTTGCCGGTGCGGATGTGTTCTGGGCCGAAACGGGCGATAATGTCGGTACCGGATGCATGACAATTGCCGAGAATGCCGGGAACCTCACCCTGTTCGCAAATGGCTTCAACCAGTTCAGGAGAGAAGGCGTCGCCCTCAGACGGGAAGTACCCCCAATCGAACCGCACCGGCGTGCCTGCTATTTCCCAATGACCTGATGGTGTGTCCTTGCCTTTTGAAACTTCATTGGCGCAGCCATGAACGCCATAGATACGTTCCGGCTGCTCCATGCCCGCTGGTGTTTCGCCGCTGGAAAGCTGGGCGATGTTCAAAAGGCCAAGCGCCGACATGTTCGGCAATTTCAGCGGGCCGGACCGGAGACCTTCGCGATCCGCCGCACTGGCGGCGCAGAATTCGGCGATGTGGCCCAGCGTGTTCGAACCGAGATCGCCATATTGCTCGGCGTCCGGCGCACCACCGACACCGAAGGAATCAAGAACGAGAAGAAAAGCTCGTGCCATGCGTCACCACAAAAAGCGCGGCGTAAAGGGCCGCGAGAACAAATGAGTGATATAATCACCGCGATCAGAAAGGTGAAACGCTTTCTTCAAGCACTGTCTTGATCGTCTGTCCTGGCTTTCTTTGGCGCATTGAGATTGCGTGTGACATACCAGCCAGCAGCTACAACCATGCCCGCCAGAATGTACCATGTGATGGCATAGGACAGATGGTTGTTGGGAAAAGTCAGCATCGTCTTGCCGCCGATGGGCAGGCCGCCGGGATTGGGTGTTGCATCCGCATCGATGTAGAAGGGAGCGGCGTTCTCGATCTGTTTGGTTTCAGCAATCTGGACGATATTGCGGGAGTACCAGCGATTGTTCTGCGGATCGTTGGCGCGCAGGAAAAGGCTGCCGGTTTCAGGCGCCCGCATCAGGCCGATTACCTCGACATTGCCTTCGACCTCGCCCTGGGGGCGGGTAGCCGGATCGCGCTTATTGGTCGGCACGAAGCCTCTGTTAACGATGACGCGTGTGCCATCCGCGCGTTGCAGGGGCGTCAGCACCCAATAGCCGGGGCCGAGATCGGTCACGGTATAGACCTGAACCTCATCCTGATGGCGATATGTGCCGGTAATCTTCACACGGCGATATTCGTATTGCGAAGGATCCGTCATTGCAGGCCATTCGCTTGGCGCGGAAATGTCCACGGGCGCGGCTTGCGCACGCTCCTCCACGTGAGCTACGAGATCGCGCTTCCACGCGAGACGGTTGACCTGCCATGTGCCAAGCGCCAGCAAGCAGTTGGTGAGGACGACGGTCATGAAAATGACGACGATGGCTGCCGGGCGGATGCCCTTACGTGGTGTGGTTTCTTTTTTGGTGGTCATTAGAGCTTTCCCGCTCAACAGAAACCCCATGAATCCGCTCTCCGATTCATGGGGTTTTTGTCTCTCGGAGAGGAGCGACCCGCTGTTACGCGGGCCACGATAGCTTTGCAACGGTGCCGGTTACGGCATGTTGCGCATCTGTTCCATCGTCATCGTCGGCATCATGTTCTTGTTCATGTTGTACATGACCCAGAGAGAACCGACGAGCGTGATCATGACCACAACCAGCGTGAACAGCAGCGACATGAAGGTCCAGCCGCCCTGCGACTTCGTGTTCATGTGCAGGAAGTAGATCATGTGCACGAACACCTGGATGACACCGAAGATCATGATGACGATGACGGTGGTCGTGCGGTTGTCGATGACATCGCCCATGACCAGCCAGAATGGAATTGCCGTCAGGATGACCGAGAGGATGAAGCCGATCATGTAGCTCTTGAAGGAGCCGTGATCCTCACCGCTATCGTGGTGATGATCGTCGCCATGGGCATGCCCGTGTCCGTGATTGTGATCGTGGTTATGGTCGTGTGTGTTTGCACTCATCACAGAACTCCAACCAGATAAACAAAGGAAAAGACGCCAATCCAGATAACATCCAGGAAGTGCCAGAACATGGAAAGGCACGTCAGGCGGCGCATGTTTTCAGGATGCAGGCCAAACTTCTTGACCTGGACCATGAGGGTAACAAGCCATATCACGCCGAAGGTGACGTGCAAACCGTGCGTGCCGACGAGCGCGAAAAAGGCGGACAGGAACGCGGAACGCTGCGGCGTCGCACCTTCGTGGATCAGGTGGTAGAACTCGTAAAGCTCCAGACACAGGAAGGCCAGACCGAACAGGCCGGTGATGGCGAGCCAGATCAGCGTCGTGTTGATGTTCTTCTTCTGCGCTTCCAGCATGGCAAAGCCATAGGTGATGGAGGAAAACAGCAGGAAGGCGGTGTTGATCGCCACCAGCTTCAGATCGAAGAGGTCTGCACCGGATGGGCCGGCCGCATAGCTGCGGCCGACCACGGCATAGGTTGCAAAGAGCGTCGCGAAAATAAGGCAGTCGCTCATCAGATACAGCCAGAAACCGATAGATGTACCGTTTTCCGTGTGGTGGTCTTCCTTTAGATAGAAGACCGGCTTTTCCGCGCCGTCGGCGCTCTGGGCAGGTGCTTGAGACATTCTGTTACGCCTGAGTTGCCAGCAGCTTCGTACGTTCTGCTTCGACTTCCGTCACATCCGATACCGGGATGTAATAGTCGCGATTGTAGTTGAAGGTGTGGGCGATGGAGACCGCTATAATCGCAACCAAGGATACGATTGCCAGCCACCAGATGTGCCACACCAGGGCAAAGCCGAGGACGACGCTGATCGCACTGATGATCACGCCCGTGCCGGTGTTTTTCGGCATGTGAATGGGGATGAAGCCATCGACCGGACGTTCTGCATTGTGTTTCTTCATATGGGCCCAGGCATCGATTTCATGCACGACCGGCGTGAACGCGAAGTTGTAGGCAGGCGGCGGAGAAGACGTAGACCACTCCAGCGTACGACCGCCATAGGGATCACCCGTCACATCACGCAATTGATCGCGTCTGATGTAGCTGACGATGAGCTGGATGATGAAGGACGCGATGCCGAGTGCGATAAGGAATGCACCGAAGGCTGCAACGATGAACCATATCTGAAGCGATGTGTCTTCGAACTGGCTGAGACGACGCGTGATACCCATCAAGCCAAGCACGTAGAGCGGCATGAAGGCAAAGTAGAAGCCGACGAACCAGAACCAGAATGACATCTTGCCCCAGAATGGATCGAGACGGTATCCGAATGCCTTTGGATACCAATAAGCGATACCCGCGAGAACACCGAACACCACGCCACCGATGATCGTATTGTGGAAATGGGCGATGAGGAACAGCGAGTTGTGCAGCACGAAGTCAGCTGGAGGAACGGCCAGCAAAACGCCCGTCATGCCACCGATGACGAAGGTGATCATGAAGCCCATGGCCCACAGCATCGGGACATCGAACGTGATGCGGCCCTTATACATGGTGAACAGCCAATTGAAGATCTTCGCACCGGTCGGGATCGAGATGATCATGGTCGTTATGCCGAAGAAGGCATTGACGCTGGCACCCGAACCCATGGTGAAGAAGTGGTGCAGCCAGACGACATAAGCGAGAATGGTGATAACCACGGTCGCGTAAACCATCGAGGCGTAACCGAACAGGCGCTTGTTGGAGAATGTCGACACGATCTCGGAGAATATGCCGAATGCTGGCAGCACGAGAATGTAGACTTCCGGGTGACCCCAGATCCAGATGAGGTTGACGTACATCATCGGGTTGCCGCCGAGATCGTTGGTGAAGAAGTTCGTACCAACGTAACGGTCAAGCGTCAGAAGTGCGAGCGTGCCAGTGAGGATCGGGAACGACGCCACGATCAGGATATTGGAACACAGCGATGTCCACACGAAGATAGGCAGGCGCATCAGGGTCATGCCGGGCGCGCGCATCTTGATGATGGTCACGATCAGGTTGATACCGGATAGCGTCGTTCCCACACCGGCGATCTGCAAGCCCCAGATATAATAGTCGACGCCCACACTCGGGCTTCCCTGAATACCCGACAACGGCGGATAGGCCAGCCAGCCCGTCTGCGCGTACTCACCGATGAACAGCGAGATCATTGTTATGACAGCTCCGGCTGTCGTCATCCAGAAGGAGAAGTTGTTGAGGAACGGGAACGAGACGTCACGCGCGCCAATCTGTAGCGGAATGATGTAGTTCATCAGACCGGTGATCATCGGCATCGCCATGAAGAAGATCATGATCACGCCGTGGGCGGTGAAAATCTGGTCGTAATGGTGCGGGTTGAGATACCCCTCAGAGCCACCAGAGGCTATAGCCTGTTGAATTCGCATCATGATGGCATCAGCAAAGCCGCGCATGAGCATGACGAGCGCCAAAATGATGTACATGATACCGATCTTCTTGTGATCGATACTGGTGAACCATTCCTTCCAGAGATATCCCCAGAGACGGAAATAGGTGAGTGCGCCCAAAACGGCCGCGCCACCAAGCGCCACGACCGCAAAGGTCACGATCAGGATTGGCTCATGGAAAGGGATGGATTCCCACGTCAGTTTCCCGAAAAGGAACGACGTTTGATCGGTATTGACGACCATTTTAGCCTCTTGCGATTTTCGGAGTGCTGCCTGCCCAACGGGACGAGTAGAGCATTCCCACGTCATTGAATCTACGTATCGGACAAACCGATGCGCTCAGAGCAGCGCGAACGACGCGCTGCATAGAATTCACTCTCACTCAGCCCGCGCTTTTACCCGCCGAAGGTAATTGCGCTTTCGTATCTGGCAAAGCTGCGGGCTCGAACGTCTGGCCTTCTATGGCCGCTGGCACAGACTGTGGACCTGACGCTATGCCGTAAGGCGAAAGCGGCGTGCAAACCACGGAGTTCAGAGCCTTGGCAATGTCGATGCCTTCCTTGCCGCCGCCGCCATTCGCGTCGATGTGCATCATGTCACGCATGCAGAGCTTGTTCGGCTCCACACAACGGTTGAGGATGGCATCGTAGAGCTGCGGATCGACATTGGCGAAATACTGCACGGGCTCGCGTTCGCTTGGCTTTGCGAATTCGAGATATTCCATGCGGCCGAAGCCCTTGCCCCCATCCTTGGCCTTGGCAACCCACTGATCGAAACCTTCCTGGCTCATGCCATGGAACTTGAAGCGCATGTGCGAGAAGCCGGGGCCGGAGAAGTTGGCCGAGAAGCCGTCGTACACGCCGAGCTTGTTGATGACGGCGTGAAGCTTCGTTTGCATGCCGCCCATGGCGTAAATCTGACCCGCCAGCGCCGGAACGAAGAACGAGTTCATCGCCGTTGTGCCGGTAATCTTGAAGTTGATCGGCACGTCGACAGGCGCTGCGAACTCATTGACGCTGCCGATGCCGAGTTCCGGGTAGAAGAACAGCCACTTCCAGTCCATGGCCACCACTTCGACGGTGATCGGCTTCATATCGGCCGTCACCTGACGATTCTCATCGATACGCTCGATCGGACGATAGGGATCCAAACGGTGGGTCGCGATCCAGGTGACCGTGCCGAGCATCAGAATGATGGCGACCGGAGCCGACCAGATCACCATTTCAAGACGCGTGGAGTGATGCCACTCCGGATCGTAATCCTCCGCCTTGGCGGATGCACGGTACTTCCACGCAAAAAAGAGCGTGAGAGCAAGAACCGGAACAATGATGAGGAGCATCAAAACCGTGGAAGTGATGATGAGGTCTCTCTGCTGGACTGCGATGTCACCGGCAGGATTCATCACAACGAGATCGCAGCCGCTCAAAAGCAGAAGCGACGAAATAGCCAACAGGGCAGATGGAATTTTCATGAGCGTGCGCACGTTCTGATACTCGTACTGTTTTTGGTAATGTCGCGTATAATTGTCAAACGTCATAAAGGACATGAGGTAGTTTGTCGCGGTGCAGCATAAACTTAAAACTGCAATCGTTGCGGCAATCGGATTTTGAGCCGAAAAGGATGAGTGCGCCCCATTATCTCACACGATACGGTCTGGGCAAGCCCCTACGCGCATTCTGTAATTGACGGGTTCAAACCCCTGTGTGACAATCCGCCGCATATGACACAGCGCAAGAGGAGGCGGGTGCGTCATGGACAAGTGCTCTGCACTGCGCAGGAGGGAATTTTTATGAGTTATACCGATACGGCTTTTCCGCAACACAAAGGACCAACCGGTCAGTCGCCAGCGCCGGTTGCTGTCGATCCAGACCGCATCACGATTGCGGTCATTCTGGCCCGAATGACGGAGTTCTTCGATTTTTTCGTCTATGCAATCGCATCCGCACTGGTTTTCCCTCACGTCTTTTTCTCCTTCGTCGATCCCCTGACGGCCACTCTCTATTCATTTGCGGTGTTCTCGCTGGCTTTCATTGCCCGCCCCATCGGCTCGCTCCTGTTTCTCCAGATCGACCGTAAGTTTGGACGTGCGGTCAAACTGGCGACAGCGCTGTTCACGCTCTGTGGCTCCACCATGGCGATCAGCTTTCTACCCTCCTATGCCGAAGCTGGAATGATCGCGCCCATTCTTCTTGCCGTCTTCCGTATCGGCCAGGGTGTTGGTCTCGGCGGCGCGTGGGATGGCCTTGTCTCGCTGCTTGCCATGAATGCGCCTGAAAAACAGCGCGGCTGGTACGCTATGATGCCGCAGCTCGGTGCCGCCATGGGCTTTGGTCTGGCCAGCGCGTTCTTCATTATCTTCACAACACAGCTTTCCAATCCGGAGTTTCTGGCATGGGGCTGGCGCTTCCCGTTCTTCGTGGCCCTGGCGCTTAATGTTCTGGCGCTGTTTGCGCGGCTACGCATGATCATGACACCCGAATTCCAGACGATGCTGCAACAGCATGAGCTCGAGCCGAAGCCGATGTTTGAAATGCTGCGCAAGCAGTCACGCGTTGTGCTGACGGGTGCTTTCGTGCCACTGGCAAGCTTTGCCCTGTTTCACCTTGTCACAGTCTTCCCGCTTAGCTGGGTGTCACTCAACACCGACCAGAAGGTTTCGGATTTTCTGTTTGTTCAATTTGTAAGCGCCATCATCGCTGGTGGCATGATTGTCGTTTCAGGCGTTCTCTCCGACAAATTCGGTCGTCGCAAGTTGCTGGGCGCTGCCGCTGCAATGATCGCGGTGTTCAGCTTCATCGCGCCGGTTCTTCTGTCATCGGGCGATATTGGCCGTTACCTTTTCGTGTTGATCGGATTTGCGCTGCTGGGCTTGTCCTTTGGCCAATCCGGCGGCGCACTGGCATCGCGTTTCAGCCGCGAATACCGCTATACCGGAGCGTCGCTAACGTCAGATATTTCCTGGCTGATCGGCGCAGGCTTCGCGCCACTAGTGGCCCTTGGCTTCTCGTCCAAATTCGGATTGTTTGCCGTCGGCATTTATCTTCTGTCCGGTGCGGTCTGCACGCTTGTCGCGCTATATTTCAGCCGAACGCTGGACATGCCTGCCGAGTAACATGACTTGAAACCTGAAGCGCCGCAGGATCACAAGCGATCCTGCGGCGCTTTTTATACTGGTCAGTTTTCAGCAATCCGAGCAGGTGATCGGATCTGCTTCGCGCTTGGCGAAATAATAATCGCGGCCAATGGTGATCGGTGTAATCTTTGACGACAATGTCGACATGAACATCAAAAGCGTGTGGGGAATCGTCAGTTCCGCATGGACGAGAAAAGCATTAGGCTGCTTCAGGTTTTCAGGGATTTTCACGACAGAATTGACGGGATAAGGCCGCTGATTATCCTGATCCCATGACCAGCTGATCTTCGCGATCTTGTTGGCGTCGACCTGTATCCCGCTGATCTTCAACTTGAGGCCGGTTGTTCCATACGGCACGAAAATGGCCGCAGCTACGTCCTTCATGGTGTTGAGATAGGCCTTGTTGACGGTCTGCGGCTGGGACGTCAAATCTGCAATCGCGCCAGCGGCTCGCGTCGCACGCTTGTAGACGCTAAAGCCGATTGTGAGCTCAAACGCTGTAATGTAAAGCGCGAGCAGGATCGGAAAAATAATGGCGAATTCTACAGCGCCCACGCCCTGACGATCGCGTCTCAGTCGATTGAACGTCTGGCCCAGAGCGCGCATGGCTTGCTTCGTTTTTCTCATGATCTGGACGCACTCATTGATAGGCTTCATTGCGGTAGGCGTCCGTTGCGACGATCAGAAAATGGGATGGCATGGAGCCGTCCTTGGGACGAATTTTTGTAAGATAAGGCCTGACAAGATCGGTGATCACTTGCCAGCGGTAATAGACACGCAGCATGTTGATCGACGTCGGCCCACCCGGCGTGAATCCGAACGCCGAATCATCCAGATCGAAGTACTGGCCGTTCGGCGTCAGCGGTATTGTCTTGGGTATGTCCGCGAAAGTGTTGAAACGCCTTAGATCGATATAGAGCTTCTGCGGTATTTTGATCTCATCGACAGAGCAGGTGATCAAGATCGACACTTCAGCGCAGAACTGCTTTCGGAAATCTTCCTCGGTGATCGTATTGGCGATCTGCCCGGTGCGCAACTTGCGCGCCATGGTGTCAGTCGCGTTTGTCACCAACTGCTCTCCGACCAAAGCGAGAAACGTCTCTATAATGGCGAAGACGATCAGGAAATAAGGGATGGCCAGGATCGCAAACTCTATCGCTGCCGACCCATCGCGGGAGCGGATGAATCTGGCGGCCGGATTTGTTTTGGAAAACACTGATCGCATAGGGCTTTTTATCTTCATGATGAGAAAGCATGTCTGGCCCGAAAGCTTTTATGCGATAGAACTATATGGCTGCTTCCTTTACATTCCCTTGCTTGAAATCATTGCATTTCCCCTAATGACACGATTTCCCCGCTGGACCAGATGAGCGCCACGCGGAGATCATATCAATGGAAGACAGAAATAATATAAATATTGCCAATTTTGTGCATTTGCGGGATATTTACAGGACTGATATTTTTAACGGAAACGCCTTTCTGGCAGTTTCCACTTTGCCTGGGGTGAACATTTGGCCAGCTTCAATGAAACCGTCGAAGGCGGTGTAAAAGAACATTCCGCTATCGGTCGCGCAGGTGGCTCGCTCGTCAGCCAGACGGCGGATGCATTGCGGCAGTCCATTTTGTCCGGTGAATACAAGCCCGGCGATAAGTTACCGAGTGAAGCGGGCCTAACCGAACTGTACAAGGTCAGCCGTACCGTCGTGCGAGAAGCCGTCGCTGCGCTGCGCGCCGACAAACTCGTGGAAGCCCGCCATGGCGCAGGCATTTTTGTGCTGACCTTGCCAATACAGCAACCGCAACCGTTTCAGGACGTGGACCACGACCGCATCTCGTCGATTATCGAGCTTCTGGAATTGCGTGCCGCGGTGGAAACCGAGGCGGCGGAACTGGCGGCGGTTCGCCGATCACCCGCGCAGGAAGAAGCGATCATTCGCTGTCTGTCCGCTGTTCAGGTTTGCATAGAGAAGGCAGAGCCGACAGCCGAGGCCGATTTCAAGCTGCACCTCGCCATTGCCGATGCGACCAACAATCCGCGCTTTCGCGAGTTTCTGGAAGTCATGGGTCAGAATATCATCCCGCGTGCGGCATTAAGGTCATCCCAGTCCGAGCAGACTGCCGCCTCTTACCTGCGACAGCTTCAGAACGAGCACGACGTGATCGTCCACGCAATCTCAGATGGCGATGCTTCCGCCGCCCGGGAGGCCATGCGGAAACACTTGAAGGGTAGCCAGCAGCGCTACCGCGCCATGTTGCGGCAGGGCTGATCGCCAGAACCAAGGGCGGATGCCCAAAGGAGTTTCAATGACATTGGTTAGAACCTTTGAGGGGAAGAACCCTCGTATAACAATGCCGAAAGGCGCAATCGATACTCAAATGCACATGTATCTGCGCGACTTTCCCGCTCAGGAGGGAGGACCGCCTGTGCCGGAGGGAACGCCAGGGCCAGATGAGTATCGCCGCCTGATGAAATGGATCGGCATAGAGCGTGTGGTCATAACCCAGGGGAATGCCCACCAGCGTGACAATGGCAACCTGATCGCCTGCCTGCGAGAAATGGGCAGCGTGGCCAAAGGCGTAGCCGTCGTGACGCGCGAAACACCGCTTGATGAGTTGCAGGAACTTGTCGAAGCAGGTGTCGTTGGTGCACGCATCATGGATCTACCAGGTGGTGCCGTCGATCTCACCCATCTGGAAGAGGTCGACAGCATAGCGCAGGAACTCGGCTGGTCCGTTGCTGTTCAGTTCGATGGCTCCAACATTCTCGATCACGAGCAGAAGCTCGCCGCAATCAAGAGCCGTTGGATTTTCGATCATCATGGCAAGTTTTTTTCCGGCGTCACGCCCGACAGCGATCAGATATCGGCTCTGAAGCGGCTGATCGAAAAGGGAAATTGCTGGTTCAAATTTGCTGGTTGCTATGAATCGAGTCGCTCAGGCGCGCCAGATTTCGAAGACATCGCAGCCGTCGCCCGCGTGATTGCGGAACACGCGCCGGAGCGCATCATCTGGGGCACCAACTGGCCGCACAACAACGCGAAAACAACCGAAGAATATCTAGATGATGCAGACCTGCTGGATACGGTGCTATCGTGGTTGCCATCCGATGAAGCCCGCAAAAAAGCACTGGTGACGAACCCCGAAGAACTGTTTGGTTTCGATCCGGTCTGAGTGAATATGCAAAAAGCCCGGGTTGACCGGGCTTTTTCAAGTCTGGAAATATCTTAGGCCTTAACCGCCGTCGGCGTTATAAAGCACTTCCAGTGTCGGAATCGACGTGATGTTGAAGCCGCCATCGACATAGTGACATTCGCCGGTAACGCCGCGCGACATATCCGACAAAAGATAAAGTGCGGAACCGCCGATATCGTCGATGTCAGGTGTGCGGCGAAGCGGTGCGTTCTTCTGGTTCCAAGAGAAGATCGCCCTCGCGTCCGAAATACCCGCACCTGCCAGTGTACGCACTGGACCAGCGGAGATTGCATTGACGCGAATGCCTTTCGGCCCGTAATCAGCAGCGAGATAGCGAACGGAGGCTTCCAGTGCAGCCTTTGCAACACCCATGACATTGTAATTCGGAATAACGCGCTGCGAGCCGTTATAGGTCAGCGTCAGAATTGAGCCGCCATCGGTCATGAGAGCAGCTGCGCGCTTGGCGATTTCCGTGAACGAGAAACAAGAGATGACCATGGTGCGGCTGAAATTTTCACGCGTGGTATCCGCGTAAAGACCCTTCAATTCATTCTTGTCGGAAAAGCCTATCGCATGAACCACGAAATCGAGAGAGCCCCAGCGCTCGCCCACCGTTTCGAACAGGGCATCCACCGAGGCAATATCCTCGACGTCGCAAGGCACGATAAAGTCGGAGCCGAGCTCCGCAGCCAGCGGCTTTACGCGCTTGCCCAGGGCTTCGCCCTGATAGGTGAAAGCAAGCTGTGCACCCTGCGCAGCCAACGCCTTGGATATCCCCCAGGCAATGGAATGATTGTTGGCGACCCCCATGATGAGGCCGCGTTTTCCCTGCATGATCCCATTCATGGGCAATTATCCGTTATAGCGCTGGAAGACGAGCGTAGCGTTGGTACCGCCGAACCCGAATGAGTTGGAAAGAACCGTATCGATCTTGGCATCGTCGATGCGCTTGCGAACGATGTTCACGCCCTCGAATTCGGGATCGAGGGTCTCGATATGCGCGCTTTCGCCGATGAAACGTTCCTGCATCATCAACAGGCCGTAGATCGATTCCTGAACGCCTGCGGCACCCAGGGAGTGACCGGTCAGCGACTTAGTAGACTGGATGTGAGGAATCTTCGAGCCGAACACTTCACGGATCGCACCGATTTCCTTGCTGTCGCCAACGGGTGTCGATGTGCCGTGTGTGTTGACGTAATCGACCTCGCCCTTCACCGTTGCGAGTGCCTGACGCATGCAGCGAACAGCGCCCTCACCTGACGGTGCGACCATGTCGTAACCATCTGATGTCGCACCGTAACCGACGATTTCCGCATAAATCTTTGCCCCGCGCGCCTTGGCATGTTCCAGTTCTTCCAGAACCAGAACACCAGCACCGCCTGCAATGACGAAGCCGTCACGATTGACGTCGTAGGCGCGAGACGCAACGGTTGGCGTCTCGTTATATTTGGAAGACATCGCACCCATGGCGTCGAACAAGTTGGACATGGACCAATCTAGGTCTTCATGGCCGCCGGCAAACATCACGTCCTGCTTGCCCCACTGAATCATTTCAGCCGCATTGCCGATGCAGTGCGCAGACGTCGAGCAGGCCGACGAAATCGAGTAGTTCACGCCGTGGATTTTGAACCAGGTCGCAAGCGTCGCGGATGCCGTCGAGGACATGGCCTTCGGCACGGCGAATGGGCCGATGCGCTTCGGGCTGTTGTTCTTCAGCGTGATGTCAGATGCTTCAACGATGGTGCGGGTGGAAGGTCCACCGGAACCCATGATGATACCAGTGCGCTCATTGCCGCTGATGTCGCTTTCTTCCAGACCGGAATCGGCAATCGCCTGCTTCATGGCAACGTGGTTCCAGGCACCGCCTTGGCTGAGGAAACGCATAGCGCGACGGTCGACCAGATCGGTTGGGTCGAGCGATGGCTTGCCCCACACCTGGCACTTGAAGCCGTGTTCAGCAAAATCCGGTGAGAACGAGATTCCCGACTTCGCGTCTCTCAATGACGCCGTAACCTCTGCGGCATCCCCGCCGATCGATGAAACAATACCGAGGCCGGTGACTACAACTCTTCTCATAAAGTTGACCTTTTCTCTGTTTGCCGCATGACGCATCTGCTCTTTCGCGGTTAAACCGCCAAGAGCAGACATCCCATATCAGGCGGTCTTTTCTTTAGACAGGCCGACACGCAGGTCCGACGCTTGATAAATCGTTTCGCCATCGGCCTTCAGCCAGCCATCGGCAGTGCCAAGAACCAGGCGGCCACGCATGACGCGCTTGAAATCGATGCCGTATTGAAGGAGCTTCGTCTCGGGACGAACCATGCCCTTGAATTTGACTTCACCTGTGGACAACGCCATGCCGCGGCCCGGCTCGCCCAGCCAGCCGAGGAAAAAGCCCGTCAGCTGCCACATGCCGTCGAGACCAAGGCAGCCCGGCATAATGGGATTGCCCTGAAAATGGCATGGGAAATACCAGTCATCTGGAGATACATCATACTCCGCACGGATGAAGCCCTTGTCGTGAGCTCCGCCGGTTTCCGAAATTTCGGTGATGCGGTGAACCATGAGCATAGGAGGCAGAGGAAGCTGCGCATTGCCGGGGCCAAACAGTTCGCCACGTCCGCAAGACAGAATTTCCTCGTAATTGTAGCTCGATTGCCTCGTTGACATGTTGCTCCGCTTCCCCGTTCACTGGTGTTGAAGGACTTCTTTAGAGCAAGTTAGGTTCAAAATGAAGCGCCACAAGGGCAGCTTGCATCTTCAATCACTTAAGCTCTTGGCAAAGTCCTGTCTTAACATGGCGCCCGCATACAGGAAGCGTAAGTCCTGAACCAGAGGAAAATTGCAAAAACGCCCGGTTTGCAGCCAATTGCTACTGCTGCCATGACGGAAACTATTGAATGCAGTGCCCGTAAAAGTTATATGCTTTCTAAATTGAGTTTATTTGACAGCTTTTGGGGCCGCACTTATGGCATTTGACGCCACGCTGGATATTGGAACAAGGTTGCGCCGTTTCGGCTTGCGACCTACGCGCCAGCGTGTGGCGCTTGGCGACCTTCTGTTTGCCAAGGGCGACCGGCATCTCACGGTTGAAGAACTGCATGACGAAGCCGTGAACGCAAATGTTCCGGTATCTCTGGCAACCGTATACAACACACTGCATCAGTTTACCGAGGCCGGTCTGATCCGCGTTTTGGCCGTGGAGGGTGCGAAAACCTATTTCGACACCAACGTCTCCGACCATCACCACTTCTTTGTTGAAGGTGAAAACGAAGTTCTGGATATCCCCGTCAACAATCTGCAGATCGACAATCTACCGGAGCCGCCTGAGGGCATGGAAATCGCCCATGTCGACGTGGTCATCCGCCTGCGCCGCAAGCGTCGCTGATATCGTCAGGCCTAGGCCATCGCTCAAGCGTTCCTAGTTTGACGGACCTTCGTTGAAGCCGACCTCATCGACCAGTTCGGACGCTTGTTTACGGTGAGCAGCTATGTCAGCAAGTGACAAAGTGTCTGGCTTGATCGGGCCAAAGTTCTTCACGACATCTGAAGGCTGCCCGCCAGGAATCACCGGATATTCGAAAACTTGCTTGGCGTAAATTTCCTGCGCCTCACCGGACGCAAGGAATTCAATCAGCTTGAGAGCATTTTCACGGTTTGGTGCATATTTCGTCATCGCCACGCCGGAGATATTCACATGTGTTCCCCGGTCGTTCGCATTGGGGAAGATCACACGAACGGCGTTACCCCAGACTTTTTCTTCCGGTTCCTGCTCGTTGGTCAGCATCAGGCCAACATAATAGGTGTTTCCAAGCGCGATATCGCATTCGCCGGAATAAATGGATTTGGCTTGTGTGCGATCCGTACCATCCGGTTTGCGGGCCAGATTGTTCTTCAATGCCGTCAGCCACGTGCGGGTGTAGTCAACACCGTGATGGGCGATCATCGATGCGAAGAGCGCAATATTGTAGGAATGCTGGCCGTCGCGAATGCAGACTTTGCCTTTCCATTTCGGATCGGCAAGCTCCTCATAGGTAATATCTTTCTGGCTTACACGGTCTTTTGAGGCATAGACGACGCGTCCACGCGTCGTCAGACCGAACCACTCGCCCTCAGGGTCACGCAGATTGGCGGGGATATCCTTTTCGATGATCGGATCGTTCAGGACGGACTGCGTAACCTTACCTTCCTTGGCTTCGACCAAACGGGCTATGTCGACGGTCAGGAGAATATCGGCGGGAGAGTTGACCCCTTCTGCCTGAAGGCGCTCCACCAGTCCTTTGTCCAGAAACAGGACATTCGTTTCAATACCGGTCTCTTTGGTAAAGGCGTCCAGCAAAGGCTGGATCAGTTCCGGTTGCCTGTAGGAGTAGACGTTGACCTCGCCACCCGCAAAAGCTGTGGACATTCCGCCACTGGCAACCAAAGATGTCGCCGCCATCGCATAAATCACGGATTTCATGCTTGCCATGGGAAACGCCTCCGATAAATTCGATTCTTGAGTTGTTTGTTCATGAATCGAATGGACGGTCAACGGGGCAATTTTGAGAACCAGAAATCTGCGAGAGATTTTTTTACTTCTGGAATTGTTCTAAACTGAAAAAGCGACTATATGACTCCACATTATAGAGTCAGGAGATCAGCATGCGTTTGACCAAACAGACCAATTATGCCGTCCGCATGTTGATGTACTGCGCCGCCAATGAGGGCCACCTCAGCCGTATCCCGGAAATTGCCAAGGCTTATGGTGTGTCGGAATTGTTCCTGTTCAAAATTCTTCAGCCGCTGAACAAGGCAGGCCTTGTTGAAACCGTGCGTGGCCGCAATGGCGGCGTCAAGCTCGGCAAGCCAGCAGACCAGATCAGCCTTTTCGATGTTGTGAAGGTCACCGAAGACAGCTTCGCGATGGCTGAATGTTTCGAGGACGGCGCCGTCGAGTGTCCGCTTGTGGATAGCTGTGGATTGAACTCTGCACTTCGCAAGGCGCTCAACGCGTTCTTTGAAGTCCTGACACAGTATTCGATCGATGATCTCGTCAAGGCACGCCCGCAGATCAGCTTCCTGCTAGGCCTTGAAGAAACCATGGCAAAGCGCCGGCCCGTTAGCGTTGCGGCCACGGCCCCAGCAGCCTGAAGCAGGCGAGACCGGTGATATGAAACCCGCAACATCGTTTGCGGGTTTTTCTTTTTGCCATCCAGTTGACGACAGCGGTTGAACGGGCGCAACTGCACATAGATACTCGCCTGTCCCGATTCCATTCGTATGTGCAATGATCACCAAGCCAGACCTCTACAGCTTTATCCTGACCATCATCATTGGCAGCATCGGCGCCTTCATCGCCTTCGTCATCGGTCTTCCGGCTCCGTTTTTGTGCGGTCCGGCACTTGCCGTCACCCTTGCCGGGTTGGCAGGTTTTAAGCTGTCGATCCCTCCCCTGTTGCGAAACGCCACATTCGTTGTCGTCGGCATTTCCATGGGAACGAGCGTTACGCCACAGGTCATCGACGCTGCAAGGGCTTGGCCGCTGAGTTTCCTGGCGGTTCTAGTTACGGTCGTTATACTTCTCTACGTAGCCTTCTGGATCCTGCGCTACGGTTTTGGCTATGATCGCACGACAGCGATGCTGGGCGCTTCGCCCGGCCATCTCAGCTACATCATCAGCCTGACAGCGGAAACAAAGAGCGATCTGGCAACCGTCAGTGTCATTCAGAGTGTCCGCGTACTGGCGCTGACGCTCGCCGTACCGCTGCTCGTTGAGTATTTCGATCTGATCAGCATAGAACCGATTATCCTGTCGCCACCGATGAGCCCTGTCGTCTTAGGCATGACCATTCTTGCGTCGCTTGCAGTCGGTTGGATTTTCATGCGCTGGCGCTTTCCGGCAGCACTGCTTTTGGGCGGCGTTGCGGTTTCGATCGGTATTCACATCACCGGCTTGACCAGCGGCGGCGTCCCGAGTTGGCTGAGCCAACCCACTTACATCATATTGGGCAGTCTCATCGGCACGCGTTTTTCCCGTGCGTCCCTTCGCGACATGCAAAAGGCGTTTGTCGCTGGCGGGGTGGTCACCATAGCTGTCATGGTCCTTTCCTCGGTGGTTGCGATATTGGTTTCACGGCTGACGGGCGTACCTCTCAACGCTGTCATGATTGCGTTTGCGCCTGGAGGATTGGAAACGATGGCAGCCATGGCGGTCATGATGCACGCCGATACCGCATATGTCGGTTCACACCACGTTCTGCGTCTCTTGTTTCTATCCGTGCTGATGCCATCAGTCATGGGCAAGGATGCGCGCAAGAAACAGGACTAGACCTAAGTTCTTCGTTAGAATCCGCATGCATTCAGCTTCGAATGCGATCCTCTTGGCCCGGCTCTCGTCACGACCACCGGACCGGGGAAAAATCGCCTACATCGACATGAGTACGACTTTCCCGCCGCCGCTCTCCCTGCCGTTCAGAAGACCTGCGGCTTTCCGCTGAATCCGAATCAACTCATCACGCTATCCGGCAGCGACACCGCTGCAACCATCGCAGCTGCTGCCAGCCAGACGAATAACGCCAACGCGGCCACGGATCTATGGCACCGATGGTGGCATTGCTTCGCAACTCCTGCCGTGTTGGTCCATAGCGGACTATCGATGCTGGAAGCAAAAGCCGCCAAGCGCGCAGGCTACTGACATGTTGCCAGCCCCGATGTGTAGAAAAAGTTTCCGCGGCGCTCCGCAATACGGTAAGCGGTTGAGACGGGTTTTGAAATTGCAGAGGTCATCGTGAAACAGGCAATCATCGTTATGGGTGTCAGCGGCTGCGGCAAGTCCACTGTGGGTGAAGAACTGGCTGACAAGCTGAGCATTCCCTTTATGGAGGGTGACAAGCTTCACCCCGCTTCCAATGTCGAAAAAATGGCTGCCGGAATGCCATTGACGGACGATGATCGCTGGCCGTGGCTGGATCTGGTCGGTGCCCAACTGCACAAAGGTTTTGAGGCTGGCGGCATCGTCATCTCTTGCTCTGCACTGAAGAAAAGTTATCGTGAACGTCTGCGTGATGCCTGCGGTGGACCGCTAGCTTTCGTTTACCTGGAAGGAAGCGAAGCGCTTTTGACCGAGCGCATGGGTGCCCGCACAGGCCACTTCATGCCGCTCTCGCTGCTGAAGACCCAGCTCGCAACGCTGGAAGTGCCAACCAGCGAACCCAGCGTCGTCACCGTCAGCATCGACGCCACGCCAGACGAGATAACCGAGAATGCCTTGAAGGGTCTATCTGCTCTTTAAACGCCCAGCTTGTCACGAAGACCGTACCACCAGGCACCGAGCATGGTCAGCGGCACGCGGAACGTCTTTCCGCCCGGAAACGGGTAGTTCGGCAGCGATGACCAGACGTCGAAGCGTTCCGCATGGCCAGCCACCGCTTCGCCCAGTATTTTGCCCAACAACTGTGTCGTCGTCACACCATGGCCGCTGTCGCCGTGGGAGAAATAGATGTTGGGTGCCAGGCGTCCGATGTGCGGAACACGGGTCAGCGTCAGCGCGAAATTGCCACTCCAAGCAAAGTCGATTTTGGCGTTTTGCAATTGCGGAAAAGTTTTGAGCATATTGGGACGGATGACGCTGGTTAGGTCGGCTGGATCGCTGCCGCCATAACCGATACCGCCGCCATAGAGCAGGCGATTGTCGGAGGTGCGGCGATAATAATCGAGGATGTAATTGGCATCCTCGACGCAGTAATTGGCAGGCAGCAGTTCTTCGATCAGCGCCGCGTCCAGCGGCTCCGTCGCCATCACCTGGCTGGATACCGGCATCATCCGCTCACCGATTTCCGGCAATAAACCGCCGAGATAGGCGTTTCCGCAGACGAGTACATATTTGGCGGCAACTTTGCCCTGCGCTGTCCGAACGACCGGGTTTGCCCCTTGTTCGACCGCGATGACGCGTGAGTTTTCGAAGATGCGCCCACCCAATCGATCGATAGCTTCAGCTTCGCCCAGAACATAATTCAGCGGATGAATATGGCCGCCGAAACGGTCGATCATGCCGCCCGCGTAACGGTCCGACTTCACGTATTTGCCGACCTCGGCTTTGGAGACCATTTCGAGACCGGTATGGCCGTGCTTTTCCCAATTGGCCTTGTTGGCCGCCATTTCGGTGATCTGCTTGGGTGTGAAGGCCGCAAAGAACCCGCCATCGACAAGGTCGCAATCGATCTCGTATTTCGCCACACGCTCGCGGATGATCTGGCCGCCTTCAAGTGACATTGCACCCAATTGCGAAGCCTTTTGCGCTCCGTAACGACGGGCTATCGTGTGAAGATCGCGGCTGTAACCATTGACGATCTGTCCGCCGTTGCGCCCCGATGCGCCGAAGCCGACCCTCTCGCCTTCCAGCACGATGACAGAGAAACCTTTTTGCGCCAGTTCCAGCGCGGCCGACAGACCGGTGAAACCTGCACCGATGATGCAGACATCCGCATCCTGATCGCCCTGAAGCGCCGTTCGCACGGTTTTGGTGTTGGCGGACGCCGCGTACCATGACGTGGTGTGGCCAGGATTTGGGGCGTTTGTTACGTCTGCCATGTCACACCGTCCTGATATATGCGTCGTACTCGACGTCGGTCACGCGTAGCGAAAATTCGGACAATTCCTGCTGCTTGCAGGCCGAATAAAGCGTGCGGTATTTCTGCCCGAAGGTTGCATAGGCAAAGCTCGACCGGGTGAAGCGCTGAAGCGCGTAATCCCAGTTCGTTGGCAGTGGCTCATGGTTGACAGCATGGCTGTCACCGGAGATCGCCCCGCCTGGCTGGCGCTTCTCTTTCATGCCGGCAAGTGCCGCACTGAGGATCATGGCAAGCACCAGATAGGGGTTGGTATCGGCACCAGCCACGCGGTGTTCAATGCGGGTGGCGGGTTTGCTCGCCACGATAACGCGCACGGCTGCGGAGCGGTTATCGATACCCCAGGAGGCATAAGTCGGCGCATGTTCGCTGGGGCGCAGGCGGCGGTAGGAGTTGGCATGCGGTGCAAACACCGCCATGCTTTCTCCCATATTCTCTAACAGGCCGCCGACTGAATGCATCAGCGCTTCAGAAGGGCCATTTTCTCCCGCGTAGATGTTGTTGCCATCCCTGTCCAGCATGGAAAAATGGACGTGCATGCCATTGCCAGCCTGCATGCCGTAAGGCTTGGCCATGAAGGTGGCATCAAGATCATGCTTGCGGGCAACACCCTTGACGATACGTTTCAGAAATACGGCGTAATCTGCAGCCTGAAGCGCATTGGGCACATGGTTGAGGTTAATTTCATACTGGCCAGGACCATTCTCGCGAAGGGTCGTGTCCGCCCCCACATTCTGTGCGCTGCAGGCAGTTGAGATGTCGTGAAAAACACCCTCGAAATCCTGCAATTCCGAGATAGACAGGACTTGCGTCTGGCCTGTATGCCAGCGACCCTCGCGGCTACGCGGCGGGCGCACGGGGTCGAGTGCGGAGCGAACGGGGTCGATCAGATAAAATTCCAGCTCCGTGGCAACAACCGGCGTCAGTCCGCGTCGGGTAAAGCCCGACAGTACCTGCGCTAGCACGTTGCGCGGATCGCCATAAAAACCGTTGCCGTCGGGATCTTTCATGGCCAGCAGAACCTGCGCCGTGGGACGCCCCAGCCATGTGACGCGTGATAGTGTTTCCGGGACGGCGAAGCACAAACCATCGGGATCGCCTGTGCCTTCCGCGAGGCCTGCGGCGTTGACATCGCGGCCCCAAATATCCAGCGCGTACACGGAGCGTGGCATGGCCATGCCTTTTTCCAAAACATCGATGGCGCGTTCACGCGGTATCCACTTGCCGCGTGGCACTCCGTTTACATCGATGACAAAGGCTTCGAGAATTTCAATGTCAGGGTTTTGTTCAAAGAACGTCTTCGCGTATTCAATATCGACCATCATTCACCAGCAGGTTGTTTCGTCTTCTGTTCGCGGCAGAGTCGCTAACGGAAAGCATCCACAAGCTGATAAATTAGATATCGCACCGTCATGATGACATTAGGCCTCATTGTTTCCCACGTTCTTGTCCCACCCTACGTGGGCTTGCCCCAGAAGGCCAGCGTGTTCTTGAAAATGCCTAATCGCTGATGGCTGCCGTCTTGACCGCCTCAATATTAAAAGCCGCCGCCATCAGAGCGCGCGTATAGTCCTCCTTTGGCGCCTCAAAGATAGTTTTGGCCGGGCCGCTTTCCACCACTTTGCCCTGACGCATTACAATCATGTCGTTTGCCAATGCTTTTACGACCTTCAGATCGTGGCTGATGAAAAGATAAGCCAGATCATGTCTGGCTTGCAGATCGCGCAGCAGGTCCACCACTTGGGCCTGCACGCTCATATCCAGTGCCGATGTCGGCTCGTCCAGCATCACGAAGCGGGGCTTCAGCACCATGGCGCGGGCAATGGCGATGCGCTGCCTTTGGCCACCGGAAAATTCGTGCGGGAAGCGCCAACGAGTGGCGGTATCGAGGCCCACCTCATCCAGCGCCTGCGCCACGCGCCGGTCCCGCTCATCCGCAGATAGCGAATTTTCATGCACCCGCAAGCCTTCAGCGATGATCTCACCCACAGACATGCGCGGACTGAGCGAACCATAGGGATCCTGAAACACCACCTGAAGCCGGTTTCTGAGCGGCTTCATCATGCCGTAGGAATAACCTTCGATGGACTGGCCGAGAAAGGAGATGCGACCCTTGGATGAAATCAGCCGCGATAGCGCCAGACCAAGCGTGGTCTTGCCGGAACCGGATTCACCAACCACGCCCACCGTCTGCCCTGCCCGCAGGGTAATATCGATGCCATCCACCGCCTTGACGTGATCAACCACCTTGCGCATCAACCCGGCCTTGATCGGGAACCAGACCTTGATGTCATGGCCCTGCATGACAACAGGCTTGCTGCTATCGGAATGCGGTGGTTCGCCCTTTGGCTCGGCCGCCAGAAGATGGCGCGTATAGGCGTGCTGCGGATCGTTAAAGACCTGCGCGACCGTGCCTGTCTCGACGATTTGGCCCTTGGTCATCACGCAGACACGGTCTGCGAATTTCCGCACGATGCCCAGATCATGGGTGATGAACAGCATGGACATGCCATGCTGGTTTTTCAGATTGCCCAGAAGCTCAAGGATCTGCGCCTGCACCGTGACGTCGAGTGCTGTCGTTGGTTCATCGGCAATCAGCAGCTTTGGCCGGTTGGCGAGTGCCATGGCAATCATCACGCGCTGGCGCTGCCCGCCTGACAGCTCGTGCGGATAGGCCTTCAAGCGCTTTTCCGGCTCACGGATACCGACCTGCAACAGCAATTCCAGGATGAGTTTGCGCGCCTCGGCCCCCGATAGGGCCTGATGAAGCTCCAATATCTCGCCAATCTGCCGCTCAATGCTGTGCAGCGGATTGAGCGAGGTCATCGGCTCTTGGAAAATCATGGTGATATCGTTGCCACGAACGGCGCGCAGCTCACGCATTGAAGCGTTCAGCAAATCCTTGCCTTCAAACAGGATCTGGCCAGACGGATGGCTTGCGGCAGGGTAAGGCAGCAATTTCAGGATCGAGTTTGCAGTCACCGATTTACCGGAACCGGACTCACCCACCAACGCCACCACTTCACCCGGCATGATATCGAACGATACGTGATCGACGGCCACGGTTTCCTTGCCGCCCTGATGGAAGGCAATGGAAAGGTCACGGACGGAAAGAAGCGGCGTTGTCGTCTGGTCCGTCATGGCACTCATCGGAAGGTCTTTCGCGGATCAAAGGCATCACGCACGGCTTCGCCAACGAAGATCAGCAAAGACAGCATGATCGACATGGTGAAGAAGGCCGTGAGCCCCAGCCATGGTGCCTGAAGGTTGTTTTTGCCCTGCGCGATCAGCTCACCCAGCGAAGGAGAACCGGGCGGCATGCCAAAGCCGAGGAAGTCGAGCGATGTCAGCGTGGTAATCGAGCCTGAGAGAATGAACGGCAGGAAGGTCAGTGTCGCGACCATGGCGTTTGGCAGAAGGTGGCGGTACATGATGGTGCCATTGCCGACGCCAAGCGCGCGTGCGGCGTTGACATATTCGAAGTTTCTGGCGCGCAGAAACTCGGCGCGAACGATGCCGACGAAACCGACCCAGGAAAATAGCAGCATGATGCCCAGCAATACGAAGAAACCGGGTGGCAGAATGGCGGCGATGATCAGCAGGATGTAGAGCACCGGCATGGACGACCATATCTCGATGAAACGCTGCATCAAAAGGTCTGTCCAGCCACCGAAATACCCCTGCACGGCACCGGCGCTGACACCGACGACGGCAGAGGCGATGGTGAGCGCCAACCCGAACAACACGGAAATGCGGAAGCCGTAGATGACGCGAGCAGCCACGTCGCGCGCCTGATTATCCGTGCCGAGCCAGTTGAGATTACCGAGCGTGCAGCCCGGATCGTCCGTCCCTTGCGGATAACCGGAGCAGCGTTCTTGCGCATCCATCAGCCAGAAGGGTGCTGTGGGTGCCGAATGAGGGATGTTCGAGTTGACTGTCTGATAAGAGTATCGGATCGGCGGCCAGATCATCCAGCCATTGGCGTTAATCTCATCCTGAATGAAAGAGGATTTATAGTCCGTCTGCGCCAGAAAGCCGCCGAATTTCTCTTCCGGGTAATCGACCATGACAGGCATCAGGATCTCGCCCTTGTAGGAGGCAATGATTGGTTTGTCATTTGCCAGAAATTCGGCAAAGAGGCTCAACCCGAATATGACAAGAAACAGCCAGAACGACCAATATCCGCGGCGGTTCGCCTTAAAATTCTGCCAGCGCCGCACGCTTGTCGGAGAGAAGAACGGACGCTTTTGAGGCGGTGCATCGGTGACAACAGGAGTTGTAACACTCATCACACATCCCTCCGCTCAAAGTCGATGCGCGGATCGATCCAGGTATAGATCATGTCGGAGATGAGGCTGACGACGAGGCCCATCAGCGAGAAAATGAACAACGTTCCGAACACAATCGGATAATCGCGGTTGACGACCGAGAGGTAACCGAGTCGTCCAAGGCCATCCAGCGAGAAGATGTTCTCGATCAACAGCGAACCGGTGAAGAAGGCGGAGATAAAGGCACCGGGGAAACCAGCAATGACGATTAACATGGCGTTGCGGAAGACGTGGCCGTAGAGAACCTTACGTTCGGACAGGCCCTTGGCGCGGGCCGTGACCACGTATTGCTTCTTGATCTCATCGATGAAGGAGTTCTTGGTCAGCAGCGTCGTAGTTGCAAAGGCCGAGAGAATGAGCGCAGTCAGTGGCAGTGCTAAATGCCAGAAATAGTCGATGATCTTCTGCCACCATGTCAGTTCGGCAAAATTATCCGATGTCAGCCCGCGCAACGGGAACCAGTCGAAGAACGAACCACCGGCAAACACCACGATCAGCAGAATGCCGAACAGGAAGCTTGGCACCGCATAACCGACGATGACGATGCCCGATGTCCAGACATCGAATTTGGAGCCATCCGAAACAGCCTTCTTGATGCCGAGCGGGATGGAGATGGCGTAGGAGATGATCAATATCCAGAAGCCGAGCGAGATCGACACCGGCAGCTTGTCGATGATGAGATCGATGACGGAGGCATTGCGGAAGAAGCTGTCGCCGAAATCGAAGCGGATGTAATTCCACATCATGTCGAGGAAGCGCGTCAGAGGTGGCTTGTCGAAACCGAACTGCTTTTCGAGTTTGGCGATGAGTTCCGGATCCAGCCCCTGCGCGCCGCGATATTTCGAACCGCTTTCATCCATCCCTCCACCCATGAGGTCGCCACCGCCAGAAAGACGGTCAGACGCACTGTCGCCGGAGCCGGACAACTGGGCGACAACCTGCTCCACCGGTCCACCCGGTGCGAACTGGATGACGAGAAAAGAAATGCCCATGATGCCGATGATGGTCGGTATCATAAGGGCCAGACGCCGCAGAATATAAGCTCCCATCAGGCGCTTCCATGCATGGCAAGAGGTTTGGCTGTCATCGGCTTCGTCAAACCGTTTCCTTTCGGGCCTGCGGAGAAGACCGCAGGCGGCGTGATTCGTAATGGCTCATGTGAATCAAGGCTTGCCTTATAAAGCAAGGCCCACATTATTTTCCGGCGTTTGCAGACCACCATGCGTCGGGGAAGCCGATGCCGTATCGGGGCAGCGTCTGTGGTCGAACGATTGTGTTCCAGTAAGCAATTGAAGTTTCGCCTCGATAGAACTGTGGGATAACGTAAGCGTTCGCCAGCAACACGCGATCCAGCGCGCGGGCAGCAGCGATCTGATCTTCACGATTTGGGGCAAAAATGACCTTGCGGACAAGCGCGTCGACTGCTGAATTCTTGATGCCAGCGACATTGTTCGAGCCCTGCCTGTCGGCCGCAGCTGATCCCCAGAAGTCAGCCTGCTCGTTGCCTGGGTTTGGTGCTGTCGCCCAAACCTTCATGATGACGTCGAAATCGAAGCTGCGGACACGGTTGGTGTACTGAGAGGCATCGACACTGCGAATGGTCGCATTGATGCCAATTTTTTTGAGGTTCTGAATGTAGGGAAGAATCGTCCGCTCAAGACCGGGAGAATCGATCAGGAACTCAATATCCAGTTGCTTTCCGGTTTTGGCGTCCACCATACGGTTACCACGAAGCTCGTACCCTGCTTCCTTCATCAGCTTCACCGCCTCACGAAGATTGTCCCGCAGCTTCGCCGGATCGCCGCCAACCGGGTTGCGAAACTCCGTCGTGAAGACTTCAGGCGGAATCTTGTCTTTGACTTCGTTGAGCATCTCCAGCTCTTTGCCGGAGGGAAGACCGGATGACGCAAGTTCGCTTCCCCAAAAGAAGCTATCGACGCGTTTCAGCTGCCCATAGGCCAGAGTTTTGTTCAAGTCCTCAAAATCATAGGCGTAGTTCAGTGCTTGCCGCAATCTCGGATTTTGAAATTTTTCGCGCCGACCATTTGGCACCAAAGCTTGCATGACGCCTACCGAGCGAAATACATTCGGCAATTGTTCCCGTTTTATCTGCCCATTTTTCACGGCAGGAATGTCATACCCCGTCATCCAACGACTGGATGATTGCTCTTGGCGGTAATCGACATTTGCAGATTTGAATGCCTGAAACTCCACGTCCTGATCCGCAAACACCGTGTAGGTGATGGTCTTGAAGTTGTTCATACCCACATTGAGGTTGAGGTCCTTGGCCCAATAATCATCCCGACGCTCATAGGTAATGGTCGAACCGGGCGAGATGGACGCGATCTTGTACGGACCAGACCCCATCACTGGCTCCAAGGTGCCCCGGGAAATATCGCGCGGCTTGCCGTCCGCGCCGTTGTCTTCCCACCAATGCTTCGGCACAACCATCACCTGGCCGACAATCTGTGGCAATTCCTTGTTGTTTTTTTCATCGAAGGTGAAGGTGACCTCGCGCTCACCGGTCTTTTCTGCCTTGGTGACATGGGCGTAATAGGTTGCCAGCTGCGGGCTTAAATCCTTTGCTTTCTCGAAACTGAAAACGACATCTTCAGGTGTCACCGGCTGACCGTCCGCCCACTTCGCTTCTTTTCGCAGCCGGAAAGTGGCTTTGGAGATATCGTCGGGATAGCTGACCGCTTCGGCAAGAAGCCCGTAAGATGAGGAGAGCTCTTCTTCCGAGGATTTCATCAGCGTATCGAATACAGCGCCGAGACCCGTCGCAAGTTCACCCTTTGCCAGAAGCGGATTGACCGTATCGAAGGTGCCGGCGGTTGATAGGCGCAGCGTCCCGCCTTTCGGCGCATTCGGGTTCACATAATCGAAGCGCTCGAAACCATTGGGATGCTTCAACTCACCGACGGTCGAAATCCCGATGCGCCAGTTTTCAGCGTCTTGAGCCCGCACCGTGATCGGAACGATCACACACGATACGGCAGCCAGAGCAAACAGACCGGATTTCAACTTTGCCAATGCCATGAAGCGACAGTCCTTTTCGTTTTCGTTGCTGTGCACCATAAGACAAACATTGGCAAAATATAGGGGATTTGGCTCACAAGCAGTTTACGGCGGAGAAATCTTGCAAACATGCTTTCACCAAATTCGCGTTCCAGCGTAATATTCTCAACAGAATCATTTCAAGCATCGCAGGCGGCGGACGATATGGAAAAACTGGCAAGAGGCGTGGGCAAAGCATCACTCCTGGCACTTTCGATGATGTCCATGCTGGCCGTCGATGGAGTCTCGGCCTTTGCGCAAGACGCACCCGCCAAGCAGGTCTTCGGCAACATTGCCCTGCCATCTGCCGGACCATCTGCCTCTTACGGTTCCTATGCGAAGGGATGCCAGTCAGGGGCTGTTGCACTTCCAACCGAAGGACCAGGTTTTCAGGCCATGCGGCTGTCCCGCAACCGTCGCTGGGGGCAACCGCAATTGGTCTCTTTCATCGAACGATTTGCGCAGGACGCACAAAAGATCGGCTGGCCGGGTCTTTTGATCGGCGACATCTCGCAGCCACGTGGCGGACCTATGCTGACGGGCCACGCCTCGCACCAGATCGGCCTTGATGTCGATATCTGGTGGCGACAGATGCCCAACCAGATCATGAGCGCCGAGCAGCGTGAAAGCACGCCATTTATCTCGATGCTCGACAAGAGCAAGTTCCTGACAGTCGATGATCGTAAATGGTCGCCGCTCAACGCCAAGCTGGTGATGATGGCGGCGAGTTATCCTCAGGTGGAGCGCATCTTCGTCAACCCGGCCATCAAGCAGAAGCTGTGTCAGACATGGACCGGCGACCGCACCTTCATGGGCAAGATCAGGCCGATCTATGGGCATGACGAGCATTTCCATGTGCGTCTCGAATGCCCGCCGGGCGCACCCAATTGCAAGCCGCAGGCACCAGTGGGCGCGGGCGATGGCTGCGACAAGTCGCTGGCATGGTGGTTCACCAAGGAACTCTGGGCTGCGCCAAAGAAAGACCCCAATGCAAAGCCGCCAAAGCCACCGCGCCCGATGATGGTGTCCGATCTGCCAAAGGCGTGCGCGGCAATTGCGGCCGCACCGTCTGCGGGCAAACGAAGCGTTGCTGCTCAAAACGCCTATGCTCCCTCGCCTCAGGCGCAGGAGATCGTCCCACAAGCTTCTGGCTTAGGTGGACCCATGCCGCCTGCGGATGTGCCACGGCCATCCTCACGCCCATCATCGAATTGACCGTATCCGGCTTTCCAAACGATGCGTAGTTGCGGTAGAAGGCTTCAAATCGATTAAGATAACGCGATCTGAACAAGGCTGGGGCGCAGAGACCATATGACCGGGCAACGCTGTATCGCTTTGATCGCGCATGACCAGAAAAAAGACGATATGGCGAATTTCGCCCGCAAGCATCAGGCCGCCCTGTCGCAATTCAGGATCGTTGCCACCGGCACCACCGGTGGGCGTGTGCAGGAGGCCTGTCCCGGCTTAAACGTGGTCCGTCTGAAAAGCGGCCCGCTGGGTGGTGATCAGCAGATCGGCGCGATGATTGCGACAGGCGACGTGGATATGCTGATTTTTTTCATCGACCCGCTCTCTTCCCTACCCCACGACGTTGACGTGAAGGCCTTGACGCGCCTTGCGACCGTCTATGACATTCCCATGGCTTTGAACCGCGCCACGGCCGAACAGTTGGCAGATTTTCAGTCGACACATTGACATCCCGGCCATCCAGGAGCAGCGATGACCAAGCAGAACGACACACTTTCCTTTCCGATTCTCATCGGAGACATTGGCGGCACCAATGCGCGCTTCTGCATTCTGATGGATGCAGAAGCTGAGCCTGTTCATCTGACAAGCGTCAAGACGGCGGATTTCAAAACCATTGATGACGCAATACAGCACACGATCCTGGACAAGACCGGCGTGCAACCCGTCTCTACAATTCTCGCTGTCGCAGGCCCGATCGAGAGCGATGAGATTCCATTGACGAACTGCCACTGGGTGGTGAAGCCGAAAGAGATGCTGGTCAATCTCAGCCTCAAAGATGTCATCGTCATCAATGATTTCGAGGCACAGGCGTTGGCCATTGCATCTCTTGGCAACGATAATCGCCTAGCCATCGGGCCCCTGCGACCTGACATGATGGCGTCGCGTGTCGTGTTGGGTCCGGGCACGGGCTTGGGTGTTGCAGGGCTGGTCTACGCCCGGAACATGTGGTTTCCAGTTCCAGGCGAAGGTGGTCATGTCGATATTGGTCCGCGCAGTGCGCGGGATTATCAAATTTTTCCGCATCTTGAGACAATCGAAGGACGCATTGCTGGCGAGCAGATTCTCTGTGGACGTGGTTTGGTGAACCTCTACCGCGCTATCTGCACCGCAGATGGAGTTACGCCTGCGTTTTCCGATCCCGCCGAAGTGACAGCCACGGGTTTGAGTGGAGACAATCTGCAGGCCAAAGAAACCTTGTCGCTGTTCAGCACGTATCTGGGACGGATCGCGGGCGACATGGCATTGATCTTCATGGCAAGAGGCGGGGTCTATCTTGCCGGTGGGATTTCTCAAAAAATCATTCCAGCGTTGAAGCTGCCGGAGTTTCGCGAAGCTTTTGAAGACAAGGCGCCGCACAAGGCCTTGATGCGCAGCATTCCGACGCATGTCGTTACCCATCCGCAGGCAGCACTGGCTGGTCTTTCCACCTATGCCCGGACGCCCGGCGATTTTGGCCTGACGCTGGATGGCAGGCGCTGGCAGGTGTAGGTAAGTCAGGACTGGCCAAAACCGGGCCAAGTGGATATAGACGCCGGTTGAATGGGCAGCGTGCTTGCTCCGAACCTCACAAGGTGGATGAACACTTGAAGACCGCCAAAAAACGGCATCCTGTGGATACCGATACAATTACATCAGTCCTGAAGCGCATTTTTGCAGAAAACGCCCGCGATCATATTTCGGGCTACGCTTTCGCAATATTCTGCCTGCTAACCGTTGCTGGCACGACGGCCTTCACTGCCTGGATCATGGACTCCATCATCAACGAGGCCTTCGTCAACAGACGGGCAGATCTCGTATGGATCATTTGTGCCTCTATCTTTGCGGCCTTTTTCATCCGTGGTCTGGCAACCTATGGGCAATCGGTCGCCCTGTCCAAGATCGGTAATAACATCGTCGCGCGGTACCAGAAGCGACTGTTTTCGCACCTCATGACATTGTCGGTCGGCTACCTCAGCGAGTCTCGCTCGGCTCATCTGGCAGCGCAGGTTAGCCAGAATATCGGCGGTATCCGCGATGTCATGAACCTGACGGTGACGACGGTCGCTCGCGATCTCCTTACCTTCATCGCGCTGGTTGCCGTGATGATCTTGAAAGACCCTGTTCTTTCTATCGTTATCGTATTCATCGTGCCACCGTTGGTATTGGGGCTACGTTACATTGCAAAAAGGCTGCGGACTGCGACACGCGAAGCCGTCATCCTTAACAGCCGTGTGCTGGGTGCAATGCAGGAAACGTTGCAAGGTATCGCCATCGTCAAAGCCTTCACTATGGAAAGGCAGCTCGAAGACCGCGTTGACAAGGTCATCGATTCCGCAGAGTGGCGCGCAAACCGCATTGCCAGGCTGACGGAGAAAAGCGCCCCTTTGACCGAAACCATTGCGGGCCTGGCAGTTTCCGGCGTGTTGGCGTATGCGGCCTACCGCGCAATCTATAACAATGTGCCCCCAGGTGCCTTCTTTGCATTCGTGACGGCTCTTCTTCTGGCTTACGATCCAGCGCGGCGCCTTGCGCGCGTACAGATTTCGCTGGAGCGTGCGGTCGTCAATGCGCAGATGATCTATGACATTCTCGACATGGAGCCGGTACAGCGTCAGAAACCCGATGCACAGCCACTGACTATTTCGAACGCAACGGTGGAGTTGCGTGATGTGGTCTTCTCCTACAAGGATGGAACAATCCTGAAGGGCGTCAGCTTTACCGCAGAAGGTGGCAAGACAACCGCCCTCGTCGGCCCGTCCGGTGCTGGAAAGTCGACGATCATCAACCTCATTCCCCGTTTCTATGATCCAAACGGTGGGGCCATCCTGATCGATGGGCAGAATATCGCCGATGTGACGACAATGTCCGTCCGCCAGAACCTAGCCTACGTTTCACAGCAACCTTATCTCTTCGAAGGCACGATCCGGGACAATATTCGCTACGGTCGTCCTGAAGCCACGGATGCTGAAATCGAGGACGCGGCAAAGCTTGCGTTTGCGCATGATTTCATTCTCGCACAGCCACAGGGCTACGAGACCCCGGTTGGAGAAAACGGTATGACCCTCTCCGGCGGTCAGCGTCAGCGTTTGTCGATTGCACGTGCACTCGTCCGCAATGCACCGATCCTGCTGCTTGATGAGGCGACATCCGCGCTTGATACGGAATCGGAGGCCGTGGTGCAGAAGGCACTCGACACAGCGATGACTGGGCGTACCGTCATCGTTATCGCGCACCGGCTGTCAACCGTGGTCAAGGCGGACAAGATCGTGGTGATGAATGAAGGTCTAGTCGTTGAGGAAGGTGTGCATGACACGCTTGCGCGCCAGGAAGATGGCCTTTACGCTCGTCTCAACAACCTCCAGGCGACAGGCGTTCGCGGTCTTTAAGTAACAAATCATAGGTAGACAGCATGAGCGGCGATGGCATGAAACTGGTGGTGGTAGGCGCTGCCGGACGTATGGGACAGACACTGATCCGCCTGATCCATCAAACGCCGGGCGTTCAGCTTCATGCGGCGGTGGAGCGTGAAGGCTCTTCCTTTATTGGTCATGATGCCGGTGAAATCTCCGGTTTGGGTAACATTGGCGTCGCAGTAACCAGCGATGCACTGGCAGCCTTTGTCCATGCCGAAGGCGTCATCGATTTCACATCGCCAGCGGGAAGTGTCGTCTTCGCAGGTTTGGCGGCACAAGCGCGGATCGCCCATGTCATCGGCACCACTGGCTGCACGGCCGACGATGAGGAAAAATTCGAGGCTGCCGCCCGCCATGCCCGGATCGTCAAATCCGGCAATATGAGCCTCGGTGTCAATCTTCTTAGTGTTTTGACCCAGCAGGCAGCGAGGGCACTAGAGGCCAGCAACTGGGACATTGAAATTCTTGAAATGCACCACAAACACAAGGTAGACGCACCTTCCGGAACTGCCCTGCTTCTCGGCGAAGCAGCAGCCAAGGGCCGTTGCGTCAATCTGGCAGACAAATCCGTTCGCGTTCGAGATGGTCATACCGGAGCGCGCGAAAATGGCACGATTGGATTTGCAACCCTGCGCGGCGGCTCCGTGATCGGCGACCATTCGGTGATCATCGCTGGAGAGGGCGAGCAGGTTACCCTGTCTCACCATGCCGCCGACCGCACGATTTTCGGACGCGGCGCGATTGCCGCTGCCGTCTGGGCCTATCACCAGAAGCCTGGGCTCTATTCCATGCTGGACGTTCTGGGTCTGGCAAACGACCAATAACCAACTCTGGAGAGCTATCGAAATGAGCGGAACCCTCGTCCTCGTTCGTCACGGTCAAAGTGACTGGAACCTCAAGAACCTCTTCACGGGCTGGCGCGACCCTGATCTGACAGACCTTGGTGTCGAGGAAGCGAATGCGGGCGGCAAAGCACTCGCCGATTACGGCATAACGTTCGACGTTGCCTATACGTCGTCGTTGATCCGCGCGCAGCGGACCTGCCAGATCGTTCTGGATAATGTCGGCCAATCCGATCTGGAAACCATTCGCGATGAAGCCCTGAACGAGCGTGATTATGGTGATCTTTCCGGCCTCAACAAGGATGATGCCCGCGAAAAATGGGGCGAAGACCAGGTGCATATCTGGCGTCGGTCTTACGACATTCCGCCGCCGGGTGGTGAGAGCCTGCGCGACACTGGTGCTCGCGTATGGCCATATTATCTGACCGAAATTCTGCCTCGTGTCTTGCGTGGAGAAAAAGTTCTCGTCGCCGCACATGGCAATTCACTGCGTTCGCTGGTGATGGTGTTGGACAAGCTAAGCAAGGAAGAAATCCTGAAGCTTAATCTCGCGACTGGCGTGCCTATGGTCTACAAGTTGAACGCGGACTCCACCGTCATCTCCAAGGAAGTCCTCGGCGACATGTCGGCAGCGCATTGACACGAAAGAAAACAAAAAGCGCCGAAGGCTCCTGCGGCGCTTTTTTCTAACAATCTATCTCTGGAAATACCGAAGCATCTGTCAGAAATTTTGATGCTCACCAAACCAATAGGCGCAGAATACGCTCGAAGCCGCAAAAACGGTGAAGAACAGCGCAATTAAAATTCCGATTTCCATAAGCTTTTACTCCTGGCATCTTTTGAAACTTACCAGAGTAACGCGCGATGCTTGAAGAAGTTTCATCTTCACCGGTCAGATGCAGATCTGCCTGACTGGTAGAGGCGTGAAAAATCGTATTTCAGGACAGTTTTTCGCTGCCTATCATCATTCCGTCATGGGAAGAGCATAAGTCGCGACTGCGGCCTTGAACGCCAGAAGCGATTCAGCTCAAGTGCTGTAAAAGTTGGCCAATTTTCGAAAGCAAGATGACGTGCGCTATGCCATTTACTTCACACCACCCGAACATGATGCTCTGACAGAAAAAGCATCGAGGTGGTTAGGGCGCAACGCGTTTTCCGGCGCGCATTATCAAGACCATGAGTCTTTTGGGGATGTTACTGCAGAACCGCGCCGTTACGGATTTCACGCCACGTTGAAAGCCCCGTTCGAACTCTCTGAAAAACACAGCGAAAACGACCTTCTGACGGCGTGTCAGACATTCGCAGCGACCCGTCATGCCTTTGATATCCCGAAGCTTGTCGTGGGAGCGCTTGGTCCTTTCTTTGCCCTGATACCCCAAGACGTTCATCAGCCGCTTCAAGATTTCGCCGCCGATATCGTTGATTATTTCGAGCCGTTTCGGGCCCCCTTGTCGGAGGGCGACATTGCCCGGCGCAAGCCGCAAAGCCTGACAGAACCCCAGCGGCAGAACCTCGCCCTTTGGGGGTATCCTTACGTCATGGACGACTTTCAATTTCACATGACACTGACGGGCCCGGTGGATGAGGATGACAGAGCGAACATGACCGGCATCCTCTCTCGTGAATTTGCAGCATTTACGGAGAAGCCTCTGGCCGTTTCCGGTCTTGGGCTGTTTATGGAAAAGACACGTGGCGAAGACTTCACCGTTCATACATGGTTGCCCCTGGCACCGGCAACCTGAGAGACGGGACGACAAGATATGAAAGCAGTACAGGCATGACCGAACATGTTTTTTCCAATGCGCGTATCGTGCTTGAAAACGATATCCTCAAAGGCTCCGTTCTCGTTCGAGATGGCCTGATTGCAGATATCAGCGAGAGCATGTCCCTTACTGGTGAGGATTGCGAAGGCGATTACCTGATACCGGGTCTTGTTGAATTACACACAGACCACCTGGAACAGCATTACTCGCCGCGCCCAGGTGTGACCTGGGACAAGATAGCCGCTATTCAGGCCCACGATGCGCAGATCGCATCATCGGGCATCACCACGGTGTTTGACTGCCTTCGCCTCGGCTCAGACGAGGACGGCGGCTTTGCCAAAGGCGAAATGCGTGGCATGGCGGATGCGATCGAGCTAGCACAGCGCGAGAACCGACTGCGTGCCGACCACTTGCTGCATCTGCGTTGCGAGGTTGCCGCTTCAGATGCATTGGAGCATTTCGAAGATTTCGAAAACGATCCGAATGTCAGGTTGATTTCGCTGATGGATCATTCTCCCGGTCAGCGGCAATTTCAAACGATGGATCAGTACATCGTTTTTTACCAAAAGAAGCGCGGCCTGAGCGATGAGGTCTTCAAGGCTTTCGTTGATCGCCGAGTCGCGGCCTCTGCGCAATATTCCGCGCAGCATCGCGATTATCTTTCGGCCCGTTGCGCAGAGCGCGGCATTACCGTCGCCAGCCATGACGACGCAACGCTCGCTCACGTCGAAGAGGCTATCGGCCACGGTGTAACGCTGGCGGAGTTTCCAACCAGCGTGGAAGCGGCCCAAGCATCCCATAATGCGGGTATGAGCGTTTTGATGGGCGCGCCCAACATCGTTCGTGGCAAGTCGCACTCTGGCAATATAGCTGCACGCGACCTTGCCGAACTTGGTGTTCTGGACGTCCTATCGTCAGACTACGTGCCCTTCAGCCTGCTTTACGCGCCATTCCTGCTTGCAGACCAAGTCGAAGGCATGACGCTGCCCAAGGCGCTTGCCATGGTAACCGCCACACCGGCACGCACTGTCGGTCTTGACGATCGCGGTCGCATCGCTCTGGGAATGCGTGCTGACTTGGTTCGTGTTCATAGAGACGTGGGCGTTCCGATCGTGCGTTCGGTCTGGCAAACAGGCAGGCGCGTTGCATGAGTGAATCGCACTCTTTCAATTCCTCTTCCTTGTCCCAACGCCAAGGTGTCATGGTCGTGGTTGTCGGACCGAGCGGCGCTGGCAAGGACACGCTTATGGAATTTGCCGCAGCCAGGCTCGGCCAGCAGCATAATATTCATTTCGCACGCCGGGTCATTACCAGAAACCGCGATGCGGGTGGTGAGGATCATGATGCGGTGACGCAGGAAGAGTTCCACCGTCGCCATGAGCAAGGGGATTTTAGCGTCTCATGGCAGGCGCATGGGCTGAGTTACGGAATTCCAGCCTCCGTTCAGGACAGGCTCAAACTCGGTGATATCGTCATCGCCAACGGCTCACGCTCTGCTCTTGCTCATTTCCGGTCAGCATTCCCCGTGTTGAAAGTCATCAATGTTATCGCGACCCCTGACGTGCTGGCAGCAAGGCTGGAAAGTCGCGGGCGCGAAAGCCGGGACGATATTCTTCGCCGGCTCCAACGCAGTTCATTGGACGTGTGTGGTGATTTCGACGTCACAACCATCGACAACAGTGGAGAACTCGCCGTGGCTGGAGCGGCTTTTGCCAAACTGCTGGAAAAACAACTCGGCCGCTGTCTCTAACTACAACGCTTTGATCTGCGCCAAGATATCGTCTTCGATGTTGATACCGTTTTCAAGTGATTGCCGACGTAGGCCCTGGCTTCGGCGCCCAGGAAGACGTGCGTGTTCCTGCCCCTCGATTACGGATGCCATAAGCGAAAGACGCTTTGCCAGAACATGATCTCCGGCGATTGTGGGGTCGATGACGATGATGGTGTGACCAAGAGACGGCGCGGTTCCGGCGTCATCCAGCAGTGAAGATGCCTGGAAACCGAAATTGCCACCGGTCAGTCCTGCGGCCATGACCTCCACCATCAGCGCGAGTGCCGCACCCTTTGCGTCACCCGCAGGCACCATCGTACCGTTGATTGCCTCGTTGGGATCTGTTGTGGGGCATCCGTTGGCGTCCAGCGCCCAGCCTTCTGGAATGAGTTCACCCTTTTGGCGCGCCGCCATGATCTTGCCACGCGCGACCTTGGAAAGTGCTAGATCGATGACCAACGGATCCGCGCCATCAATCGGTGCGGCAAAAGCGATCGGATTGGTTCCATATAGCGGCTTTATGCCACCCCATGGCGCCATGGACGCTGGCGCGTTGGCGACCATAAATGCGACAAGGCCCTGCTCTGCAAAACGCTCCACAGTCAGCGCCATCACGCCCGCATGGTGCGACCGCCCGATCACGCCGAGAGCAATACCCTGTTCCCGCGCAATAGCGGGCAGCTGCGCGACCATAATGTCAATAGCCGGGTAAGCATAACCATGACCTGCATCGATGGAGAGAACGGAAGGGCGAAGGCGCGTCGCAACGGGGCGAACTTTTCCATCCACTTTTCCAACACGCAACTGGCTGACATAAACGGGAATACGTCGGACGCCATGGCCGCCTTGGCCTGCCGCTTCGGCAGCTACAATCGCGCGCGCAACCGAACGTGCATTCTCTTGTGCGACACCATTTTTTTCGAAAATGGAAGAAACAAACTCTTCCGCCTGTTCAATGCTGAATTTCATGACTGCGACTGCTTCCCGTTGAGAAAACAGGCCTATCTCATTTCCGCACAAGCAGAAAGTACAATGGCTTCAGAGGTGGCACAACAGGCAATAAATCAGACCATTCTCACTGAATTTCTATTCTCACCTGGAAGGACGTCTGCGCTCCCGGTGGCGGTTGCGCCACGGATGCGTTTTCGATGGAGCTTACGACTTTCCTGTCCACAGCCGTATCACCCGTCGAATTGATGACACGCACCCTACCGATGGAACCACCATCGGTCACGTTGAAAGCGACCGTCACCGACATACCCTTGGAGCCAGCCCGGGAGACGCGGCGAGATACGGCAGAGCGGACCCTCGAATTCCATTTGGCGGGCGATACCGAAGATGAGAACAGACCCGAGCTGTTTTTCGCTGCAGCCGTGCGGTCCGACTGTGTCGTTTCAACCTTGGCCGTATCCTTCGCGGGAGATGCGGCCGGTGCGACGGTCTGTTTACGTTCGACTTTTTTCTTTTCAGGCTCGTCCTTCTTTTCTACCTTTTTTTCCACGGGAGTGGGTGGTGGACGCATGACCGGCAGCGGAACTTCGACATTTTCCAACGCAGCCATCTGCTGCTCCTGAACGGGGTCCGTCTCTTCCACACGCTCGGGCAACGGTTCAGGAAGTGGCTCGGTTATTTCCTGTGGCGGTTCTAGCGCAGGTTCCGGCTCTGGCGGAGTTTCCTCGGTAACGGGTTCCGGCTGTGGCTGCGGTGGCTCTACAGGTGGCGCCACTTCTTCCACCTTGTCAGGAACGACGCTTTTTACTTCCTGAATATCCTCGACATCGTTGGCTTCCACCGTCTCTTCGGTGTTGACCGCTTCAGGAAGGGCAGCAAGTTCGATCATGATCGCTGCAGGCGGTCCACCATCTTCGACTGGCTCTGGCTGTTCCTGCATCAAATAGTAAGCAGCGCCCGCATGGACGCACACCGTCAACACAGCCGCTGTCGTCCATAGCGCCAATTCTCCCAGCCGAGAGCGTCCGGCACGGGGAAAAGAGGTTCCACTCATGGGGCTACTCCGATGGGAGCTGGGGTCGCGGGCGCGCCTGATGACTGAGTTGCTGGAACAGCTCCGGTCTGGCTCGCAGCAGCCGCACCTTCGAGGCCCACAAGTGCGATCTTGAGATATCCGCTGTCGCGCAGCATGTTCATGATTTCCATGAAGTGGCCGTAGTCGACCGCCTTATCGGCACGAAGAAAGATACGGGTTTCCTTGTTGCCGCCGGTGCGGGCGTCCAGACGCGCCGCCAGCGCTTCACGCGCCACGGCATCATTGCCGAGATTGAGCGACAAATCATCTTTGACGGTCAGGTAAAGCGGCTCGTCGGGACGCTCCGCCGGTTTTGCAGAGGACGCGGGCAGATCGACATTCACATCCACCGTCGCCAGCGGAGCCGCCACCATGAAAATGATGAGGAGAACCAGCATGACGTCGATGAAAGGCGTCACATTGATCTCATGGTTTTCGGAGAGTTCGTCTCCGGCACCTTCACGAATACCACCTGCCATGATCAGCGCCCCACGAGTGAGACCGCAGGCTTCGCAGCACTGCCCGGCGGAATGCGGCGAAAATCAAGATCGCGGCTGACGAGACGTTCGACACCGGCTGCGACATCGGCCAGCAGATGGCGATAACCGGTAATGGAGCGCGCAAACACGTTGTAGATCACCACTGCGGGAATAGCCGCAACCAGACCGATGGCAGTTGCGAGCAAGGCTTCAGCAATACCGGGTGCCACAACTGCAAGATTGGTGGTCTGCGATTCCGAAATGGAGATAAACGAGTTCATGATGCCCCATACCGTGCCAAACAGGCCGACGAACGGTGATGTGGAGCCGATTGTTGCCAAAGCCCCGGTTCCCCGGGACATACGGCGGCCCGCATGGGTTTCGATGCGTCCAAGAACGGAAGAAACACGCTCCTTGATGCCGCCGCCATCGGTGTGTTCCACTATGGAGTCCGATAATTTCATTTCATGTGTTGCCATACGCAGCATCAACGCGGCAGGACCACCTTTTTTTTCGGCAGCCTCGGTAGCTTCAGAAAGTGTCTTGGCCTTGTGAATGATCTTGAGTGTTGAACCGGCACGAATGCGAGCGCCTGCCAATTCGATCGACTTCGCAACCCAAACGGTCCATGTCACAAGAGACGCGAAGGCCAACCCGATCATGACACCTTTTACGACCCAATCGGCGGCCATGAACATGCCCCATGGGGACAGGTTATGCGGAATATCCGTGCGTTGCCCGGCGCTGGCGGCAGGCTGCACAGGCGGTTGCTCCAGAGTTGGTTGGATAGGAGGCTGGGTGGTTATATCCGACGCGGGCTGTTGGGCAGCAGGTGCCTCTGGCGCAGGTGCTGGCTCTGGCGATTGCGGAGGCTGAGCAGCGGGCGAGGTCTGCGCTGGTGAGACCGGCTCAGTTACTGGCGCCTGGCTGGTTGAAGGAACTGGCTCGGTCTCAGGCGTTTGTGTCTGCGCAACGCCAGCACCGGCATAAAGGCAGGCCAAAAGCGACAGCATGATTGTGGCGGAACGAGGCCGTTTGCACGGCAAAGCATTCAGGTTCGAGGTGTGTTTTTCAAATGCCATCTTGATAATCCCGGAGTTCCGTAACAATGCGCCGATCTCTTGCAGCTGGTGCCTGCGCTCACAAAATTTACGGCCGCAGCTTGATGCGCAGTCCGCTAGCAAAGTTGAGTAAGATTGACAACTATTACATTACCAAAACATGCCCTGTAAACTCTTCTTTTACGAAACAAGCATGTAGCGGGCGGGCATGCGCGCTATGAAGGCAGGAAATGCGCGACGAGTTCATGCCGATCACCCGGGTAAGTGACCTTGACTTGGGTGATGTAGGTCTGACCACTCCAGGTTCGCCGCTCGATGACCAGACAGGCTGTTCCATTGGGGATGGCGAGAGCCTCGGCCACGCGCCGGTCGGCTGAAATTGCGCGAATGCGGTGTTCGGCGGCCCTCCACGGCACCATCTGCAACAACCATGACCCCGGTCCAACTGCAGAAAAATCCGCGTCCCGCGCCTCCGGCACGGAAGCAACATTGATCAAACGCTCTTCGAGGCAGAAGGGAACATCGCTGGTGAAATGGCGACACGTAATCGCCAGGACTTGAGCGTTTGATGCAATTTCGAGCTTCACCCGATCTTCTGCATTGGCTTTTCTCAGTTCGCGATTATCGAGCTTGTAATCGTATAGGAGGCCAAGCGCCTCTACTTCGCGCTGGATATCGTGAATTTCAAGAACAGCGGACTGGCCGTGCGGCTGGGTGACAAAACTGCCTGAGCGGCGGCGGCGCTCGATCAAACCTTTCTTGACCAGCTCACCCAGCGCCTTGTTCACGGTCATGCGTGAGCAGCCATATTCAAGCGTCAGTTCATGCTCGAACGGAATACGATGGCCGGGCGGCCATTCGCCGGACAATATCCTGCCTTCGACATCCCCCATGATGCGCTCGTGCAGGGATTTTTCCTGAACCCGGTGGGTTTCAGCCATATGTTTGCTCGTCCTATTTCATCATGGGCCTGATATCATCCTGCATTGCGCTTAGCCATATGGCATGGGTGAACCCGAATTTTCCCACTATTAAAATATTGTTTCCAGCCATGTGGTTATGATGCTTCAAAATTCATGTCGAGATGACCATGACCAGACAAAGACGCCGAAAGATCATTCGAGTACGACGCACCGCAGTTGGTGTTGCACTCGTTGCAACGCTCTCTTTCGTTGCTGGAATGACGGATGCCATCGGCCTGTCCATGTCGGGAGACTTCGTGTCCTTCATGACGGGAAACACCACACGCGCGGCATTATCCCTTCAGGCTGGTGATTACACCCACGCCGCCAAGCTTTTGCTGGCAATCCTCACTTTCGTCGGTGGCAATGCGATCGGCATCGTTGTTGCTAACAGGTTCGAAAGACGGGTCTTTACCGTTCTCTGCACGGTCGGCCTCGCGCTTGCACTCGCCGCGTTTTTACAGATGGAGGGCATGGCGACGGGCTCCTTCTATCTGGTGGTCTTTGCCATGGGCGTGATCAATGCAGCCGTTGAACATGTCGAGGGACTGCCCATCGGCTTGACTTATGTCACAGGCGCTCTTTCCCGTTTCGGGCGCGGCATCGGGCGCTTTATAATGGGTGACCGAAAACTGGATTGGACGATCCAGCTGGTACCTTGGCTCGGCATGATTGCGGGGGCGATGTTTGGGGCTGTGCTGGCCACAGTCTATTCGACAATAGCTCTTCTCACCGTGAGTCTGCTCGTCTTTGCCATTGCGCTTGCGAGCATTCTCATGCCGCATCCTCTCATGAGACGGTACAATCGGAGGGTTGCGATCGGCAGAAGCAAACCGCGCTGACGATTACTTGCTGGAAATGGTCACGAACTTCGTGCCACGGACTCGCACGGTCATCACGCATGGCTCACTGTCGGTGCGGTCGCAAAAGCGCGGATGCATCTTGAATTGGAAGACCATGTTTCCGAAACGCTGAACGAAATCGTAGCTGTAGATGGTAGCCGTGGCGATCATCAGATAGCCGCCCTCCTTTACCTGCACATAGAAATTGTTGGGGCATCCATCGTCATTGCAACTGCGCGCCTTTTCCCCATCGCAGGTCAGTTCACCGCGATTGGTCACGGCGTCAACCAGCCCGTCATTATTGATATCAAGCCGTGTCACGAACCCCTCGCCGAACTCGGCGACTTTGCATTCCTTGCGAAAATGGTCCTTTTCATAAATCTCAGGGTCGCTTACCAGTTCCTGCTGTGCCTGCGCCATCATCGGAACGGCCAAAAAAACCAGCGCTTGAAGTGTTACGAAGAGAAGGCTTCTCACGGCATTTTCCTTTAGGTCTGTTTACGCTATGGATGCGACTGCATTGGGCATGCCAGCTTTGATCAGGCGGTGGATCATATCGGACGGTCCTTGCGTCACACTGACCGCGCGAATATTCGAGGAGCGCCTGCCCATGACCCTTCTAGCTTTTCTCGATTATGCCGGCGTTGCTGTTTTTGCTGCGACTGGCGCACTCGCAGCCTCGCGCAAGCAGCTGGATTTCATCGGCTTTCTGTTTTTCGCAGCGGTGACCGGCATCGGTGGCGGTACGCTTCGCGACCTCGTGCTGGGCCGCGCGCCGGTCTTCTGGGTCGTCAACCCCACCTATATTCTCGTCTGCGTGGTCATTGCCGCAGTCGTCTATCTCACGGCCCACCTGCTGGAATCCCGCTATCGCCTTTTGATCTGGCTTGATGCCGTCGGTCTCTCGGCCTATTGCGTGATGGGGGCAGCGAAAGGCCTTGCCGTCACCGGATCGCCCACGGTCGCCATCGTCACCGGCACCATGACAGCCACATTCGGCGGCGTGCTCCGCGATATTCTCGCTGGGGAACCATCCGTATTGCTGCGGCCTGAAGTCTATGTCAGTTGCGCTCTTGCTGGCGCCTGTGTGTTCACGGCCGTCCATGCGCTGGGTCTGCCGATTCTTGTCGCATCGGCTGCTGGCGTTCTCACCGCCTTTGCGATCAGAAGCGGAGCGCTGATCTTCGGCTGGACGTTCCCACGCTATCACGCCCGACCCGGCAGACCGCCTGAAGACGTGATGTAAGCCAAATATAAAAGGCGCCCTGAGGACGCCTTTATGGATGTTTTCATGCTGACGGCATTCAGTGAACGCTGATGGTCCGCAATTCGTCTTCGGCAGCTTTGAAAAATGTGCTGGAACGGTTGTCAGTCAAAAGAATTGGCGTTCCATCTGCGCCGAATAGAGCCCATAGATCCAGAGTCGGATCGATATTGGGCGCTTCGGGAAAACAACGGTTCACTTCTTCGGCACGCATTTTACGGATATATCCGACTTCGCCTGCCCCGATATGGGCCAGTTGCGACTTGGTCAGACTCGCATGCGCTTCTTTCAACAGCATATGGCAGACTCCATTTATGAGACGCCATGCCGCTACGAGTCGCTTGGCGTACAGAATCCTACTGTGAAACGGAAATGTTAATTTTCTTCACCACGTTAGAGATTTCAGGCCGGGTGAGATCGATGGATAGCAGACCGTTGCGCAGACGTGCATCATTGACCTGCATGCCGTCTGCCAGCACGAATACCCGCTGGAACTGTCGCGCGGCAATGCCCCGATACAAATAGTCCTTCGCGTCCTGTTCCTGCTGACGTCCACGAATAATCAATTGATTGTCAGCCGTCGTGACGTCCAGATCATCTTCTGAAAAACCTGCGACAGCGATGGTGATCCGCAAACGTTCCGGGCTAGTGCCTTCTGCCGCCAACCGCTCTATGTTGTAGGGCGGATAGCCATCATTTGCCTTGGTCATCCGTTCGAGCGTTTTTTCCATGGCATCGAAACCCAACATCAGGGGATGGGTAAAAGGTGTCATACGGCTCATATCTTTCAGTCCTTGTACCCAAGCGACGATCATTTGCCCCGCTTACGGCGGCATCAATCCATATGGGAATATGGTGCCAGCAGCGCAAGCATGGCGCACCGTGAAAAAGTCACAACTGTCGCCTGCTTGACAAGCTTTGGAAACAGGCTTGAAAAGACATCTCTTATCAAAAGCAGGAAGACTATGGCCGAGCGCAGAAAAATCATTATCGACACCGACCCCGGACAAGACGACGCCGCCGCAATCATGCTGGCGTTGGCGAGCCCGGATGAAATCGAAGTTCTCGGTCTTTGTGCCGTAGCCGGCAATGTGCCGCTGAAGCTGACCAGCCGCAACATCCGCATCATGCTGGAACTTTGCAATCGCACAGAAATCCCCGTCTATGAAGGCTGCGAGCGCCCGCTGGTCCGCGCGCCCATCACCGCTGAACATGTTCATGGCAGCACCGGCCTGGATGGCCCGACCTTGCCGGAGCCGGTGCTTGAGGCACAATCGCAAAATGCCATCGACTTCATCATCGAGACGATACGCCGCGAGCCGGAAGGCACTGTAACGCTTTGCACACTCGGCGCATTGACGAATATTGCCACCGCTTTGCAAAAGGCACCCGATATTGCCCCGCGCGTCAAGGAACTGGTGCTGATGGGTGGTGGTTTCTTCGAAGGTGGCAACATCACGCCTGCCGCCGAATTCAATATCTACGTCGATCCGCACGCAGCAGACATCGTCTTTCGCTCTGGCATTCCGCTGGTCATGATGCCGCTTGATGTGACGCACAAGCTTTTGACCACCAAGGCCCGCGTCGCCGCCATCCGCGATATCGGTACACGCCCTGCCATCGCCATGGCGGAGATGCTGGAGTTTTTCGAACGCTTCGACGTGGAAAAATATGGGTCCGATGGCGGCCCATTGCATGATCCGACCGTGATCGCCTATCTCATCAAACCGGACCTGTTCGATGGTCGCGATTGCAATGTCGAGATCGAGGTGAACTCGGAACTGACCATCGGCATGACGGTTGTCGACTGGTGGAAGGTAACAGGCCGCGAACCCAACGCCCGCGTCATGCGCGATGTGGACGCGGATGGATTCTTTGCACTTCTGACGGAGCGCTTCGCACGGATTTGATCAAGGACTATAAGGTCGCCTCACCGGCGACCTTACTCCATTACAATTCATAAAAATCGGCAACTACCTTCCACGCATCCTCAGCCGTCTCACAGAAATGCAGCAGCTCCATATCGTCAGGCGCAATCGTACCGAAATCGGCAAGTGCTTCGAAATTGATGATGGAGCGCCAGAAAGCCTCACCGAACAGGATGAGCGGGATCGGCGCCATGCGCTTGGTCTGAATCAGCGTCAGTGTTTCAAACAGCTCATCCATGGTGCCGAAGCCGCCGGGGAACACGACGACGGCCTTGGCGCGCATCAGAAAATGCATTTTGCGGATAGCGAAATAGTGAAAATTGAAGCTGAGTTCCGGCGTCACATGCGGGTTGGGTGCCTGCTCGTGCGGAAGCAGGATGTTGAGGCCGATTGACGGCGCACCGGCTTCCGATGCGCCGCGATTGCCCGCCTCCATCACACCCGGTCCACCACCCGTCATCACGACATATTCGCGATGATCGTACTTTTCGGACGCAATGGCGCAGAGTTTGGCAAATTTGCGAGCTTCATCGTAATAGACAGAGGCAGCTTCAAGATTCTTTCTCTGCGTCTCGTTGCGCGCCGCCCAGGCCTCACCACCCGGTTCGGGAATGCGAGCGCCGCCAAATAGAACTACAGTGGATTTGATACCTCGCTCGGTCAGAATCATTTCCGGCTTCATCAGTTCCAATTGCAACCTAATGGGGCGCAACTCTTCCCGACACAGAAAATCGGTGTCGGCATAGGCCAGACGATAGGATGGCGAGGCTGATTGCGGGGTTTTCGGCAGGCCTTCTGCCTGCTGCTTGTCAGCGGAACTGGATTTCAAAGGGTCCCAGACACCGTCCTTGCGCCGCAATTTGCCATTTTTCAGTTTTGCCATGTCCATGCCTTTCGTCTGCATGCGCCAAATCACATTGACGCCCTTGAAACACTCGCTTAGAGCAATTGACCATGTCCGGCCAGCGGTGCGGATATTTCCCTTTATGTGACGATAGTCAGCGAAGTTTAAGGAATTCTCATGAGCATCTCGGATCTTGGCTCCCTTGAAACAATCATCGAAACCGCATTCGATAATCGCGACGGCGTCAACATATCGACCAAAGGCGAAATTCGCGATGCCGTCGAAACTGCGCTGAACCTGCTCGACGCAGGCCAGGTGCGCGTGGCCGAAAAGCAGTCCGATGGGAACTGGACCGTGAACCAGTGGCTGAAGAAGGCCGTTCTTCTGTCTTTCCGTCTCAATGACATGGAGATCGTCACCGGCGGTCCCGGCGAATCCACATGGTGGGACAAAGTGCCCTCCAAGTTCGAGAACTGGGGTGAAAACCAGTTCCGTGCTGCAGGTTTTCGCGCCGTGCCAAACGCTGTCGTGCGCCGTTCCGCTTACGTTGCCAAGAACGTTGTCTTGATGCCGTCCTTCGTCAATCTTGGCGCGTACGTCGATGAAGGCACCATGGTCGATACATGGGCAACCGTTGGCTCCTGCGCGCAGATTGGCAAGAACGTGCATCTGTCCGGCGGCGTCGGCATCGGCGGTGTACTGGAGCCGCTTCAGGCTGGCCCGACCATCATCGAAGACAACTGCTTCATCGGCGCTCGCTCTGAAGTCGTGGAAGGCTGCATCATTCGCGAAGGTGCCGTTCTCGGCATGGGCGTCTTCATCGGCAAGTCCACCAAGATCGTAGACCGCGCAACCGGCTCGATCACCTATGGCGAAGTGCCGCCTTACTCCGTGGTCGTAGCCGGCACCATGCCGGGCAAGCCGTTCCCGAATGGCGAGATGGGCCCGAGCCTCTATTGCGCCGTGATCGTCAAGACCGTCGATGAGAAGACCCGCTCCAAGACCGGCATCAACGAGTTGCTGCGCGACTGATATAAAGTAGACTGACCCATGCAAGCCACCGATCCCGTCGCCAATCTTGCCGCCCTCATCCGTTGCCCTTCGGTGACACCAGCAGAAGGTGGAGCGCTCTCGCTGCTGGACAATCTGCTGACACCGCTCGGCTTCAAGGTTGACCGTGTGATGGCGACGGAAGAGGGAACACCTGACGTCGAAAACCTCTACGCCCGCATCGGCACACAAGGCCCGCACCTGATGTTTGCTGGCCACACCGATGTCGTGCCTGTCGGTGACGAGGCCACGTGGAGCCATCCGCCTTTTGCGGCTGAAATAGCCGGTGGCGAAATGTTCGGGCGTGGTGCCGTCGATATGAAGGGCGGCATCGCCTGCTTTATTGCGGCCATCGCCCGCCATGTCGAAAAGCATGGAAAGCCCCAGGGCTCGGTGTCTTTCCTGATCACGGGCGATGAAGAAGGACCGTCCATCAACGGCACATCCAAGCTTCTGGAATGGGCTGCCGCCAAAGGCGAGACATGGGACGCCTGCGTGGTGGGTGAACCCACCAACCCGGACCAGTTGGGTGACATGATCAAAATCGGCCGCCGCGGCTCTTTGTCGGGTCGGATCACGGTCCACGGCGTGCAGGGCCACGCCGCCTATCCGCATCTGGCCGACAATCCCATTCGCGGAATGTTGCAACTTACACACGCGCTGATGGACCCGCCCTTCGACACTGGAACAGATAATTTCCAGCCATCCAACCTCGAAGTCACCACCATCGACACCGGTAACGCAGCAACGAATGTCATCCCGTCCAAAGCGACGGCTAGCTTCAACATCCGTTTCAACGACACATGGACGGCAGAGACGCTGCGCGACGAGATCATCCGGCGACTGGATGAGGCCGCTGCTGACGGCGCGTTGCGCCCAGATCGTTCGCCGGTTAAATACGACCTCGTCTGGGCCGATCGTCCCTCCCACGTCTTTCTGACGCGCAACAACTCACTGATCTCATCGCTGTCTGGTGCGGTGGCTGAAGTCACTGGCAACGAGCCGAAGCTGTCCACGACCGGCGGCACATCGGATGCCCGCTTCATCAAGGACTATTGCCCAGTAGTGGAATTCGGCCTTGTCGGCCAGACCATGCACATGGTGGATGAGCGCGTCGCCGTGGCCGACCTGGAAACACTGACCCGCATCTACGAGACCTTCATAGAACGCTGGTTTGACCATGCCATCGCTTAGCGAACTAGCACTTTATATGCGGGGCCTTTGGCTGCTCTTTCTCGGTGATCCCGCTGGTGGGCGTTTGCTGGACCTCACCGACCGTGGAATGACACGGTCATTTTATGCCGCGCTTTTGTGCCTGCCGTCCATGGCGCTGTCTTGGTACTGGTGGCATGAGGCTTATGTTTCCGTTTTGCCGAAGGACGTCGGCACCGGTGCCATGTTCTTTGTCCGGCTGGCCATGGTCGAGGCCATCTGCTGGATGGTGCCGTTGATCCTGATCGGGCTTTTGCTGGTGTCATTTTGTGCCAAACAGAAGTTTCCGGCCCTTGTCGTCGTCGCAAACTGGCTGTCGCTGCCGTTTTCCTATGCTTATGCCGTTCTGATCCTCATAGCGCTGCTGGTCCCCTCCTTGCAGGGACTGATCGCGATCCTGTGGTTTTCGCTGCTGCTGACGCTCGTGTTCAGCTTTTCCCGTATCGTGAAGTTCTTTGTCCGCGAACAGCCACTGCTTGTCGCGGCGCTGGTCATGACGTTGCTCATTCCCGGCATGATTCTGTCGGAAGTGCTGCAACGCTTTCTCGGCGTCTATCCCAACTGATACTGGCCAGCCTGTTGCGCGACGCGCCGCAAGCGAAAATTATGACAGATAGACCCCGTCATTCTTCGTCTCCGGTCTGGGTTGCCGTGGCGGTATCACATCGGGATAGTCGACCTGCATGAAATAGAGCCCATCCGGCGGCGCGACCGGCCCGCAGGCCTTGCGGTCGCACGCCTCAAGCGCCGCCTTCACGTCTTCTGCCGTCATGCCACCATCGCCTGCCAGTTTCAGCGTTCCGGCAAATGAGCGAATCTGATTGTGCAGAAAGCTCTGTGCCGTCGCGCGTATCTCGATCAGATCGCCATCTCGTGTCACATCGAGCCGGTCGAGCGTTCTAACCGGGCTGTTGGCCTGGCAGTGAACGGAGCGGAAGGTGGTGAAATCATGCCGTCCGACCAGCATCTGGGCTGCGGCATGCATCGCCTCATGATCAAGGTCTTTCGATACCCACCAGGCACGCTTGTGCTCCAGCGCCAGCCGCGATTTGCGGCAGATGATGCGATAGAGGTAGTGACGGCGCAGCGCCGAAAATCGTGCGTCGAAATCCTCCGTCACAGCCTCCACGTTTAGAACCGAGACAGCCTCGCCAGCCATGGCCAGATGCGCGTTCAGCGCGTTGCGCAGTTTGTAAGGCTCCCAGGCGCGTGCGAGATCGACATGCACGACCTGACCCTTGGCGTGAACTCCGGAATCGGTGCGGCCTGCACCGCGAAAGCTGACGATCTCTTTGGTCAATGACAGCACAGCAGCTTCCAGGGCACCCTGCACAGAAGGGCCATTGGTCTGCAGCTGCCAGCCGAAATAGGGGGAACCGTCATATTCAACGGTCATGCGGAAGCGTGGCATCAGCCGAGCCTCGTTCCGACAACGACGGGAGTGCCGCGCAGAAAATCTTGCGCTAGCATCGGCTTGCCGCCTGCCTTTTGCAGACGCACCAGCCGCACCGCACCGCTGCCGCAGGCAATGGTCAAATCACCGTCCAGAACAGACCCTGCCTCGCCCATGCCGCTCGCCAGTTCGGTCTCCAGCACCTTCACACGCTCGGCCTTGCCGCCGATCTCCATTTCGAACCATGCGCCGGGAAACGGTGACAGGCCGCGAATGTGATTGTGCACATCGTGGCTGGACCAGGAAAAATTGATGCGGGTTTCGGCCTTGTCGATCTTGGCGGCATAGAGAACGCCTTCTTCCGCCTGCGGTGTCAGCGGCAGATCGCCATCTTCCAGCTTCAGCATCGCTTCGCGCATCAGCCGCGCACCCGCCAGCATCAGGCTGTCATGCAATTCGCCAGCCGTCATATTAGCGCCGATGGCAACACACGCGGTCAGCGCAACGGGGCCAGTATCCAGCCCCTTTTCCATCTGCATGACCATCATGCCGGTCTCGGCATCGCCCGCCATGATGGCGCGTTGAATGGGGGCGGCACCGCGCCAGCGCGGTAGCAGTGAGGCGTGACCGTTGTAACAGCCAAGACGAGTGCCGTTCAAAATGGCTTCAGGCAACAGCAGGCCATAGGCAACGACAACGGCGACATCTGCGTTGAAGTCTTTGAATTCCGCCCTGTCTTCCTCAGCCTTGAAATTCACAGGCGTGAGAACCGGTATGCCGAGCAGTTCGGCGGCCTGATGCAGAGGCGATTTCTGGAGATCTAGACCGCGACGACCGCCTGGACGAGGCGGTTGCGTATAAACGGCGGCGATTTCGTGTCCCGCATCGACCAGAGCGCGAAGCGTGGGAACCGAAAATTCCGGCGTTCCCATGAAAATGATGCGCAGTGCCATGCTCGCCCCCTGCCCCGTCGCCCGATCCGACAATCTCTAGAAGACAGTCAGATCAGATTTTTGCGCGGGCCGCCTTGGTGAATTTCTTGATGACCATATCCCGTTTCAAGCGGGAAATGTGGTCGATGAACAGAACACCGTTCAGATGGTCCATTTCATGTTGCAGGCAGGTAGCCAAAAGGCCATCGGCTTCCACCGTCTGCTTTTTACCGTCGCGGTCGATATAGGCGACTGTCAGTGCAGCAGGACGCTCCACTTCCGCGTAGTAGTCGGGAATGGACAGACAGCCCTCCTCGTAGACAGACACATCGTCCGACACTTTGAGGATTTCCGGGTTGATGAAAACGACCGGCTTGCGGTCTTCATCTTCGCGCGAGATATCGATCACCAGCATGCGGCGCGCCACGCCGATCTGAATTGCGGCGAGACCAATGCCCGGCGCATCATACATCGTGTCCAGCATGTCATCGGCCAGACGCGTAATCTCGGCATCCACCTGTTCGATGGGCTTGGATTGCTGGCGCAGCAAAGGATCAGGCAAAATAATAAGAGGTTTGATCGTCATGGCTTCCCCATAACGCATCTCATCTTTGGAGGAAACAAAAAATAAAGGCCGATATTAGCGACATGAGCAGGGCCAAACGAGACTCATTCACGCCCTTGAAATGTTCCTGTTTTGATCTGACGAATCGCAAGAATTCTGTTAGATTTGGCTATGAACATCGATCTCAATGCGCTTGGTACGACAGCTTTCAGTCTCGGCAGCCTCCACATATCGGTTGGCGCTCTTCTCTGCATCGTCATTTCGGGGTGTCTGGTGGCTGCTGCCTTCATGTGGCGTAAACCGCCGGTTCCCGATCAGTCGCGTGACGAAATCACCGAACTTCTGAGAACACAATCGGAACTGCATGGTCGCATCGCCGCCATGACTGAGACATTGAGTGCGCGCCAGAACGAGATGAGCCAGACGCTGAACGACCGACTGGATGGCATGTCACAGCGCATCGGCACCACTTTGACGGAGCAAACACGCTCGACGCATGAAAATCTCAGTAAGCTGCAGGAGCGGCTTGCTGTCATCGATGCGGCACAGGGCAATATTCAGGATCTGGCCAAGGATGTGATAGGCTTGCAGGCCATCCTCAACAACAAACAGACACGCGGAGCCTTCGGGCAGGCGCGCATGGAAGCGCTGATTGCCGACGCCCTGCCTTCCGGTTCCTACAGTTTGCAGCCGACCCTTTCGAACGGTTTCCGTCCTGATTGCACCATCAGAATGCCGAACAATGCGCCGCCACTGGTCATTGATGCCAAGTTTCCCCTGGAAGCCTGGAACGCGCTGAAAGCCGACGATGCGCCGGAGGCAAAGCGCGCTGCCACGCAGCAGTTTCGTCGCGACATGGAGGTGCATATTCGCGATGTCGCCGAGAAGTATCTGATCTCCGGCGAAACGCAGGATACTGCTTTCATCTTCGTGCCGTCAGAATCGATTTTTGCCGATATTCACCAGCACTTCGAAAATCTCGTCCAGCGCGCACACCGGTCCCGCGTCGTCATCGTATCACCTTCACTGTTGATGCTCTCCGTTCAGGTCATACAGTCGGTTCTCAAAGACCAGCTTATGCGCGAACAGGCGCATCTTATTCAGGGCGAAGTCGCGATGCTGATGGACGATGTACGGCGTCTCGATGACAGAACGCGCAAGTTACAGGCGCATTTCGGACTGGCTCAAAAAGACGTGGACATGATGCTGACCTCCTCGGAAAAAGTTCTGGCGCGTGGGATAAAAATCGAGAGCCTGGATTTTTCGCTGTCTCAAAAAGAAATTGCTCGCTCCGAGGCAGAGCAATTACGCCGCATATCGGACGGGCGCCCGGGTGCCGCCAAACTGCGAGTGGTTGACGACGAGTGATCCACCCGGCAAAGTCCGGCTCTGTTTTGTATCGCTACCCTTTTATGGAATCACCCGCATGATCACAGTTTTTGGGTCCATCAACATGGATCTCGTCGCCATCTCCGAGCGCCTGCCCAAGCCTGGCGAAACGGTCACTGGAAAATCCTTTTCCACAGCGGCTGGCGGCAAGGGAGCAAACCAGGCGCTGGCCGCGAAACGTGCCGGTGCGATCGTGAAAATGGCAGGCGCCGTGGGTGACGACGCGTTTGCCGCACCCGCGCTGACGCTTCTTCGTGATGCGCGGACCGATCTGTCCTTGGTGAAAAGTGTTGCCGTGCCGACAGGCACCGCCGTCATTCTTATCGGCGAGGGCGGCGAGAACATGATCTCGGTCATTCCCGCCGCCAATGGAGAAGTCAACGTTGCGGATGCCGAGCGTGCTGTTTCTGAAATGGCGACCGGTGATATTCTGATGCTGCAATTGGAAATTCCAGCCGATGCCATCGAGGCCGCCCTGAAAGCAGCCAAGGCAAAACGTATCACTACGATCATCAACACGGCGCCTTTGACATCACAGGCTCAACACCTCTCACGGCTTTCCGATATCGTCATCGCCAACGAAACCGAATTCGAGCTTTTGATCGGAAAAAACGGCCTTTCACCAGAACAGAGGGAAACAGAGCTTTCGACGCGCCATGGGGAGACAGGTCAGACCTTTATCGTCACGCTGGGTGCAGAGGGCGTGATCGCTATCCGCAACGGCAAGCTCTTTAAGGCCACAGGCCTTAAAATCGAACCTGTCGATACCGTCGGCGCTGGCGATACGTTCTGTGGTTATCTGGCTGCAAGCCTCGACGCCGGTCTGGATTTCGAGTTAGCGCTTCGCCGGGCAGCCGTCGCCGGTTCGCTGGCCTGCACCCGTGAAGGTGCGCAGCCATCCATTCCTGTTGCATCCGAAGTGGAAGCAAAGGTCTGAACCATTATCAGGTACGGATGAAAGTGAGATAGGCGGAACTGCGACCTTCACGCTTCGCCTTGTTCTCGTATCGGGTACCCGGCCATGTATCGAAAGGTGTCGACCAGTCTGCTGAGATTTCTGCAGTCCACTTAAATCCGCCGTGGTGGGCGCAATGTTGAAGCGTCCAGTTAACATAGGTGTCGATGTCGGAGGCAAAGCAGAACTTGGCTCCAGGCTTCAACACACGGTGAAACCGCGCCAGATTGACATCTGACACGAAGCGCCGCTTCCAGTGCTTTTTCTTCGGCCAGGGATCAGGATAGAGCAGATCGATATGGTCGATGCACGCATCCGGTAGCCAGTCCAGCAACTGTGTTGCATCGTCGTCATAGAGGCGGATGTTCATCAATTCGCGTTCGCGCACGCTGCCCAGCAATTTCGCCATGGAATTGACGAAGGGCTCGACGCCGAAGAAGCCGGTGGCCGGATTTTCGGAGGCACGGTGGATGAGATGCTCACCACCGCCAAAGCCGATTTCAAGGCGAATGGATTTCACATCAGCGGGAAAAAGCGCCGCGAGGTTTTTAGGCGGCGGCGTCTCAAGATCGACCTTAAGCAAGGGCAAAAGGTTTTCAATCGTATCGACCTGCTGGTTGCGCAGCGGTTTGCCTTTCCGCCTGCCAAAAAACGCCTCGGTTGCGCGTGACCGCCGCTCTTCCGTCATGTCAGTACTCTCAAGCCAGATAGATTAACCCGTGCAGTGCCTTCAAGGGCTCTGCACGGGTTATGATGTCAGACCGTATCTCTCAATCAGCGCTGATTGACAAGTCTTATGCCGCTTTCAGGGCGTCCTTCAGCGGCTTGACGAGGTCAAGTTTCTCCCAGGAGAACGAACCGTCACGGCCAGCCTTGCGGCCGAAGTGACCATAAGAAGACGTTTTTGCATAGATCGGCTTGTTAAGATCGAGATGACGACGAATGCCCGATGGCGACAGATCGATGACCTTGCGGATCGCGGCCTCGACTTCGTCTTCGCTCAGCTTGCCAGTCTCGTGGAAATCGACATAGACCGACAATGGCTGCGCAACGCCGATGGCGTAGGACAGCTGGATCGTGCAACGCTCTGCCAATCCTGCCGCGACGACATTCTTGGCGATATAGCGGGCCGCGTAAGCAGCGGAACGGTCAACCTTTGTCGTATCCTTGCCGGAAAACGCGCCGCCGCCATGAGGGGCAGCACCGCCATAGGTGTCCACGATGATCTTACGACCGGTCAGGCCAGCGTCACCATCAGGACCACCGATCACGAACTTGCCGGTTGGGTTGATGTACCACTGGCAATCGTCTGCGATCTTCAACTCGCCGAGTGCTTCACGGATGTAAGGCTCCACGACGGAACGGACTTTCTTGGAGTCCCAGCTTGCATCAAGGTGCTGCGTGGACAAAACGATGGAGACGGCTTCGGAGGCCTTTCCATCGACGTAACGCACTGTAACCTGGCTCTTGGCATCGGGGCCAAGCTTTGCAGCTTCGCCTTCACCGCTTTTACGCGCAGTGGCCAGAAGCTGGAGAATACGGTGCGAATAATAGATCGGGGCCGGCATCAGGTCCGGTGTTTCCTTGCAGGCATAACCGAACATGATGCCCTGGTCGCCCGCGCCTTCGTCGCCCTGCTTGTCAGAGGCGTTGTCTACGCCCTGCGCAATGTCGGCAGACTGCGGGTGAAGCAACACGTCGATCTTGGCCGTCTTCCAGTGGAAACCATCCTGCTCGTAACCGATATCTCGGATTGCCTTGCGGGCAGCAGCCTTGAACTTGGCGGGATTGATGATGGGATGGCCACTTGCGTCTTTCAACACCTTGCCGTCCTTGTCCTGCTTGAGCAGGGTATCTGGTACGCGGACTTCACCAGCGATGATCACGCGATTGGTAGTAGCAAGCGTTTCGCAGGCAATGCGGACAGTCCAAGGGTCGACACCAGTCTTGGCAGCTTCACGGTAAATGAGATCAACGATTTCATCGGAGATACGGTCACACACCTTGTCAGGGTGACCTTCAGCGACAGACTCGCTGGTGAACAGGTAATTGGCACGCATGCGGGATTCCCCTCAAAGAAACTGTCTTCGCGTTTGTTAGTCATTTTGCCAGAGAAAAACAAGGACACAACGACATAAATATATCTTTATATGAGAAATCCTAACTCATCCTTACGCAAAAAAAACGGCCCCGAAGGACCGTTTGATGATGGAAAGGCAGTGCCGGGATTATTCCGCGTCGCCCTCTGCTGCGAGCGCCTTCACCAGATCGACAATACGCCGGCGAACTTTTGGGTCGCTAATCTTGACAAATGCCCTGTTCAGCTGAAGACCTTCGGATGACGACAGGAAGTCTACGACATAGTTGGAGCTGGACGCTTCTGCCATGCCGGTTGCACTTACTGTGTGGTCGCCCGGCGCGTCTTCGAAGAAGAAGGATACGGGAACATTCAAAATGCCGGAAATGTTCTGCAGGCGGCTTGCGCCGACGCGGTTCGTTCCTTTTTCGTATTTTTGAATCTGTTGGAAAGTGATGCCGAGGCTCTCACCCAGTTTTTCCTGGCTCATGCCCAGCATGGTACGACGGAGGCGGATACGGCTCCCGACATGAATGTCAATCGGGTTCGGCTTCTTCTTGTTTTCTGTCATTGTTGTGATCCTGACATTCGTTTTATTCGGGGTTATCGACTACACGCCTGTACCAATCCTGAACTGTAGGAGTGTCGCAGCACGGAATATATCATGTGCGTTGTGCAACCGAGCAAGTTCACTATGCAATTTTAGGGGTTTTTCGTCAATTCTTCCGATTCATCAAACCCATCCGAGCGATCACTGCACACACGAGCAATAATCCAAAGAACAACCAAAAGTGTATCTGTCGCATATCTGCGGTGACGATACCAGTAGACAATCCACTTAAAGTGGAATCAATTATCCCTTTTTGACCGTAATCCAGCCCTGCGACAATTCGCCCCATAGGATCAATTATTGCCGAAATGCCCGTGTTGGCAGCGCGAATCACTGGAACACCGGTTTCCACGGCGCGTATTCGCGCCTGCTGTAAGTGCTGATAGGGACCGGGCGTATTACCGAACCAGCCGTCATTCGTAACGTTGACGATGGCTGTCGAGGTCGAGATGTCAGCGGGAACCTCGCCCGGAAAAATGATTTCATAGCAGATGAAGGAGTACAGCTTTTTGCCTGAAGGCAATGTGATGGCGTCTCGTGTTGCTGCGGGTGAAAAGCCTCCCGGCAGGCTGATCAGATTGTCGATGCCGAGATGCCGCAGCACATTTTCGAACGGGACATATTCGCCAAACGGGACGAGGTGAACCTTGTCCGTCGCGCCGATGATCTGCCCCTCGCTGTCGATGGCATAGACCGAATTATAGTAGCGTGGCGCATTTCCGGCACCTGCATCTTCCATCCGCACGGCGCCCGTCAGAAGGATTTGCCCATCTTTAAGCGTCTTCGCAATATCTTCGAGAGCATCGGGATTTTGCGTCAGGATGAACGGCACTGACGTTTCCGGCCAGACGATAATGTCGGGACGTTTCTGCCCCTCGGGGGTCGGCAAAGCCGAAAGACGCAGATGCTCCTTGAAAATCTCCGCACGATCGGCGTTCAGCATCTTGCGAGACTGGTCGATCCCCGGCTGCACGATTCTGACGGTCAGAGCGTCGTTTGGGGGCGACAATGGTTGCTGGAGACGATACGCACCATAGCCGAAATGAAATGCCATCATCACGGCTGCAATCGACAGCCCTGCTATCATTCCTTTCTTTGTACCGAGCAAGGCTGGACTGGAAAAGATGAACACGGCCATTATCGACATTCCGAAAATGCCGATAAGATTGGATGTTTGCATCATAGGGGGTATCGGCATCAGACCAGAGCCGACCGTATTCCATGGAAATCCGGTCAGAACGAAACTGCGCAGCCATTCGATCACACCGAAGGAGGCTGCGAGAGCCGCAATGCGTCCCCAACCATCAGACCACAGCAGGTTCGCCAGCATGACGGCGAGGCCGTAAAAAATGGCAAGACATGCAGGAAGGCCGAAAATTGCCAGTGGCAAGGCCCAAGCGAATTCATCCGCCTCCAGAAGCAATGCGTTGCCAAGCCACCACAGCCCGGCCACGAAATAACCAAAGCCGAACAGCCAGCCTATGACGAATGTTTTCCAACCACGCGACCACGCGCCCCCATCGGGGGTTCCGGTTGTCCCGTCGATCAACCAGACCAGTAACGTAAAAGAGATGAAAAGTGCCGCGAAAAAACCGAAGGGCGGAAAAGCGAGTGCACCGACAGCGCCAGCAAGAAAGGCGGTACATATTCTCCCAAAACCACTGCACAACATGATTTTGCCCGCCAGCCGCTCCATGCAGTATCCACCTTTTCAAGGCACCGTCCGGCACGAGATACACGGGAGGCGACACCGTCTGTTTAACCGGACTTACTGTAAAAAAAAGCGCGCGTCCACAGAACGAATATTCTGCGGCACTCAAATCATGAACATTGCTCGCACATCAGGCCGAAGCGTTATCCGCACGGTTTGAGGGCGGTGGCAAAGCGAGAACCACTTCACTTGTAGCCTCGGCAGGGGCCTGATCATCCTCGCCCTCAGAGGACTGGTTGCGGACGATACGAACGCCTTTGATGCGGCGCGAATCGGCGTCGAGAATATGGAATTCAAAACCGGACACCGCCCGAACGACTTCACCCTTTACCGGAATGCGACCAAGGGCGAAGAAAATGAGACCGCCCAAAGTGTCTATTTCCTCAAGATGCTCACGAACATCGAAATCGGGGCCAATAGCTTCGGCCAGTTCTGTCAACTCGGCACGTGCATCGGCAATCAGAACACCAGCGGAAAGGCGGGAGAACATCGTCTCGTCCTTGTCATGCTCGTCATCAATATCACCGATCACCATCTCGACAATGTCTTCGTGGCTGACGAGGCCATCAGTTCCGCCATATTCATCAATCACGAGCGCAAGCTGCGTGCGCTGGGCCTGCATGGTTTTCAACAGGGCTGAGGCCAGCATGGAAGACGGTACGAACAGGATTTTGCGGACCAGACCGGCTTCTGCGAGTGTTTTTTCCAGATCGACTCGGGCAAGATCGAAATTGGCACGTGGCGACTTTGCAGCTTTAACATCGGCCGCGGCCGTTGCACGCGAGCCCACGCGGCGTTTATTTCGCGCCTGCTTGCCAATGAAAGACAGAAGATCGCGAATATGGATCATACCCTTGGGGTTATCCAGCGTCTCGTCATAGACAGGCATGCGCGAACGACCGGTTTCTTCAAACAGGATCATCGCCTCGCCAACGGTCATATCCTGATCGAGACCGTCGATATCGACGCGCGGGATCATGATGTCCTCAACGCGGACCTCTCTGAAACGCAGAATATTATTGAGCATCGCCCGCTCTTCGGGCGTAAACGCGGCACCGATTTCGGTATCGGTCATCAGCGCGTCGGTAATGTCTTCACGCAGACGCTCGCCGTGCGACGGCTTTAACAGCCGCGAGATGCGAGACCAGAGGGACGCTCTGGGTTTGAAGTGGTATTCGGATCGTAAGGGACTACTGCCCTCCTCCGATGAGGATTGCTCCCCGGTTTCTTTGGCCTCTTGGGCCGGTCGTGCAGAATTTTCGTTCATGGTCCCAAACTGTTAATTCAAAGCGGCTCTTGACCCGCGTAGGGATCAGATAGACCAAGCTTCGCCAAAATGCGAGTCTCGAGCCCTTCCATTTCTTCCGCCTCTTCGGTGTCCGTATGATCGTAGCCGAAAAGATGCAGAAAGCCATGCACCAGAAGATGCGTCAGATGATCCTCGAAACTCTTGTCCAGATCAAGGGCTTCTCGCTCCACAGTTTCATGCGCGATGACGATATCACCCAACATCGGCCCCGGCATGCCGCCCGGTTCCAGCGGATAGGCTGGAAAAGACAACACATTCGTCGGCGTGTCCTTCTCACGCCACTCCGCATTGATCTCACGGATCGAGGCGTCATCGGTAAAGACAAGTGACAGTTCCGTAGGCGTTTTTGGAAAAGGCTGCTTTTCTTCCGCCTTCAAAAAATCGACAGCCGGGTTCAGGACCCGGCTGGTCAACACCAAAAGTTCATCTTCCGATGGCCAGTTCTCGGCCTCGACGCTGATCTGAATATCGAGTGACGTCATGTCCTGCTTCAATTGCCTCTTGGAAGGCTTTCATCCGGCACGGCGGTCTGCGCTTCATAGGCGCGGACGATACGTGCGACCATAGGGTGGCGAACGACGTCCACATCCTTGAAGCGAACGACGGACACACCCTCGACATCCGTGAGGATTTGCAAGGCGTCCACAAGGCCAGACTTCATGCCACGCGGCAAGTCCACCTGGCTTGGGTCACCGGTGACGATCATGCGGCCTTTTTCACCTAGGCGCGTCAGAAACATCTTCATCTGCATCGTTGTGGTGTTCTGAGCTTCATCGAGGATGACGACCGCATTGGCAAGTGTGCGCCCACGCATGAAAGCCAGTGGAGCAATTTCGATGACTCCGGCCTGAATGGCACGCTCAACCTTATCGCCCGGCATCATGTCATACAGTGCGTCATAGAGCGGCCGCAGATAGGGATCGACCTTTTCTTTCATGTCGCCGGGAAGAAAGCCCAGACGCTCACCGGCCTCGACCGCTGGACGCGACAGAATGATCCGATCAACCGCGCCACGTTCCAGCAATTGCGCTGCATGCGCTACGGCTAGATAGGTCTTACCCGTACCTGCAGGCCCTACGCCAAAGACCAGCTCCGACTGTTCCAGCGCTCGCATATAGACATCCTGTGTCGGCGTACGAGCGGCGATGGTTTTCTTGCGAGTGGAAATCTGAGCCATGGAGATTTTGGCTTTGCGCTCCATGGTCGGTAGGATCAACTGATCGTCCGCCGCCATCGCCATGCGAATGGCACCTTCAACGTCAGATACCTCGACTGTTCCGCCTTTCAAAAGGCGCTCATAGAGCATGTCCAGCGCGCGGCGCGCCTGGTTGGTAGCAACGAGATCCCCGGTGATGGCAACCGAATTACCGCGGGGGCGTACGTCGATGTTAAGGCGCTGTTCTAGCAGTTTCAGGTTTTGATCGAACTGACCGAACAGCTCTCCGGCTATCCTGTTATTCTCGAACGTGAGGACGAAGTGATTGGCGTCGGTCGCGGCTGGGCGTGGCTGGCGCGATGGGGGTGATACCAATTCGTGTGCGTTCAAGCGGTCAGGCTCCCGTCCAAAGTCAGTGTCGGTCCCCACTCTCGCTGTCTGCCACCTCGGCAAACAAGCTGTTTGGACCCGTTGCGGTGATTCGCACATGAACAATGTCGCCGATTTTCATGTCGTTTGCATCAAGATTCACAGATTGCAGCCAAGGAGATCGTCCAATCAACTGCCCCGGCATGCGACCGGGCTTTTCCAGCAACACATCCATCGTCTTGCCAACCAGCGAACCGGCAAATTCATGCTGTTGTTTCAATAGCAAAGCCTGCAAACGTTCAAGCCGCTCACTTTTTACGTCTTCCGGCACCTGATCGATCAAATCTGCACCAGGTGTGCCGGGACGCGTGGAATATTTGAATGAAAAGGCCTGCGCGTATTTCACCTGCTCCACGATGGCGAGGGTATCGGCAAAATCCTGATCCGTCTCGCCAGGGAAACCGACAATAAAATCCCCGGACATAGCGATATCAGGGCGGGCTGCGCGAATCTTTTCGACAAGCCTAATATACTCTTCGCCGGTGTGGCGCCGGTTCATGGCTTTCAGGATCACGTCGGAGCCCGATTGTACCGGGAGATGCAGATAAGGCATCAAAATGCGGAGATCACGATGAGCTTCGATCAGTTGATCGTCCATGTCTCGCGGGTGGCTGGTGGTGTACCGCAAGCGGGCGATACCAGGAATTTCCGCCAGCCGATACAGCAGCTCCGCAAGTCCCCATTGCTCGCCATTGGGGCCCGATGACCGCCAGGCGTTGACGTTCTGGCCAAGCAGCGTGATCTCCCGCACGCCAGAATCGACCAACCTCATTGCTTCATCAACGATCTGCTGCACGGGCCGCGAGACTTCAGACCCCCGCGTGTAAGGCACCACGCAGAAGGTACAGAACTTGTCGCACCCTTCTTGCACCGTCAAAAAAGCCGTGACACCACGCGCCCGGATTTTTGCCTTTTCCGCGACAGGCAAATGCTCGAACTTGTCTTCGACTGCATATTCCGTTTCGATGACACGCTCACCACCGCGGGCGCGCCGCAGTGCTTCCGGCAAGCGATGGTAAGTTTGCGGACCGATGACAACGTCCACCGCTGGCGCACGGCGCAGAATTTCATCGCCCTCCGCCTGCGCCACACAACCCGCAACGCCGATCATGAATTCGCGGCCCTGTTCCGCACGGGAGGTCTTCATATCCCGTAGGCGACCCAGCGCGGAATAGACCTTTTCCGCAGCTCTTTCCCGGATATGACAGGTGTTGAGAAGAACGAGATCTGCCTCGTTGATATCCTCGGTCGGCTCGTAGCCGTCCTTTGCCAGAGCATCGCCCATGCGAACGGAATCATAGACGTTCATTTGGCAGCCATAGGTCTTGATGAAGACCTTGCGGCTGTTTGCGCCCTCGCGAAGGGCGGGTGGGTTGGCTTCAAGGCCGATCAATTCCTGGGTCATGGCCGTTATCTAATGTTTTAAAGCACCATGTTAAACAGAAAAATGCACAATCAACGAGACTTTCGCCATCCGCCGCGCAAACTGAAATTCAACATGGTGCGGATAGAGGTTGTCGCATCGGCGCTCAATGTCTTGCGATTATCGCCACGGCGGAATGAAATCGCCTCCCCGAAAGAGACGTCGACATCGATGGTGCCTGCTTTCATGATACCAAAAAATGACGGCACCAGTTCGATGCTTCCCGGCCATGCAGCAACTGGGCGGTGATAACGACCCATCGCCATGCCCTGGATGCCGGTATAGGCAACCGCCACCGGCTGCACATGCACCATCTGCCCGGGCACCTGCTCGGCCGCACTGGAGGCCGCGCCAAAAAGGGAAGATTTGATCGGAAGAAGTCGATTGCCGTCCGACGTCGTTCCCTCGGGAAAAAGAAGAACGATTTCACCATTTGCCATGCGCTGCGCGATGTCGTTGACCTGCTCGCCGGCATTGCGCTTCTGATCACGTGTGACGAAAATCGTTTTTTGCAGACGGGCCAACACACCGAAGACCGGCCAGTCACGCACTTCTGTCTTGGCGATGAAAACCACGTCGGCAGTGCTGCCCAAAACCATGATGTCGGTCCACGACACATGATTGACCGCCAACAGCAGAGGCTTGGCACGCTCCACCTCGCCATGGATGTGAACCTTTATGCCGAGCAGATGACAGGCCACCCTGTGCCAAAACCGCGGGAGGCGGCGGCGGATCGGCCAATCAAAATGAAGGGCAACAAGTTGCACCGGCAACAGCACCAGCGTGACCAGTGTCAGAACGATGGTGAAATACATCACTCGCAGCCACATCATCGCTTCATCCGCTCCGTGGCACCATGTCTGGCTCAGCCATCTTCGGGCTTCAGCGGCACGCCGTAAAGTTCGAGCCTGTGATCCACCAGCTTGAAACCATGTTCACGCGCAATCTTTTCCTGAAGCGCTTCAATTTCGGCAGAGCGAAACTCAATGACGACGCTGTTCTTCAAGTCGATCAGGTGATCGTGATGCTCTTCCGGCATGGTTTCATAACGCGAGCGGCCATCGCGGAAATCATGACGTTCGATGATGCCTGCATCCTCAAAAAGCTTGACCGTGCGATAGACTGTAGAAATCGAGATGCGGGGATCGACGGTTGACGAGCGACGATAAAGCTCCTCGACATCCGGATGGTCTTCGGATTCCTGTAAGACGCGGGCAATCACACGACGCTGATCGGTCATGCGCATACCGCGCTCGGCACATAGTTCTTCCAGCGTTTTCGAAAGGTCTATCACGTCTTGTAACTCTCAGGTGCTTCCGTTGGAATGGCGCTCAGGCGCTGTGCAATCGTTACAACGAACTAACGAAGATCACGACGCATGACAAGCGCCGTCGATTTCGTACCATCCTTGGCAGTATAGTAGGCCTGCCGTTCAGCCACGGTTTTAAAGCCCAGCTTTCTATAAAGCCCCACCGCAGAGGCGTTACCGCCATCGACTTCCAGAAACATGGTTTCAGCACCGCGCATCTCCGCCTCACGCATGGCCGCCTGCATCAGCCGCCAACCAAGACCGGCGCGTGCGAACTTTTCACTGACAGCAACGGTTAGAATTTCGGCCTCACCGCCCGCCTCTCGCGACAAAACGAAGCCGCCCATCGGCTTGCTGAAAAAGGCGTTGGTCTGGCGTGCGACTGCACCAAAAACGCTACTCTGGCTGAGCAGACCTGAAAACTCGCCGTCATTCCAGGGACGTGAGAACCGCGCGCTATGCAACTCGGCAACCTCGACACAGTCGCCGTGAACCATGGTCACGATCTCGAAGTAAGGTTTCCAGCTCAGGTAATCGTCAAACATCGAAAGGAATCATCCGCATCCAAACTCTGAATGGCCCTATCAGGCAACCGGACGTCGTTCCAGTGCAAAACCTGACTGTGGTTTGGCGTCTGGTCCACGCAGATACAGCGGCGCAGGTTTTGGCATGCCCTGTGGCTTTTTCGCGCCCAGACGGGCAACGGTTACAATCGCAAACCGGTCCGGCCCGGAGCCTGTTTCCCCGCCAATAAAAAGCGGTGCAGCAGAGCCGATGACGGTGCCAGCAAAGCCTGCAAGTGCTGATTTCGCCTCTTCGAGTGACAGGAGTGCTGCCTCGCCGGTGGGCGATCCATCTGGGGCGAAGGTCTGGAGATAGGCTTCGTCACGCTTGGCATCGAGCCCGACAGCAACCGACAGCCCAGGATTTTGAGAATGGTGTTGCGCCGCCAGTGTTTCCAAAGTCGTGATGCCCACCGCCTCGATACCTAGCGAAAGCGCGAACCCTCGAGCCGCAGCCACGCCCACGCGAATGCCGGTAAAAGACCCGGGACCGATGGTGACAGCAATCCGCTCAACATCTTTCAACGCCAAGGAGGCCTGCAGCAAAGCACCGTCGATAATACCCATCAGCAGTTCCGCATGGCCCTTGCCGATATTTTCTGTCACTTCGCCCAGCACAACATCCGCTGCGCTGTCATAAAGGCAGGCAGAGCAATCCACACCTGACGTGTCGATGGAAAGAACGATCATGGGATGAGCCGTCCTCTTTCAGACGGCTTCGACTTCTTGCACTTCTGGAACGAAATGGCGCAAAAGGTTCTGTACGCCGTGTTTCAGCGTTGCAGTGGAAGACGGGCAACCGGAGCATGCACCCTTCATGTTGAGGAACACAGTGCCATCGCGGAAACCGCGGAAGGTGATATCGCCGCCATCTTGTGCAACAGCAGGCCGAACACGTGTTTCGAGAAGTTCCTTGATGGTGGCAACGATAGTCTCGTCACCGGCTTCGAAGAACTCTTCTTCCTCATCGGAGATTTCGGCGGCAACAGCCGTTCCCATCAGCGGGCGACCGGACATGAAATGTTCCATGATCGAACCGAGAATTGCCGGCTTCAGATGCTGCCACTCGGCGCCGTCCTTTGATACGGTGATGAAATCAAAGCCGTAATAGACGCCTGTCACACCCGGAATTTCGAACAAGACTGCAGCCAGCGGCGAGGCTTGCGCCTGCGCGGCATTCAGGAATTCAGCCGTGCCACTTTCCAAAACGACTTTGCCTGGAAGAAACTTCAGCGTTGCCGGGTTCGGCGTGGATTCCGTCTGAATGAACATTGCAATCTCCTTCGGGATACGCCATCGACATCCCGCAATTTAGAATACTTCCAAAATACGCCGGACGAAGATCAACTTCAAGTCCTGACATGATAAACACATTCAAGAAATCTGATAATCAGCAGAGAGCGTCGATTTCTTCATCCGTGAGAGTATCTGGTAAAACCGTCACCGGGATCGGAAATGCAGCACCCCGCCCCGCGATGGAGGACACCAATGGCCCAGGCCCTTCTTTGGTCGATCCCGCCGCAAGCACGAGAATGGCGATATCCCGGTCCTCATCGATCAAGCCGTGAATCTGTTCGGCGGCATTGCCTTCTCGGATCACAGATTCCGGCTCCATTCCAACGCTTTCGCGCACCTTTTGCGCCACCTTGGCCAAGGATGCTTCAGCTTCTTCTCGCGCTTCGGCGCGCATGATCTGCTCGACGCCGAGCCATTGCTGGAAATCGCCTTCCGGGATCACATAGAGAAGCACGAGCGCGCCATTGGAGTTTTTTGCACGGCGACCCGCATAGTGAACGGCCCTTTCGCACTCTGGCGTTCCATCGATGACAGCTAGAAACTTGCGGCGGTGTCCTTCGAGACGCGAAAGCCGTTTCGATACCATTGCGTACTCCTCTATTCGTCGCGGCAGGACAAACCGCCCGATGGCTCGGGCGACATTATATCAAATCCCGAGATTTAAACATGTTGTTTACCGAGAGAAATGTCTGAGCGTCAGCGCAGGAACCCGATGATATCGCGGACTTCGTTCATCGTCTTTTCAGCGATCACCCCTGCCCGCTCGCCGCCCTGTTTCAGAATTCCATCGATGTGACTGACATCGTCAAGCAAGCGACGCATTTCTCCGTTGATGGGGGCAAGGACATTGACCGCGAGATCAACCAGAGCCGGTTTGAATGCGGAGAACTGCTGCCCCCCGAATTCTGCCAAAACGTCTGCCTTGGTCCGGTCGGACAAAGCCGCATAAATGCCTATCAGGTTTTCAGCCTCGGCACGCCCCTTCAGGCCATCCACTTCACTTGGCAGCGCATCGGGGTCTGTCTTTGCCTTCCTGATCTTTTTCGAGATCGCATCGACATCATCCATAAGGTTGATGCGCGACAGATCGGAGGGATCGGACTTAGACATTTTCTTCGTACCATCCTTCAAGGACATGACACGCGGCGCCGGACCGCCGATCAAGGGTTCCACCATCGGGAAATACGCATGCACGGGCTCATCGCCAACCGTGATATCGACGCCGAGACCGGTCGGACGGATGTGATCGCTGAAATCGATATTGAATTTCTGCGCAATATCGCGGGCGAGCTCGAGATGCTGCTTCTGATCATCGCCTACAGGTACGTGTGTTGCACGATACACGAGAATATCGGCTGCCATCAGGCTTGGGTATGCCAGCAAACCAAGCGAAACCTGTTCGGTGTTCTTGCCTGATTTGTCCTTGAACTGCGTCATCCGCTCCATCCAGCCGATGCGCGCCACGCAGTTGAACACCCATGCCAGTTCGGCATGCTGCGGCACGGCGGATTGATTGAAAACGATTTGCTTGACCGGATCAATACCCGCCGCGATGAAGGCGGCGGCAATCGAGCGCGTCTGAGACTTCAGGTCGGCGTGCACGAGTTGCGCGGTGATCGCATGCATATCAACCACGCAATAAATGCAATCATTGTCTTCCTGCAGAGCGACGAATTTGCGGATGGCACCGAGATAGTTGCCGAGGTGAAGGTTTCCGGTTGGCTGGACGCCTGAGAAAACCAGTGGCTTGAATGCGTTCATGATCGTCCTCGAAAAGGCTTGTGGAGGGCCTTGCCCCGCGTTTCAAATTGGTGGCGCTTATGCACCCGCAACAGCCTGCAATCAAGGGGCTTCAGTGGGGTCTACCTGACTTTCCGTTTTCGCCTGTCGCCGCTTCAACCCCCGTTTGACCATGCCGAGATTGGCACCGCCAGTCAGGAAGGCAAGTCCGAAATAAAGGACCATGGATGCTAAAACGAGAGTTACGAGTGTTCCGGCCCGCACCACAATTGAGGACGCAGACGACAGTTCGAAGGCGAGATAGGCCAGTGCGTAATGGATGGCGATGGCCATGACCCCGGCTGCAAACAAAAGCCGCGGAATGCGGGTCAGAAGCGGAATGTCAATTTTCCAGTGTCCCCGCCAGAGCAGCATGCCGAAGAGAAGTGCGGCATTGACCCAGCCTGCGGTAATTTCAGCTGTAGCAATGCCGGGTCCGCCATAGGATGGAAAAAGGGTAAGCGCCATCGACACGTTGACGATAACAGAAATCGCCGCAAAGATCATTGGTGTACGGGTATCTTCGCGGGCGAAAAAGCCGGGAATGAAAGCCTTGATCAGAACGAAGGCGGGAAGACCCAACCCGTAAATACCAAGAATTTCAGCGACCGTTCCAGTTGCCGATGCGGAGAAGTTGCCGCGCTCATACAGAAACCGCACGATAGGTTCGGCCATGACAAGCAGGGCGGCTGCGGCTGGCAGCGTCAGGAACATGACGAATTCGACTGAGCGGTTCTGTAAATTGGCGGCTTCTACCTGATGACCACCGCGCAAAGCGCGGGCGAGTTCCGGCAACAGCACGGTGGCCACGGCAATGCCGACGACGCCAAGTGGAAGCTGATAGATGCGATCCGCGTAAGCCAGCGAGGAGATAACGCCCTCTTTGCCCGATGCAATATTGGTGTTGATCAACAGATTGATCTGAGTGATGCCGCCGGTGATTGCGGCAGGCAGAGCCAGAACCAGCAGGCGTTTGACGTTTCCGGTCATGCGAGGACGGCGAAAGCCGATCTTGATACCGGCATTGCGCACGGCAATCCAGACGATGGCCAGTTGCACGAAACCGGCCGCCATCACGCCCCAGGACAGGGCATAACCCACCTGAAGCGGATCGTAGCTCTTCCACCAGGCAAAACCGAGTACGCCGATCAGGATGATATTGAGAAATACTGGCGCGATGGCCGCGGCAAAATAACGATGCAGCGAGTTCAACATACCGCCCATCATAGCCGCCAGGGACATGCAGGCGAGATAGGGAAACATGATGGTTGCAAGGCGCACGGTATTATCGAATTTGACGGCGTCCTCAACGAAGCCCGGAGCAATGACTGTTCGCACGATGAACGGCATCGACAGTTCCATGAGGATCGTCAGCGCCATCAAGACAGTGAACAGGACACCGAAGACCTCTTCCGAAAAGCGCTTTGCACCCTCCATACCGTTGGCCTCGATTTCCTTGGCAAAAAGCGGCACGAAGGCAGAATTGAACGCGCCTTCGGCAAACAGTCGGCGGAACGTATTGGGGAAACGAAACGCCGCATTGAAGGCATCCGCCACCGGACCCGTACCGACGGCAGCAGCCATCAACATTTCACGCGCGAAGCCGAAAAGGCGGCTACCGAGGGTCGCGGTGCCGACGGTTGCGAATTTTCCAATCAGGCTCATGGATGTTTACGCCTTCGCCGTTCGTGCGGGCGGCAGTGCCGCAACATCGGGATGAGCTATGATGCCTGATGGCATCCGATCCCGCAATTCATCCTCCTGCTCGGCCATTACCGCTTTCAGACGTGACGCAATGCTCGCCTGACGGTTATCCGTCATCACCTTCTGGCCGAAGAGATCGGTTACATAAAAGGTATCGATGACCTTCTCGCCGAAGGTGGTGATGCGGGCGGAGGTGATGTCGAGCGACAAATCCGCTAACACGGCCGTCATATCCGCAAGCAGGCCCGTGCGGTCGAGGCATTCGACTTCGATTACCGTGAACTTGTTGGAAAGCCCGTTCGAAATGGTGACTGATGGTGGGATGTTGAATGTCTTGCTCTTCTTGCGGCCCTTGGTGCGGGTCGCGATAATTTCCGGAATGCGCTTTTTGCCCGCCAGAACCTCTTCGATCATCTTGCCGATGTTGTTGGCACGACGCGTCTCGTCTTCATCAATTGGAAATTCCCGGTTGATGAGGATCGTATCAAGCGCGCGCCCGTCCGAAGTGGTGAAGATTTGCGCATCGGCGATGTTGGCACCCGCAGCCGCACAGGCACCTGTTATGATGGACAGGAGACGGGGATGATCCGGTGCAAGAACCGTAATTTCTGTAATGGCGTGGAAGGAATGCGTGCGCACCATGGTGGACATCGCCTGTTCCCGCTTGTCCGTTTCGCGCAGAAACCGTGTGTGACGGATTTGGTCCTGAAGATCGACAGACAGCAGGTAAGGCTCGTAATGCAGGCCGGAATATTTGCGCCGCGCCTTCTGTCCCCAGTCGGTCAAGGCGTCGTAAAGTGCTTCTCGCGCAATTTTGGCGCGCTCCTTGCGCGACGTTTCAGAGAAGCCGCCAGACAATAGAAGTTCTGTTTCGTAATAGAGGGTGCGCAAAAGCTGGCCCTTCCAGCCGTTCCATACATCCGGCCCGACAGCCCTGATGTCACAGACGGTCAGGATCAGCAGCATTTTCAGCCGCTCCATGGACTGCACCTTGTCGGCAAAATCCGTGATCGTCTTGCGGTCATGCAGGTCGCGGGTCTGTGCAACCATGGACATCAGCAGATGCTGCTCGATCAGCCAGAACACCGTTTCGGTCTGCTTGCTGCTCAACCGGAACCGTTGGCAAAGCTTGCGCGCCACCCTCGCACCGGCAATGGAGTGGTCCTCCTGCCTGCCCTTGGCCACGTCATGCAGCAATACAGCCACATAAAGAACATCGCGGTCCTCGATAGCTGGCATCAAGCGGTTGACCAGCGGGTGTGTATCGACAGCCTGCCCGTTATCGATTTCAGCCAGCACCGCAACGGAGCGGATGAGGTGCTCGTCGACGGTGTAGTGGTGATACATATTGAATTGCATCATCGCGACGATCTTGCCGAAATCCGGGATGAATTTGCCAAGAACTCCCGCCTCGTTCATGCGGCGTAATGTCAGCGCCGGATCGCGCCGCGAGGTCAGGATCGCCAGGAAGAGCCGGTTCGCCTCTTCATTGTCGCGAAGTTCGTGGTTGATCAGAGCCAATGAACGGCTGACCACCCGCAAAGCATCCGGGTGGAGCTCGAGATTGTTGATATCGGCCACATGAAACAGCCTGATAATGCTGACCGGATCGGTGCGAAACACATCGATATTGGCCAGCGCAATGCGGCCACGATCTTCCACGAACTCGTCAGAACCCGGAATTTTACGGAGACGATGGGCAAAGCGGCTGAACACACCGGAGAGACCCGGCACGTCCTTGGCCTGTTTATCCTCGAGTGCCGCACACAGGATGCGCGTAAGGTCACCCACATCCTTGGCGACCAGGAAGTAGTGTTTCATGAAACGCTCGACAGCCGAGAGGCCGGGGCGCGGCTGATAATTCAGTGCTGCTGCAATTTCGCGCTGGATGTCGAAGGACAGACGCTCTTCTGCCTTGCCAGTGATAAAATGCATCTGGCATCGTACGGTCCAGAGGAAATCATCGGCCTTTTCGCACAGCTTAAGCTCACGTTTGGAGAGGACGCCAAGCTTTACCAGTTCTGCCGTGTCGCGCACGTGATAATAATATTTGGCAATCCAGAACAGCGTGTGCAAATCGCGCAGACCGCCCTTGCCTTCCTTGACATTGGGCTCGACCAGATATCGCGTATCGCCTGCCTTGCGGTGGCGTTGATCGCGCTCGGCAAGCTTTGCAGCAATGAATTCAGGGCCGCTATTTGTGACAACCTCGGTCTCGAAACGACGCTCCAGCTCATCGGCAAGGACTTGGGCACCACAAATGGCGCGCATTTCCAGAATGGCGGTTCGGATGGTCATATCGGCCTTGGACAGGCGAATACACTCGTCCACCGTGCGGGTGGCGTGGCCGACCTTGAAGCCGATGTCCCACAGAATGTAGAGAACGAACTCGATGGCCTTGTTCATATCAGGCGTATTTTTTACCGGAAGCAGAAACAACAGATCGATATCTGACCCTGGCGCCAATGTTCCCCGCCCATAGCCACCAACTGCGGTGATCGCGATTTTCGGTGCGTCATTGGGATAGACATGTTGGCAGGCCAGATCGTAAAGCACTTCGATCAAGCGATCCTGAAGCCAGGAAATCCGGCGGGCGCAATCAATGCCGCCGCCTTCCGTATCCAACAGTTCACGGGCTTTTTCTCGGCCTTGGGCACTGGCCTTCTTAAAAATCGGCAGGAGGTCGGATCGCACATCGACCACACGCTGCCCATCACCCTGAAAGACGCGTTCACACTCGCGTTTCAGTGCCGTAACATCGAGTATCGTGGAAAAATCCAAGTCTTTCGTGGCCATTGATGCCGATATCCATTTCATATGGGCTATGCTTTCGGCATAGCCCTATAACGATTTTTGAACGTGATGGACAGGCACTGTAAGTCTTTAAGCCTTGCCAAGTTGTTTCTTGAGCGCATAAAGCGCATCCAACGCTTCTCGTGGCGTCATTTCGTCCGGGTTGAGCGCTTTCAAAGCCTCATCGACCTTCGAATTGCCCTGTGGGCGGCTTTCCTCGCGTCGCACGGCAACCTGAAACAGCGGTAGATCATCGATCAGCTGACTTGCCGGATTTTTCCGGTCGGCATCCTCAAGCTGGGTCAGAACGGCCCTTGCCCGCTCAACGACGGAAGCCGGAAGACCGGCAAGTTTTGCCACCTGAATACCGTAGGATCGATCTGCTGCACCCGGCCCGACCTCATGCAGGAAAATCACGTCACCTTCCCATTCGCGCACCTTCATGGTGGCATTGGACAGGCGACCCAGCTTTTCAGACAGTACCGTCAGTTCGTGGAAGTGGGTGGCGAACAAACCACGGCAGCGGTTCACCTCATGCAGGTGCTCAACCGCCGCCCAAGCGATGGAAAGACCGTCGAAGGTTGCCGTGCCGCGACCGATCTCGTCCAGGATAACCAGCGAACGATCCGTCGCCTGATTGAGGATTGCCGCCGTCTCCACCATCTCCACCATGAAGGTCGAGCGACCACGAGCCAGATCATCCGATGCACCGACACGCGAAAACAGGCGATCGACAATGCCGATATGGGCTGATTCTGCCGGGACGAAAGAGCCAATCTGGCCGAGAATGGCAATCAACGCATTCTGGCGCAGGAATGTCGATTTACCGCCCATATTGGGACCGGTCAGCAACCAGATCGCGCCATTACGGTTGCCACCGACGGCCGAGAGATCGCAATGATTGGCAATGAACGGGCCTGTCGATTGGCGACGCAATGCCTGTTCCACCACGGGATGGCGTCCACCCTTGATGTCGAACATCATCGAACCATCGACCACTGGACGGCAATATGCCTGCTCTGCTGCAAGACATGCAAGACTTGTTGCAACATCAATGGAAGCCAAGGCCAACGCCCCGGCCTTGATCGCTTCGGCGTGCGAGACAACGGCCTCGACCATTTGCGTGAAAGCCTGCAACTCTATCGTGAGGGCCTGCGAGGCGGCATTGGCGATACGGCTTTCCAGATCGGCAAGCTCGGTAGTGGTAAAGCGCATAGCGCCCGCCATCGTCTGGCGGTGAATGAAACGGGCTTTCGCCTCGGCACTTGCCATCATCACGTCGGCATTGCCTGCGGTCACCTCGATGAAATATCCCAGCACATTGTTGTGCTTGATCTTCAGCGATTTGATGCCCGTTTCTTCGGAATATTGCAGCTGTAGACCGGCAATCACCCGCCGGGACTGGTCGCGCAACGCACGTATCTCATCCAGCTCGGGGTTCGAACCCTCCCGCACGAAACCACCATCGCGTTTAAGCAAAGGCAATTCGTCCGCGAGCGTCGCGCCAAGCATCGCTTCAAGTTCGATCGGTAGCGCTTTCAAAGAGGCAAGCGCCGTTGCCAACTCATCCGGCAACAAGCCTTGATCCAGCAATTCAGCGACCCTGGCAGCAGCGTACAGACCAAGTCTTATCGCGCCCAGATCACGCGGCCCGCCTCGATCAAGCGCCAGACGTGACAAGGCGCGCGGCATATCGGCAACGTGTTTCAGCGCGTCCCTGAGACCATCGGACAAGGACACGTCATCCAGCAAATAGGCCACCGCATCAAGTCGCCCGTTAATCCTGTCCGCATCGGTGAGAGGAGACATCAATCGCTCAGCCAGAAGGCGCGCACCGCCACCGGTGACGGTGCGGTTGATCGCATGCAACAGCGATCCATCCCGTTCCCCTGACAGCGTTTTGGTCAGCTCAAGATTGGCCCGCGTGGCGGGATCGATGAACAGTGTCGAGGCCGAACTTTCGCGCTCCGGTGCCGCGAGAGGCGGGCGCTCTGCAATCTGGGTTTTCTCGACGTAAGCGACTGCGGCAGCCGCAGCGGCCATCTCGACGCGGGAGAAAGACCCGAAACCGTCCAGCGTAGAGACGCCGAAGTAACGTGCAATGCGACCCTCCGATGTCGCACTATCAAACAAAATGGCGGGCTGCGGCACGGCCACACGGCCAAGCATATCAAAAACCGGCTTCAGCTCTTCATCATGGAACAGGCTATCTGCGACGATCAGCTCGCGTGGATCTATCCGCCAGATATCGGCCAGAAGCCGCGTCAGCGTCGTCTCGGCCAGACGGAAGACGCCAGTGGAGATATCGATCCACGCTAGCGCAAATTGTGCCTCTGCACTGCCCCTGATACGGGCGAGCGCCATCAGATAATTCGATTCCGTCGGCGACAGAAGTTTTTCTTCCGTCAGCGTACCCGGCGTTACGAGCCGTACGACATCCCGCCGTACAACGGACTTAGAGCCACGTTTTTTCGCTTCCGCCGGGTCTTCCGTCTGCTCACATACCGCCACGCGATAACCGCGAAGGATGAGTTTTTGCAGATAGTCATCCGCCGCATGCACCGGCACGCCGCACATCGGGATATCCTGGCCAAGATGCTGACCCCGTTTCGTCAACGTAATCCCGAGCGCCCGTGACGCCTCAGCCGCATCATCGAAGAAAAGCTCGTAGAAATCGCCCATGCGATAGAACAGCAACGAACCGGGGTTGTTCGCCTTGATCTCGATATATTGCTCCATCATCGGAGTCGCCGAAGCGCGGCTCTCTTCCGATATGAGCGAGGCAGTGGAATGAACGTCCGTCAATGGCTTTTCAATATCGGTTTGGTGTTGCGAGAAACGAACACCAGACTAACGGCCCCACCCCTTGACGACAACACATTCAAGCCGCCTGCCCACAGGAAGCTTTGATCTGAAGACTTTAGCCGTTGAAACGTTCGGCTTCACCACCGTAATAGTTGATGTAGCGATTGGCGATGGCCGATACGGGCAGAATGACGAGCACATCCGTGGTGTTGAAAGCGTGATCAACCACAGCGCCAGTGCCGAACATGGCGCCCAGCCGCATATAGCCCTTTATGAGCGGTGGCATGGCAAAGAGAGCGCGGCGCGGATTGATCGCCTCCAATGGCATCATGTCCATTTCGCAATAAAGCTCCGGCAGCGCGGCCGCTGCCCAGTCCCCTTTTGCGCCACAGGTGTGATGAAGGTAGGACAGCGCCAGCGCATGTGCCTCCGGCTGCACACCGGGAAAGGATGCGCAGCCGATCATGGCATCCATACGGTGTCTGACGGCATAAGCCCAATTGCCTTGCCAGAGCAATTCAACCGTTCTTTTCGTGCGATATTCCGGCAGCACGCAGGAGCGTCCCAACTCCATGAACCGCTTGGTTGGGTGGCGGTCGATCAGCCCTTCGATGTTGAATTCGCTGGCCGAATAAAAACCATTATTGGCAAAAGCCGTGTCCTGCCGCAGCAGCCGATAGGTGCCGACGATCTGATCTTCCGGATCACCTTCGATGGAGTTGTCCAACACCAGAAGGTGGTCGCAGACCAAATCGAACGCATCGATATCACGCTCTCGGCGCATGGCTTCGGCTGGCAGGCGCGCACCCATTTCCTCAACGAAAACACGGAAACGGACATTCTGCGCGGCGTCGATTTCGCGCTCGTTTCTGGCAAGTCGGGTTTCCAACGGGCCGATGCGGCCGAAAACATCATCGTTGCGCTTTTGCGAAACGGGAAGCGCGCTGATGACGACATTTCGCTCGCGAATGTCGTATTCGAGAATTTCCGTGACCATGGAGAATCGCCCCACCACCGTTGGTTTCTGGCTGTCATAAATCACTTATTGACGACAGAACAGTGACAACGGGCAGCATAACCAACAGCAGATCAAATCTAAATTTTGCCCAAGCGTTTTTGGGGAAACAGGCGAAGCACCTCCTCGATCAACCGCTTCGGTTCAACCGGTTTTGTCAGCACTGTTGCGATCCCGGCTTCCAGTAAAATCGCTCGTGTTTCCCAAGTCGTATCGCCGCTCAACACCATCAGCGGAATCTTATTATTTGAAAGCTGCACACAGAGGTGCGGAAGAATAGCGAAGCCGTCCCCCCCTGGCATATGCAAATCGGAAATAACGAGGTCCGGCAAGCCGGATTTCTCAAAAAGCGCCTCTGAAAGTGCTGCGAAGTCGCTCACCACGTGCACTGTGCAGCCGGACTTCTCAAAGACGGCACGCAGTATCCGTGCGTTGACGGGATCGTCCTCGGCAATGAGAACATCAAGTTCCCTTCGTGTCTCATCCAATGCGGGCGAAAAACCAACCCCGGGATGATGATTATCGTTGATCGCATCGCGCGGTTCCATGCCGCGCAGGCGTCCGCATAAAACGTCCATCAGAGATTTTTCCCGCAGCGGTCGGATAAGCCAAGCATCGAACCCATCGCGTGGCTGCGATGCACGTTCCTCCGGGTTAACGAGCAATATGTGTCGTATCGTGCGGCCTTGCACCGATGGCCATGCCTGAAGTGTGTCGCGAAAAGCAGGCGCGACGCGATGATCAACGATGATGTCGGTCACGTGGTCCAAGTCATCGGGTGCTTGCCGCCTCAACTCCTCCAGTTGGCGTGGTGTGGAAACATGGGTGCAGATGCCGCCAAGGGCATGGATCGAGCCCGATGTCGCCGTTGCGGCGACACCCTGTGGCGCAAACAGCAATACGTTCGAGAGGCTTAGCGCGCCGACGCGGTTGGATGGTATGACCGGCGCCAAAGCGGACGCTGGCTGGAATATCAAGGTGAAGGTACTGCCTATGCCCTTCTTGCCTGACACGGACAATGTTCCTCCAAACTCACGAATGATGCGAGCAGATATGGCCAGACCAAGGCCTGTGCCAGCGCTACGTTGAGCGGCGGAGCCCGCCTGTTCGAACTCTCCGAAGATTCGCGCCTGCTCGGACTTGCCAAGACCCGGACCCGTATCCTCCACCTCGATTGAAAGTGCGTTGCCTTTCATGGAAGCCCGAACGAGAACTCCGCCCTTGCTGGTAAATTTTACAGCATTGCCGATGAGGTTGAACAGGACCTGCCGAAGACGGGCTGGATCGAAATCGAGATAGTCAGGCACATCCGGCGCAACGATGGATGCAATTTCGATGCCTTTTTCATGGGCGCGGTGAGCGAGCATCTCCACCACGCTTTCGATGAGTTGGCGCAGATTTTCTGCTCGTGGATTGAGCTTGAACCGCCCGGCTTCCATGGTGGAGAAGTCCAGCAGATCCTCAACGAGCTGCACCAGCGCCTGGCCGGACTGGCGCATGCCATCCAGATAATTGCGCTGCTCCTGATTAAGAGACGTTTGCGACAGGAGATGGTTCATGCCCAGAATGCCTGATAGCGGCAGGCGAATTTCGTGGCTGACGGTTGCCAGCAATCTGCCCTTGGCGGCATTGGCGTTTTCCGCTCGAAGCCGTGCATCTTCACGGGTGACGATAGCGGCGCGCTCGTCAGTGACATCACGGGCAATGCTGCTGATCACCAGCCGGCTGCTCGTTCCGTCATGGGCGATGGTATCGTGCCATGTGAAAATGCGCTGACCGTAAGGCGTGGCGATTTCGACATCGTAGCTGTGGACCCTGTCGCCCGGGCGAAAGGCAATGCCGATTTCTTCGCATGTCTTGCCTTGCGGCTCTCCGCAGCCTGTCATTTCACGAAAGGTGCTGTTGGCGTGCAGAATGCGCCGGTTCATATCGCGGGTCACGACGATATCGCCCATGGCTTCGTGCATTTCCGCCACGAGCGCGGCGTTCTGCATTTGCCGCGCTTCTACGACCTTCACATCCCTCACCGATGCCTGACGCAGAACGGCGGCCCGAAACATCATGTAGAAGGCGCAGGATACGCAAATGGAAACGGATACGGCCGCCATGTAGAGGGCGACATTTCCGCCCAGATACACAGCGCTTGCGAAAGCAAAACCACAGCCAGCGGTAAACAGCGTAACCGTTCGAAGAAGACTGTTGTAAAAAGGCAGGCCTGACGGCTTATCCGGGCTTCCGTTATGCCCAGCGGTATCGGAAACCCCACTCGTATCGCTGGGGTCGAACGCTTCAGAAATCCGGTTATTCAGTTTCGCCAGTTCGCTCATGTATAACGGCTAGCACGGCAGCAGTTTTGATTGGCTTGGCTTGAACGTTAAATTTTTAGCTTTTCTTCGTTCTTGCGTGCAGTATTTCGTCCAGAATGACGCAACCAGCACCGATGGTGATGAACGAGTCCGCCAGATTGAAAACCGCAAACGACCATGTGTCGGTATGAAACAGGATGTAATCGATCACATGACCATAAAGAAACCGGTCGAAGATGTTGCCAGCTGCGCCGGCAATGATCAGCGCGAAGCCGAGATGTGCGAAGGTGCGATCAGCTTCCGTCTTGCGCCACAGCCAGATGACGAAACCGACGATCACCAGACGCATCGTGACGATGAACCATCCCTCCATGCCTGAGAGCATGGAGAAGGCAACGCCGAGGTTATAGGTGCGATAAAGCGCCCAGAAAGGCATCACCGGCACCATTTCCTGCAAGGGCAGGTAGGCTTCAACCAGAATCTTGACGATCTGGTCCGTGATCAATGCGATGACGATGAATATGACTGCAGGGATCGGTCTGGAGAACAATGCGGGTTTCGTCATCATTTTACCGGTGCAAGTTCGAGAACATGGCGGCGCGCTTCAAACAGCATAACGGCCGTTGCAACCGCCAGATTAAGGGAGTCAGCACGTCCCTGTTGCGGAATACGGGCCAGTTGATCGGCCTTTCCAGCCAGCTCCGGCGGAAGACCGCCTTGCTCGTTGCCCATCAAAAGCACAGTCGGCTTCTTTTTGTAATCGATTGTTCTGTAATCCACAGAGCCTGCGAGATGGGTCGCAACGACGCTGACACCAGCTGATTTCTTCCAACTCAGAAACTCGTCCACGGTCGCATGCGCGACAGGTATGGCGAAGACCGAACCCATGGTGGCACGCACCGTCTCCAAGGAAAATGGGTCGGTGCAGTCACCAACGAGTATTACGCCGGAGGCACCTGCCGCATCCGCCGTGCGGATGATGGTGCCGAGGTTGCCGGGATCACGGACCCTGTCGAGTGCAATATAAGTCTGGCCGTTATCAGGCTGGATGTCTTTTAGCGGCGTCCATTTCTGATCGAAGATGCCCACCACCATCTGCGGATTATCGCGGCGGGTGATGGAGGACAGAATTTTTTCGGTGACCTCGAGAACCAGCCCACCGGAGGCAACCGTCTTTGTCGCCACCTGCTCGACCAGGGATTTACCCTTGGCATTTTTGGCATAAACCAGCGTGCGGATCGTCCAGCCCAATTCCAGAGCATCGATCACCAGCTTTAGGCCCTCGGCCATGAAGGTACCGGTTTCTTCCCGACCCTTTTTCTGGGTCAGGTTCTTGATGTCCTTGATGATGGGGTTGGCTAGGCTCGTTACTTCCTTGACCTGACCTACCCGGCCGGGTCGATTTTCACGTCGGTCATCGATCATTTCGGCACCCAGCGGCTGAAGAGAGAGGTAGAAAGCACACGCCCCGGCGTTTTGCCATCGAGGCCTGCCTCGCGGATGACGAGTTCGCCAGACGCGACCTCCCCGCCTGCGCCGCGCATGGTTTCCCGCATCAATTCATGCATGGAGTAAAAGCTGGCTCGAATCGAATAGGCTGTCAGCACTAGGCCCAGCGCCTTGGGCGACAGGATATCGCGACATACATCCAGCATCAGCGGCAAATGGTCGAAAAGCTCCCACACTTCACCGTGTGTACCCCGTCCAAATTTCGGCGGATCGGTGAGGATGATGTCATAGCTGTTGCCGCGACGTTCTTCACGCAGGATGAATTTCATCGCGTCTTCGCAAATCCAACGGATCGGCGCATTTTCCAGTCCGGCCAATGCCTGATTTTCCCGCGCCCAGCCAATTGCCTTCTTGGACGCATCCACATGGGTCACCTCAGCGCCGGCAGCAGCGGCCACTAAGGAGGCTACGCCAGTGTAACCGAACAGGTTGAGGACTTTTAGCGGACGATCAGACGCTTCAATCGTGTGTTTCAGCCATTCCCAATGAACGATCTGCTCGGGGAACACGCCGACATGGCGAAAGGCGGTGAAACGACCGAGGAAGTTGACACCGAGAAGAGAGAGCGGCCAAGTTTCTTCCAACGGTGCCTTCGGAAAACGCCAGCGGCCCATACCGTCTTCATCGGTATCGCCGCTGAAGATGGAATCGGCATTTTCCCAGACTCGATCCGGCAGGCTCGGGCGCCACAGCGCCTGCGCTTCTGGACGCACGATGCGGTATTGGCCGTATTGCTCGAGCTTCAACCCGTTACCAGTGTCGATCAGATGGAAATCACCGGCGCCCATCGATTCCAGAATGACCGGAACTCGCTCGGCCGGTAGTACACCCGTTCTTTGCTTTAAAGGACGTGGCGGAACCTGCTCTACATCAGGCGGCGCAATCTTAACCTTGGCGGTGGTGTTGTCCCTAACAGCTGGCCTTGACGGTTTGGCAGCAGAACTCGCGGAAGGCCGCACATGGTCGACATTACGGCCACGGGGCGCAGCGTCGTTTTGCTTTGCCGGTTTGACCGAATTTCTTTGCCGGGGCTCCTGCCCCGCGCGCGGCTTGGCACCCGGGCGGTTGTCTTTTTTCTTCAACGGGGTTCTTTCCAAGTCTGACCGCATCTCATGCGGCGGCCAATAACATCACGGCGCGTTATTATCAAAGGGCTGCGCTGTCAAAACCTATCACGTTGCGAGCAATTTTACTTGGAGGCGATGCGGGCATCCACCGGCGCATTGATCGCGACCGTGGTGGCGGCCGCCTTATGCCGGTTGGCTTCATCGTGCCAGCGTATGGCTTCCTTGGCTTCAGTGCGGGCGCGCTTCCGATGTTTCCCTTGCGAAAACCACGTGACCATCGATCCCAAAAACACGCCGAAAATGACGGCTAGAAAAATGAAGACGAAAAACGGGGCCGAAAACGACAACAAGCTGTCATCGGGCTTGAAAGGGTTGAGCGCCAGAGTGACGGCCTGCCGGTTTGCCACGCACAGCACGACCAGAATGATAGCCAGCGGCACGAAAACCAAAAGGTTGACGATCTTTTTTGACATCCAACGATACTCCGTCCTTCGGGGTCTTCAGACAAACCTGCATCGACGTCAGATAGGAGCTTCAATGCTCCGTCTCAACCACCACGCTCAGTCTTCATCTTCGACGTCGCTCATGCCCGGGTTGAGGCGTTCACGCAACTCTTTGCCCGTCTTGAAAAAAGGAACCCATTTTTCTTCGACAAAAACGGACTCACCGGTGCGCGGGTTGCGTCCTGACCGCGAGGGGCGATTCTTCACCGAGAAAGCACCGAAACCGCGCAGCTCGACACGGTTGCCCGCTGCCAACGCATCCGTAATCTCATCCAGCACAGCGTTGACGATATTTTCGACATCACGGTGGTAAAGGTGAGGGTTATGCGCAGCAACGATCTGCACCAGTTCAGACTTAATCAAAGTTGCCCCCTGAAAGAATTGGCTTTTTATCGGTCTCTAACCTGCCAAACCGAAACAAGACCGTCAAGAAACAACTTGTCGGCCCCCAGTTGGCGAGGCGCATCGAATGGCAGAAATTCATCATAGCCGAGCAGTTTGACGATCCCGGCAAGACTGAACAGGCCGAATGGCGAGCGCTTCGAAGGTGCGGTCCATTCCACGATCGGCAGATCCTTGGCCACCTTGCGGGTCTCGAAATAGCCGCGGATTTCTTTTTCGCCACCAAGCGTGTCGATGAGTTTGGCAGCGACGGCCTGACGACCGGTGAAAATGGAACCATCAGCGAGCTTGAGAACGTCTTCTCGCGGCAGCTTGCGGCGATCTGCAACAAGGTCCACGAACCAGCTGTAGCTATCCATGACCATGTTGCGGATCATGGTTTTTGCTTCTTCCGGCGGCTCGTGAAAAGGCGAAGGTTCTGCCTTCATCGGCGATGATTTGATCTCCTGCAGGGATACGCCAAGCTTATCGAGAAGAGGACCAACCTGCGGATACTGGAAAATCACGCCGATCGATCCGGTGATGGACGTATCGCCCGCAATGATCGTGTCGCCCGCCGTGGCAATCATATAGCCGGCAGAAGCCGCCAGTGTGCGCACGTCAGAGACAACGGGCTTCTTTTCGGCCACGGCGCGAATGGCTTTGAAAATCCTCTCGCCGCCATAAGTCGTGCCGCCGGGTGAGGAAATGGACACGATGAGCGCCTTGGCGCTATCGCTATCGGCAATCTTCTGCAGTCGCTCTAGAAGCTCGGTATCATCCTGGATGATGCCGCTGATCTCCACACGTGCTATGTGCGGACGCATGCTTTGCGTGGGCTCTGAGAAGGCGAAACGATAGATGGCGAACAAACCTGCAACGAGAAGCAGGACGACCGCGACACGCCAAAATGTCAGCTTGCGCCGCAATTGCCTACGATCTGCGATTGCCATTTGATCCATTTATTCACCTTCGATGAAACCGGTAACAGCTTCTAAAAGCCAGCCATATGAGCCTTGTAGCCACCTCTTGCAAGGAAACAAACGGGAAAGCATCGTTTTGATAAAAATATCGCGGCTCTTGCGCTCGTTCAGAGAAAAACCATATTGGCAGAGCATGGCCGTCGTGCCAAACACAACAAGAAATATAGATGGCGTCGCTTTTAACCCTTCTGGCTGCGACGAACCTCGCTTCGGACCCTTAAAAAATGCTTGAACGACTAAGCCAGCCAACGCCCGGTTTTCCCTTGTCCAACGGACATGCGCGCGCCTATGACGTTGCTTTGCGCCATTCCTCACGCGTCAAGAAACTGAGAGTTATTCTCCCGCTTGGAGCAGCCATCATCTCGCTGTCCTTCATCGCAGTATCGCTGGCCCGTACGTGGTTGCCGGACGAGGTTTCACTCCAAAGCGCGACGGTGGAAAACGGCAAGATCGTGATGGAAAAACCAGCACTTGCCGGGCGTAACAACAAGGGCTTCGATTATTCCATGAACGCTGAACGGGCATTGCAGGATATTGCCAGCCCCAACCTCATGACACTGGAAAATGTGCTGGCGGCGGTGCCGATGAATGATATTGTCGCACAAGTTGTCGCGCAGGAAGGGATCTTCGACCGGGCGACAAACCAATTGCAGATGATTGCCCCCTTTGACATCAATCTCAGCAATGGCATACAAGCTAAGTTCCAGTCTGCAAATGTCGACCTTAAAGCCGGAACGATGGACAGCAAAATGCCTGTTGCCATCACGACCAAAGAAGGTTCCATTAACGCCGATAGTTTACAGATCGCAGATAATGGCAAGACAATTACATTTTCGGGGCAGGTACGAGCTCGTATAGCTGCATCGACCATTCAGAACGCAGGCAAGTGAGAGCCCGACCCAGATGATGCAGATTTTGCGCACAGCCCGTTATACCAACGCCGCCTGTTTTGCAGCCGTTGCTCTTGCATGTCTCGCAGGCCCTGCGGCCGCACAGAGCACGACGAGCAGCATGGAAGGCTTGAAGCTTTCCAACGACCAGCCGATTGCCATTGAGAGCGATCAGCTGGAAGTTCGGGACCAAGAGCACAAGGCTTACTTCACCGGCAACGTCAAGGTCGTTCAGGGAACGACGACTTTGCAGGCAGGCAAGATGACAGTGCTTTACAAAAGCAAGGGCGAAGGAGCGGCCGCGAACTCATCCATCACCAGCGGCGGCGCCGACATCGACAAGATTTTCGTAGACAACTCCGTTTACCTGACCTCTGGAACGCAAAAAGCGACCGCTGATAAGGGCGAGTTCGACATGGCGGCGCAGACATTCATTCTTTCGGGAAAACAGGTCGTCCTTTCTCAGGATACCAATGTCTTCACCGGGTGCAAATTGACGGTCTTCATGACAACCGGGCAGGCGAAGCTGGAAAGCTGTGGCGGGCCAGTGCGCATCATGCTCGACCCGAAATCGCAGAAAAAGCAGTAGTTCGTATCCCGTGAAGATCCAATCCATCTCAAAGCTGTTTGGCGCTGGCGCCGCGCGCTCATCCGAAATTGATGGCGATGCTGGCGACAAGTCGCGCTATGAAGGCACCTTGATTGCTCAAGGCTTGACGAAGACCTACAATACGCGCCGCGTCGTCAACGGTGTGTCGCTCGTCGTTCGCCGTGGTGAAGCTGTTGGCCTTCTTGGACCAAACGGTGCCGGCAAGACGACCTGTTTCTACATGATCACCGGCCTCGTTCCTGTCGACTCCGGCAAGATTGCCATCAATGGCAATGATGTTACCAACATGCCCATGTATCGCCGTGCGCGATTGGGCGTAGGCTATCTGCCACAGGAAGCATCCATTTTTCGCGGATTGACGGTCGAAGAGAATATCCGCGCCGTTCTGGAAGTCCACGAGCGCGACGAAAAAAAGCGAAATCGCAAGCTTGATGAACTCCTGGAAGAGTTCCATATCTCGCAATTGCGCAAATCGCCAGCAGTCGCTCTCTCTGGCGGTGAGCGCCGACGGCTGGAAATTGCCCGCGCCCTGGCGACGGACCCGACCTTCATGCTGCTGGACGAGCCTTTTGCTGGCGTTGACCCTATTTCCGTTAGCGACATTCAAAACCTAGTGCGCCATCTTACAGCGCGCGGCATCGGTGTTCTGATCACTGACCATAATGTGCGCGAAACATTGGGCTTGATCGACCGAGCCTACATTATCCATGCCGGTGAAGTACTGACACACGGCCGCGCGTCGGAGATCGTCAACAATGCTGACGTTCGACGCCTGTATCTGGGTAATAATTTCAGCCTGTAACGGGCGAGATATAAAAATAGCCACTCAAAATATGCAGGCGGCAAAGATTCTTCCAACTCTCTCAACAGTTGAGCTTGACCAAACAAGAATAAAAAGCAATTTTTGGGCCAGTTCAGACTTTGCCGCCTGGAATTTTAGAAAATACGGGTGATAAAGGGGTTTATGGGAGTTTAGCGTCCACCATGGCCTTGTCCGCCAGTCTATTGCTGCGTCAGAGCCAGTCTCTGGTCATGACCCCGCAACTGATGCAGTCCATCCAGCTGCTTCAGATGACGCATATCGAACTCACGCAATTCATCGCGCAGGAAGTCGAAAAGAATCCTCTGCTTGAAATAGTGGCAAATGATAGCGAGTTAGGCGGCTCTCCCGCTGCCCATTCGGAGGGTTTTGATGAATCCAGCCCGGCTCCTGAGCAGTTTGCCGAGAGCCCGCCCGATCCTGAAGAATGGTATGGAGACCGGGCGAGCAGCCTGAACGAACAGCTCGATACGAGTTTCGAAAACGTTTTCCAGGACGATAGCGCGCAGTCAAAGGCGGACGCACCTGAGCTCATCGGCCAATGGAAGTCCATGCCGGGTGCAGATTCCGCGGAGGCTTATGATCTCGATGACTTCGTCGCCAGCAAGCTGACCCTTCGCGACCATATCGGCCAGCAACTGCCCTTCACGGTCTCCTCGCCCCGAGACCGTTTGATTGCTGATGCGCTTCTCGATCACCTGGAGGAGACCGGCTACATACCTGCAAAGGCGCTGGATGATGTTTCGGATCAGCTGGGTAAAGCCATTGGCGACGTTGAAAACGTTCTCACTCTTCTGCAGACACTTGATCCACCTGGTATTTTTTCAAGGACGCTTTGTGAATGCCTCTCCATTCAGCTTGCGCAAAAAGACCGTCTTGACCCGGCAATGCGTGCATTTGTCGGTAATCTCGAGCTTCTGGCCAAACGCGATTTTGTCTCGCTCAAACGCCTGTGTGGCGTTGGCGAAGAAGATCTTCTGGATATGCTGGCCGAAATCCGTTCGCTCAATCCACGGCCCGGTGCAGGTTTCGAGACCGGAATTTCGGAAATCATTGTTCCTGATATCATCGTCAGACCCGCAAGCGATGGCAGTTGGCTCATCGAGTTGAACCCGGAGACCTTGCCGCGTGTACTGGTCAACCAAACATATTTCTCACAGGTTTCAAAAATCAAGGCGCGCGGTGGCGAGGACGGTGAGTTCCTGTCCGAATGCATGCAAACCGCCAGCTGGCTGACCCGCAGCCTTGACCAGCGCGCCAAGACGATCATGAAAGTGGCCAGCGAAATCGTGCGTCAGCAGGATGCTTTTCTTGTGCATGGCGTTGATCATTTGCGTCCGCTCAATTTGAAGCAGGTGGCTGATGCCATCAAGATGCATGAGTCCACCGTGAGCCGCGTCACATCGCGCAAATACATGCTGACACCCCGCGGGTTATTCGAACTCAAATATTTCTTCAGTGTTTCCATCGGTTCGGTTGAGGGGGGTGATAGCCACTCCGCGGAGGCGGTGCGCCATCGCATCAAGATCATGATCTCGCAAGAAGCACCTGATAGAGTTCTGTCGGATGACGAAATCGTCGAAAACCTGAAAAAAAACGGTGTTGATCTGGCGCGACGAACAGTCGCAAAATATCGTGAAGCGATGAATATTCCCTCGTCCGTGCAAAGGCGGCGAGAGAAAAAAGCAATGGCCAAAGCTGCGACCGCCTAACCAAATATTAATATATTTCAAACTGTTAATAATGTTAATTGACTCTTCATGCCGCCAAGGCTAGAAGCTCGCCGCACGGGTGGCAGGGGGCCATCAACGTTAAAGTGTTCGTTGTGCCAAGGTACCAAACCGGAATGAGACCGAAAGAGTCTCGAAACGCTTGGATGAGCGCTTGGCTTGACGTAAGCTGGTATACGCAAATCACTGAAGAAGGAAAAATTCCATGAGTGTGCGTGTATCTGGTAAGCATATGGATATCGGCGAATCGTTCCGTCAAAGGATCGAGGAAAACATCAGCCTGGCCATTACCAAATACTTTGACGGGGGGTATTCCGGTCAAGTGACTGTAGAGAAGTCGGGGCCACGTTTCTCGAGCGACTGCAAAATCCATCTCGATACAGGGGTTGTGTTGCATGCTGCGGGCGAGGCCAACGATCCACAGGCAAGTTTCGATGCGGCAGCTGCGCGAATTGAAAAGCGGCTTCGCAGATACAAGAGAAAGCTGAAGGATCACCATAACGGTGCTTCCGCCAACAGTATTCTCGAAGAATTTCCCTACACGGTCATGGACGCCGTGCCGGATGAAGATGACGAAGTGCCTGAAGATTTCGCACCGACAATCGTTGCTGAAACCTCAAAGCAGGTGAAAACGATGACGGTCGCAAGTGCGGTGATGGCGCTTGATATGACAGACGAGCCGGTGTTGCTGTTTCGCAGCCCTGCCAAGGAACTGAATATCGTTTACCGCCGTAACGATGGAAACATCGGTTGGATCGACGCGGCGACGATAAAGAGCTGAAGAGTCTGACAAAGCGAAAGGAAGTGCGCCCCGCACGGGCCGCACTTCCTGATCGTTTCGATGACATGAAGGATAAAGAGAATGGCGTTGGCAGATTTGCTGCAACAAGATGCAATTATTCCCGCCCTTAAGGTCAATTCCAAAAAGCAACTCCTTCAGGAACTGGCGGCGAAAGCTGCGCGGATCACTGGAGTGCCGGAACGGGAAGTTTTCGACGTCATATTGCAGCGTGAGCGGCTTGGCTCGACAGGTGTCGGCCACGGTATCGCTATTCCGCATGGAAAACTGGCCAGCATCAACTCCATCGTCGGCGTCTTTGCACGCCTCGATAATCCTGTTGATTTCGAAGCGCTAGACGACCAGCCGGTCGACCTCGTCTTTCTTCTACTAGCACCTGAAGGTGCTGGCGCTGATCATCTGAAAGCGCTTTCCCGTATTGCCCGTGTACTGCGGGATCCTGAATTGGTAGCCAAGCTTCGTGCCACTGATTCGGATACTGCCATCTACACCTTCCTCAATCAGGAACAGGCAACCGCCGCCTGATATGGCTGGCGAAGACCCAACCAAATCTCCAAACGTGGCACACAACCAGACGCGCGGCGTGAGCGAAGACAACCTCCCTGTTTTTGCGCCCGCGCTGAAACAGCAGATGGCCTTTTCATTAGGCTGGTCTGAGCGGGTAACAAATCTTCCTCGCTGGAAGGAGATTGCTCGCGCCAAACTATGGGAACTTACCCTCCAAAATCCGATACAGACGGATTTTGCCTCCGAAATTATAGATGAGGTGGATCGCGGAGCTTATGTCGCCCGCAAGGTGGCGTTTAATCTTACGAACGACAGTCGCGTCATTGCATTGTTGCTGATGCCGAAAGGCACAGGCCCGTTCCCTGCTGCCGTGATGTACCACGACCATGGGTCGATGTTCGATATCGGCAAGGAAAAGCTGATCAAAAGCTGGGATGACGAGGCCAGGCTACAAACGTCCAAGACATGGGCGGAGAGATTTTTCTCTGGGCGATATCCGGCTGACGCGCTTGCCCGCCGAGGTTACGTCGTGCTGGCAACAGATGTATTGGGCTGGTCCGATCGTGGGCCACTAACCTATGATGCGCAACAGGCGCTTGCGGCAAATTTCTTCAATATGGGAAGCTCTCTGGCCGGTCTCATGGCGTTCGAGGACACGCGGGCAGCAGATTTTCTGGCGAGCCTACCGCAGGTCGATCAGCAGCGGCTAGCGGCGGTTGGCTTCTCCATGGGTGCATTCCGGGCATGGCAGGCCGTAGCGCTGAGCGACAGGATCAAAGCGACCGTAGCCGTCAACTGGATGGCGACGGCAGAAGGGCTGATGGTGACGGGAAACAATCAGTTACGGGGCGGATCCGCGTGGCACATGACCCATCCGGGCCTGCTGCAATATCTGGACTACCCCGATGTTGCGAGCCTTGCCGCACCAAACCCGATGCTGATCTTCGCCGGAGCGACGGATACACTCTTTCCCCCTGCATCGGTAAAAGACGCGTTCGAAAAAATGCGGTCAGTTTGGGAAGCATGGAACGCGCTGGATCGCCTCGAAACCAAACTATGGCCAGGCGGTCATGTCTTTACGGCTGATCAACAGGATTATGCCTATGACTGGCTCAATCGCCAATTCGGCATGTAACGGGTCCATCATTCCAGCTAACAGTTGGAATGATGGACACTGTTTCGTCAGGCGTCCTTCTCGTTGACGCTGCTGGTACCGGGTTCCGCTGCTGCTTGCGCTTCGCCCTTCGGGCCGCCCTTGGCAACGCCCACCATCGCAGGACGCAGAACGCGATCGCCAATTGTGAAGCCAGCTTGCACCACTTGCACGACCGTATTGTTCGGGACTGCCGTATTTGGAATCTCAAACATGGCCTGATGGAAATTAGGGTCGAATTTTTCGCCTTCGACAGTCATCTTGCGCACGCCGTGGCGCTCGAGCGCCGAGAGCATCGACCGCTCGGTCATGTCAACGCCTTCGATCACACCGGCGATCGCAGCATCAGCGTTTTCTTTCAGCTCTGGTGGAATGGTTTCCAAGGCTCTGCGCAGATTGTCTGAAACCGCCAGCATATCGCGGGCAAAGCCAGAGACGGAGTAGGCTTTCGCGTCCTTCACCTCACGCTCGGTGCGGCGGCGTAGATTGTCCATTTCTGCGGCGAGGCGCAGAAATTTGTCACGCAAATCTGCATTTTCTGCTTTCAGCACCTCAACGGCATCAGGCTCGGCCTGCTCGGGCGCATCGTTCTCAACTGTTGCACCTTCGGCTCCCTCGTCAACGAGGTCCGCGTCAGGTCCGGCTTTGTTGGTCTTATCGGTCATGACGTTACTCCAGCTTTGCATATGTTCATGGCTTGCGCCCGATATCGAACTTTGCCATGCGAAAATCAAGGCTTGCGGGGAAAAGCGCCACTTTTTCGACCAGTGTTTTTAGAATCAGCGCCGTTTGTTCGAAAGCCGAGCCATGATTTGCGCGGTATAATCCACCATGGGGACGATGCGTGAGTAATTCAGCCGCGTCGGACCAATGACGCCGACAGCCCCAACCACCCTATTATCATCGTCTCGATAGGGTGCAACGATAAGCGACGAACCCGATAGTGAAAAGAGCTTGTTCTCAGAGCCGATGAAAATCCGGACGCCGGAACCGGTTTCGGCCAGATTGAGAACTTCGATCAGATTGTCCTTGCGCTCCAGATCATCGAACAGCAGGCGAACGCGGTCGATATCCTCCTCGCCAGCCAGCCCTTCCAGAAGATTGGATCGTCCGCGCACAATCAGACGGCCCAGCTTGTCCTCATTATCGCCGGACCAGACCGCCAGCCCACGCTCCACCAGATCCTGCGCCAAAGTGCTAAGTGCGGTTTGAAGCTCGGTCTTCTGTTGCAAAAGTTGCGTGCGCAATTCCGGCAAGGTCTGGCCCGACAGATGCGCATTGATGAAGTTTGCCGCTTCCGTGAGTTGTGACGAGGTAATGCCGGCAGGCAGGTCGATGATGCGGTTTTCAACCTGATTGTGATCACCCACCAGAATGGCAAGGCCTTTGGTCGGCTCCAGCCGAATAAACTCCACATGCTTCAACACAGCATCGCTTTTGGTCGTCAGAACGAGCCCCGCGCCCCGCGACATGCCCGACAACATGCGGCTGGCTTCTGTCAGTAACCCCTCAATGGGCTGCTCACGTCCGGAAACAGGGCCAATCTGCCGATCGATGCTGGCGCGTTGCTCCTCTGGCAGGTCACCCACCTGCATGAAAGCATCCACGAAGAACCGCAGCCCCGTCTGTGTCGGCAGGCGGCCTGCGCTGATATGCGGCGAATAGATAAGCCCCAATTCCTCCAGATCGCTCATCACGTTGCGCACGGATGCAGGAGACAGCGACATGGGCAACACGCGTGACAGACTACGTGATCCCAGCGGTTCGCCGTTTTCGAGGTAGCCTTCAACGATGCGGCGGAATATTTCGCGCGAACGATCATCCAGAAGCGCACCCGGTTCTTTTCCGATTGGAGGAGAGATGCTCATTGCGTCCGTTCTTCATCCCGTCAGTTCATCAATGGAATATAGTCGCTCGTGCGCTTAAGTAAAAACGGAAATTCCGTATCTGCCTTGCGCGTACCCGCTTTTCCTTTGCAAATCGGTCGGCGCAGCCTTAGAAGGCGGAGATCAAAACGGAGACGAACCATATGCGGCCTTCAGGCAGAAAAACCGATCAGATGCGCAAAGTTTCCTTTGAGCGCAATTTCTCCAAGCACGCAGAGGGTTCCTGTCTGGTCAAATTTGGCGATACGCACGTTCTCGTCACCGCCAGCCTTGAAGAAAAGACGCCACCATGGCTGCGCAACAGCGGCAAGGGCTGGGTCACTGCCGAATACGGCATGCTGCCCCGCTCGACCCATGAGCGCATGCGCCGCGAAGCCGCTTCCGGCAAGCAGGGTGGCCGCACACAGGAAATCCAGCGTCTCATCGGTCGCTCATTGCGCGCCGTGGTCGATCTTCAGGCGCTGGGTGAGCGCCAAATCAGCATTGACTGCGATGTCATTCAGGCAGATGGCGGAACACGTACCGCCTCCATCACCGGCGCATGGATTGCCCTTCACGATTGCTTGAAATGGATGGAAACCCGCAACATGATCAAGGTCGAGAAGGTCCTGAAAGACCATATCGCCGCCATTTCCTGCGGTATCTTCGCCAGCCAGCCGGTGATCGATCTCGATTACTTGGAAGATTCCTCGGCCGAAACCGACGCGAATTTCGTCATTACCGGCTCCGGTGGCATCGTTGAAATTCAGGGCACGGCCGAAGGCGCACCCTTCAGCGAAGACGAATTCCTTACCCTGCTCGGTCTTGCCAAGACCGGCTGTGCGGAACTCGTTGAGCTACAAAAGCAAACGATTGCCTGAGCGAGGACGCCAAACCATGCGCAAACTCGACACCAGAACCATCGTCGTTGCCAGCCACAACAAGGGCAAGATTGCCGAAATTGCCGATCTGATCGGTCCTCTCGGCTTTTCTGCAAAGTCTGCGGCAGAGTTGAATTTCGCCGAGCCCGATGAAACCGGCACGACCTTCGAGGAAAACGCCGCCATCAAGGCACTGGCGTCTGCGCACGCCTCAGGATTGCCCTCGCTTTCCGATGATAGTGGTCTGGTGATCGATGCACTTGACGGCGCACCCGGTGTCTACACCGCCAATTGGGCAGAGACGGCAGACGGCACGCGTGATTTCGACATGGCAATGCAGAAGGTGGAAGACGCCTTGCAGGAACGCGGCGCGACTGATCCTTCCGCCCGCACATGCCGCTTCGTCAGTGTTCTGTGCCTGGCTTGGCCCGATGGGCACACCGAATTCTTCCGAGGCGAGATCGAAGGCGCGGTTGCATGGCCGCCGCGTGGCGCCAGCGGTTTCGGTTACGACCCGATCTTCCGGCCGGAAGGACATGAGACAACCTTCGGCGAGATGACAGCCGAGCAGAAACATGGCTGGAGGCCCGGCGATGCCCAGGCCCTGTCCCACCGCGCCCGTGCGTTCAAGACATTCGTCGAAACCTGTCTGGACGCATGATGATCGATTTTGGGAGCAGGTTCTCCCCTGCCCCCGACGCGACGATGTTGCCCGATACCGGCGAGCCCGGTTTCGGCATTTACGTGCATTGGCCCTTCTGCGCGGCTAAGTGCCCCTATTGCGATTTCAACAGCCATGTCCGCCATAAGCCGGTGGATCAGGAACGGTTTGTTGCTGCTTTCCTTCGCGAGATGGAGACGATGCGGCAATTGAGTGGCGCAAAGGTCGTCACAAGTGTTTTTCTGGGTGGTGGCACACCGTCGCTGATGAATCCGCAGACCGTTGGCGCCATTCTGGATGGCATCGCCCGTTTCTGGCATGTGCCCGATGGCATCGAAATCACCATGGAAGCCAACCCCTCCAGCGTCGAAGCCGAGCGTTTTCGGGGCTATCGCGCCGCTGGCGTCAACCGCGTGTCGATGGGCGTGCAGGCGCTGAACGACCGCGACCTGAAATTTCTGGGCCGCCTGCATGATGTGGCGGACGCGCTGAAAGCCATCCGGCTGGCCCGCGAGATTTTCCCGCGCATGTCTTTCGACCTCATCTACGCCCGCCCGAACCAGACGGTGGACGAATGGGAAAAGGAGCTTGTTGAAGCCATTTCCTATGCCGTCGATCACCTGTCGCTCTACCAACTGACCATCGAGGAAGGCACCGCCTTTTATGGTCTGCACAAGGCTGGCAAGCTGATTGTGCCGGATGGCGATCAATCCGCTCTGCTCTACGAGGCCACGCAGGAGATCACCGCCCGCCATGGCATGCCCGCCTATGAGGTGTCCAATCACGCAATGCCCGGCGCGGAAAGCCGCCATAACCTCACCTATTGGCGCTACGGCGACTATGCCGGTATCGGCCCCGGCGCGCATGGCCGCCTGACCAAAGGCGGCACTAAACTCGCGACCGCCACGGAGCGTCACCCGGAGACGTGGCTTGAGGCTGTCGAGCGTGATGGCCATGGTATTCTGGATCAGGAAGTGCTGGGCGTCGAAGAACAGTCGGACGAACTGCTGCTCATGGGCCTGCGTCTGCGCGAAGGCGTCGACCTTGCCCGCTGGAGCGATCTTTCCGGTCGTGACCTCGACCCGGACAAGGAAGACTTCCTGCTGCAACACGGCTTTATCGAGCGCATTGGCAATTCGCGCCTGCGCTGCACGCCATCCGGCATGCTGATACTGGATTCGGTGGTGGCTGATCTGGCGTGCTGATATAGTCCGTTACGCGGACGTCTCAATCGTATCCTTGTCTTTTGCCTTGCGGGCAATCTCCGCGCTTTCACGCCGCAGTGGCGCGCCGATAGGGCAGATATCCTGCACGAACCCGGTCAGGCTGTTGGCAAGCGTATCCGATACCTGTCGATAATAAACATACTTGCCCCGCTTTTCAGACGATACCAGCCCCGCATGCTCAAGCAATTGTAAATGCTGCGAAATCGACGGTTTCGACATCTCGAAACGCGCCGCGATATCACCTGCATTCATCTCGTGATGGGCGACATAGGCAAGAATTTTGCGTCTGACTGGAGAGGCAAGCGCCTCGAAAATCAACTGAATGGACATTTCTCCTCCTATCATTAATCAATTAGACAATCAACTAACTGTTGACAGGATTATAATTAGTTGATTACCTAATTGTAGAAATGAAAGAGATCAGATCATGCATATTCATTCCCAATGGGTTTTCAATTGCGCTCCCCATCACATCTGGCCGCATTTTCTCCATGCCAAAATGGACAGCTCCAAGCCTTTCCTGTTTCGCTTCGGCATTCCCAAGCCCGTCAGTTGCAAGGTTCTGGAAGGATACGGCGCGCTCGGCAACACCCGCCAGTGCACGACGGATCGCGGCACCATCGACCAGAGCATTCTCGATTATGTACCCAACCAAAAGCTTCGTTACCGCATGATCGGCAGCACCGTCTGGTGCAAGGACTGGATCGGCAATCTGGAGGGTGAATTCACCTTGGCTCCCATGGGGCCGAACCTCACCCGCGTCGAGCGCCGCAGCGAATTTGTCGCGCACGGATTATTGGCACCGATCAAGCAACTGGCACTCTGGATCGCCTTGAAACAGGCCCACCGCTATGCCTCGAAGAACTGGCGCAGATTGAGCAGCGAGGTACGAGACGCAGAACAGCAGCGGAAGGTTGTGCCATGAGGGATCTCCCACCATCGCACATCGTGGCCCGTGTTATATACTGTCTGGAAATTCTGTTCTTCGCAGCGCCCTTCTACCTGACCTACGGTCTTGCGGCCGTTATCAGCGCTCCCTTTGCGGGCTTGCTTATCCTGTTCAGTCCGGTTTGGTTTACGGCGTATCTGTTCGATGCAAATGGTGAGGTAGGGCGGGCTATTCTCGGAATTGTCGTCGTCATTGCAATAGCAACTCTGTCCTGGACCGGTGCGATCGCCCTATGGAAATTCGCAATGCTCTCGTACATTTATGTTTTCAAGGGCACGCAAGAGCTATTGAAACACCGGCGTGACTTTCGTATCGGCCTTTACTGCGGTATTGCGCCGCTCGTTTTCACCACGCTTTTCATGGCTTCCATTGTCGTCAGTGACGGTGGCTGGGCAAGTTTGCCCTTTGCCATGATTGGCGGCGGTCTGATGCTGTTCCCCGTCACCCATCTCTGGATCGCGATGAGCGGTGCAAAATGATAAGTCCAGAAAAAGTCTCACAAAAGCAGAAACGGCCAAGTTTCCTTGGCCGTTTTGTCGTCAGGCATTATTTTCGTTGATTAACCGCTTCAGCAACTCGACCTCGTGGCCGAGTTTCGTATCACCGCCGATCAATTCTTCGATCTTGCGCACGGCATGCAGAACGGTGGTGTGATCGCGTCCGCCAAACCGGCGGCCGATTTCCGGGAAGGACCGTGGCGTCAGCATTTTGGCAAGATACATGGCGATCTGGCGCGGCTTGACGATAACGCGGGTGCGGCGGTTGGAGACCAGTTCCTGGCGCGAGACATTGTAGTGTCTGGCGACTATGCGCTGGATGTCTTCGATGCGCACGCGTTTTGGCTCACCAGTGCCCACGAGATGCGCCAGAAGTTCGTCCACGCGCTCCACCGAAAGGTTCGGCTCGAAGGAGCGGCGAAAGATCAGCTGGTTGAACGCGCCTTCCAGTTCACGGCCACTGGCCGTTACGCTGCGGGCAACGTGAGACACGATTTCTTCCGGAATATCGAAAGCTGGGTCTTCCTGACGGGCGGTCGCGATACGCTGGGTCAGCATTTCGTGACGCATGTCATAATCGGGACCTTCAACTTCGATGGCCATACCACCCTGAAGACGCGAACGAACGCGCGGATCGAGCGATTCCAGTTCCCATGGCGCGCGGTCTGCGGCCACAACGACCTGTTTGGCGCTGTCCAATAGCATGTTCAGCAGATGGCAGAACTCATGCTGGATCATCTTGCCCTGAAGGAACTGCATGTCATCGATCACAAGAAGATCGATATTGCGCAACGTGTCTTTCAGCGTCAGTGCATCATTGTCACGGATTGCAGTCGCAAAACGCCACATGAAATATTCTGCTGTCAGATAGACCACACGCGGATTGCGTGGGCTGTCGATGGCAGCATTGGCGATGGCCTGCAAAAGATGCGTCTTTCCAAGACCAACGCCTGCGTGAATGAAGAGCGGATTGAAACGCACGGCGCCTGCACCGGCTTCGGCAATCGTCTTTGCAGCTGCCAGAGCCACGCGATTGGACGAGCCTTCGACAAAGGTGTCGAAGGTGAAGCGGCTATCGAGCGGCGATCCAAACAACGGACCAGAGCCCGAATGACGGGTCGCGTGACCGGATTGCGATGCGCCTGAAATCTGCCCGTTTGAAGAGGGCTGTGGCGGAATGAACGGCTTTGCACGCTGGGCTGTCGTTGCCGCGTCGGATACGGGCTGCAAACGTTCTTCGACCGGAGCTGGCCGTGCCGGGCGGCTTGCCGAACGCACCAGAATTTCCACCTTCAACACATCCGCATCCTCGCTCTGGACGAGCGTCGTGATGAGATCGATATAACGGTTGTTGATCCAGGACTTCAGAAACGTCGTCGGTACGGTAAACCGCACGACGCTCTTGGAAACGGAATGAAGCTTGAGGCGTGCAAACCAGCTTGCATAAACTTCCGGTCCGACCTGTGCCTTCAACCGCGCGCTAAAACGTTCAAACAGCGCGTCATGCTTCATATCCTGCTTTTCCCCTAAGATATCAGTACCAGCTGCATCACATGCCTTTGGCGTGCGGTCCCCACTTGCCACCGCACCCATCACCAAATTCAATTGCATATTGCCGCCTTTCAAATTGCCAATCATAGCCCGACGAACCAACGTCCATCAGGGATACCCCTCGTTTATTATTCCCTCTCGGACATTCCCCTCGAAAGATATGTCCTCAAGTCATTTGTATCACCGCGAGCCGGTTATCCCATTTCCTCTTCATCATGGAGAGGCCTGCGATTACTCAACAACTACTCCCACAACACAACTTTAACATACGCCTACCAAGGCACAGTTCTACGTTTCTGCAACCCGATGGATTGCAGCCAAACTGGCTCCGATACCTGAAAAAACGAACTCTAACAGAACTCGTCCACAAGAAGCATTTGCCTTCGATACTCAAGGATCGAGATAGCTTGTGGATAGAAATCCTTGCCCCTTGTCGAGATGCATTTAGGCAGGATCGTGTGTCGAGATCAATGGCGATTTTTCTGCGAAACCTTCGATCGGGCATTGACTCACTCAGACCATTTTGCATCGTTTAAGCGGCGGTCCGGAGAATCTGTTATGAATCAATGAGATTCAATTTCGAAGGTTTTCCACGGGCCGATTTGGCCGAAAAATAAAAATTAGCTTGACTCGATAGCTAGGCACCCTTCCGTAGCGTAAAGCTGGCGCCTTTTATTAGACCTTTTGTAAGTATTTGTTTTTGTTGATATTTATCCGTCATCGCTCTGACGCAGAAGTGTCATGCTAAAAGCTAAAATATTAACAGCGAAGAAAAAACAAAAAAAGCCCGGTCATAACGACCGGGCTTTTTATAATAATTTGTATTAGCCGGATTAGGCTGAAAGTGCCTTAACACGCTGTGCCAAACGAGACACTTTGCGATCTGCCGTGTTGCCTGGCATGACACCGCGCGTTGCGGCGCGCTGGATCTCAGGCTGTGCTACCTTCAGGGCTTCAGTCGCGACTGCGAGATCACCGGTTGCGATGGCTTCTTCGACCTTGCGGATGAAACCACGAACGCGCGAACGGCGAGCCTTGTTGACTTCAGTACGGCGAGCGATCTTGCGAGTCGCCTTTTTCGCCGAAGTTGTATTGGCCATGTATGCCTCTCTTCGAATTCAAACCAAAATCCGCAACCACAGGATCAGGTCTATCGAAGACCTCGCGTTCCAAAGAGTGCGGGAGTAATTGGAACAAGCCGGATGGCTGTTCCTAACCTTGGGCGGGCATATAACCCTAAAGCCGCTGCCCGTCAACGCGCATTTTCATCAAAAACGCTGATATTCCGAATCTGCGCTTCGATCTGACAGAAAAAAGCGGCGTGATTTTCTGTCAGATTCGTAGACTGAGACTAGCGGTTTTGAAAGGCGGGTTTTCTTTTTTCCACAAAGGCCACCATGCCCTCTTTCTGATCCTGCGTCGCAAAAAGCGACTGGAACAGACGGCGTTCAAACCGCAGACCTTCACTCAATGACACCTCGAAAGAACGGTTGATGCTTTCCTTGGCCATCAACACCGAGGCGCGAGAGAGTTTTGCGATGGTGCTTGCTGCTTCCAGCGCCTCGTCCATTAACCGCTCTTGCGGCACGATACGGGAAACCAGGCCTGCCCGCTCTGCTTCGGCAGCGTCCATCATTCGCCCCGTGAGGACGAGGTCCATGGCTTTGGCCTTGCCAACGGCCCGTGTCAGCCGCTGTGAGCCGCCCATGCCCGGGATGATGCCCAGCGTGATTTCCGGTTGGCCGAATTTTGCACTGTCGGATGCGATAATGAAATCGCACATCATGGCAAGCTCGCACCCGCCGCCCAGCGCAAAACCTGAGACGGCCGCAATGATGGGCTTGCGGCTGGCAGCCACCTCATCCCAACCACCTAGGAAATCTCCAAGATAGACATCTACAAAATCCAGTGACTGCATATCTTTGATATCGGCACCCGCGGCGAATGCTTTCGGAGAGCCGGTGATAACAACGGCGCCGATGGAATCATCGGCGGAAAACGACGTCAATATATGACGTAATTCCTTGAGAAGGGTCGAGTTCAACGCATTCAATGCCTGCGGGCGGTTGAGCGTGACGATACCGACGGCCTCGCGCTTTTCGACAATCAGCGTCTCATAATCCATGTTGAGGGTCCTCTCCCGTTATTTCTGGCAGGCAGCGCAAAAGAATGTGGAACGCCCCGCCTGCACGATGCGCTCGATTGTACCCCCGCATTCCGGCGTGCGGCAAGCATGGCCCTGTCTGTCATAGGCGGAAAAGGAATGCTGGAAGTAACCGAGCGTTCCATCTGTTTGTATGTGATCGCGTAAGGATGAGCCACCTGCCGCAATTGCGTCGGTGATCACGTCCCGGATTTTCTGGGTCAATTCGACAAGCTGGGCCTTCGGTTTACCTGTTTTCGTCACCAATGTACCAGCGGCGCGCAGAGGTGAGAGGTGAGCACGCCACAGCGCCTCGCAAACATAGATATTGCCCAGCCCGGCAATCACTTTCTGGTCCAGCAACGTGCTTTTCAGCGGCTGGCTTTTGCCACCGAAGCGGCTTGCAAGATAGTCGGCGCTCAACGCATTGCCGGTCGGTTCCGGCCCCAGTCCCACAAAGGCTGGGTAAAGATCGATATTAGACCGGTCCACAAGGTGCATGAAACCGAACCGGCGTGGGTCATTATAGATAACGCGCGCAGCCCCTTGGGCACCTCGCAAATAGAAGATCACATGGTCATGCTTTCCGTCCTTGGAGCGTGGATGATGAAAATCTCCGGGCGTTTCTACTTCAAGCGGGCTCTCTATGCGAAATGACCCGGACATGCCCAGATGGGATATGATCGTCAGCCCGCCCTCCAGCTCGATCAGCAGATATTTCGCCCTTCGCCCAAGAGAGATGATGCGCTTTCCCTCGACCAACTCCGAGAAGCCCTGCGGAAACGGAAAGCGAAGATCGGGCCGCCCGAGCTCCATCTTCTCGACCACGGCCCCTTCCATAGTTGGTGCAAGACCACGTCTGACGGTTTCGACTTCGGGCAATTCTGGCACTGGAGTTTATCCCACATGTTTGTCGCGGCGGTCTTGTGATCGAAAGCCTGCGGGCATACATGTCGCAGGCACTTTGCACCGCAACAGATAGCGTTGCATCCACCTTTCCGCTATGGTCCGTAACGCAATTAATGATGGAGACCGCTCATGACCGAAGCCCGCACGACTGCCGATGGCGGCATGGAAACCTCTTATGGCTTCCATAAGGTCGATGAAGGCCAGAAGCAGGGCATGGTCAACGAGGTCTTCCACAAGGTCGCCAAGCGCTATGATATCATGAACGACGTCATGTCGGCGGGTATGCACCGTGCCTGGAAAGATGCGATGATTTCCGCGCTGAACCCGCGCAAGGATGCCTCCTATAAGACGTTGGATGTCGCTGGCGGCACCGGCGATATCGCCTTCCGCATTATCGAAGCCTCCAATCGGCTGGCGCACTCCACCGTTCTCGATATCAACGGCTCGATGCTGGCCGTCGGTGAAGAACGGGCAGCAAAAAAGAAACTGTCCGAAAATCTGACCTTTGTGGAGGCTAATGCCGAAGAGTTGCCGTTCGAGGCAAACAGTTTCGATGCCTATACGGTCGCGTTCGGAATTCGCAACGTACCGCGCATCGATGTGGCCTTGAGCGAAGCGCACCGGGTTTTGAAGCGTGGCGGGCGTTTATTGGTGCTGGAGTTCTCCGAAGTGGACATGCCGCTTTTGGACAAGGTCTATGATGCGTGGTCGTTCAATGCCATTCCGAAGTTCGGCAAGATGATCACCGGCGATGCGGAGCCCTATCAGTATCTGGTGGAATCCATCCGCAAATTCCCTAATCAGGATGATTTCGCCGCGATGATCCGGGCGGCCGGTTTTTCGCGCGTCACATACACCAATTATACCGGTGGCATCGCCGCCCTTCATTCCGGTTGGAAGCTCTGATCAATATGGCGTTTGAGAGCAGGAAGAAGACATTCGCATGAGCACTCTTGGCGCTTATTTCCGACTTGCAAAGGTCGGCTGGGTTCTCGTGCGGGAAGGCGTCGTGCTTGCTCTGCCATCAGAAGACCTGCCGCCATCAGCGAAATTCGCGAAAGCTGTTCTCAAGCCCTTCGCCCGCAACAGAGCTAAGCGGGCCGACCGCCGCGACCGTCTGGCGACAGCAGTGGAAAGACTGGGGCCTTCTTATGTGAAGATGGGCCAGTTTCTGGCTACGCGTCCAGACGTAGTGGGCAATGACTTCGCCGACGATCTCTCGCGTTTGCAGGACCGCATGGCGTTTTTCCCGAATGCAGCGGCAAAAGCGAATATCGAGGGGTCGTTGGGACGTCCCATATCCGACCTCTTCCTCGAGTTCGGAAACCCTATCGCGGCGGCCTCGATAGCACAGGTTCACCCAGCCATTGTGCGCACCCCTACCGGACAAAAGAAGGTCGCCGTCAAGGTCATTCGTCCTGGTGTCCGGCAGCGTTTCCAGAACGATCTGGAGGCTATGTACCTTATTGCCGATCTCCAGCAACGTTTTATCCGCTCTGCCCGCCGTCTACGTCCCGTTGAGGTTACCCGCGCGCTGGAGCAGACCACCAAGATCGAAATGGATCTTCGGCTGGAAGCGGCTGCCTTATCCGAGATTGCCGAGAACACCCAAAATGATCCCGGCTTTCGGGTGCCTGAAGTAGATTGGGAACGCACGGGCCGCGATGTCGTCACCATGGAATGGATCGACGGCATCAAGATGTCGGATGTCGCGGCGCTGAAAGCTGCCGGTCACGACCTCAATGCTCTCGCCGATACACTTATTCAGTCTTTCCTGCGCCATACGTTGCGCGATGGCTTCTTCCACGCCGACATGCACCCCGGCAATCTGTTCGTTGACCCGCAAGGCATGATTGTTGCCGTGGACATGGGCATTGCCGGGCGGCTCGGCAAAAAAGAACGCAGGTTTCTTGCAGAAATTCTCTATGGCTTCATCACCCGCGATTACATGCGTGTGGCGGAGGTGCATTTTGAAGCGGGATATGTTCCCGGCCATCATGATATTGCAAGCTTCGCCCAGGCCATCCGCGCCATCGGCGAGCCAATTCACGGCCAACCCGCCGAAACCATCTCCATGGGTAAACTCCTCACCCTTCTGTTCGAAGTGACCGAGTTGTTCGACATGGAAACGCGCCCGGAACTGGTGATGCTGCAAAAGACAATGGTCGTGGTCGAGGGCGTGTCGCGCATTCTCAATCCGCGCTTCAACATGTGGAAGGCGGCAGACCCCGTTGTCAGCAACTGGATTCGTGACAATCTAGGCCCTAAACGCATCGTCACCGACCTGAAGGATGGCTTGAAGGCCGCGGTCAAACTCGCAGAGGCCGCACCTGAGATCGCTGCCAAGACAGAAAAGCTGCATGCCGATCTGGTTTATATGAGCGAACACGGCCTGCGCTTCGATGAGCGGACGGCCGAGGCAATAGGCAAGTCGGAAGCCCGCCATACTCGTTGGGCGCGAGTAGCGCTTTGGGTCATTGCACTGACCCTGATTTTTATCGCCATCAGGATCAGTTGAGACGACAACGATTCATCGCAACTTGGTTTTCAAAGATGCTTCAGGAAAGCATGTTGGCCGTATTCCGTTTTTTGCTTGCCAGTCACCCAATGAACGGCGCGTCTTGAAGCCTGCCAACCCGTCGGCTTTGCCGACGTCATAGCCTTTGGCGACGAGTGCCTTTTGCATGGCAAGCACGTCAGATCGCAGCATGGAGCCGACATCGCCCCATTTGCCCTGAAACGGCCCCGCACCATAAGCGATGCGATCTGCCAGATTGCCAATGAAGAGTGCGTACAGGTCGGAGTTATTATATTCCTTGATGACGTAGAAATTGGGCGTAACAACGAACTCAGGTCCATTGCGTCCGGCAGGCACCAGCATCATGCCATCCGCGCTCAAGTCATTGGCGGGGAATGCTTTTCCAGAGATGCGAGTAATACCCAACTTGGCCCATTCGGCCACGGGGCGTGCGAGATCGGGCCCTTCCTGTGCACACGATACATCGTCTGGTATGGAAACTTCAAAGCCCCAGTCACGATTGCGTTGCCAGCCGCGCGTGGAAAGATAGTTGGCGATGGATGCCAGCGTATCCGGCACGGAGTTCCAGATATCGCGACGGCCATCCCCATCGAAATCCACGGCATATTTCAGATAGCTTGAGGGCATGAATTGCGGCTGACCGAGTGCGCCTGCCCATGAGCCCATCATTTTCGACGCTGGAATATCGCCGCGCTCCACGATCTTCAGGGCATCGATCAGCTCGACGCGGAACATCTCCTTGCGGGTGGATGTATAGGCTTTCGTGGCCAGCACGTCAATCACGGCATTGGGCAGCTTTGCCCGCCCGAAGCCGGATTCACGACCCCAGACGGCGATTAATATATTGCCGGGAACGCCATATTTTGCCTCGATGCGCTTTAACGTTGCGGCATGGGTCGCTGCGAGCGAGCGCCCTGATGCTGCCAGCCCCTGCAAACGCTGCTCGGAAAAATAGGCGCCGGGCGAGGAAAATTCCGCCTGGCTTTGCGCCTGTTCGCTGGGTGGCTTCTGGCCGGGAATAATGAGGTCGGGCAGTTTCCAGTTGATGGAAAGGCCTGATAGTGTCGCATCAATCGTTTTCTGGGAAATGCCCGCTTTGCGCGCCTCCGGCCAGATTTCCTTTTTCAGCCATGCATTGAACTCGGCATCATATTTTGCGGCGGCGGCACCCGTTGGAACTGTTTGAGAGGATGCTGTTCCTGCGGAAAATGCGCAGATGATCGCGGCTAGAGCCGGGCCGATGAAACGTGGGCGCATGCGTCTTCCTCTTCTTAAATGACCGTGCGGGCGCGAAGTGCCGCTGTCAAAGTACCTTCGTCCAGATAGTCAAGTTCACCCCCGACTGGAACGCCGTGCGCTAGACGGGTGATCTTGACACCGAGACCCTGAAGGCGGTCCGTTATATAGTGCGCCGTCGCTTGCCCTTCGACCGTTGCATTCACCGCGACGATAATCTCCTTGATACCGCCAACGCTCACGCGCTCTATCAAACCCTTGATGTTCAAATCTTCCGGTCCAACACCATCGAGCGGTGACAGCGTCCCGCCCAGCACATGGTACGCGGTATTCATCGCACCAGACCGTTCCAGTGCCCAGAGATCGGACACATCTTCCACGACGATGATGACCGTTTGGTCACGTCGATCATCGGTACAGACTGTGCAGGGGTCCATCGTATCGACATTGCCGCAACGCGAGCAGACCTTGACCTTGTCATAGGCCTCACCCATGGCATGACCAAGCGGTCCAAGCAGTTGCTCTTTCTTTTTTATGAGATGCAGCGCCGCGCGTCGCGCGGAACGGGGACCTAGTCCCGGAACTTTCGCCAAGAGTTGAATGAGTTTTTCGATTTCGGGGCCGGTGACTCGTTTTGCCATCCGCTGCTTTTAGCCCATATGAAGTGCAAACGGAATCGTTTGGAGGAGTTACGTGCCATGAAACTTCATGCCGTCTGTATGGGACAAGCCGAAAAACTGCCGGGCAAGAGCTACAAGACCGGAATTTTCAAAGTGCCGGTCACGGGGTCCGTCCTGATTGATGGAGAGGGCATCGTGGGCGATGCAATCTGCAATCGCAAGCACCATGGCGGCGTCGATCAGGCTATCTACATCGAAGGTCTGGAAACCCTCGACTGGTGGGGTGAGATGCTTGGAAAACCTATCGCTCCCGGTACATTCGGCGAAAATCTGGTGATTTCGGATTTGGACAATCGAGACGTCTACATCGGCGACCGCTTAACCATCGGCGAGGTCGTCCTGGAGGTCACATCCGCCCGCATTCCCTGCGCAACCTTCACAGCGCGCATGCAAGACCCGACTTTTGCGAGACGCTACACAAAGGCAGCGCGCCCGGGAATTTATTGTCGGGTCATTTCGGGAGGTGCCGTGACCGCCAGCGACACCGTATCTTACGATCCATTCGAAGGCAGCAAGGTCTCAGTTCCTGAAACGATGGCGACATTCGGAAAACGGCTGAGCGAAGAAACGAGGCAGCGATTCCTCGCCGCCCCGATCCATTACAAGTTAAGACGCGAGCTTGAATCCTACTAGAAAGGCAGCTTCATGCCGGGCGGAATTGGCAAACCAGCTGTCAAGTCACGCGTCTTTTCAGCGGTTATGGCTTCGGCGCGCTGCTTTGCATCATTGTGAGCCGCGACCAGCAGGTCTTCGAGGATTTCGATTTCGTCTTCCTTGAGAAGCGACGGGTCGATTTTCACCCCAAGCAGCGAACCCTTGCCACTCATTTTGACTGTGACGAGACCGCCACCGGAGGTGCCTTCGACTTCAAGTGCAGAAATCTCTTCCTGCATCTTCTCCATCTTGGCCTGCATTTCCTTGACCTTGCCCATCATGCCCATGATGTCACGCATGTCGAAACTCCTGTCTTTTTTTAAAACTCTATGTCGTCGCCGGGAAGGATGTCGCCTTCACTGGATTCTGCGACGGATGGTGGCGCGATGTCTTCGACATCATCAGGCACAGGTGTGCGGATACGGACGTCGGTAATCTTTGCGCCTGGAAACTGCGCCAGAATGGCGGCAACATCGGGGTCCTGCCGGGCGTCGACAAGGCGCGCATCGCGGGCATTGACTTCGGCTTCCACAAGTGTCGCCTGGCCTTGCTCTTTGCTGAGGCTGACCAGCCAGTGAATGCCTGTCCATTCCTTCAGCTTGACGCCGATCTCACCGGGAAGTGAGCCGGGTGCCCCTTCGCCGAGTCGCAGGTCGAGCCGCCCTGGCTCCAACCGCACGACATGGACGAAATTACGGACCTTTGCTTTGAGAATTGGGTCCCGATATTGAGTGCAGAGATCAACGATGTCACTCAAGGAATTGACTGGAATCTTCGGCTCTGGTCGCTCCTCTGGTTGTGGTGCTGCAACCTGCATTTCCTGCGGTCGGCTGTCAGGCACGGCGCGCAGCATCGCAGTTGGCTGTGGCGCGGACTGGCGTTGCGGGGAGGATTGAGCAGTCGCCACAGCTTGCGTCGATGAGTAGGCGCGCGAACCGCCGCCATTGCCGACACTGCCTGACGGCGCTCCATTTGTTGCACCGCTATCGCCATTGGAGAGCTCCAGCAGGCGACGGGCCGCATCTTCCGGCGCGGGCAGATTGGCGGCGTGCGACAGGCGGATCAGCACCATTTCAGCAGCACCAGCTGGGCGCGAAGCGTTCTCCGTTTCCGGGATGCCCTTCAGAAGCATCTGCCATATGCGAGACAGGCTGGAGACTGCGATGGTGTCGGCAAATTCTGCGCCACGGACGCGCTCAATCTCGGAGAGCGATGGGTCGTCTGCGGCATCCGGCACATATTTCATGCGCGTCACGAGATGTGTGAAATCAGCCAGGTCATTCAAGACCACCACCGGATTTGCGCCGGCTTCGTACTGAGCCGTAAACTCTTCCAGAACCGATGCGACATCACCCTTCACCACATGCTGGAAGAGGTCAACGATGCGCGCGCGGTCGGCGAGACCCAGCATACCACGCACGGCGTCGGCCTCCACACGTCCACCGCCATGGGCAATCGCCTGATCCATCAACGATAAGCCGTCGCGGGCAGAGCCTTCGGCAGCGCGGGCGATCATCGCAAGCGCTTGGGCCTCGGCCTCGATGCCTTCCTTGGCAGCAATGGCCGTAAAAAGGCCGACAAGATCAGCCGCGCTGATGCGGCGCAGATCAAACCTCTGGCAGCGGGACAGAACGGTGATCGGGACTTTGCGAATTTCGGTCGTCGCGAATATGAACTTCACGTGCTCTGGCGGCTCTTCAAGAGTCTTCAAAAGACCGTTGAACGCCTGCGTCGAGAGCATATGCACTTCGTCGATGATGTAAACTTTATAACGCGCAGAAACCGGGCGGTAGCGGACCTGCTCGATGATCTCTCTAATGTCATCGATACCGGTGTGGGAAGCCGCGTCCATCTCGATTACGTCAACATGTCGGCCTTCCATGATGGCCTGGCAATGTTCGCCGGGAATGCGCAGATCAATCGTCGGCTTGTCGATTTCGTCGGTCTTGTAGTTCAGCGCACGCGCCAGAATACGGGCTGTTGTCGTCTTGCCCACACCGCGAACGCCGGTCAGCATATAGGCTTGTGCAATACGACCGCTTTCGAACGCATTGGTGAGCGTGCGAACCATCGGCTCCTGGCCAACCATCAGATCGGAAAAATCTTTCGGACGGTATTTGCGCGCCAGAACCCGGTAACCTGTACCCTGCTCTTTGGTCTGGGGCATATTGGTTCCGGTTTCGCTCATCGCCTCGCCAGTGATTGGGTGCTGCCCGTGTCAGGCCGAACTGGCCCGGCGAAACCTGAGCACGTCTTCAAAAAGAAAAGGTGGGAGGCTGGCACGGCGACCCGTGCCTGGCTCGTTAGGGCTGCTTCCTTCCGGACCTGACCCGGTTGGCGAGTGGCTCGTCCACCACCAACCTCCCGAAGGCACATATCGGCAATAATAAAACCAAATGCAAGCCAAGCCGCCAAAAAACTGCTATCACAGCGAAAACAAATTGGGAGGATGCCTTGGACATATTCCGGCTTGACGAGAGACTGGCCCGCGACAGCGTGCTGATTACCAAGCTGGGCCTATGCCAATTGCGCCTTCAAAACGACAAACGCTGGCCATGGCTGGTGCTCGTTCCCCAGCGAAATGGCATGAGTGAGCTGTTTGATCTGACCCCGCTCGATCAGGCAATGCTGACCTTTGAGACTAATCAGGTGGCATCGACGCTAAAAGACTTGACCGGAGCCACGAAAATAAACGTTGGCGCTCTTGGGAACATCGTCCGCCAGCTCCATATCCATATCATCGCTCGCAACGAAGGGGACGAGTGCTGGCCCGGACCTATCTGGGGACAAGGTACACCGATCCCTTATGCGGATGACGACAAACACGATTTTATGAAAAAGCTGGGCGGCGCGCTCTAATGAATTCAAAAAGCATTTTCGACACCAACTCTCCTCACCCAGAACCCAGCAAGCTCACTGCCTTTGCGCAAAACGCTATTGATCGTATGGCCGAGAAACGGACTGAAGAGTGCGTCGTCAATGCCTTAAAGATCGAGGGAACACATTTGCTGGCCTTCGCCGGCAATAAGCTCGTCCTCAAACATGACGATCAGGTTCTCGACCCGCTGTTTGCGGCCTACGAACTGGCTGAACTTAACCCCGACTTCGAGAATGCCATTCTGCTGGGTTACAAGGACAATGGTGAACCGCGCGTTGCCGTTCCCGTGCGGATTGCCGCCGATACACTGGCCAGTCATTACAAGCCGGTCGACGCGCGGACACTGTATCGAGATCAGCTAATTGGCGAAGAACTGCTGGGAGAGGTTGCGCAGGCTGTCAGTCTCATCCAATGGAATGCGGACAATCATTTCTGTGGCCGCTGCGGCGGCGCGATGGAACTGCGCATCGGTGGATACAAACGCATTTGCGCTGCCTGCGGCCATACGATCTTTCCGCGTACCGACCCTGTCGTCATCATGCTAACCATCGATATCGAGCGTGACCTGTGTCTGCTGGGTCGTGGAGCGCACTTTGCACCAGGCATGTACTCCTGCCTTGCCGGTTTCGTCGAACCCGGTGAAACGATCGAAAACGCCGTCCGACGCGAGACGCATGAGGAGGCCCATATCGATGTGGGTCGCGTGCGTTATCACGCGTCACAGCCATGGCCCATGCCGCACACACTGATGATTGGCTGCTTCTCGGAAGCCTTGTCTTTCGACATCACGCGCGATGAGGCAGAGCTGGAAGATTGCCGTTGGTTCACCCGTGATGAAGTGATGGAACTTCTGGAAATGAGCGCGCCCGATGGCCGTACCCCACCCCCGCGCGGTGCCATCGCGCACCGCCTGATGCGCGACTGGATCGAATGGGAGAAACCGGCGGAGTGAGGTTGCGTTGCAGGCTCAGAGATTGTTGAGCTTGCGGCGCATCTCATGGCCCGGATAGACGCCGAAAATACGGACTTTTTCGGAAAAGAATCGCAGCTCTTCCAAAGCGTGACGCACCGGCTCGTCCTCCGGATGGCCTTCGATGTCGGCATAAAACTGCGTCGCCACGAACTTGCCGCCCAACTGATAGCTTTCCAGCTTCGTCATGTTAATGCCGTTCGTCGCAAAACCACCCATGGCCTTGTAGAGGGCTGCTGGAATGTTGCGGACATTGAAGACGAAGGTGGTGACGATTACCTCATCCGCCATTGTCCGCTTCCCCCAGTTTTCATCGCGCGACAGCACGACGAACCGCGTCACGTTGTTTTCCGAATCCTCGACGTTTTCGGCCAGGATATCAAGGCCATACAATTGTGAAGCAAGCCGTGGCGCAAGAGCCGCCATGCTGCGGTCCCCCAACTCGGATACCTGTTTTGCAGCGCCCGCGGTATCGCCAGCGACGATTGGCTTCCAGCCGTTAGAGCGAATGATTTTGCGGCATTGGCCCAGCGCATGGATGTGGCTGTGCACGGTCTTGATTTCATCTTCGCTCACACCTGGCAGCACCATCAACTGAAAGCGGATCGGCATAAAATATTCGCCAATGATGTGCAGACGTGATTCGGGCAGCAGATGATGGATGTCGGCGACGCGGCCTGCCAGCGTGTTTTCAATCGGGATCATGGCGAGATCTGCATCGCCGTTCTCAAGCGCGTTGAAGGCATCTTCAAATGTCGGGCATGGCAGCGGGTCCATGTCGGGAAACACGTCGCGGCATGCCATGTCGGAATTCGCGCCATAGTCGCCTTGAAAGGCAATGCGGTTGCTGCTCATGGGGATCGCCATCAATTCTGTTTGCCTGTAAGGATTTCACGCGCCCTGTCGAGTTGTGCCTGTGTATCGACGCCGAGTGGAACCGACTGGACGATTTCCGCATCGATGCGCATTCCCGATTCCAGCGCGCGCAACTGCTCAAGGCTTTCGCGCAGTTCCAGCGGTGAAGGTTTCAGCGTTACGAATTTTTCAAGGGCTGCGCGGCGGTAGGTGTAAAGCCCGATATGGTGGTAGAGCGGGCCTTGACCATAAGGCGCAGTCGCACGCGTGAAATACAGCGCACGCAACCGCGTATCGGAGATAGGGCTGCCGACGATCTTAACGACACTGGGGTTGGTCTTTTCTTCCTCATCGGTGATCTCTACCGTCAGGGTGGCAATATCTACGGACGCGTTATCCATAGGGCGCAACGACGCACGAATCGTTTCCGGCTCAATGGTCGGCAGGTCACCCTGAACGTTGATGACGAATTCGGCATTGCCGTAAGGATCGGCTTTCTGCAGCGCTTCATAAATACGGTCAGAGCCGGATTGGTGGTCCTGACGGGTCATAGTCACATCGAAACCGGCATTTTTGACGGCTTGGAATACCTGATCATCATCGACTGCGACGACGATACGCTCTGCGCCCGCTTCGCGCGCCCGCATTGCAACCTGAACGACCATGGGGTGGCCTGCAATATCGGCTAACGGCTTGCCTGGCAGGCGGGTCGAAGCCATTCGTGCCGGAATTAGCACGACGGCTTTTTCGAAATACCGATTATTCATCCAACACCCTTCAAATCCCGCAATAAAAGTGGCAATACGTCACCGTGCGGGGAACATATTCAAGTTGCGCAGGCTGTGCAAAAGCCATAGCTTTTGAGCAATTTCAAGATGTCCGTTTGATGCGAACGGTTGTGAGGGAGCGCAAATCAATGAATTCATATGTAAACATGGCGGTCGGAGCCCTTTTGGGCACGATATTCGTCCTTATGTCGGTATCGATAGCGTCGGAAGGTATTTTCCATGCACCGACACCCGAAAAGGAAGGTTTCGCCATTGTTGCAGAGACAAGCGGGGCAGATAGCGGCAGCGGGGAAGCTGCTGCGGTAGCAACGCCTATTGCCACACTTCTGGCAAGTGCCGATGCTGCGAAAGGCGAAACCGTTTTTAAGAAGTGTGTGAGCTGTCACACCGGGGAGAGCGGCGGCCCCAATAAAGTCGGCCCCAACCTTTATGACGTCGTCAACCGCCCCATCGCCAGCCACGCGGGCTTCAGCTATTCGGCAGGCATGAAGGACTTCTCCAAAGGCAGCACCGAGAAGTGGGATTATGACCACCTCAGCTACTTCATCGAAGCACCAAAGAAGCATGTTCCAGGCACCGCCATGGGCTTTGCCGGCATCAAGAAAGAGACAGAGCGCGCTGATTTGATCGCCTATCTTCGCACCCTATCGGCCAATCCGGCACCGTTGCCAGACCCTGCGGCGGCACCTGCCCCCGCACCGGCGGCGACAAACTGATAGACTTCTGGAAAAGCCCGGTTCGCCGGGCTTTTTGCTGAGCACATCGTCTCTAGTCAATTTCCCATCAACACATCGAACAATGTCGTCTGCTTCGGCGCACCCTGCCGTTGCGGCGCATTGCCGCCGATATCAGCGGGTGGAACCGGGCCACCATTCTGTTGCGGAAACTGCTGGGCCGGAATATCGGCCGGCGGATAAGGCGATGTCGAGGCCGTCTGATCAGGGCCGACGGGTGCTGCTGGATAATCCTGCGGTGTGGGCGCTGGCCCGCCACCCAAGGCATTCGAGATAATGTCACCGATCGACTTCGGTGGTGCCCCTGGCGCTTCCGCCATAGGTTGGCCGATCTCTGGTGCGCCATAGGCGCCGAGCCCAAACAACGGAGATGGCGTGAGCCCCGCATGCGCCGCCGTCATGAACTCTTTCCACGCCTTGGCCGGCAGACCGCCGCCCGTGACCTTTTTCATCGACGTGCCATCGTCATTTCCGAACCACACGCCGGTGGTCAACGTACTGGTATAGCCAACGAAAAGTGCGTCACGGAAGGATTGCGTGGTGCCAGACTTTCCAGCCGCTTGCCAACCTTTCAGCCGTGCTGCCTTGCCAGTCCCCTCATTGATAACGCCCACCAGCATGCTGTTCATGGTTGCAGCAATGGCTTCACTCAAAACACGTGGTGGATTGTCGTATTTGTTCTCGTAAAGCACCTTTCCGTCAGGATCAGTGATTCGCTTGACGATATGCGGAGTTGCTTTGAAGCCGCCATTCATCATTGGGGCGTAAGCGGCGGTTAGCTCAAGAAGTGATACTTCCGAAGTACCAAGCGCAATGGAAGCATTGGCTTGAAGGTCTGATTCAATGCCCATGCGGTGAGCGACCTGCGTCACCCTGTCCGGTCCGACTTCCATGACAAGTTGCGCGGCGATGGTGTTCAGCGAATTAGCAATCGCCGTTGCCAGCGTGACTTCGCCACGATATTTCTGGTCGTAATTTTCCGGCGTCCACTTGCCGATTTTGACCGGCGCATCGTTGCGCACAGAATTCGGTGTCAAACCGCTTTCCAGCGCGGCAATATAGACGAAGGGCTTGAACGCGGAACCAGGCTGGCGTTTTGCTTTGGACGCACGGTTGAACTGGCTTTCCGTATAATCCGCTCCGCCGACGATGGCTCTGATAGCACCCGTTCCATCAATGGAGGCAAGTGCTGCCTGCGATGCGCCGAGCTTTTTGCCCTCGCTTTTCAAAACATCGGAGAGGGATTTTTCGGCCTCTTTTTCCAGATCAAGATCAATGGTCGTATCGACAACCAGATCCTGCTTCACGTCGCCCACGAGCATGCGGACTTCTTCGAGCACCATATCGGCGGCATAATGCTCGGCACCAGACCAAAAGCGCTTTGCCTTTGTCGGCGGTTGCGACATTGCCGTCTTGATCTCATCTTCACTGATAAAGCCGACGTCGTGCATGGATTGGAGAACGACCTGCGCACGTTCCTCCGCTGCCTGAGGGTCACGCGCGGGCGAAAGGCGAGACGGCGCTTTCAGCAATCCGGCCAGAAGTGCTGCTTCACCAAGATTGACATCGCGGGCGGACTTGTTGAAGTACCGGCGCGATGCCGCCTCTACCCCGTAAGCATTCGAGCCGAAGTAGACGCGGTTGAGATACATCGCAAGGATCTGGTCCTTGGTATATTTTTGCTCCAGCCAAAAGGAGAGCAACACTTCCTGTATCTTGCGCTCAAGTGTTCTGTCGGGAGAGAGGAACAGGTTTTTCGCAAGCTGCTGCGTCAGGGTTGAGCCACCCTGAACCGTCCTGCCGCTTGTTATATTGGTGACTATGGCGCGGGCAAGACCCAGCGGATCAATGCCGAAATGCGAGTAGAAGCGCCGGTCCTCGATGGCAACCACTGCCTGCGGAAGATAGGGCGACATATCTTCTAGTGCCAGCGCCTCGCCACCTGTCGTGCCACGATTGGCAAGCACGGTGCCGTCTACGGCGACGATTTTCAGATTGGGCGGGCGCTCCGGGATGGTCCAAGTGCTGGCGCTCGGCATGCGCGCACCGTAATAGAGAACAAGACCCGCAACGCCGATTCCGCCCCAGATACCGAGCACGATGCACCAGTAGAAACAGGAGCGGATAAAGCCTGTGATGCCGCCACTGGATCGCGGCTGGTGCTTCGACGGTGTTTTCCTGGAACGTTCGCGCTTCTGGGGCTCGAAGGGATCGGATTGCTTGGGCTTTTTGGCGCCGCCTTTTGTGCCGTTGATCCGGTCGCTCGCATCGAGACGCAAGTCGTCGCCGGATTCGTGAAAATCCCCGAAAGAAGGTTCTACGCGCTGGCCTGACTTGCCATTACCTGCCATCTGCGGGACATCGCTCCATGATTTGGCGGTTTTGTTCCCTGCCCTGTGATCGTCGTTGCATCCGGATGAAGCTTAAATGCGGCGATTTAAGGTGGGGTTAAGGGAGACGAGTTGTCACGTTGCCGTCACTGGCAGACGTCAACCCATTCGGCGCACGTCAACGCGGCCATATAGTCTGGGCTGATACGGACAGCAGCATTGGTAGCACCAGCCGCTGGCACGACCTCGGCATAATTTTTAAGCGAAAAATCACAGTAGATCGGCAATGGCGAAGGCAAACCAAAGGGGCAGACACCGCCGACAGGATGACTGGTGACTTCAAAGACCTCTTCTGCACCCAGCATGCGCGGTTTGGCGCCGAACCGATCTCGGAATTTGCGATTGTCCAACCGCCTGGTTCCAGCCATAACCAGCAGAAGAACGGTCTCCCCCGCCTTCAGGCAAATGGTCTTGGCAATCTGGTCCGGGGCGACATTGTGGGCTTCTGCGGCCTGCGCAACAGTCGCAGAACTCGCTTCGGTCACGACAATGGTGATGTCAGGCGCAACAGACGTGAAGTATTTTCGAACAGATTCAATACTCATGCTCAATGTTTAGGCGTTAACGCGCAAAAGAGCAATACATCTGCTGTTAGTTATGCATTTTGCGCAATGCTGCACTGCAATGTTTTGACTGTTTTTTGGGGAAAATCGTAGTATCTTCAAATCATCGAAGCGACGCACTCCTCCTCCCAGCGTCGCCCGGTTGGACTGGCAACACTCCTCCTCCCAGTTGTCAGTCAGTATCAAGAACCCGGCGCACCTCCTCCCGCGCCGGGTTTTTGCTTTTTTGACTTGGTTCAGTCGACCACCCATATGTCGGTAATCACTGCGAAAATCGACGCGCGCGGATAGAAAAAAGCTTGGTTTAGGCTCGCCAAACCTTGTCGAAGAAACTTGACATATCCGCTGTGCGACATTAATTCTTCGCCATCGATATTTGTTTGACGACCAGAGCTTCGACGTCTTTTTTGAGACGCATACGACGATCTTTCCTTCAAATTCGAGAACACCGCGCTGATTTTCAGTGCAAACGTAATTTGCCAACGGAAGGAACATCGTTATGGCGACTGGTACAGTAAAGTGGTTTAACGCGACTAAGGGCTACGGCTTCATTCAGCCTGACGATGGCGCACAGGACGTATTCGTGCACATTTCTGCTGTTGAGCGCGCTGGCCTGAACGGCCTTAAGGATGGTCAGAAGATCACCTACGAACTCGTTCAGGACCGTCGTTCTGGCAAGATGTCTGCAGACAGCATCGTTGCTGCCTAATTTGGCGTTGTCGGCTGGCACATCGCCAGCTTGATCAAGATTTTGAAAGGCCGGATTTTCCGGCCTTTTTTTATTTGTCCTGTTTCGGCAAGAATGCCCTGTTCAGATATCACCCTTTAGAGTTTTATAAAAAAAGGGAAAGCCGCCTTGTAAACGCCGAGCGCCATACCAATATTAAGTTCACGAGTGTTTCGGTAATTGTCCGATGGACCAATCGATTGCTTCTTGTGCGTTAACCAAAGATTAACCAAAGCAAGGCAATCTGTTTTCCGAAGACGCGAGCGACAGCGAAGTTAGTTGGCGCCGTGCTGAGACACCAAACCGTTTTATGCACTTTGACCACGGATGTACTGGCACTGAAGCAAAAACGGTAGGAAAGGTCGGGCTTGCCCGGCCTTTTTGCTTTTTTAGGGCTTCAAACGTTCACAAATAAAGCGCCGCCGGAATGACCGACGGCGCTTTTTATTATTTACCGCCCAGCGCTGCCAAAATCCGTACCCAGGAACGAATGCCTTTGTGGAAGGATTGCAGGTCGTATTTTTCATTCGGCGAGTGAATGCGGTCGTCGGTCAGTCCAAAGCCGATCATCAATGAGTCCATGCCCAGCATCTTTTGAAAATCACCGACGATCGGGATGGATCCGCCCATACCGATCACGACGGCAGGCTTCGCCCATTCATCCGAAAGCGCGTTCTTTGCTTTCGTCAAAGCCGGCGAATCATAGGAGAGCTGGATGGCCGGTGAGCCGCCATGCTCATGAAAGTCCACCGTGCAATCAGCTGGGATTTTCGAGCGGACATAGGATCGGAAGCTCTCGCGGATTGCAGCCGGGTCCTGCTCCCCCACCAAGCGGAAGGAGACCTTGGCCGACGCTTTGGCCGCAATCACGGTCTTGAAGCCCTCGCCGGTATAGCCACCGATGATGCCGTTGACCTCCGCCGTCGGACGCGCCCAGGTCAACTCGAGAACAGAACGACCTTTTTCCCCTGCTGGAATAGACAGGCCGACTTCACCCAGAAACGACTCAGCGGTGCGCCCCAGATTATCCCACGATGCCTTGATGTTGGCAGGCGTTTCCTCAACACCATCGTAAAATCCGGGAAGCGTCACGCTGCCCGTCTCGTCATGAAGACCAGCGAGTATGTGCGTGAGAATATGGATGGGATTTGCCGCAGCACCACCGAAGAGGCCGGAATGAAGATCGCGGTCAGCGGCAGTGATGACGATCTCTTCTCCGACCAGACCGCGCAAGGCGGCAGCAATAGCCGGCGTCTCGCGATCCCACATGCTAGTGTCGCAGACCAGCGCGTAATCGGCCTTCAATTCACCGGCATTGGCATCAAGGAAAGGTTTCAGCGATGGCGAGCCGGATTCTTCTTCGCCTTCGAACAAAATGGTGATGCGAAGTGGCAGCGAACCGTGCACCTGCTTGTAGGCTCTGCATGCTTCCACGAAGGTCATCAACTGACCCTTGTCGTCAGAGGTTCCGCGACCGGTAATGACCTGTCTGCCTTCACCGATATCCTCGATCGCGGGGTCGAACGGATCGTTGTCCCAAAGCGCAATGGGATCGACGGGCTGCACATCGTAGTGACCGTAAAACAGCACATGCGGCGCATCCGGTGTTACGCCATCATGGTGGGCAACGACCATTGGGTGACCGGGGGTATCACGGATCGAGGCATTGAAACCGAGGCTCGTCAAATCCCGGACCAACCAGTCGGCCGCCTTGCCGCATTCTGCCTTATAGGCCGGGTCCGTCGAAATGGATTTGACACGGACCAGTTCGAAAAGTCGCTCGAGGCTGGAATTGATGTTGTCGTCAACCGCCGAAAGTACGGGGGAAATATCTGTCATTACGCGATCCTGTCATGCAAAGATCAAAACAGGATAGAGCAAAGGCCGCGCGGTTTCGAGCCGGAAATTTACGTTTCGGTTCTGGATGCCTCTATCGTGCGGCTCATATATTCGAGCAGCAATTGCCGCTCGAACTTCAAGAGGGTAGCAAGCATGGCATCATCCGTCGCCTTGGATGCAGAAATAGCCTGCATTTCAAGCTCACGACCCGTTTCCGTCAATTCGATGATCTGGGCACGGCGGTCTTTGGGATGAGGCTTTCGCTGAATAAGGCTATCGCGCTCCATCCTCGCCAAAGTGTTGGCGAGCGTCGCCTGCTCTACATCGACACGATCAAGCAACTGGCGCTGTGTCAGCCCGTCTTCATGCCACAGCTCTAGCAAGATGGGGAACTGACCAGGCGAAAAGCCGAATGTCGCCGCTCGCTTGCTCAGCGCTTTTGAAAACGTTTTTGCAAGCTGGGCGGCGAGGTAGGTCGCCGAATCGTTTCGCGAAAAACGCATCTCATCCCTGCCACTAAGCGGCGATCATATCAGCCGCGTTTATATACCAAGCTATGTAGGGCCGCAGGCTTTCGTGAAACGTGTGATCAGGGCACGCGCATAAAAAAACCGCCATGGCCGGGAGGGACAGCCATGGCGGTTATGTTGAAGGACAAAGGCCCGGAGAGGGGGGATAGGCCTTTGTCCGGTCTGACGCGGCGGGGGACGAGCCAGCTATCAGACTACGGCGTGATCAGTCGCCGTCCCTTACGAAATGAGGCTGCAAATGCGGCTTTTCAAGGGAAGCCAGGATTACAAATTAGTAACGTTCTGGTGAGAGTGAAACGCGCCGATTGGCGCCTGAGAAACGGTGCGTTGCTGCATTCGGCCAGCAACTTTATGTGGACGCCAACCATGGCCCGCGCTATCCATGCTTCCCATGAAAAAAGGCGATCATCTCTTCCTCGTAGACGGCTCCGGGTTCATCTTCCGGGCGTTCCATGCCATTCCTGCGCTCAACCGCAAATCGGATGGATTGCCGGTCAATGCCGTATCCGGTTTTTGCAACATGCTGTGGAAGCTTTTGAAGGATGCGCGCAACACCGATGTGGGTGTCACGCCGACGCATTTTGCGGTGATTTTCGATTATTCATCCAAAACATTCCGCAACGAGCTTTATGATCTCTACAAGGCCAACAGGTCAGCCCCGCCGGAAGATCTGGTGCCGCAATTCGGCTTGATCCGCCACGCCACACGCGCGTTCAATCTGCCCTGCATCGAGACGGAAGGGTTCGAAGCGGACGATATCATTGCGACCTATGCCCGGCAGGCGGAGGCGATCGGCGCGGATGTGACGATCATCTCATCCGACAAGGATCTGATGCAGCTCGTCAGTGCCAACGTTCATATGTATGACGCGATGAAGGACAAGCAGATCGGCGTGCCTGATGTCATCGAAAAATGGGGTGTTGCACCTGAGAAGATGATCGATCTGCAAGCGATGACAGGGGATTCGACCGATAATATTCCAGGCATTCCTGGCATCGGCCCCAAGACCGCGGCGCAGTTGCTGGAGGAATACGGCGATCTCGATACGCTTTTAGCGCGCGCAGGAGAGATCAAGCAGCAGAAACGCCGCGAAAACATAATCGCCAATGCGGAACTAGCGCGTCTCTCACGCCAACTCGTGTCGCTGCGTACGGATGTCCCGCTGGAAATGGCACTCGATGCGCTGACGCTGGAGCCGCAGGACGGGCCGAAGCTGATTGCCTTCCTGAAAGCCATGGAATTCACGACGCTGACCCGACGTGTCGCGGAGGCAACAGGTGCGGATGCTGCCGTTATCGATGCGGCTCATGTGCCAGTGGAGCGCGGTGCGCTCGCCCATGGCCCCGATCTGGATGCTACAAATGCGCCAGCAACGGAACAGACAATGCCGCTCGATGAAAGCGCGGTTGGCAATGCGTCTGCCGTTGCCTCCAAGCTCGAAGGCAGTACGCCGTCTGCACTGGCATCATCTCGTGAGGCCATTTTCTCAGCGGCCAAGATCGACGTCACATCTTACCAGACCATCCGCAGCCTTGATGAACTGGACCGGTGGATTGCGATGGCCCGCGAAAGCGGTGTTGTCGGTTTCGACACGGAAACGACATCGCTCGACCCCATGCAAGCGGAACTCGTTGGCTTCTCACTGGCCGTTGCCGACAATAGCAGGGATGCCAGCGGTGCCAGTATCCGCGCAGCCTATGTGCCGCTCAGTCATAAAACAGGTTCCGGTGGTGATCTCTTCAGCGACGGGATCAAACTGGCACCAGACCAGATACCGTTCAACGACGCGCTTGAACGGTTGAAAGCATTGCTGGAAGACCCTGCCGTTCTCAAGGTCGCACAGAACCTGAAATACGACTATCTGCTGGTCAAGCGCCTCGGCATCACCATTCAAAGCTATGACGACACGATGCTGCTGTCCTACGTGCTGGAAGCGGGTAAAGGTCTGCACGGCATGGACGCTCTATCCGAGCGTTGGCTTGGCCATACGCCAATTGCCTACAAAGACGTGGCGGGTTCCGGCAAATCCGGCGTGACGTTCGATTTCGTCGATATTGACAAGGCCACAGCCTACGCCGCAGAAGACGCCGATGTAACCCTGCGCCTGTGGATGGTGTTGAAGCCTCGCCTAGTAGCCGACAAACTGACATCCGTCTATGAGCGACTGGAGCGCCCGCTTTTGCCGGTGCTTGCGCGCATGGAAGAACGCGGCATCACCGTCGACAGGCAAATTCTATCCCGCCTTTCCGGTGAGTTGGCGCAGAAAGCCGCCGCTTTCGAAGACGAGATTTACGAACTTGCAGGCGAGAAATTCAATGTCGGCTCGCCCAAGCAACTTGGTGATATCCTATTCGGCAAAATGGGATTACCCGGTGGCTCCAAAACCAAGACCGGCCAATGGTCGACCTCTGCTCAAGTGCTGGAGGATCTAGCGGCAGAGGGCGCCCCACTGCCACGCAAGATCGTGGACTGGCGCCAACTGACCAAGCTGAAATCCACCTATACCGATGCCCTGCCCGGTTACGTTCATCCGGAAACGAAGCGGGTGCACACATCCTATTCGCTGGCATCCACCACCACGGGCCGCTTGTCGTCGTCGGAGCCGAATCTGCAGAATATTCCGGTGCGAACGGCAGAGGGCCGCAAGATACGCACGGCGTTCATTTCGACGCCGGGTAACAAGCTTCTATCCGCAGATTACAGCCAGATCGAACTTCGGGTGCTGGCGCATGTGGCTGACATTCCGCAACTCAGAAACGCCTTTGCTGAGGGCATCGACATTCACGCAATGACGGCGTCCGAAATGTTTGGCGTCCCCGTAGAGGGCATGCCATCCGAAGTGCGCCGCCGCGCCAAGGCTATCAACTTCGGCATCATTTACGGCATTTCCGCTTTCGGCCTCGCCAATCAACTCAGCATAGGGCGCTCGGAAGCGGGTGAATACATCAAAAAATATTTCGAGCGCTTCCCCGGCATTCGCGACTATATGGAGAACACCAAGACATATGCCCGAGACAATGGCTACGTCGAAACCATCTTCGGTCGCCGCATCAATTACCCTGAAATAAAGTCGTCCAATCCATCGGTGCGCGCCTTCAACGAACGCGCTGCGATCAATGCGCCTATTCAGGGCTCTGCCGCCGATATCATCCGTCGTGCCATGATCCGTATAGAACCGGCATTGGGCGAGGCTCGGCTTTCTGCGCGTATGCTTCTGCAGGTGCATGACGAACTTATTTTTGAAGTGGAAGAGGCCGAGATCGACAAGACCTTGCCGGTTGTCGTGTCCATCATGGAAAATGCGGCCATGCCTGCCATCGACATGAAAGTGCCCTTGAAAGTGGATGCGCGCGCAGCCGCCAACTGGGACGAGGCGCACTGACGCGTCCTTGTCATGGAAGTGTCGTTTGCCAGTAGTAAGTGAGGCTACCTCGTTTTAGGGAGCCTTCAACATATGCACGCGCCTGTCGTTTCACCTGAGCTGACTGCGTTTTCCACAGACAAAAGAGAGGCACCACCACGCCACTTAGGAACCCGTTACGATTCGAACGGCGAGTTCCTGCATGAGCCGGGCAATACTGTGGTCTGCCATCTGGCAGAGGGGTCGCGCACGCAAAGTGCGATCATCAAGGCGCGCGAGAAAATCATAGGAATGCCAGAGGCGCACAGCCATCTGGCCTTCACACCGATTTCCAGTCTGCACATGACAGTCTTTCAGGGCGTCATCGAATATCGCCGCGATTGGCCTTATTGGCCGAAGAACATGCCCGGTGATTCCTCAATCGCCCAGATGACAGAATTTTATCAAAAAAAACTTGAGAGCTTTCCAAAGCTTCCGCCCTTTTTCATGCAGGTGACCCATGTCGGCCCTCTCGGCCTCACGCTGAAAGGCGTGACGCCCGAGGACGACCGCATCGTGGCCGCATGGCGCAATGCATTTGCCGATGCCTTCGGTTATCGGCACCCTGACCACGATACCTACGAGTTTCACATCACCTTCGCCTACGTCATGCGCTGGTTCGAACCCGACTGCCTGCCCCCGTGGCAAAGAATGCTGGACGAATGCCTTGAAGAACTGCAGTCTGCTGTTCCGGTTCTGGAAATGCGAGCACCAGCATTCTGTGAATTCAGCGATATGAAGCATTTTGAGGAATTGATCGTTTTCGATCCTGTCTGATAGTCAATGTGGAAATGCTTTGGCGCGGAAACATTGATTGTGATTCGGCCATTCTCGAAAAAATGTGCACCGGGGCTGGTCAAAGCCCAGTGAGGCATGTATAAGCGCGCCAAAATTCAGATATAGAAACATGTGACATTCGGCCTGGGTCCTGGCTGGTTCCCGTGTTTCGCCGCTTCAGTGGAGTTACACAAAATGGCAGTACCAAAGAGAAAAACAAGCCCGTCCAAGCGCGGCATGCGTCGTTCGGCCGATGGCCTGAAGTCTGCAACTTACGTTGAAGACAAGAACTCCGGCGAACTTCGCCGTCCACACCACATCGACCTGAAGACAGGCATGTACCGTGGTCGTCAGGTTCTGACACCGAAAGAAAGCGCATAATTTCTGCGCAGTCTTTGATTGACGAATAAGCCGACCTTTGGGTCGGCTTTTTTGTTTTATCCAAGTGCACTTCGATCGTGCTTGGAAATTCCAGCGCCTCCACTTAGACTTGCACCTGGGAATGCGGAGGGGAAGAGCGGTGACATATCGCTGGATCGGTATCGTGCTTTTTTGCTTGGGCCTTGGCGGCGTTGCCTTGACCAAGGGCAGCGATCTCGTTGCCGAAAGCTACTTCGATGAGGTAGCGGCGCAAGGTGGCACTACGTTGCGGCTGGCAGTCTCTGCACTGGGCGGACATCTCAGTCGCTATGAGCCGCTGCCCGCGCTGATGGCAGATCATGACGATATTGAGGAGCTGGTTGTTCACCCGCAGGATCAGGCGTTGCGACTGCGCGCCAATATCTACCTGAAATCCATCAACGATCTGCTGAAATCATCCGATATCTACATTATGACGCTGGATGGCGAGACCATTGCTGCCAGCAATTATGATGGACCGGCGAGCTTCGTCGGCCAGAATTTCAGCTACCGCCCATATTTTCAGGATGCCGCCAAGGGCCAGCAATCGAAATTCTTTGCGCTGGGCACCACTTCGCACAAACGCGGCTATTATTTTGCCTCACCCATCTTCTTCAACGAAGAGATCAAGGGCGTCATCGTCTTCAAGGTCGACATCGAAGGCATCGAGGCATCCTTCGGCAATGGCGAGAACCGGATTTTCGTCAATGATCCCGAAGGCATCATCTTCATGACGGGAACGCCGGAATGGCTTTACGCCGCCATCCAGCCACTCACCCCCGAACGCATTGCCAAGACGGAAAGCTCACGACGGTATTCCGACGCGGATCTGAAGCCGCTGGGCCTGACACGCGGCACTTTTGGTGCGCATGACATGATGACGATTCGCGAGGGCGAGCAGGAGAAGGAATATCTTTTCCTCTCCCAGCCGATGCCCGATGCTGGTTGGACGGTGAATGTATTGATGGACACCAGCTCGGTGCGCACGCAGGTCAAAACAACGATGATCGCGATCGTTCTTTGCCTCTGCCTCGCCGGCGCGCTGGTTGCCGCCATGTTACAGCGGCGCAAGAGCCTCCAGGACAGATTGGTCCACCAGGCGGAAGCGCGGGCCGAACTTGAAAGACGCGTGGAGGAACGCACCGCCGATCTTGCACGCGTCAATGTAGACATCAAGCATGAGATTGCCGAGCGCAGGCAGACCGAAAAACGGTTGCGCAAGACGCAGAAGGATTTGATCCAGGCTGGCAAGCTGGCAGCGCTCGGCCAGATGTCGGCCGCCCTTTCCCACGAGTTCAACCAGCCACTGGCTGCTGCCAAGACATACGCCGAGAGCGCATCTTTACTGATAGAGCGCGGACGGGTGGGCGAAGCCTCGGATAATCTGAAACGTATCTCGGTGCTGATCGACCGTATGGCAGCCATTGGCAAGCATCTGCGCAATTTTGCGCGCAAACCTAATGAAAAGCTCGGGCCTGTCCCGCTGGATGCCGTGGTCAGCGATACGCTTGAGATCGTCAACGCGCGACTGAAGGCAGCAGACGCGCGATTGACGGTGGATTTGGGACCCGTGCCGCTTCAGGTCAAAGCAGGCCCTGTCAGGCTCCAGCAAGTCTTGGTCAACATCATCTCAAATGCAGCCGATGCTGTGGAGGGGCTGGGCGATCGACAGATTGGTCTTACAGCGCGCCAGGTGGGCGAAAAAGTTATCCTCTCCATTCGCGACCACGGTCCCGGCGTTCCACCCGCCATCATGGAGCGTATCTTCGATCCGTTCTTTTCCACCAAAGGCGTCGGCAAGGGGTTGGGCCTTGGGCTTTCCATTTCCTACAACATCGTCAAGGATTTCGGCGGGCGTCTGAGCGTCACCAATCTGCCCGAGGGTGGGGCGCGTTTCGATATTGAGTTGGACGCCGACGTACCGATGGAGATTGCTGCCGAATGAATGTCTCGCGTGTTTTGCTGATCGATGACGAAGAGGACTTGCGGCTTTCCACCGCACAGGCGCTGGAGCTTGCTGGTCTAGACGTCGTCACCGTCGATAATGCCGACCATGTGTTCGAACTCATTGGCTACAGTTTCGATGGCATCATCGTCAGCGATATCAGAATGCCTGGCATGGACGGAATGACCCTGCTGCAAAAGGTCCGGGAACTGGATGCGGAAATCCCTGTCATTCTGGTCACCGGTCATGGAGATGTGCAGCTTGCCGTTAGCGCCATGCGCAACGGCGCCTATGATTTCATCGAAAAACCGTTCAGCGTTCAATATCTTGCTGGCATCATCAAACGCGCGATAGACCGGCGCTCACTCGTTCTGGAAAACCGCCGTCTTCGTGCAGTTGCTGGAAAACGCGATGATCTGGAAACGCGACTGCCGGGGCGCACGCAGGTCATGGTCGATCTGCGCTATCGCATCCGCGCGATTGGTGCGGCCGACGCCGATACGCTGATCATCGGCGATACCGGTGCGGGCAAGGAAGTGGTGGCGCGCGCGCTCCACGATGTCAGCGCCCGTGCAGACAAACCCTTCGTCGCTATCAATTGCGCCGCGTTGCCGCAGCACCTTATCGAAAGCGAGCTGTTTGGCCATGAGGCGGGGGCTTTTCCCGGCGCGCTGCGCCCGCGTTACGGCAAGTTCGAACATGCCCGTGGCGGCACGGTGCTGCTGGATGAAATCGGCTCCATGCCATCAGACATGCAAGGCAAGCTGTTGCGGGTGCTGCAAGAGCGTACGATCACTCGTCTTGGCTCCAACGAGACCGTGGAGCTCGATGTCCGCTTTATCGCGACCAGCAAGGCTGATTTGGCACAAGAGGCGGTGGCGGGCCGTTTTCGGCAGGATTTGCTATACCGGCTCAATGTCGCGACCGTTCATGTGCCTTCGCTGGCGCAGCGCCGATCCGATATCCCGCTTCTGTTCCTCCAGTTGGTGCGCGAGGCGGCCGCGCGTTATGGCCGGGATGATCTCGATGTACCCTCCAATATCGTATCAACGCTTGCCATGCGGGAATGGCCGGGCAATGTTCGGGAACTGAGAAATGCTGCAGATCGGCTGGTGCTGGGGTTAGATGGCAGCGCCTCTGATGGGCCGCGGACAACGTCAGATAACGCTACAAGCCTTTCCGCCAAGGTCGCAGAATTCGAGAAGTCTGTTTTGACAAGAGCGATTGCCCTCAACAAAGGCAATCTCAAAGCCGTCTACGAGACACTCGGAATATCGCGCAAAACACTCTATGAAAAAATGCAAAAACACGCACTGACGAAACAAGAGTTTGGGGATGAACCCTAAACTATATTCAGACGAAATATACCTTTGATTTACAAGTGCATTGCACAACTACACATTAAAATTTCTAAAATACAAAACAGTTCATTCAGTATTCATTCGCATTGTATATTCCTATCTCCACTCAGTCCAATTACGGTCTGATTTGGGGGATATGGATTTGCTTAAGTTTGGTTCTATTGTAATTGCTGCAGTTTTGATTGCATTGGGTGCAGGTTCTGCCAGCGCCCAAACAAAGGGTGATTGGGTTCTTGGAAACTACAAGGGCGCAGGCTACTGGTTTCCTGGCGTGGTTGAGAAACTTGCTGGCGACAAGATCACCATTCGCTACGATGACGGTGACCGGGAAACTGTCGCAATCAATGCGGTCCGTCCTTATGACTGGATGATTGGTACCAAGGTTGAATGCAACTACAAGGGTGCGGGAAGCTGGTATTCCGGCAAGATCGCGTCGCTGGCGGGTGAGAAGATCGGCATTGCCTATGACGATGGCGATAAAGAAACGACCAAGACCGGTCGTTGCCGCTCAAAGTAAACTCTCGATTTACATGCAATTGTCCTGAAGCCCGCCGTCTCATCGCGGCGGGCGTCTCGATTGGGAGTCGTAAAAAACTGCACCCGATATTTGGATGGGTGGATTTTCACCCATCGGCAGTGGCAAGTGTTTCGAAATCCACCCATTATGGGTGGCAGAACCCCAATTTGTTCTTGGGTTCCTCTTGAAAGCATTGCTTCGCGCCCGATACCGATTGCAAATAGCCTCACCCCGACCGACCGCAATAGGAGTGCGCCGGTCGATGAGGCTATATTTCATCGGGAGGAAAAGATGAAAATTCTCAAGACCGTCACAGGTGCCGTGGCTGCCGCTGCCGTATCGCTGTTTGCTTTGTCCGCTGCTGCGCAAACCTATCCGCAGCGCAACATCACCATGGTCGTTCCCTTTGCCGCAGGCGGCCCGACGGATACCGTTGCCCGCCTCGTTGCCGAATCCATGTCCAAGGATCTTGGGCAGCAGATTATCGTGGAAAATGTCGGCGGTGCTGGTGGCACGCTCGGTGCTGGCCGTGTCGCAGCCGCTGATCCGGATGGCTACACCGTTCTACTCCACCATATCGGCATGGCCACCAGCGCCACGCTTTACCGCAAGCTGGCCTATAACACGCTCGAAGCCTTCGACTATGTCGGCCTCGTCACCGAAGTGCCGATGACCATTTTGTCGCGCAAGACGCTTGAAACCACAGACCTCAAGGGCCTCATCGAATATGCGAAGGCCAACAAGGACAAGGTCACTGTTGCCAATGCCGGCATCGGCGCCGCCTCGCATCTCTGCGGCATGCTGTTCATGAGCGCCATACAGACACCGCTCGTGACAGTGCCTTACAAGGGCACCGGCCCTGCCATGACCGATCTTCTCGGCGGTCAGGTCGATATCATGTGCGACCAGACGACCAACACCACCAAGCAGATCCAGGGCGGCACGGTCAAAGCCTACGCCGTTACCACGCCGAAGCGTCTGGACGTGCTGCCAAACGTGCCGACCTCAGCTGAAGCCGGTCTGCCGAACTTCGAAGTGGGCGTCTGGCATGGCGTCTACACGCCAAAGGGCACACCTGCCGATGTCAATGAGCGCCTTTCCAAGTCACTTCAGGTCGCACTGAAAGACCCGAATGTCGCAGCCCGCTTCGCCGAGCTCGGCACCACGCCGTCTTCGGCGGAAGAAGGCACGCCTGCGGCGCTGAAGGCAAAGCTTGAAAGCGAAATCACACGCTGGAAGACGGTCATCGAGGCCGCTGGCCAGTACGCCGACTAGGCCTGCTCTCAAGCAATCAACCGGTGGCCTCACGGGCCACCGGTTTTCACTCGTCAGCGGGGTAACAAACAAATGAAATCATTATCTTTCGACGCAACGGAGGCGGCTTGCGGCGGCTTCTTCATGGTGCTCGGCATTTTCTTTGCCTGGCAATCCTACGGCCTTGAGCTGGGAACGGCGTTTCGCATGGGTCCGGGATATTTCCCGCTGGTGCTGGCGCTCATTCTCGTGGGGCTTGGCACACTCATTCTCGTACGGGCGGGCAAGTTTCAGGGCGAACCGCTGGGGCCTATTGCCTGGCGTGGCATCTTCCTCATTCTGCCAGCGCCGATCATCTTCGGCATGACGGTGCGCGGCCTCGGCTTCGTGCCTGCCCTGTTCATCAGCGCGCTGATCGCATCCTTTGCATCGCAGAAGATGACACCGTTGATGGCGCTCATCCTGTCGGTTGGCATCACCATCTTTTCCGTCGCAGTCTTCGACTACGGTCTTGGTCTGCCCTTCCAGCGCTTCGGCCCCTGGCTCAATTTCTGAGGTGCATGATGGAACTGTTCAATAATCTCGCGCTTGGTTTTTCCACCGCAACCTCTCTCGACAACCTGTTCTTCTGCTTTATCGGCGTCATTCTGGGAACATTGATCGGCGTGTTGCCGGGCATCGGTGCCACGGCGACCATTGCCATGCTGCTGCCCATCACATTCCAGCTGGAGCCGGTGTCATCCCTCATCATGCTCGCCGGTATCTATTACGGTGCGCAATATGGCGGCTCGACCACCGCGATCCTCATCAACATGCCGGGCGAGTCCTCGTCTGCCGTCACCGCTATTGATGGCTACCAGATGGCGCGCAAGGGCAAGGCGGGCGTGGCGCTTTCGGTCGCAGCCATTGGCTCATTCTTCGCGGGTACGGTGTCGACCTTTCTGGTCGCGATCTTCGCACCACCACTCACGGCCATCGCGCTGAATTTCGGTGCCGCCGAATATTTTTCGCTGATGGTCGTTGGCCTTGTCTCCTCCATTGCACTTGCCCATGGCTCCATCATCAAGGCGCTGGCCATGGTGGTTCTCGGCCTGCTGCTCGGCCTTGTCGGCACGGATATCTATAGCGGCACGCCGCGCTTTACCCTCGGCATCCGCGAATATGCCGATGGCCTGAACTTCGTGGCGGTTGCCGTCGGTGTCTTCGGTATTGCCGAAATTCTGCGCAACCTCGAAAGCGAAAAGACCCGCTCCGTCTTGATGGCAAAGGTCAGTGGCCTCTTGCCAAGCAAGGAAGAGTTCAAGCAGATGGTGGGCCCGGTTCTGCGCGGCACGGCCATCGGCTCGGCACTGGGTATCCTGCCGGGTGGTGGTGCCATTCTTGCGGCTTTTGCCTCCTACACAGTCGAAAAGCGTGTGTCCAAACACCCGGAAGAGTTCGGCCACGGCGCTATTGCCGGTGTGGCCGGCCCTGAGTCAGCGAACAATGCCGGTGCGCAGACCTCGTTCATTCCGCTGCTCACGCTCGGCATTCCCGCCAACCCCGTCATGGCACTTATGATTGGCGCCATGATCATTCAGGGCATCGTTCCCGGACCCAATGTCGCCACCGAGCAGCCTGCGCTGTTCTGGGGCATCATCGCGTCCATGTGGATCGGCAACCTGATGCTTGTCATCCTCAACCTGCCGCTGATCGGGTTGTGGGTGAAGCTGCTGACCATTCCTTACTACGTGCTGTTCCCCATCATCATGGCGTTCTGCGCCATCGGGGTCTACAGCGTCAATTCCAACGTCTACGATCTCTATGCCGTCGCCTTCTTCGGGCTCATCGGCTATGCGCTCGTTAAAATGCGGTGCGAACCGGCACCGCTTCTGCTGGGCTTCGTGCTGGGGCCGTTGCTGGAAGAAAACCTTCGGCGTGCGATGATCCTCTCGCGTGGCGATGCGACGACCTTCGTCACCCGCCCCATAAGCGCAACCCTGTTGCTGATCGCCATCGCCGTTCTCGTCGTCGTCTTCCTGCCAAGCGTCAAGAAGAAGCGCGAAGAAGTCTTCCAGGAAGAAGATTGATCCGCCGCGACGATAGGGAAAGCTTCAAAGGCCGGGCATCATGTCCGGCCTTTGTCTTGTCTGTGAGATGCAAAGCTGGCAAAGCAGGGCATTGACAGGAGATGCCTATGGCCGACAACAGCGAAAACCGTATCATTGCGCTCGAAGAAACCGTGGCGCATCAGGCAAAAACCATCGAAGAGCTGTCCGATCAGCTGACGGAACAATGGAAAGTCGTTGAGCAGACCCGCGCCAAGCTGGATCGATTGACCGACCGGTTCCTGAACCTCGAGGAGCAATCGCTCGAAGCACCTGCCATAACCAAGCCGCCGCATTATTGAGGAGCGCGCTATGAGTGTTGTCCACCCCGCTCCATCGGCTTCAGATGTCTTGAGCTTCTGGAAAGATGCCGGACCCGAAAAGTGGTTCGACAAAGACGCGCATTTCGACGCGACGTTCCATGATCGTTTCAGGGATTTGCATTTCGCAGCCGCAAGATGCGAACTGAAAACGTGGTTCGACGGCGCGGAAAGCAGTCTGGCGTTGCTGTTGCTGCTGGACCAGTTTCCACGCAATTGCTTCAGGGGCACGGCGCACATGTATGCGACCGACCCGCTTGCCCGCCAATATACCCAGGAGGCCCTGCGGCGCGGCCATGACCGTACGATCGATCCAGAGCTTCGCATTTTCTTCTATCTGCCTCTGATGCATTCGGAAGACCTGGGGGATCAGCACCTATGCTGCAAACTCTGCGAACCACTGGGCGAGCGCTACCTGCCTTTCGCGATTGAACATCGCGACATCATCGAACGCTTCGGACGTTTCCCACATCGCAACGAAATCCTGTTGCGCGACAGCACAGATGAAGAAAAACTCTTTTTGGAAAAGGGTGGGTTTGCCGGCTGATCCGGTTGGGGCTTCGGCATAGAAAAGCCGCGCATTCTGCCGAAGCGCGGCTTTGTCTTAAGCGTCAAGGAGATGGATCAGCCGTCGAAGAATTCCTTCATCCGGGCGAAGAAGCCGGTGGATTCAGGGTTGTTTTCCTTGGACGACAGTTCCTCGAATTCCTGCAACAATTCTCGCTGACGCTTCGTCAGTTTCTGCGGCGTTTCGATCTGGATCTGAATATAGAGATCACCCTGCTGCGCGGAACGCAACACGGGCATGCCCTTAGCCTTCAAACGGAATTGCTTACCCGCCTGTGTGCCTTCCGGCACCGTCACACGGGATTTAGTTCCGTCCAGCGTCGTGACATCGAACGTACCACCGAGCGCCGCCGTCGTCATGGAGATCGGCACCGCGCAATAAAGATCGGCACCATCGCGTTGGAAGAACTCATGCGGTCGCACAGACAGGAAAATGTAGAGGTCGCCCGAGGGACCACCACGCATACCCGCCTCGCCTTCGCCCTGAAGGCGAATGCGTGTGCCGTCTTCGATACCCGAGGGAATATTGACCGACAGCGAGCGCTCTTCCGTAATACGGCCCTGACCGTTGCACTTCGTGCATGGGTCGGTAATCGTCTGGCCACGACCGTGACAGGTGGGGCAGGTGCGCTCCACGGAGAAAAACCCTTGCGCAGCGCGTACGCGGCCTGAGCCCTGGCAAGTGCCGCAGGTTTTGGGCTGCGTGCCGGGCTTGGCGCCGGAACCAGTGCAAACATCACAGGTTATGGACGTCGGCACACGAATTTGCGCTGTCTTGCCCGCGAAGGCTTCTTCCAGCGATATTTCCATGTTGTAGCGAAGGTCGGCACCGCGTTCGCGTCCGCCGGTGGAGCGACGTGCACGTCCGCCACCCATCATCTCACCAAAGATGTCTTCGAAAATGTCGGAGAAACCACCGCCGGCACCACCGCCAAAACCGCCGCCTGCATTGCCCATGCCGCCCTGCTCGAAGGCTGCGTGACCGAAACGATCATAGGCGGCCCGCTTCTGCGGGTCTTTCAGTGTCTCATAGGCTTCGTTGAGTTCTTTGAATTTCTTTTCAGACTCGGCGTCACCAGGATTCTTGTCTGGATGATACTTCATCGCAAGTTTGCGGAAGGCGCTTTTCAGCTCTTTTTCGTCAGCTGTTCTGCCAACGCCAAGTGTTTCGTAAAAGTCTGCTTTCGCCATTAACTACAAGCCCCGGAAATGGATTTCCGGCTGCACAAGGCAGCCGGATTTCAGTCAAGCATCAATTGGAGTTCAAAAGCCACGCTTATGCGGACTTCTTGTCGTCCTTGATTTCTTCATAGTCGGCATCGACGATATCGTCCTTGCCGCCCTGAGCGGCGCCTTCGCCACTCTCAGCCTGCTGGGCTTCGTAGATGGCCTGACCCAGTTTCATGGACACTTCCATGAGGGTCTGCGTCTTCGCCTGAATATCGTCAGCATCCGGCTCAGCCGCTTCAACCGAGGTCTTCAGTGCGGCAATGGCATCCTCGATAGCCTTGCGGTCCGTCTCAGAAACCTTGTCGCCATATTCCTTCACCGACTTCTCGGTGGAGTGGATAAGGCTTTCGGCCTGGTTCTTGGCCTCTACACCGGCGCGACGCTTCTTGTCGGTTTCGGCGTTGGCCTCGGCATCCTTCACCATCTTTTCGATGTCGGCGTCAGACAGACCACCAGATGCCTGGATGCGGATCTGCTGCTCCTTGCCAGTGCCCTTGTCCTTAGCGGAAACCTGCACGATGCCGTTGGCGTCGATATCGAAAGTAACTTCGATTTGCGGAACGCCGCGGGGTGCCGGCGGCAGGCCAACGAGGTCGAACTGGCCGAGCGACTTGTTGTCGGCAGCCATTTCGCGCTCACCCTGGCTGACGCGAATGGTCACGGCAGACTGGCTGTCTTCGGCGGTAGAGAAGGTCTGGCTCTTTTTCGTCGGGATCGTCGTGTTACGGTCGATCAGACGTGTGAACACGCCACCCAGTGTTTCGATGCCGAGCGACAGAGGCGTTACGTCGAGAAGCAGAACGTCCTTTACGTCACCCTGCAGAACGCCAGCCTGAATGGCGGCACCCATGGCAACAACTTCATCCGGGTTCACACCCTTATGTGGCTCCTTGCCGAACAGCTGCTTGACGATTTCCTGGACCTTCGGCATGCGGCTCATACCACCGACGAGAACGACTTCTTCGATCTCGGCTGCGGTGAGGCCAGCATCCTTGAGCGCAGCCTTGCACGGTGCAACCGTACGCTGAACCAGATCGTCCACAAGGCTTTCGAACTTGGCTCGAGTCAGCTTCAGTGTCAGGTGCTTTGGACCGGTTGCATCTGCGGTGATGAACGGGAGATTGATTTCGGTCTGCTGCGACGACGACAGTTCGATCTTCGCCTTTTCAGCGGCTTCCTTCAGACGCTGAAGCGCAAGCTTGTCGCCCTTGAGGTCAATGCCCTGGTCCTTCTTGAATTCACCAGCCAGATACTCGACCAGACGCATGTCGAAGTCTTCACCGCCAAGGAACGTATCGCCATTGGTGGACTTCACTTCAAAAACGCCATCGCCGATTTCCAGAACGGAAATATCAAAGGTGCCGCCGCCCAAGTCGTACACGGCAATCGTCTTGCCTTCCTTCTTGTCGAGGCCATATGCCAAAGCAGCAGCCGTCGGCTCGTTGATGATGCGCAGAACCTCAAGACCAGCAATGCGGCCAGCATCCTTGGTGGCTTGGCGCTGTGCGTCGTTGAAGTAGGCGGGAACCGTGATAACGGCCTTCTCGACCTTTTCGCCGAGGTAGGATTCAGCCGTTTCCTTCATCTTCTGAAGGATCATGGCGGAAATCTGCGAAGGGGAATAACCCTTGCCCTGCGCCTGAACCCAGGCATCGCCATTGTCACCCTTGACGATCTCGAACGGAACAAGAGCCTTGTCCTTGCCGACAGTCGGGTCTTCGTAACGGCGACCGATAAGGCGCTTTACGGCAAACAATGTGTTGGTAGGGTTGGTAACAGCCTGACGCTTCGCAGGCTGACCGACCAGACGCTCGCCATCATCGCTGAACGCAACCATGGACGGGGTCGTGCGCGCGCCTTCGGCGTTTTCAATAACTTTAATATCCTTGCCGTCCATCACTGCGACGCAGGAGTTGGTCGTGCCAAGGTCGATACCGATTACTTTTGCCATTTTCTTCTCTCCTTGAAGCGAGCTGTCGGAACCCCGTGAGGCATTCCACTGACAACTCCTTGACTTGGATGGTCTTCGTGTTTGTGCAGCATTCTTCAATGCTGTTCTGGGGGGTATATAAGGAGCGATTTTTCCCGCTGCAAGGCAGATAGATGTGTCCATCGCTGCAAAAATCAAGAAATGCAGCTTCAGAAAAAACATACGGGGCGTCACAGCCACTCCGTATGCCCCAAGATCGCCAGACAACCAGGTTGCATGAGTCCAACAGATTCGCGTTAATCGTCATGTCTCTGTCATGCGTGATGCCTATAGGCGGGAAGCATTTCCATAAAACATAACGCCATAGAGGTTATCATGCGCAAACTTTATGCTGCATTCGTTGCCACCACCATTCTTGCCGGTACAGCACACGCTGCGACCGTTTATCCCCTTGATCGTGCGACGATTCTCACCGGCTCCCCTTTTGATTTCAAGGTAGAGTTCAAGAGCGTCGTAAAGCCTGAGGACGTCAAGATCACCGTCAATGGCCAGGATTACAAGACGGTCTTCGGTTCCGACGTCATATTCACAGCGGAAGAAAAGGGCAAAGAAGACAAGGTCCTCGGTTCTGCCGTCACATTGCGCGGGCTGAAGATTTCACAGGCTGGCGATTACAAAGTTGAGGTTTCTGCTGGCGCCGAGACGAAAAACGTCACATGGACTGTTTACGGCACCGGTGAAGCACCAAAAGCTAAGAACGTTATCTTCCTGTTGGGTGACGGCCTTTCCGTTGCGCACCGTACGGCTGCCCGCATCGTGTCCAAGGGCATGACCGAAGGTAAGGCGAACGGCCGCCTCAACATGGACGAGATGGACCATATGGCGTTCATCGGCACATCGTCGACAGAAGCTGTCGCTACCGACAGTGCCAACACCATGTCGGCTTACATGACGGGTCACAAGACCGCCGTGAACGCGCTTGGCGTCTATGGTGACCGCACACCTTCTAGCCTTGACGACCCGAAGGTCGAAACGCTGGCTGAAGCCCTTCGCCGCCAGACGAAAAAGTCGATCGGCATCGTCACGACGTCCGAATTGCAGGATGCGACGCCAGCCGCTGTCGTTTCCCATACCCGCAAGCGCGCCGACAAGGCCGAGATCACAGGCATGATGTTCGACGTCAAGCCAGACGTAGTTCTGGGCGGTGGTTCGGCGTACTTCCTGGGTAAGGACACTCCCGGTTCCAAGCGCAAGGATGACAAGGACTATATCAAGCTTTTCAAGGAGGCCGGTTACACGCTGGCCACCGACAAGAGCGAGCTTGAAAAAGCTGAAGGTTCAAACACCGGAAAGCTCCTTGGCCTGTTTCACACCAGCAACATGGATACGCTGCTCGACCGCAACTTCCTTAAGAAGGGCACGGTCGACAAGTTTCCAAATCAGCCCGGTCTGGTCGATATGACCAAGGCGGCCCTCGGTGAACTGTCGAAAAATCAGGACGGCTTTTTCCTGATGGTCGAAGCTGCCAACATCGATAAAATGTCCCATCCGCTGGACTGGGATCGCGCCGTCATCGAAACCATCGAGTTCGACAAGGCCGTCGGCGTTGCCCGCGAATTCGCGGCGAAGAACCCGGATACGCTGATCGTCGTCACCGGCGACCACACCCATGGCGTCTCCATCATCGGCACCGTCGATGACGAAAAGCCGGGCGATGAAATGCGCGCCAAGGTCGGTACCTACGCCGAAGCCGGCTTTCCGAACTACGAAGACAAGGATGGCGACGGTTATCCTGACCGTGTCGATGTTACCCGCCGCCTGTTCCTGAACGCCAATAATGGTCCTGACCATTACGAAACATTCCGTCCCAAGATGGACGGTCCTTTCGTTCCGGCCATCCAGAACGAGAAGAAGGAATACATCGCCAACGAAGCCTACAAGAACGTACCCGGCGCCGTTTTCGTGCAGGGTAACATTCCAAAGGACGGTGATAGCGGCGTTCACGCCGTTGATGATATCGTTCTTCAGTCCACAGGCCCAGGCTCAGAAGAGTTCAAGGGCTACATGGAACAGAGCGACGTGTACCGCGTGCTGGCCGATACCTTCGCCCTCGGCACAAAGCAGACGCAGTAAACACTGCACTGACTGATCGTGATCCGGCTCGCAAACAGCGGGCCGGATTGCATCGTTTAGAAGAACCCGGACAGGTCGAATCGGAGATCGTCATGGCGCACCGTTCCCGCATGCTCACACGCAGACAGTCGCTTCAACTCGCCAGCCTAGCTGTGTTTTCACTCAGCGCACGGCAGTCATTTGCAGCGCCGTCGCCGCTGACCTTCGATGAGATGTATGGCAAGATCGGCGTGTTGGGTCTGGAGTATTCCGATAAACTGAAGCAATTGAGCGGCAGGGAAATCCGCATGAAGGGCTTCATGGCTCCGCCCCTGAAAGCCGAAGCTGCATTCTTTGTGCTGACAGAAATCCCGATGGCGCTTTGTCCGTTCTGTTCGTCGGATTCCGACTGGCCGGATAATATCGTCGTCGTCTACCTCTCGGAAAAACAGACCTTCGTGCAGCCCAGCACGACGATCGAAGTGACCGGAACTTTGGAGCACGGTTCATGGACCGACCCGGAGACGGGTTTCGTTAGCCTCGTGCGCATCAGAGATGCTCAATATTCGGTGTCTTGAACATGCTGTCTCTAACCATCTCCGGTCTCACCGTCTCCTACGCCGGGCTCGCTGCGCCCGTGTTGCATATCGATGCTTTGACTGTCGCAGCCGGAGAGATGGTCGCGATAACGGGCCCATCCGGTTCCGGCAAAAGCACCTTCGTCAATATCATCACCGGTCTGGAACGGGTGCGTGAGGGAAAGGTGGTCTGGGGTGATCAGGACATTGCCGGATTAAGCGAGACCAGACGCGACCGCTGGCGGGGCGAAAATGTCGGGCTTGTCATGCAGGAGTTTCATCTTCTGCCCGGCCTGTCCGCGATTGAAAACGTCCTGTTGCCAGTTCATCTCAGTCGCGCCATGTCTGGTGGCTATGGCAAACGTGCAGCCGAATTGCTTGAAAAAACCGGTCTAGGTAGGCCCGATCAGAATATAAACACCATGTCGCGGGGCGAGATGCAGCGCGTGGCAATTGCGCGCGCGCTTCTGCGAAAGCCCGGTGTCATTGTCGCCGATGAGCCCACCGCAAGTTTGGACCCCGACAATGGCGAGGCCATCGGTCGCATGCTGGTCGATCTGGCGCGGGCCGAAGGCACGACGCTCATCGTCATCACCCATGACAGGCTGTTGGCGCAGCGCCTCGACCGCCGTCTGGAACTTGGCAATGGCCGTATCATGACCGACATTGCCGGGAACCTTTGATATGATCCGTTTTATCCTGTCCGATCTGAAGCGCCTCTGGGCCGGTTCTCTGGTCGTCGTCTTGCTGGTTTCCCTGGCAACGGCCCTCGGCGTCACTGTCACCTTGCAGGAACGTGCATTGCGCCTGGGGACGGCGCGCGCGGCAGATAAATTCGACCTCGTCATCGGCGCGGCGGGCAGCGAAACGCAGCTAGTCTTGTCCTCGGTCTTCCTTCAAGCCGCACCTCTGCCGCTGGTCAGTGGCGAAACGCTGGCGTCCTTGGCCAAAGACCCGCGCGTTGCATGGGCAGGGCCAGTGGGTTTCGGAGATTCCTTTGCCGGCTATCCAATTGTCGGAACGACGACGTCGCTAATCGACAACACCTCAGGTGGCTTCTTGGAGGGGCAAGGCTTTGCCGACGGGGAAGACGCCGTTATCGGTTCTGCGGTCGATCTGCCCATCGGCGCGGAAATCAAGCCGATGCATGGAACGGCGGAAGAAGGTGGTCATACCCATACCGAGATCGTCTATCACGTTCAGGGTCGCCTGAAGCCCACAGGCACGCCATGGGACCGCGCCATTCTGGTGCCGATCAGCTCTGTCTGGCACATTCACGGCATGGAAGCGCATGAGGATGGTCACGACCACGCCCATGAAGCAGAGGGTGAGGGACACGCGCATTCCCATAAAGAAGGCGAGGAAGCCGGACTGAACGAGACTTTCACAGCAGAAACACCCGGCGTGCCAGCCATTCTGGTAAAACCGAAAACCATTGCCGACGCCTACAAGCTTCGCCAGCAATACCGGAAGGGCAACACGCTTGCAGTATTTCCGGGCGAGGTACTGACGAAACTCTACGCCACCTTGGGCGACGCGCGTCAGGTTCTGTCCGTTGTCGCCATCGGTGCTCAGGGGCTGGTGGGCGCATCCCTTATTCTCGTGACGCTAACCCACATCGTTCAGCGGCGAAAACAGATCGGAGCCTTGCGCGCATTCGGTGCTCCCAGATCATCCATATCGCTGATCGTTTGGATAGAACTCTTCGCGCTCTTTGCCACAGGCATCGCGTTGGGTTTTGCTATTGGTTTTGCAGCTGCAAAAATCATCACGGGCATGCTTGTTGCGAAAAGCGGCGTCCTTATGCCTGTGGAGTTTGCCAAGGCCGACCTGACACAGGCGGCGTTGCTGCTTGCGGTGGCCGCCGGTCTCGCAATTCTTCCAGCGTGGCTAGCTTATCGTCAATCCCCCGCAGAGGCGCTCCGCGGGTAAGCACCCTTCCTCAATGCGGATCGATATGCGCTTTGTGAAAGATGTCGTCCTGCGGCGGGATGGCCTGACGCTCTATCATGCGGTGGACGCGCGGGCGCGTTGCACCTCTATGTAAGGCCAGAATACTGTCCCAGCTTTTGGCGTCCGCTTGCGTTCGGCGATGGTTATGCCGAACATATTCCACCCATGTCGGCACGTGGTAGATTTCTGTCCAGATATCCGGGTTTTCCAGATCTCGCATCAATGTCCAGTTCTGCGCACCATCTCGCAGCCGAATCCGCCGCCGCTCAGCCATGATCGTCATGAACTCCGGCAGATCGCTATCATCGATCTCGTAATCAACCAGAATGGCAATCGGGCCGCTTCGGGGTTTGACGTCAAGCCGCAGGTTCGGCTCCACAAACCGATTGAGCGGATCGAGATTGAGTGACGCGAAGGCTGGCATGGTTAGCTTAAGGCCGACGAGAACACCTAGCAGCATCAGCAGGCACGAACAGAGCAGCGAGTAGGACAGACCGTAATTTTCGGCAAGCGAGCCCCAGAGCCAGCTGCCTACGGCAATGCCGCCGAAGGTCAAGGTCTGGTAAAGAGACAACGCCCGTCCCACCACCCAGCGGGGGGTGGAGAGTTGAACAATCGTGTTGAAAAGCGAAAGCGCCAAAACCCAGCTTGCGCCGGAAATGGTCAGCACGAGCGCGGTCAGGATCGCACTTGTGCTGACAGCCGTAACGGCCGCGCTGAAGGCAAAGCCTAAAAATGCAACGCGTACGATCCATTCGCTGCTCAATGTTTCGCGAAGACGCGCACTGATCAAAGCGCCGCCAATGGCACCGACACCAAAAGCACCCAGCATAATGCCGTATGTCAGCGGACCACCCTGCACCAAATCTCGTGCCACAAGCGGCATCAGTGCCAGAATGGCGCTGGCAGACAGGCCGAACAGGAAACCGCGCACGAGAACCTTACCGATATTCGGCGACATCGCCACATAGCGCATGCCGGCCGAAATGGCGGCAAACAGATGTTCGCGGGGCAAACTGGACGTGTTTTTCGGCGGCTGCCATTTGAACAGCGCGTAAAGAAGCGCAAAATAGCTGAATGTGTTGACGAGAAAAGCGGCAGCAGCGCCCGAGATCGCGACGATGACACCGCCGATAGCAGGGCCGACGCTTCTGGTTATGTTGAAACCCACACTGTTCAACGTCACCGCCGCGGGCAAGTCTTCACGCGGCACCAATTCCCCAACGGATGCCTGCCATGAGGGGTTGTTGAGCGCCGTGCCGCAGCCGATCATGAAGGTGAAAAACAGCAGCAGCCAGGGCGTCAGCCATTCGGCCCATGCAAATACTGTCAGTAAGATCGATGCGGCCAGCATCAGAAACTGCGCCGAAATCATGATGCGGCGGCGGTCAAGACTATCGGCGAGAGCACCTGAAACCAACGAAAACAGCATGATCGGCAATGACGTCGACGCCTGCACCAGCGCAATCATGTTTTCCGATGACGACAGCGCCGTCATCATCCATGCCGCACCCACCGCCTGAATGAGCCCGCCGAAATTCGATGCTATGCTCGCAAACCAGATTGTTCTGTAAGTGGGGTGCCGCAATGGCGCGAGCGGAGATTTTCTATCGGGCACGAGCAGTCCAATGATGCAATTGTTGTTTGTCCAGAGCGGCAGTATAGACGCCGATCACGAGGACGCTACTGTTTCCGACTGCCCTGTGCTGAAATTGTGACGAAAGCCAATTTCATCGCATTCCGGCTTTTCCTTGCAATGTCGGGCATAAGCAGTTATACGAGCAATCAAATTCTTGATCGTCTGATGAAGAGTGGGGCCGAAAGGCTCCGCTCTTTTTCGTTAGGCGCCCTAAAAACCGGTGCGAAACGTTTCCGGTTAGACAATAAGACCGGAAGACCAGAATGGCTGAAGCCGAACCAAGACTGATAACCGAAACGGGCGTAGACCAGCGCATCGCCGAAATCATCGAGCCGGTATTGGCTGGCATGGGCTTTTTGCTGGTCAGGGTGCGCCTTTCCAACCAGAACGGTTCGACGTTGCAGGTCATGGCGGAGCGCGAAGACGGCACCATGACCGTTCAGGACTGCGAAGCGGTCTCTCTGGCCATTTCACCTGTTCTTGATGTGGAAGATCCCGTCGAGAAGGCGTATCATCTGGAAGTATCGTCGCCCGGCATTGATCGGCCGATGGTCCGTAAAACAGATTTTGCTCGCTGGCAGGGCCATATCGTCAAGATCGAGACATCGATCCTGGTGGATAACCGCAAGCGTTTCCGTGGCAAGATTGCTGAGATCGAAGCCGACGGCTTCAAGCTCGAACGTGACCAGATAGCCTATGGTGAGGAGCCTGTGGTTCTGATCCCGTTCAACACGCTTTCGGACGCAAAACTGGTTTTGACGGATGACCTCATTCGTGACGCGTTGAAGGCGGATAAGCAGGCCAAGGCCGCAGCTGCCGCCAACCAGAACGAAGAAGCAGACGAAGATTGATTCTAATTACCACGTAAGCCCTGAGATGAGGGTTAGAACGCAACTTGCGATTTACGGAGACAGAAAAATGGCAGTAAGTGCTAACCGGCTTGAGCTTCTGCAGATCGCCGACGCCGTCGCGCGTGAAAAGGTCATCGACCGCGAAATCGTTCTGGCCGCGATGGCTGATGCCATCCAGAAAGCTGCCCGCTCGCGTTACGGTTCCGAAACCAATATTCGTGCCGACATCAACTCCAAGACCGGCGAAATCCGCTTGCAGCGTCTTCTCGAAGTGGTGGAAAAGGCCGAAGACTACGGCACGCAGATTCCACTGGAACTGGCACGCGACCGCAACGTCGATGCCAAGATCGGTGACTACATTGCCGATCCACTGCCGCCGATGGATTTTGGTCGTATCGCTGCACAGTCTGCGAAGCAGGTCATCGTCCAGAAGGTTCGTGAAGCCGAGCGTGATCGCCAGTATGACGAGTTCAAGGACCGCATCGGCGAAATCATCAACGGCACCGTCAAGCGTGTCGAATATGGCAACGTCATCGTCGATCTGGGTCGCGGTGAAGGCATCATCCGTCGTGACGAGATGATTCCTCGCGAAAACCTGCGTTACGGCGACCGCGTTCGTGCCTTCGTTTACGACGTGCGCCGCGAGCAGCGTGGCCCGCAGATTTTCTTGTCGCGTACGCATCCGCAGTTCATGGTCAAGCTTTTCACCATGGAAGTGCCGGAAATCTACGACGGCATCATCCAGATCAAGTCGGTTGCCCGCGACCCCGGTTCGCGCGCCAAGATCGCCGTTATCTCCAACGACAGCTCGATCGATCCGGTCGGCGCTTGCGTCGGTATGCGTGGTTCGCGCGTTCAGGCTGTGGTCGGTGAGCTTCAGGGCGAAAAGATCGACATCATTCCTTGGTCACAGGATCCGGCATCGTTTATCGTCAACGCCCTTCAGCCTGCTGAAGTTTCCAAAGTCGTTCTCGATGAAGAAGCCGAGCGTATCGAAGTCGTCGTGCCGGATGAACAGCTTTCGCTGGCCATCGGTCGTCGCGGCCAGAACGTGCGTCTTGCTTCGCAGCTGACCGGCTGGGACATCGACATCATGACGGAAGCCGAAGAGTCCGAGCGTCGTCAGAAGGAATTCAACGAACGCACCGGCATCTTCATGGAAGCGCTGGATGTGGACGAAATGGTTGGCCAGGTTCTCGCGTCCGAAGGCTTCGCGCAGGTCGAGGAACTGGCCTATGTGGATCTGAGCGAAATTTCGTCCATCGACGGCTTCGATGAAGACACAGCTGTCGAAATCCAGACGCGCGCCAAGGAATATCTTGAGCGTATCGAAACCGAGATGGACGCAAAGCGCAAGGAACTCGGTGTTTCCGACGAGCTTCTCCAGATCAATGGCCTCACATCACCGATGCTGGTCGCACTGGGTGAAGAAGGCGTCAAGAACATCGAAGACTTTGCAGGCTGCGCCGCCGACGATCTTGTCGGCTGGAGCGAACGCAAGGACGGCGAGACCAAGAAGTTTGAAGGCACGTTCTCCAAGCTCGACGTTTCCCGCGTAGAAGCTGAAAACATGATCGTTCAGGCTCGCCTTCTGGCCGGCTGGATCACCGCTGAAGACCTTGCTGCCGAGCAGGAAGCAGCAGCAGCGACGCAGGAGGCGGATGCCGCCGATCAGGAATGATGTCGCAAACGCATGAGCCGGACGAGCTGATCGATGACGAGCAGTTCGAAGGCACCGCAAGCGAGCGGATGTGCATTGTGACGCGGCAGATCGGATCGCCTGATGAGCTGATCCGTTTTGTCGCAGGCCCGGACCAGACAGTGGTTCCGGATCTGAAACGCCAATTGCCGGGGCGCGGTTGCTGGGTCAAACCCGAGCGCGCCCTGATCGAAAAGGCCATTGCGAAAAAACTCTTCGCACGCGCCTTGAAGACGGATGTGAAAGCCGGGCCGGACCTTCTGGATATGATGGACCGGTTGATGGCACAACAACTGACCGGGATGATCAGCATGGCACGCAAAGCCAGTCAGTTCATCTCCGGCGCTACGAAAGTCGATGCTTCCGTGCGATCGGGAAAGGCCATTGCGGTGTTTCACGCCACGGATGCAGCACCGGATGGTGTGAGAAAGATAAACCAGGCCCGCAAGGCCTGGACCCTTGGCTCAGGAGCCGAGAGTGAAATACCGTCCTTTCTGCTCTTCAGTGAGCAGGAAATGGACGGACTGATGGGCCAGAATGCTTTTATCCATGCCTGCGCGCTTGCAGGACAGGCGGGTGAAGGTGTAGTGAAGCGCGCAAAGATGCTCGAGCGGTATCGCAATGGCGATCAACCTCAAGCGGATTTAGACGCTGCCCGGACAGAACAATGACGCGGTCATCGGACGATATCCGCCACCGCGTTCGGATGCAGCTAGTTAAAGACAGGGCCTGATGAATGTCATCCGGCTCTCGTCCGAAGGAACGGGAACGGAATGACCGAGAACAACGACGACAAGACACTCAACGCACAGCCCAAGAAGACTCTCACTCTCAAGCCGAGCGGAGCGTCGACGGGAACTGTGCGTCAGGATATGGGTCGTGGTCGCACCAACGCGGTTGTCGTGGAGACACGCAAACGCCGCCCATTGCGTCCTGAAGACGAAAAGCCCATCACGCCGACAGTGTCCGCAGCGCCGCATCCTGCCCGGCCAGCAGCACCTGCTGCAACGCCTGCAGCAGCACAGCGTCCGCAGCAGCCTCAGCAGCAGCGACCTTACCAGTCCGGCAATCAGAACAACAATAACAACCAGAACCGATCTGCGCCATCTTCGCAGCCACAGCGTCAGCCGGACCGCCCGCGTGGCGCCGTCCTGCATGACCTTTCGGCTGGCGAAATGGATGCGCGCCGTAAGGCTCTGGCAGACGCTCAGGCGCGCGACATCGTTGAAGCCAAGCAGCGTGCCGAAGACGAAGCCCGCCGCAAGGTAGAAGACGAAGCCCGTGCAGCGGCCGAAAAGGAAGAGGCTGTACGTCGCGCCGCTGAGGAAGCCCTCGCAGCAAAGACGGCACCTGCTCCTGCTCCAGCCCCCGCCGAAATCGTACCGGCTCCTGCTGCCGCCAGAACACCTACGAGCACGGGTCGTCCCGATGCACGTCCTCAGACGACACGCACGGCACCTGCTGCCCCTGCACCAATCGACAGTGCAGGCCCACGTGGTCGCCGCGCTGGCGAAGAAGAAGATGATCGTGGCGCTCGTCGCACTGGTGTACCGGTTCGCGGCAAGATAACCGCGCCGGTTCCAGCCAAGCCTGCCGCTCGCCTCAAGACGGAAGAAGAACGCCGCCGTGGCAAGCTGACCGTTACGTCCAACTTGGAAGAAGATGGTCAGGCCCGTGGCCGCTCGCTGTCTGCGATGCGCCGTCGCCAGGAGAAATTCCGTCGCGGCCAGATGCAGGAAACGCGCGAAAAGGTCATGCGCGAAGTTATTCTGCCTGAGACCATTACCATTCAGGAACTGTCGCAGCGCATGTCTGAACGGGCAGTCGATGTGATCAAGTATCTGATGAAGGAAGGTCAGATGATGAAGCCGGGCGACGTCATCGACGCCGATCTGGCTGAAATCATCGCTGGCGAATTCGGCCATACCGTCAAGCGTGTGTCTGAATCCGACATCGAAGAAGGCATCTTCAACGTCTCCGACGAAGATGGCGGCGGCGAACTGGTTTCGCGTCCTCCTGTCGTGACCATCATGGGTCACGTCGACCACGGCAAGACATCGCTGCTCGACGCTATCCGTCAGACCAGCGTTGTTTCAGGTGAAGCCGGTGGCATTACCCAGCATATCGGTGCCTATCAGGTCGAAAAGAATGGTCACAAGATCACTTTCATCGACACTCCCGGCCACGCTGCCTTTACGGCCATGCGTGCGCGTGGTGCACAGGCAACCGACATCGCCATTCTGGTGGTTGCAGCCGATGACAGCGTGATGCCGCAGACGATTGAATCGATCAACCACGCGAAAGCCGCTGGTGTGCCGATCATCGTTGCGATCAACAAGATCGACAAGCACGAAGCAAACCCTGAAAAGGTTCGCCAGCAGCTGTTGCAGCACGAAGTTTTCGTGGAATCCATGGGTGGTGAAGTTCTTGACGTGGAAGTCTCCGCCAAGAACAAGCTCAACCTCGACAAGCTTCTCGAAGCCGTTCTTCTCCAGGCCGAAATTCTCGACCTCAAGGCTAACTTGAGCCGCACGGCTGAAGGTACGGTCATCGAAGCTCAGCTTGATCGTGGCCGTGGTTCCGTTGCTACCATTCTGGTTCAGAAGGGCGTCTTGCGTCCGGGTCAGATCATCGTTGCCGGCGACCAGTGGGGCCGTGTTCGTGCCCTCGTCAATGATAAGGGTGAACACGTCAAGGAAGCTGGTCCGGCCATGCCGGTCGAGGTTCTTGGTCTCTCGGGTACACCGTCTGCCGGTGATCGCTTCGCGGTTGTTGAAAACGAAAGCCGTGCCCGCGAAATCGCAGAGTACCGTCAGCGTTTGACCCGCGATAAGGCTGTTGCCCGTCAGACCGGTCAGCGCGGCTCGCTCGAACAGATGATGACGCAGTTGCAGTCGACAGGCCGCAAGGACTTCCCTCTGCTCATCAAGGGCGACGTGCAGGGCTCCATCGAAGCCATTATCGGTTCGCTGGACAAGCTCGGCACAGACGAAGTTCGCGCTCGCATCATTCACTCGGGTGCCGGTGGCATCACCGAGTCGGATATTTCGCTCGCCGAAGCATCGAACGCGGCCATCATTGGCTTTAACGTTCGTGCCAACGTGCAGGCACGTCAGGCGGCTGAACGGGCTGGGATCGAAATTCGCTACTACAACATCATCTACGATCTGGTGGATGACGTGAAGTCGGCAATGTCGGGCCTTCTGTCTCCGGAACGTCGCGAGACCTTCCTCGGCAACGCCGAAATCCTAGAAGTCTTCAACATTACCAAGGTCGGCAAGGTTGCCGGTTGCCGTGTGGTCGAAGGCAAGGTGGAACGTGGTGCTGGCGTTCGTCTGGTGCGCGACAACGTCGTCATCCACGAAGGCAAGCTCAAGACGCTCAAGCGCTTCAAGGACGAAGTCGGCGAAGTGCCGGTTGGTCAGGAGTGCGGTATGGCGTTCGAGAACTACGAAGACATCCGTGCGGGCGATACCATCGAGTGCTTCCGCGTAGAGCACATCACCAGAACGCTCTAAGCGTTTCGCCGCAACACAAGAAAACTGTCGGGCGCCGGCTTAACCGGCGCTCGCTCTGTTTGAGGCTTGATAAAAATGGCAAAAGTAACATCATCCGCGCCTTCGCAACGCATGCTGCGTGTTGGCGAACAGGTGCGCGCTGCGATCACACAGATTCTGCAGCGCGGAGAAGTGAACGACGATCTGATCGAAAAGACGGTGATTTCCGTTTCGGAAGTGCGCATGTCTACCGACCTCAAGATCGCAACCGCCTATGTGACGCCGATTGGCGTTGACGACCACACCGATACGATCACGGCATTGAACCGCCACGCCAAGTTTCTTCGCGGTCGGCTCGGCCCGAATTTGCGGCAGCTGAAATATGTGCCGGAACTGCGTTTCCGCGACGATACCAGCTTCGACAACTACAAGAAGATAGACGCGCTTCTGCGCTCGCCGGAGGTACAGCGCGATCTGGGACCTTCAAACGATAAAGACGACGAACAGAATTGAAGCATGTCCAAACCACGTAAACAGCAGAACCGCAAACCCAAGGGACGGCCGATTTCTGGCTGGATCATTCTCGATAAGCCTTTTGATTTCGGCTCGACCGAAGCCGTCTCCAAGATAAAATGGCTGTTCAACGCCCAGAAGGCCGGTCACGCTGGTACGCTTGATCCCTTGGCCTCCGGCATGCTGCCGATTGCGCTGGGTGATGCCACCAAGACCGTTCCTTATGTCATGGACGGCCGTAAAATCTATGAGTTCACCGTGACCTGGGGCGAAGAACGCACCACCGACGATATGGAAGGCGATGTTCTGAACTCGTCAACCAACCGTCCCGATGAACAGGCTATCCGAGATTTGCTGCCCAACTACACCGGCACCATCTTTCAGACACCACCACAGTTTTCAGCCATCAAGATAGCTGGTGAACGCGCTTACGATCTTGCTCGCAGTGGTGAAGCGGTCGAAATCCCAGCCCGCGAAGTTGAAATTCACCGGATTACTCTCCTCGCCTGCCCAGATGCAGACACTGCGCATTTCGAAGTAGAATGCGGCAAAGGCACATATGTCCGTGCATTGGCACGCGATCTTGGGCGTGACCTGGACTGCTACGGCTTCATTTCACAGCTTCGCCGTTCGATGGTTGCGCCCTTCGCAGAGGACGCGATGGTGCCACTCGAAAAGCTCGTCGAGTTCGAAGCCATCGAAGACCGCGACGAGAGACTGGCGGCGCTTGATGCCTATCTGATCGATACGTCGGAAGCATTGTCTTCCCTGCCCCACCTCATCATCAACGATGATCAGGCACATCGCCTGAAAATGGGCAATCCGATCCTGTTGCGTGGCCGCGATGCACCGACACAGGAGACGGATGCCTATGCCACGGCGCGCGGTAAGCTGGTTGCCATCGGTGACATCGCAGAAGGCGAATTCCGTCCCAAACGCGTTTTCGGCTAGTGTGCCGAATGCTCGATAGGCTGAAAGGGGCGGTGGTAATCGCCTCTTTCCTTTATAGACCAATTGGTTTATAGGCAGCGGCAGCTTGGGCAGCGCCCGCGCTAATGAATGGCCAGTGCTGGACGACATCCCGGTGCTTGGCGTCCTGTTTTTCCTTAAATAGAAAGGATCGTCCGATGTCGATTACTGCAGAGCGCAAAGCCGCCCTTATCAAGGAATATGCCATTAAGGAAGGTGATACCGGTTCGCCGGAAGTTCAGGTCGCAATTTTGACCGAACGGATCAACAACCTGACAGGCCACTTCAAGGATCACAAGAAGGACAACCACTCGCGTCGTGGCCTTCTGACCATGGTTTCCAGCCGCCGTTCGCTTCTCGACTACGTCAAGAAGAAGGACGAGAGCCGTTACACCAAGCTGATCGGTGCCCTCGGCATTCGCCGCTAAAAACTGACACCGGCGGGTTTCGATAAGAAATTTCCGCCGGTTTTTCTTATGGCAGTTCTTAACTGGACGCCGAAAACGAAGATGGGCCGGATGGGCCGGTGCCATCTAAACCAAACCGATGACCTGTCATGGGGCAGGATTGCCGGATGCTTTTGTGACGAAGTGCAACGTCACCACATATCGATGGATATGACGCTCCAAAGCCTCCAGCTGTCTTGCCCGTGACGTGTTAAAGCCCCGGGTTTTCCTTCAATGTGAGAACCGAGGCTTCATTTAAGGACAAGATATGTTCAATCAACATTCCGTCGAAATCGAATGGGCAGGCCGCCCTCTGAGACTTGAGACAGGCAAAGTTGCCCGTCAGGCCGATGGTGCGGTTATCGCAACCTACGGCGAGACAATGGTTCTTGCGACCGTTGTTTCCGCAAAGTCTCCAAAGGCTGGTCAGGATTTCTTTCCGCTGACCGTCAACTACCAGGAAAAGACATACGCCGCTGGCAAGATTCCAGGTGGTTATTTCAAGCGCGAAGGCCGTCCTTCCGAGAAGGAAACTCTGGTTTCCCGTCTGATCGACCGCCCCATCCGCCCGCTGTTTCCTGAAGGCTACAAGAACGACACACAGGTTGTCGTTACCGTCATTCAGCACGACCTTGAAAATGACCCGGACGTTCTGTCGATGGTTGCGGCCTCTGCTGCCCTGACACTGTCTGGCGTTCCTTTCATGGGCCCAGTCGGCGGCGCACGCGTCGGCTACATCAACGGCGAATACGTCCTGAACCCACATCTCGACGAGATGGACGAATCAGTTCTGGATCTGGTCGTTGCCGGTACGCAGGACGCCGTCCTGATGGTCGAGTCCGAAGCCAAGGAACTCAACGAAGAAATCATGCTCGGCGCTGTGATGTTCGGTCATCGCGGTTTCCAGCCGGTCATCGACGCCATCATCAAGCTGGCTGAAGTTGCTGCCAAGGAACCACGCGAATTCGAACCGGAAGATTTTTCCGCTCTCGAAACAGAAATGCTCGGCGTTGCCGAAGCTGAACTGCGCGACGCCTACAAGATCACTGAAAAGGCTGCCCGTTACGCAGCCGTTGACGTGGCAAAGGCAAAGGTCAAGGCTCACTTCTTCCCTGAAGGCGCAGAGGCAAAGTACACCAACGAAGTCATCGGCGCGGTGTTCAAGCACCTGCAGGCGAAGATCGTTCGTTGGAACATTCTCGACACCAAGAGCCGCATCGACGGTCGCGACCTGTCTACCGTTCGCCCGATCGTTTCTGAAGTCGGCATGCTGCCACGCACCCACGGTTCGGCGCTGTTTACACGTGGCGAAACCCAGGCCATCGTTGTTGCCACACTCGGCACCGGCGAAGACGAGCAGTACGTTGACAGCCTGACGGGCATGTACAAGGAACGCTTCCTTCTGCATTACAACTTCCCTCCCTACTCGGTTGGTGAAACAGGCCGCATGGGCTCCCCGGGCCGCCGCGAAATCGGTCACGGCAAGCTAGCATGGCGCGCAATCCGCCCGATGCTGCCATCGGTCGAACAGTTCCCTTACACGCTGCGCGTCGTCTCCGAGATCACCGAGTCCAACGGCTCGTCCTCAATGGCAACCGTTTGCGGCACATCGCTTGCTCTGATGGACGCAGGCGTTCCGCTTGCCAAGCCAGTTGCCGGTATTGCCATGGGCCTCATTCTTGAAGGCGAACGCTTTGCCGTTCTGTCCGACATCCTGGGTGACGAAGATCACCTCGGCGATATGGACTTCAAGGTTGCAGGTACTGCTGACGGCATCACCTCGTTGCAGATGGACATCAAGATCGCCGGTATTACCGAAGAGATCATGAAGGTCGCTCTGGAGCAGGCAAAGGGTGGTCGTACGCACATCCTGGGCGAAATGGCCAACGCCATTACCGAAGGTCGTTCGCAGCTCGGTGAATTCGCTCCACGCATCGAAGTGATGAACATTCCGGTCGACAAGATCCGTGAAGTCATTGGTTCTGGTGGCAAAGTCATTCGCGAAATCGTCGAAAAGACCGGCGCGAAGATCAACATCGAAGATGACGGCACCGTCAAGATCGCTTCTTCTTCCGGCAAGGAAATCGAAGCAGCTCGCAAGTGGATCCACTCCATCGTTGCAGAGCCTGAAGTTGGTCTGATCTACGAAGGTACGGTCGTTAAGACCGCTGACTTCGGCGCTTTCGTCAACTTCTTCGGCGCACGCGACGGCCTCGTTCACATCTCGCAGCTGGCATCCGATCGCGTTGCCAAGACCTCAGACGTCGTCAAGGAAGGCGACAAGGTTTGGGTCAAGCTGATGGGCTTCGATGAGCGCGGCAAGGTTCGCCTGTCCATGAAGGTTGTCGACCAGACAACCGGCAAGGAAGTTTCGGCTGAGAAAAAGAGCGAAGGCGAAGCTGCCGAATAAGGCGGCTAGCGCTATCCGATATCGAGGCGCGGGATTTTTCCCCGCGCCTTTTTTCTATTTGACCTTAGGAACCACCCCATGAGCCGTGACGCCATTAAAACCCTGTTCCACCCCTTCGCTGCGCAGATGCTGGATGCACCCGGTCAAGGGGAGCGCGTATTGTTTCTAGGCGCAGAAGCAGGCGCGCCGCGTCTGGAAGGCTTTGATGCCACGATTACCGCAGTCCAAAGCCAGCGTCCGCTTTACCGCGCGTTGCAGGCCCAAGGTGCCGAGGTCACACCCGACCTTTCCGGCGAGGATTTCGATAGCGCACTCATCTTGTGCGGCAAGCATCGTGGTGAAAATGAAAATCGGGTTGCCGAAGCTCTGAGCCGTGTGAAAGCCGGTGGCATGATCGTAGCTGCTGGTTCCAAAGAAGACGGCATCGCCACCCTGCGCAAGACCCTGTCTAAACTCGGCATCGAAGCAGATTCGACACCCAAATATCACGGCGTTGCCATCTGGTTCAAAAGACCGGAAGAGGTCTCAACGGCCGTTTCCAAGCTCAAGCAGGAAATTGCAACGATCGAAAACCGCTTCACGGCCCTGCCCGGCATGTTCTCGCATGACCGTGTGGATGGTGGCTCGGAACTTCTGGCCTCGCGTTTCCCCGCTGACTTCGACGGCAATGCGGCAGATTTCGGCGCCGGCTGGGGCTACCTTTCCGTTATGCTGGCTGAAAAGTCACCGCGTACAGCGCGTATCGATCTGTTCGAGGCTGACTGGAACGCTCTTGAATATGCAAAAACCAACATGCTGGAAAATTGCCCGCGTTTGGCGACACGTTTCTTCTGGCAGGATTTGGCCGCCGAGCCGCCGAAGGAAAAATACGACCTTATCATCATGAACCCGCCATTCCACACAACCGGACAGGCGTCCGAGCCCGCTCTTGGTCAGGCGCTGATCAAAACTGCCGCAACCGCTTTGCGTAGCGGCGGCAAGCTGTTGCTGGTTGCCAATCGCGGCATGCCCTATGAGACGGTTTTGTCGACTGAATTCCGTTCCAGCCAGGAAGTGTGCCGCAACTCCCGCTTCAAGGTGCTGAGCGCACAAAAATGATCAGCTGAGCAGCCATGCCCAGAACGACACGGTCAGCACACCAAACAAGGTGGAAATGCTGATCGTGGAGGCAGCGATGCTGTGGCCGATACCAAAGCGGTTGGCCAGCAGCCATGAATTGATACCCGTTGGCACGCAGGACGTCAGAACCAGTGCCGCGGTCCATGCAGGACTTAACCCCAGCGCATGTGCGGTCAACCATACGCAGGCCGGCATTAGAACCAGTTTGAAAGCTGTCATCGTGACCGCAATGCGCAGATTGCCGCGAATGGGATATTTGGTTAGCGCCATACCGAGCGAGATCAATGCGGCCGGGGCCGCCATGCCAGCGATCTGATCGATAACAGTCATCATCACCGTGGGCATAGGCACACTTATCATATTGAAGCCAAGACCTAACGCGAGAGCGATCACCAGCGGGTTCTGCGCGAGATTGCGCCCTACCTGCTTCAAGACGGCAAATGCGCTACGTTTTTCTCCACCGGTGACTTTGTGGGTCGCATTCTCCATTAAAATGGTTCCTGCAATCATCATGATTGGCAGATGGACCACAAGAAGAATGGAAATGGCAACGATACCGTCACTGCCAATGGAGCGTCCGACAAGTGGGAGACCGATGAAGATATTGTTGGCGAACGCCGATGAGATACCGGCAATGACGCTAACCCGCAGGTCCTGTTTGAACATATGCCGCGTCACCAACTGCCCTGCCGTCCAGGTGATGGCTACACCGGTAAAGTAGGTAAGCCAGAGCTTGAAGGGTGATGCACCGTGAAAATCGGCAGCCGCCAGCGTCCGGAAAATCAGGGTTGGGACTGCGATCTTGAACACGAAGTCGCTCAGGACGTCGCCAGCTTCCGCCTTGAAAAGCTTCGCTTTGACCGTCAGCCAGCCAATGAGGATGAGAAGAAAGATCGGCGCGACATTGACGGCGACAGCGTACATGGGGGAGGACTTTCGCGGGCCTTACAGGGATGCGTTCGGTCTAACGCATATGGCACAGGCAAACAAATGATTTTGCCTTACTCCTCGCAATCGAACAGCGACGAAAAAGAGCGCAAGAAAAAAGCGGGGTTACCCCCGCCTTCATCCCGCACGCTGTGCCAGTACATCCGTGGCGAAGCGACGCGCGTTTTATAACAATGCTCAATGACAGGTGCATGACGACGAAATTTAACGTCAAGAATGTACCGGACGCCCTCCAGAATGAGGTTTTGGCTTTTCATGTCGGCAGAAATCTTTAAGACCGAGTTCTGGATAACGCATCGGTCGATGCGGTTCGGACGAGAGGCACATGACAAAATTCGACGTACTGACCGTTGGCAACGCCATCGTGGACATCATTTCCCGCTGCGATGATGCTTTTCTCAATGTCAATAGCATCACCAAGGGCGCTATGAACCTGATCGATGCGGAGCGTGCCGAACTGCTCTATTCGCTGATGGGCCCGGCATTGGAGGCATCAGGTGGCAGCGCCGGAAACACGGCAGCGGGCATCGCGAATTTTGGTGGGCGTGCGGCATATTTCGGCAAGGTGGCCGAAGATCAGCTCGGGGAGATTTTCCAGCACGACATCCGCGCTCAAGGTGTTTATTTCGAAACCAAACCGCAAGGCACATTCCCGCCGACGGCACGCTCGATGATTTTCGTCACCGAAGACGGCGAACGCTCGATGAACACTTATCTCGGCGCTTGCGTCGATCTCGGCCCTGAAGATGTCGAACCAGCTGTCGTTGCACAGTCCCAGGTCACATATTTCGAAGGCTACCTATGGGACCCACCGCGCGCCAAAGACGCTATTCGCGATTGCGCCCGCATTGCCCATGAAAACGGTCGAGAAGTCTCCATGACGCTCTCTGACAGCTTCTGCGTTGGTCGCTATCGCGATGAGTTTCTGGACCTGATGCGCTCAGGCACGGTAGATATTGTGTTTGCAAACAAGCAGGAAGCGCTCTCTCTTTATGAAACCGATGATTTTGAGCTTGCGCTGACAAAAATTGCGGCTGACTGCAAGATCGCAGCCGTGACCATGAGCGAAGAAGGTGCCACGATCATTCGTGGAAACGAGCGCGTGAAAGTCGAGGCTTATCCCGTGCACGATGTTGTGGACACCACGGGTGCGGGCGATCTCTTCGCCTCCGGCTTCCTGTTCGGCTACACGCAGGGTCGTTCACTGGAGGACAGCGGCAAGCTGGGTTGCCTCGCCGCCGCCGCCGTCATTCAGCAAGTGGGCCCGCGACCTATGTCCTCGCTGAAAGCATTAGCAGCAAAGCACGGCCTTATTTAAAGGCCTCGCCGGGATAAGCACCCCAAATTTCACCTTGCGAAACCCATCCTGTCACCTGACCGGTATGGGCGCGGCACCAGTCGCCATTGCACTCGCCGATGCTGATCTGAACGCCTGGCTCCAGCCGGGCAATGACGGCAGCACCGGATTGCGCTTCGCGGCGCATGTTAACAAATACGTCCTTACCCTTGCCGCGCATCCAGGGCGCGGCGACAGCCGTTCTCTCGCCAGACAGAAGTGCCTGGTTGACCCAGCCCTCTGTGCCATCCGCATCACGAATGCGCCGCCAGTTTTCGTATTCCTGGATAATTTCCACAGGCATGCCTGATTTCATGTACATCCATGACACCGCATAATCCGTGCTGGGCCCGATGCGCATGTTGACGCGTCGCGACTTGAGACTGACGAATCGAGGTAGCGGCAGGCCACTCGCACCCTTGGCTGCACCCTGCGCATATGCGGGCGCGCTTGCGGCATCGATAAAACCCAGCGACAATGCAATGCAGATAATCGAAACAATGCTACGCATGCCGGTTTCCGTTCCTTGCTTTTTAGCAATAGAGAATAGTGATCATGGACATCGTTTCTAAAGGCTGCGACTGCGACATGCGAGATTTGTTTGTCTTCGTCGTTGGGTCTGGTAGAAACGCCCGTGGTAAATGAAATTATCGCTCTTTCTGGTTAATGACCTCTGAACAAGGTGCCTGCTGACGATGACGAATAAAAAGAGACCATCCGTTTATTTGACACGCAAATTACCGGATCTGGTCGAAACCCGCATGCGCGAGTTGTTCGACGCGGAACTGAACATCGAAGATGCTCCGCGCACGAAGACGGAACTGGTTGCGGCGATGCAGACAGTGGACGTTCTGGTGCCGACCGTGACAGACCGGATCACGGCTGAGATGATTGATCAGGCTGGCCCGCAACTGAAACTGATCGCCGGTTTTTCCAACGGAACCGATCACATCGATGTTGATGCTGCCGCCCGCAAGGGAATTACCGTAACCAACACCCCGAACGTTCTGACGGAAGACAGCGCCGATATGACAATGGCCCTCGTTTTGGCTGTTCCGCGCAGACTGGTCGAAGGAACCCGCGTGCTAGCCAACGGATCCGACGAATGGGGCGGCTGGTCACCCACGTGGATGCTGGGCAGGCGTTTGTCTGGAAAACGCATCGGCATCGTCGGTATGGGACGTATCGGCACCGCCGTCGCCCGCCGCGCCAAGGCTTTTGGTCTTTCCATCCATTACCACAACCGCAAGCGCGTCAACCCGGCAACGGAAGCCGAGCTCGAAGCGACCTATTGGGACAGTCTCGATCAGATGCTCGCGCGGGTCGATATCGTCTCGGTCAACTGCCCTTCGACACCGGCAACGTATCACCTGATTTCCGCACGTCATTTGGCGCTGATGCAGCCGACGAGCTACATCGTCAACACCGCGCGCGGCGATATCATCGACGAAGCCGCCATGATCCAATGCTTGCGGGATGGCAAGATTGCGGGCGCAGGGCTTGATGTTTTCGAAAATGAACCTGTCGTAAACCCGAAGCTCATCAAGCTTGCGAAAGAAGGCAAGGTGGTTCTGCTGCCACATATGAGCTCGGCAACCATCGAAGGCCGGATCGATATGGGTGACAAGGTCATCATCAACATCCGCGCTTTTTACGATGGCCACCGTCCACCCAACCGGGTGCTTCCGGGCCGCAGCTGAAGAGCTTCAGTCCAGACGTTTGGTCATTTCGATAGAGGTGATACTGTCATAGCCAGGGTGGGAGTTCTCCGCCGTCTTGGCAAAACCCCACGCCGAGAACCTCTGGTGGTTCCCGGTCAGTTCAATGCGTGTTTCCAACCGCAGTGCCATGAGGCCCAAGCGGGACGCAGTGTCTTCGGCCTTGGTCAATAGCGCGCGTCCCACGCCTTTCCCTTGTGCTGTCAAAGAAACTGCAAGCTTGCCGACATACAGGCTCGTTGCTTCAGGTCGGCAGAAAATACAGCCCAACATGCTTGCATCTTCAAGCGCTATGAACGCAATTTCGTCCTTCGCTTTTTGCATCAACCTTGCTGATGTGAGGTGATGCGCAGAAGACGGAGGATCAATGACGCCATCCATATAAGCGAAAGAGGATCGAATCAACGTCAGTACTTCATCGAAGCGCCCAAAGCTCTGGTCTATTCTGACAATGTTCATCAGGCGTTTTCCTGCCGCCGCTTGTAGCGAACCGTGTCGAAGCAGGACGCCAGCGCATCGTATAGAAGCAGGCGTCCTATAAGTGGCTCACCGGTCTGCGTGATAAGCTTGATCGCTTCCATCGCCATGATCGTGCCGATGACACCGGTCAGCGCCCCAATGATACCCGTTTCGGCGCAAGACGGCACAACGCCCTGCGGCGGAGGCGTTGGGAACAAATCCCGGTAGCCGGGTAATAGCATGCCCTCCGATCCCGTCTCATAGGGTTTGAGAACGGTAACGGAACCATCGAATCGACCCACCGCCCCCGTCACCAGAGGCACTTTGGCTGTCTCTGCCGCATCCGCTGCGGCATAGCGACTATCGAAATTGTCGGAGCCATCGATGACCAGATCGAAAGACTTCAGATGGTCATGTGCCCATACTAGGGAGAAGCGCTCCTCAAAATGAATTGTCCGCACATGTGGGTTGAGCCGAGCAATAGACCGACGGGCACTCTCCGTTTTATGCTGCCCGATCGTGCCTGTGTCATGAATGACCTGACGCTGGAGATTGGACAATGAAACAATGTCGTCATCGATGATGCCGAGCGTTCCAACGCCCGCTGCTGCCAGATAATAAAGCACTGGCGCCCCCAGACCGCCCGCGCCTATGACCAGTACCTTCGCTGCTTTCAGCCGCTGCTGGCCAACGCCGCCGATTTCCGGCAGCAGGATATGTCTTTTATAGCGTTCGATTTCCTCTGGGCTCAAGGGGTCCAAGATCGCGTCTCCGGTGATTTTCAAGAGGATGTAAGCATTATCAACCGATGCTTCCATCGGAAACGTTGAAAAACTGCGCCCTGTCCTGCAGCCCTGAAAACATCGATGCATCCGTTCCGGTCATAAAGCTTTGACCGCCGAGTGCGTGAATGAGATCGAACAGTGCGGCGCGGCGGCCTTCATCCAGATGGGCAGCGATCTCATCCAACAGCAACACCGGCGCATGGCCCGTCATATTGGCCGTTAGTTGCGCATGAGCCAGGATCAACCCAACAAGCAACGCCTTCTGTTCACCCGTGGAGCAACGACCGGCGTCCATGTCCTTTTCAGCGTGACGAACATAGAGGTCGGCACGGTGCGGACCCTCCAGCGTACGCCCGGCACCGGCATCGCGGTAACGATTGTCCTTCAACAATGCGAGATATTCATCCTCCAGATCGACGGCAGGACGGTGAAATTCGCCGTCCATAAAGCCAGACAAAGTCAGCGATGCGGTCGGGAAATTGGCATCGTTCTCACGGCTTTCAATCAGTGCTCTCAGCAAACCCAGCATCTCGTGACGCGCGACCGCCATAGAGATACCAAGCTCTGCCATCTGCTTTTCGATGCCTTCCAGCCAGAGCGGGTCGAAACGGCCATCTGACAAAAGGCGATTGCGCCCGCGCATGGCTTTCTCAAAATCACTCGCACGGCGTCCATGGCTGGGATCGAGTGACAAGACCAGCCGGTCGAGAAAACGGCGCCGGTCAGACGAGGAGCCGGTGAAAAGCCCGTCCATGGAGGGCGTAAGCCACAAGACACGGAGGTGGTCGGTCAATTCGTCCACGGATTTAACCGGCGTCCCATTCAGTCGCAACCGGCGGGAAAGGGTTTCGCCTTCACCCTCGACGCCTGTACCAATCGCGACGTCGCCATCCATGCCGGTCACCTCGGCAAAGATCGAAAAGCCGATGTTTTCCGCACCCACCTGCGTAACATCGGACAGGGTCGCACGACGCAAACCCCGTCCCGGCGATAAAAAGGAAATCGCCTCCAGCAGGTTGGTCTTGCCGGAACCATTGTCGCCGGTCAGCACCACATGCCGCTGGTCAAGTCGCAGTGAAGCCTCCGCATAATTGCGAAATGCGTTCAGTTTCAACCTTGTGAGAAAAACCTTGCTGGTCATGCCGCTTCCAGAATCGTAATCGCTCATGACCTACAGCATGCGCTGGAAAAGCGGAACGAATTTTCACGAACAGAGCAGTATCTGAGGGAGGAAGTCCCTACTCCCATATATCGATCTTGATATCAGCTTCTTGCGCGTTCTGAACCACGCGCTTGCCGTTTGGCAAATCATTGCCATAGAGTTTTGCGGCAATGCCCGCTTCGTCCAATCCGTATCCGATCCAGCGATCTCGTAAGCGCTGCTCGAGAACCTCCACGCTTGGTCCGACGAAAATGGAAAGATCAAAGCTGTTTTTCAGTTGAATCCACGGCTGCTCATTCAACAGAAGATAGTTCCCTTCCGCGAGAATGAACCGCGTTTCAGAAGAGACGGAGCGTGCAGATGCGATGGCGATTTCCCGGGCGCGGTCGAAAACCGGTACCAGAACGTCCTGATCTGCCTTTCGCACCGCGTTGACGATATCGAAGAAACCGCGCACGTCGAACGTTTCGGGAGCGCCTTTACGGGCAAGAAGGCCGCGCTCACGTAAAATGCCGTTGTCCATATGGAACCCGTCCATGGGCAGAACTTCGGCTTTTTCGCCACGCTTGGTCAGTTCACAGTAAAGTGCATCGGCCAAAGTGGATTTGCCGGCCCCTGGGGGACCGGCAATGGCGACGATGAAGCGGGAATTTCCCGACGCGCGCTGCACGATAGCATCGGTCAGCGCACCGAGTGTCATAGTCATGCGGCCATAGTTTCCTTTGGAGGCTCCTTGGCACCCGTCATGAAGGCGACAGCATCCGACATTGTGTATTCCTTCGGATTGATCACGCAGAGGCGCTTTCCGAGCCGATGAATGTGAATGCGGTCTGCGACCTCAAACACATGCGGCATGTTGTGCGAGATGAGGACGATAGGCATACCGCGGGAGCGAACGTCCAGAATAAGCTCCAGCACGCGCCGGCTTTCCTTGACACCCAGGGCCGCCGTCGGTTCGTCGAGGATAACGACCTTGGAGCCGAAAGCTGCGGCTCTTGCAACAGCTACACCTTGCCGCTGGCCACCTGAGAGGGTTTCCACCGACTGGTTGATGTTCTGAATGGTCATCAGCCCGAGTTCGGAGAGCTTTTCGCGCGCAAACTTATCCATTGCAGCATGGTCCAGCTTGCGAAGCACTGTGCCCATGAAGCCGGGCTTTCTGAGTTCGCGCCCGAGGAACATGTTATCAGTGATCGACAGCGCGGGTGAAAGCGCCAAGTTCTGATAGACGGTTTCGATACCGGCGTCGCGGGCCTCCAATGGAGTCTTGAACTGTACCTGCTTGCCTTCCAACCTGATTTCACCTTCGTCCGGGCGGACAGCACCGGAGAGAGCCTTGATCAGGGAGGATTTGCCAGCACCGTTATCGCCAATGACTGCGAGGATTTCGCCTGGGTACAAATCGAAATCGGCGTTGTCGAGAGCTGTCACACGACCATAGCGCTTAAACAGGCCATGGGCAGAGAGAATGGGTTGCTTTGTCATATCCACGGCCATCACACGCCTGCCTTTCTGATCCATTGGTCAATTCCGACAGCGGCGATGATCAGCCAGCCAGTCAGCATGACTTTCCACTGGGGATCTGCACCCAGCATGTTGAGACCCATGGAAACGACGCCAACGAGCATGGCCCCAAACAGTGTACCAAGAATGGAACCACGCCCGCCAAACAGCGAGATGCCGCCAATCACAGTCGCAGTAATAGCCTGAAGATTATAGTCGGTCACCGCAGCGGACGGTGAGATGGAGCCGTTACGACCGATGGCGACCCAGGCCGCAAAGGCTGCGATAACGCCGGCGACCGTGTAGACACTCAAGAGAACCTTGCGCGTCTGAATGCCGGACAGCTTCGCCGCCTCGGGATCATCACCCACCGCATAGACGTGACGACCCCATGCCGTATGATTAAGGACGTACCAAAGGACGCCGACCAGCACGACCATGGCAATCACGCCAAGCGTGAAGATTGCGGTTCCGACACGAAAGTTCGTGGCAAAGAGGTGAAGCAGCGGCGCGTTCTGGGCTACATCCGTGTCGCGTATGGTCTCGTTCGCAGAATAGATGAAATTCGTCGCCATGACGATATTCCATGATCCCAGCGTGACAATGAAGGGTGGCAATTTGACCACGGCGACAAGAAAGCCGTTAAAGAAGCCGCACAATCCGCCAACCACAAAGCCTGCGAGGATCGCAACGCCTGTCGGCAAGCCGTAGGTGACGGCAAAATTGCCCATGACCACGGATGAAATGACCATCACGACACCAATCGAAAGGTCGATACCGGCGGTCAAAATGATCAACGTCTGCGCTGAACCGAGAATGCCGACAACCGCGATCTGTTGAAGAATAAGGGTCAAAGTATAGGATGAAAAGAAGCGCCCGCCGATCGTGAGACCGAAGATGGCGACCGACAATATCAACACGATCAGCGGCACCGCCGCAGGGGTCGAGTGCAGGAAGTGCTGCGCGCGCTTGAAGGGTGAAATCTTTTGCTGGTCGAATGAAGCGACATTCTTGTCGCTTGAATCCAGCACTTTCTCGAATTCCTGTATTCCGCTCATGTTTCCTCCTGCCGCCCGCCAGCACAGCCCTTCAAGGCGCCCGTTATTGAGCCGGGTAATCTGACAGCGAAATCTTCTTGGCGAAACTGGCCGGGACTTGATCCCGACCAGCCCACATTAATCGATAGAGGCTATCAACCCCAGCACTTGGCAAGGCCTTCCTTGACGCTGATGGCTGGAACGCCGGAAACCGGCTTGTCGGTGACAAGCGAAACGCCTGTGTCGAAGAATGACTTGCCTTCGGTTGGCTTTGGCTTTTCACCTGTGTCGGCGAACTTCTTGATCGCTTCCACGCCAAGCGCTGCCATCATCAGAGGATATTGCTGAGATGTCGCGCCGATCACGCCGTCTTGGACCGATTTAACGCCGGGGCAACCGCCGTCAACGGAAACGATGAGCACGTTCGTTTCCATGCCGACTGCCTTAAGGGCCTGATAAGCGCCAACCGCGGCAGGTTCGTTGATGGTGTGAATGACGTTGATGCCTGGATCCTTCTGGAGAAGGTTTTCCATAGCCTTACGGCCGCCTTCTTCATTGCCGTTGGTCACGTCATGGCCAACGATGCGGGGATCGACTTCGTCGCCGATCTTGTTCGGGTCTTTCGGGTCAATGCCGAAGCCGATCATAAAGCCCTGGTCGCGCAGAACGTCGACGCTTGGCTGGTCAGGGGTAAGGTCGAGGAAGCCAACTTTAGCGTCCTTTGCCTTGTCGCCCATGGTTCCCTTTGCCCACTCACCGATCAGTTTGCCTGCGAGCAGGTTGTCTGTTGCGAAGGTCGCATCGGCAGACGCAATGGGGTCGAGCGGGGTGTCGAGCGCGATGACGAGAATGCCAGCGTCGCGTGCTTTCTTGATAGTCGGCACGATACCCTTGGTGTCGGATGCAGTGATCAGGATACCCTTTGCGCCATCGGCAATGCAGGACTCGATCGCGGCAACTTGGCTCTCGGAGTCGCCATCGACCTTACCGGCATAGGATTTCAACGTAACGCCGAGTTCTTTTGCCTTGGCTGTCGCGCCTTCCTTCATTTTTACGAAGAAGGGGTTCGTGTCGGTTTTGGTGATGAGGCAGGCCGAAACATCGGCAGCGGATGCAAAAGATGCAAAAGAAACGCCAAGCGCGAGCGCGCCGAGAAAGGCGGAAACGGTGCTTTTCATGTAGTCCTCCCAGTGATGAGTGCTTCTCGTTGAAGCGACTTATGCGGCCCTTCTCCTCCTAGATCGGGTGCCACTGGCGCAGATGGAAACATCAAAACAACAGCGTGTCAATAAATAAATCCAATTGAATTATTAATTCCATGTGGCATGTTATAATTTTAGTAACCGTTGAAAAGTGTGTTTGGAGGAACTGCTTTTCGCTTAAACGGTGGTTGCGCAGTACAGAGGCTGACGACGTCAATGTCGTCACTGAGGAGGAAAATTATGACACGCTCAGCGGAAGCCACACGGCACACGCCAGCGAACGCACCAGATTTGAGTGGGGGAGCCAATCAAGTCCGTGTGCGCGCCTACAATGAGCGCCTTGTTCTCTCCCTTGTGCGGCGACACAGCGGGCTTTCGAAAGCGGAAATTGCCCGCAGGAGCGGCCTTTCAGCGCAAACGGTGTCTGTCATCATGCGCTCACTTGAGAGCGACGGGCTTCTTGTTCGCGGTGAGCGTTTGCGTGGCAAGGTCGGTCAACCGTCCACCCCCATGCGGCTGAATCCCGATGCGGTTTTCTCATTCGGCGTCAAGATCGGTCGACGTAGCGTCGATCTCGTTTTGATGGATTTCGTCGGCCGGATCAGACTGAAGCTCCGCAACACCTACCCTTACCCCATGCCGGAATGGATATTGCCTTTCGTCATCAATGGCATGGCGGAGCTTGAGGCACGGCTGTCAGAGGATGAACGAGAGAGGATTGCTGGCATCGGCATCGCCGCGCCCTTCGAGATGTGGAGCTGGGCGCAGGAGGTCGGTGCGCCACAAAAAGAAATGGACCGCTGGCGTGGCGTGGATTTGAGGGCGGAAATCGCCGATCAGGTCAGTTACCCTGTTTTCCTTCAAAACGATGCGACCAGCGCTTGCGGTGCAGAACTGGTTTTCGGGTCCGGCCAGAATTATCCTGATTTTCTCTACGTTTTCATAGGATCGTTTATCGGCGGAGGCGTGGTGCTGAACTCCGCCCTGTTTTCCGGGCGAACCGGTGCAGCGGGTGCTATCGGCCCGCTACCCGTTCAGGGGCGGGATGGCTCCACTGTCCCATTACTCAAGATCGCGTCGATCTTCGTGCTGGAAGACATGTTGCGTGAACATCACGTAGACCCGAAGCCCCTGTGGTTTTCCCCTGACGATTGGATCGACTTCGGAGAGCCACTGGAGCGATGGATACAAAACACCGCCGCGGCCCTCGCCCAGGCAGTACTCGCCGCGGCATCGATCATCGATTTCGCTTCCGTCATCATTGATGGCGGCTTTCCCAGCTGGGTACGCGCACGGATCGTTGCGGCAACCAAAAAGGCGCTGGATTTGCACGACCTACAAGGCGTCGTCGTGCCGGAAATACGAGAGGGTGCTGTTGGCAGCCAGGCACGTGCAATCGGTGGCGCAAGCCTGCCGTTGTTTTCACGTTATCTTCTGGACCAGAACGTTCTGTTCAAAGAAACGACCGCATAAACGAATAACGCTTGTATAGCTGATTTGATATCTGGAAGGGATGGCGGACAGGGTGGGATTCGAACCCACGGTACGCTTTCACGCACACACGCGTTCCAGGCGTGCGCCTTAAACCACTCGGCCACCTGTCCGTCTAAACATCTGCATTTTGTGAAAACTGCAAATCACTGGAACGGCGCGATATATACCGATGAATTCGCTGGGATCAACCCGAATCTGACAGTTTTTTTATTTGTGCAACAATTGCTTGGTACCGATGTGGATTGCAAAGGCGGTTTAGCCACATTATCCAGTGAGTTCTGGGCCAAAGCCCAGCGTGCCAATCGGCTCGCAGTTTTGCAATAATCATCGGAGCAGCCATCCATGAAAACGGTTTTCCGGTTCATCAGTTTCTTATTTCTGGCTGCGGCAGTTGGCGTCGGCGTTCTGGATTCGATCCGCTCCGTCTCGACGTCGTCCGTCGACTTGATGAGCACGCAAGACGCGTGGGTCAAATTTTTTCCTGCTTCGGTCACCATGGTAGAAGGCGGGGTCGCGCACTATATTCATCCCGAAGCGTGGCGTTGGGTCGAAAATGGCCTGTCGATGGTTCCAGCTTTTGCAGTTCTTCTTACCCTGTCACTGCTGTTTTGGATGGCTGGGTACAAGAAGCAAAGAGCCATTGGCCGCTTTGCCGCTTAATGCGGCCATCGTCACGCATATTCATGCTGAAACCAGAGGGCGGCCCCGTTCGGGCGCGCAAGGAGACTGCAATGTTCGGATTTGACACGATGTCTAAAAAAACCGTCATGCCCACACCGGAGACCGCTTATCCCGGCCGTGATGAGCCTCTGCCGATCCCGGAACATCATTTCGTCAACGGCAATCCGTTGAAAGGCCCCTACCCCGATAATCTGGAGACGATCTATCTTGGAATGGGATGCTTCTGGGGGGCGGAGCGTCTGTTCTGGAAAACACCGGGCGTGTGGGTCACGGCTGTCGGTTATGCCGGGGGTATCACGCGAAATCCTACCTATCAGGAAACGACCACGGGGCTGACAGGTCACACGGAAATGGTGAAGGTCGTATTCGATCCGGCGAAGGTGTCGTTGGCCGCATTGCTCAAGACATTCTTCGAGGAGCATGACCCGACACAGGGCATGCGCCAGGGCAATGATGTCGGTACCACCTATAGATCCGCCATCTATACCACCAGCGAGTCGCAGCTGGCTGAGGTCAAGGCGGCCCGAGACCTATTCCAGCAGGCATTGAAGGATGCCGGCCACGGGCAAGCGATCACTACGGAAATCGGGCCACTGGATATTTTTTATCATGCAGAAGACTATCACCAGCAATATCTGGCAAAAAATCCCGGCGGATATTGCGGGCTACGCGGAACCGGTGTGAGCTGCAATATCAGCTAGGCCTGCGCACCGATCAGCGGTGAGGCGACTGGGTTCGCGGGTTTCCCCGCAGGGCTTTCTCGCCTCACCCGTGCTGCCTATCGTTATCGCAACGCCGCATCCCTTTTTTTAAGCCTATTGCTCTAGAAAGCAGCAGTTAAGGGTTTTTCCACCGGGTAAAAAAAACCGGATGAATTTTTCTTGCAGCCGTGCAAGGATATGCCCACGCACAGTCTAGAAAAGGCTGGCAGTTCCGCAGACATGCCCGTAACCGGGTTTGCGGGAGGACCCTTTAAAAAACCAAACTGTAACAACAGGGCTGCACAATGAAAAAATCCCTTCTGACGCTTTTCGCGCTGGCCGCGATGTCGGCTTCCGCTTTGGCTGCGGATATCAAGCCTGCGCTGGTCTATGGCACGGGCGGTAAATTCGATAAGTCGTTCAACGAAGCCGCCGCGACAGGCGCAGAAAAATTCAAGGCGGAGACCGGCACCGAATACCGCGATTTCGAGCCGACCAGCGATACACAGGGTGAGCAGGCGATCCGAAACTTCGCGAGCCGTGGCTTCAATCCAGTCGTTGCTGTGTCTTTTGCCTGGACATCCGCTATGGAAAAGGTGGCTGCCGAGTTTCCCGACACCAAGTTCGTGATTATCGACTCCGTCGTCGAGCTGCCGAATGTGCGCTCCGTTGTTTACAAAGAAGAGGAAGGCTCTTACCTCGTCGGCCTTCTAGCCGGTATGGCGTCCAAGACCGGCAAAGTTGGCTTCATCGGCGGCATGGATATTCCGCTAATCCGCAAGTTCGCTTGCGGTTATGCGCAAGGTGCCAAGGCCGCCAACGACAAGATCGAAGTTTTCCAGAACATGACCGGTACAACGGGTGCCGCCTGGAACGACCCGGTTCGTGGCGGTGAGCTGACAAAGAACCAACTCGACCAGGGTGCTGACGTCGTTTACGCAGCGGCAGGTGCCACCGGTCTCGGCGTTCTCCAGACGGTGGCCGATAACAAAAAGTACTCGATTGGCGTCGATTCCAACCAGAACCACCTGCACCCCGGTTCGGTTTTGACATCGATGGTCAAACGCGTCGATCTTGCTGTCTATAACGCGTTCAAGGACACCAAGGACGACAAGTTCACCGCTGGCGTCACGTCTCTCGGCGTCAAGGAAGACGGCGTTGCTTACGCGCTTGATGACAACAACAAGGCTCTGATTACCCCTGAAATGACTGCTGCCGTTGAAAAGGCGAAGGCGGACATCATTGCCGGTACTGTCAAGGTTCACGACTACATGTCGGACAAGTCTTGCCCAAAGTGATGTGATTTGTAGAAGACGGGCGCATCGCGGATTTCGCGTTGCGCCCTTTTCATATCCAGCCTCCGGAGACATTTGGGTTGACGATGGAACCTGCAATCGAGCTTGTCGGTATCGATAAAAAATTCGGCACCGTGCATGCCAATAAAAATATCAATCTCACCGTTGCCAAGGGAACGATCCATGGCATCATCGGTGAAAACGGGGCCGGAAAATCGACACTGATGTCGATTCTTTATGGATTTTATTCTGCCGATTCAGGAGAAATCCGCATTGACGGCAAACCCGTCAATATCAGAGACAGCCAGGCGGCGATCGATGCAGGCATCGGCATGGTTCACCAGCACTTCATGCTGGTCGAAAATTTCTCGGTGCTTGAAAATATCATGCTGGGTGCCGAAGGCGGCGCTTTGCTTGCAAAAGGCACAGCTGCGACCCGCAAGGAATTGAAGCGTCTCGAAGACGAATACGGCCTTGAGGTCAATCCTGACGCGATCATCGAGGATTTGCCGGTTGGATTGCAGCAACGTGTGGAAATCCTCAAGGCGATGTATCGTGGTGCCGAAATCCTTATTCTGGATGAACCGACAGGGGTTTTGACACCCGCCGAAGCCGATCATCTTTTCAAGATTTTGAGCGTGCTGCGCGATCAGGGCAAAACAGTTATTCTCATCACCCACAAACTGCGCGAAATCATGGCCATCACCGATGACGTCTCCGTCATGCGTCGCGGCGAAATGGTTGCGACCCGCAAGACGTCCGAGACCACGGTCGAAGAACTCGCTGAACTCATGGTTGGTCGCCGTGTCCTGCTGCGCGTTGAAAAAGGAGAAGCCAATCCTGGCGACGTTCTGTTCTCCGTGCGCAATCTGACTGTCAAGGATAGCCGTGGTGTGACCATGGTGGATGACGTATCTTTCGATGTGCGCGCTGGCGAAATCGTCGGCATTGCCGGTGTGGCTGGCAACGGCCAGTCGGAACTGCTGGAGGCCATCGCTGGTATTCGCAAACCGTATTCCGGTGAAATTCTGATGGGCGGCAAGACGGTCGACAAGGTCGATCCCGCAGTGCTGCGCAAGCTGGGCTTGGCCCATATTCCGGAAGATCGTCATCACATGGGGCTGGTGTTGAAGTTCGAGGAGTATGAAAACTCCATCCTCGGCTATCACCGCGACGAGCGTTACGGCAAGGGACCGTTCCTCAATCCAGAAGCCATTCGTAAGGATGCTATCGAAAAGATCGAGAAATACGATATCCGCCCGCCAAATGCGAATTTGAAAACTGCCAATTTCTCAGGTGGCAACCAGCAGAAGATCGTCGTTGCGCGCGAGATTGAGCGTGATCCAAACATGCTGATCATCGGCCAGCCAACACGTGGCGTCGATATCGGTGCCATCGAGTTTATCCATCGCCGCATCATCGAAATGCGTGATGCCGGCAAGGCAATTCTGCTGGTGTCCGTGGAGCTTGATGAGATACGGTCGTTGTCGGATCGTATTCTGGTGATGTTCGCGGGCCGGGTCGTTGGAGAGAAAACGGCGGAAGCCGAAGAACAGACGCTGGGCCTGATGATGGCCGGCATCGCCGCATAAGGCAAAGGCTTTAAAGCTCATGAGTACAGCTTCCGTCCCTCTTCCCAACTGGATGTCCTACGGCCTTCTGCCGTTTTTGAATATTCTCACCGCATTCGTCATTTCCGGTCTCGTCGTGTGGGGCATCGGCGAAGATCCCTTTGCCGCCCTGCAGCTTTTGATCGAAGGTGCGCTGGGCCGGGGTGATGCCATTGGTTTCACACTATTCTACACAACGAGCTTCATCTTCACCGGCCTGTCGGTGGCCGTCGCTTTTCATGCTGGGCTCTTCAACATCGGCTCCGAAGGTCAGGCTTACATTGGCGGTTTAGGCGCAGCACTTGTGGCACTTGCACTGGACCGCTACGTGCCCTGGTACGTAACCATGCCGTTTGCCGTCATCGGTGCCGCGGTGTTCGGCGCCGCCTGGGCCTTCATTCCGGGCTGGCTTCAAGCGAAACGCGGCAGCCATGTCGTCATCACCACCATCATGTTCAACTTCATAGCCGCGGCTCTGATGGTATACCTACTGGTGAATGTGCTGATCGTACCAGGTAAGATGGCCCCTGAAACCCGTACTTTTCTGCCAGGTGGACAATTGCCGAAACTGGACTGGCTGATGGCAATGTTCGGTCTGAAACTTGGACCTGCCCCCTTCAACGTGTCATTCATCATTGCGCTGGTTGCGGCTTTTCTGGTCTGGGTGCTCATCTGGCGCACCAAACTGGGTTATGAGATGCGTACGCTCGGCATCAGCCCCTCCGCTGCGGTCTATGCTGGCATTCCCTATTCACGCACTGTCATCATCGCCATGCTGATCTCCGGTGGTCTGGCGGGCATGATGGCGCTGAACCCGGTCATGGGTGCGTCCGCTCGGCTGCAAGTGGAGTTCGTGGGGGGTGCCGGTTTCGTCGGCATTGCCGTGTCGCTGATGGGGCGCAGCCACCCGCTTGGCATCGTATTTGCGGCATTGCTTTTCGGTATACTCTACCAGGGTGGCGCAGATCTTTCCTTTGAAATGCCTAATATCACCCGCGAGATGATCGTCGTCATTCAGGGCCTCGTCATCCTCTTTGCGGGCGCGCTTGAATTTATGTATCGCCCCGCGCTCGTGCACATCTATCAGCAATTCGTGAAGAGGTAACGGCCCATGGAAACCTTCGATATGCTGATCAGCATTCTCGGTTCGACCGTTCGTCTGACAATCCCGCTTTTTTTTACGGCACTGGCCGGACTGTTTTCCGAACGCGCAGGCGTGTTCGATATCGGCCTTGAGGGCAAGATGCTGGCTGCGGCTTTCGCGTCTGCTTGCGTTGCCTATCTTACGGGAAATCCATGGGCTGGACTTGCCGCAGGCATTGGCACCGCGATCTTTTTCTCGCTGGTACATGGCTTTGCTGTCATTACCAATCGCGGCAACCAGATCGTCTCCGGCGTGGCGCTGAACTTCGTTGCCGCCGGTCTGACGGTGGTTCTGGGACAGGCATGGTTCGGGCAAGGCGGTCGTACACCGCAAATCCCCGGCGAAGGCCGCTTCTCTCCCATCATACTGCCGGGCGTGGATATGATGCGCGAAGTGCCTTTTATCGGGCCGCTTTACGCCAACGTCATTTCCGGCAACAATATCCTGACTTACCTCGCCTTTCTCGCCGTGCCTATTTCCTGGTGGGTTCTCTACCGCACGCGCTTTGGTCTTCGTCTTCGTGCCGTCGGTGAAAACCCCGGCGCTGTGGATACGGCAGGCATTTCCGTGGCATGGATGCGCTTCCGCGCCGTCATTGTTGCCGGTTTTCTCTGCGGCTTTGCAGGAGCCTATCTCGCGGTCGCGCAATCGGCAGCCTTCATTGCCAACATGTCTGCCGGTAAGGGTTATATTGCGTTGGCCGCGCTGATCTTCGCCAAGTGGAAGCCCGTTCCAGTCATGTTTGCGTGCCTGCTGTTCGGCTTTCTGGACGCGATAGCGAACTTCATGCAGGGCAAAACAATACCCGGCATTGGCGAAGTTCCTGTTCAAATCTTCCAGGCGCTGCCTTATATCCTCACCTGTATTCTGCTGGCCGGGTTCATTGGCGTTGCAAAACCGCCGAAGGCCGGTGGCGTCGCCTATTCAAAGGAGCGTTAGTCCATGTCTCACGAGCTTTTCGAAGCAGCCCGCGATGCTATGAGCTTTGCGCACGCGCCTTACTCCAAGTTTCCGGTCGGTGCAGCCATCCGCGCCGAAGACGGCAGGATTTACAAAGGCACCAACATCGAGAACCTTTCCTTTCCACAAGGCTGGTGTGCGGAACCATCCGCCATCAGCGCCATGATCATGGGTGGCGCCAAGAAAATCGCAGAGATCGCAGTCATCGCCGAAAAGCTGGCTCTTTGCCCACCCTGCGGTGGCTGCCGCCAGAAAATCGCAGAATTCGCCTCTGCCGATACTAAAATCTATCTTTGTGATGAGGCTGGCGTTCAAAAGGTCATGACCATGGAAGAGCTTTTGCCCTTCAGTTTCAAGACCGAGCTTGCTTGATGGATCATGCGATGATCGACGTTCTCGTTGACAGGCTGAACGGGCTTGTGCCACGAACCGCCATTATCCTCGGCTCCGGGCTCGGCTCTCTGGTGGACGAGGTCTCAGACGCTATCCGTGTCCCCTATTCGGATATTCCTGGCTTTCCGGAGAGTGCCGTTTCCGGTCATGCGGGCGAACTTGTGGCGGGATATCTCGGCGGACAGCCCGTCCTCATGCTTGCAGGCCGTGTCCACTATTATGAAAAAGGCGATGCGGCGGCCATGCGGTCAGCCATTGAAGCTCTCGCAGGCATCGGCGTACAATCGCTCATTCTGACGAATTCGGCAGGCTCCGTCAGACAAGACATGCCACCGGGGTCGGTCATGCAGGTTACCGACCATATCAATTATTCCGGCATGAACCCGCTGATCGGTGAAGAAACCGATCGGCGCTTCGTGGGTATGACCAGTGCCTATGACGCGGAACTTTCGATTGCCATGCGCAATGCTGCCATTCGCGCCACTGTTCCTTTATTCACCGGCGTTTATATGTGGTTTTCTGGTCCAAGTTTCGAAACGCCTGCGGAAATCCGTATGGCCCGAACGCTCGGTGCAGACGCGGTCGGCATGTCAACCGTGCCAGAAGCCATTCTCGCACGATTTTTCGGGATGCGCGTTGCGGCCGCTTCGGTTATTACCAATTACGGTGCCGGAATGACTGGCGAAGAATTAAGTCATGACGAAACGAAAGACATGGCGCCGATTGGCGGCAAGAGACTGGCCGCGATTTTAACGGAAATGATTTCTGGAGGAAATTGAGCATGGAACTTCAGCGCCCGCGTGAAGCTGCCGCTCTCGCCTTGTCCCTATTGGACCTCACAAATTTGAAGGAAGACTGCACGCCGGAGCAGATTGCTGCTTTGTGCCAGAGGGCCCACACGCAATATGGCACCACCGCTGCCATCTGCATCTGGCCGCGATTTGTCGCTCAGGCACGCGCGGCCTTCGGCAACAATCACACCATTCGCATTGCAACTGTCGTAAATTTCCCGGCTGGCGATTCTGACGTGGCAACGGTCGTTGAAGAAACGCGGCGCGCGATCGCTGATGGCGCCGACGAAATCGATCTCGTCATTCCCTACAAAAAATTCATCGCAGGCGATGAAGCTGCGGTCTCAACGATGGTAGCTGCAGTACGCAAGACTTGCACAACGCCTGTTTTACTCAAGGTCATTCTCGAAACGGGCGAATTAAAAGACAAGTCGTTGATCAGGCGGGCGTCCGAAATCGCCATAGCCGAGGGTGCTGATTTCATCAAAACCTCTACCGGCAAGGTGAACATCAATGCCACGTTGGAATCGGCAGACATCATGTTGCAGTCCATCAGAGACAGCAAAAAGAAGGTGGGTTTCAAGCCTGCTGGTGGTATCGGGACGGTTGCGGATGCTACGTTGTATCTGCGCCTTGCTGAGACGATCATGCAGCCCAATTGGGCGATGCCGTCGACATTCCGTTTCGGTGCCTCCGGAATTCTGGACGATATCTTGAATGTTCTCGCAGGGGACGAGCCGGCAAAAGCGTCCAGCGGATATTGAACGCATGATCCCACAGGAAATCATCCGCCGCAAACGCGATGGCGCGATACTGACGGCGGGCGAAATTGGAGACTTTATCGCAGCTCTTTCCACCGGTGCAATTTCCGAGGGACAGGCAGCAGCTTTCTCCATGGCGGTTTTCTTTCGTGGGATGACCCGTGACGAAACGATCGCTCTAACCCTCGCCATGCGTGATAGTGGCGATATTCTTTCATGGGCAGGAATCGGCAAGCCGATCGCGGATAAGCACTCCACAGGGGGTGTTGGCGATAATGTCTCGCTCATGCTTGCACCCATCGTCGCAGCCTGCGGATTGGCCGTGCCGATGATTTCGGGCCGGGGGCTTGGCCACACCGGCGGTACGCTCGATAAGCTGGAAGCGATTCCCGGCTACAACGTTATGCCCGACGAAACGTTGTTTCGCCGCGCAGTCGCTGAGGTCGGCTGCGCCATTATCGGCCAGACGGGCGATCTCGCTCCCGCCGACAAGCGTCTCTATGCCATTCGCGATGTAACGGCGACCGTCGATTCAGTCCCATTGATCACAGCCTCCATCCTGTCGAAGAAGCTAGCTGCGGGACTTGAGACATTGGTTCTGGATGTCAAATTCGGCAATGGCGCATTTATGCAGAGCACCGAGGACGCCGAGATGCTGGCCCGTTCATTGGTGGATGTGGCCAATGGTGCGGGCGTGCAAACATCGGCTCTGCTGACAGATATGAATCAACCATTGGCAGATGCAGCCGGAAACGCACTGGAAATCATTCATTGCCTTGATTTTCTCGATGGCAAAAAGGGTGGTACACGCATCGAAACACTGGTTCTCGCCTTCGCAGCCGACATGCTGGTTCAGTCTGATGTCGTTTCAAATCTGGTTGATGCCGAAAGAAAAGTTCGGCATGCGCTGGCAAGCGGGGCGGCAATAGAGCACTTCGGCCGTATGGTCGCCATTCTTGGTGGGCCGAAGGATTTCGTCGAAAAGCCTGGCCAGTATATTCAACGCGCGCCTCACATCTTGCCTGTTCCAGCTCCAGTCACAGGGTGGCTTTCATCCTGTCAAACCCGAGACATCGGCATGGCCATTGTCGAGCTCGGCGGTGGAAGACGTCTTCCGAAGGATGTAATCGATCATAGGGTCGGTATTTCTGACATTCTGCCCTTGGGAGAGCGTGTGGAAAAAGGCCAGCCAATGGCCATCGTCCATGCCGCGACAGAACAGGACGCCGAGCGCGCGATCGTTACCGTTTTAAATGCATTCTCAATGTCGCCTGTCCCAGTCACAGTACCCCCCATCATACAAGGGCGTGTTGGCTAAGCGCTTTAGCTATAGCGAGATTGCACTTTGAAAGCCAAGGGCTTAGGTTCGCCCTCAAACGGGAAACGGACCGGCATTATGGTACTTTCAGGCAAACACATCCTCCTTATCATTTCCGGCGGCATCGCGGCCTACAAGAGTCTCGATCTTATCAGGCGCCTGAGAGAGCGTGGCGCGAAGGTCACCCCGGTGATGACGGAGAGCGCAAAGGAATTTATCACTCCACTCGCCGTCGGCGCTCTGTCCGCCACCCATGTCTTCACAGATTTGTTTTCACGGCAGGATGAGCAGGATGTCGGTCATATCAGATTGGCGCGAGATTGTGATCTGGTGATCGTCGCGCCCGCGACCGCCGATCTGATGGCAAAAATGGCAAACGGATTGGCAAACGATCTGGCTTCGACAGTCCTGCTTGCGACGGACCGCCCGGTACTGGTTGCCCCTGCGATGAACCCCAAAATGTGGGCCGCAAAAGCGACAAAACGCAATACTGAAACGCTAAAAGCCGATGGTGTCCACTTCACCGGGCCCATGGCGGGTGAGATGGCTGAAAAGGGGGAGGCTGGCCTTGGCCGCATGGGAGAGCCGCTGCAGATCGTTGAGGCCGCCGAAAGAGTGCTGGATGACAGACCCAAACCGCTAGCGGGGAAAAAAGCCATCGTTACCTCCGGCCCCACTTATGAGCCGATCGACCCAGTGCGCTACATTGCCAACCGCTCTTCAGGCAAGCAAGGCCATGCTATCGCGGTAGCATTAGCCGAGCTCGGTGCAAATGTAACACTCATATCCGGCCCGGTGGCGATAGATGATCCTCAACAAGTTGCGACCATCCATGTTGAGCGCGCCGAAGAAATGCTTGACGCCGTCTTGTCACATTTGCCTGCCGACATTGCTGTGATGGTCGCAGCAGTTGCCGATTGGCGTACGACAACATCTGTGGATCAGAAGATTAAAAAACAGTCCATGAACCAACCCATGGCTCTGCAATTGACGGAAAATCCCGATATTCTCAAAATCGTCGGTCATCACGCAAACAGGCCGAATATCGTCATCGGCTTCGCGGCAGAAACACAGGATATTGAAAAAAATGGACGCTTAAAGCTGGAAAGAAAGGGTGCAGATATCATCGTAGCCAACGACGTGTCCACCGCCAGTGGCGTAATGGGCGGTGACAGGAACAGAGTGAAGATTATTTCCAGAACCGGAACAGACATCTGGCCAGATCTCGACAAACATGAAGTGGCAAGAAACCTTGCAGCATTGATCGCGGAAAAAATCTCATGAGCCTGTTCGACCGTCAAAATTTCGATTTGATCTTGGAAAAATGGCCGGGCGTCAGTTTTGTCGACCAATGGGATTCTCATGTTGCCAAAGTCGGAGGGAAGGTATTCGCAGTTCTAGGAGAGCGAGAGAACTGGCGTCTCGTCGTTAAATGCTCTGAAGAAAGCTTCGAAATTCTCACCCAAATGCATGGAGTAAGTCAGGCACCCTATTTTGCGAAGCGCAAATGGATTTCCATTTCCGATGATGCTCCGCTAGAGCCAATGGAGGTAGAACACTATGTCCGCCGGTCTTATGAGTTGGTAGCGTGTGGATTGACCAAAAAAGTGCGAACGGAACTCGGTATCAGGTTGAGCTGAGATCAGGCATAATTATCAGCGCCGTAGCATTTCAATACCATCACCATCAGATCGGCTGCTGCGATATAGACGTTGCAAAATTTCGCGCCGAACAGGGCAGCGGCATACGCTTGTCGCTACAAACTCTCCTTCAAACACTGGACGAATAAACCGAAACGCTCGTGTGATCGCCCGGCCCGGTGACTGTTCTCTCGGCTGCTTTTCGCAGGAGAGCTCTAAGCTTGAAAAACTCTATTCTCAATGGGATTGAAATCCGGGTTGTAGCACGGAAGGAATATCATCCTCGCGCTGACCGCTTCGATCAATTGCTTGCTCTCGATTGTTTGCTGCTGGACAGATTATCGAGGATGATGACGTCACCCGGCTTCAATGTCGGAGCCAGAACCTGAGCGACATACGACTTGAACAATTCACCGTTGATCGATGCGTCGATAACAAGTGGCGCGACCATTCCCGTATTGCGTCGGCCGGCAACCACTGTCGTCGTCTTGCGACAACCGTGAGAAAAACCCATCCGCAACTGCTCGCTTTGCGGTATAGCCCATGAGTACGGGCCATATTTATAGTGGCCCAGGTTTCGCCGATGCACACACGAGCCGCCCCGGGTCGGGATTGGGTTACTTCTTGAACCAACGTTGTCGCCTTTCCAGAACGTTCTGGATGACTTTGATCAATCGCATGGCCAGTCTTTTTTGCTCGTGTGTTGGTGCAGGATAAGAAAGTGATGATCGTGACGTTTGCATTTGGCAAGAGGGGTCCGGATTTTCTCAGCGAGCGGACCTTTTCTGGAAGACCTCATATGCCGCACTGATCAATCCGGTAGTCATGAACACAGAAAGCCACGTGATTGGGCTTTATTTGGCTTTTGGGAATTTTTGGTTGCGGGGGCAGGATTTGAACCTGCGGCCTTCAGGTTATGAGCCTGAC